>CAZKIQ010000052.1:0-38739 GCA_964552815.1 uncultured Alcaligenaceae bacterium | reverse complement strand
GCCGGACCGTCGGAAAGACGTGGTGATCGAACTCACACCGACCGTCGCCCGAAGACAAACCAGGCCCAAACGGCCAGGATCGTCGTCGCGATCAGGGCACTCGCCACTAGCAGTTTCGGAAGCAGCGGATTGTTCAGGCCTACGCGGTCGCGGGCCAGAATTGCCCCGGTTTTGGGGTCGAAGCTGATGCGGGTCGCGTCCTGCGTCAGCACCACAAACTGCCCATCCGGTTTGAGAACCGCCCCTGCCGCCCACAAAACATACCGCGGGGAATGCTTCACATCCCCGGGATCGGAGAGCAGGTCCGAGACAGGGATCGTGCGGATCAACTTTCCATTGGCGTAGAAGCCGACGCCGGGTGCCGCGAGTTGCTTCGCTTCCTCTGCCGGGCTCAGCCGCGTTCCCGCGGGGTAATCGCGCTCGATCCACCAGTCCCCTTCCAGCCGGGCCAGGTGGATGCCATCCGGGAGCGGGAAGACGTTATCGATCGGGGCGTACGGTGCGTCGAGTTCCCAGACGAGTTCCCCGGAATCGCGGTAGTACCCGGACTTTGGGTATTTTGCCCGCACCTCGCGGAAGGCGGCCACGACGGCGGGATCCCGGACCTCCGCCTCGGCGGTGGGGTCGCCGAGTTGGACGAGAAATCCGCCGGCCGTCGGCTTCGCGTAACTCAGCGGAGCTGGAAGCGACCGGGCCGCCCAGACGGGGGAACCGATGCCCAGGAGCATTACCACGGAGAAGAATCGGGTCATAGAATCAGTGTAGGCAGCTCTGCGGAATCGTGCCGACAGAATCCTCTCCTCCCACTGCTTATCGTGTGCCACCCGCCGGGACGGATGGTTGGCCGTGTGAAAAGCGTGTGAAGGTAGCGCATCCTTCTACGCGAGACGGGTTGTTCCGGCTTACACTGTCTATCGTTCCTCCCTGCCGCCGAGTAGGAGCGGTCGCATGCCCGCGTCCGAACCCCGCCATCCGTTCGACACCGACACCCCGATTCCGTTTGGGCCCGCATCGGGTTCGATGGAAAGCGGTGACCCGCCGACGCGGTCGATTCCCCATAGCGAACTCAACGAGGCTGTCCGGGCCGGGTTGTCCGGCACAACCGCCCAGCAGTTCTGGAACACCGGCATCCAGGTGACCCGGGAACTCGGCCGGGGCGGGATGGGGGTCGTCTACCTCGCATTGCAGGTCGCGTTGAATCGGCACGTTGCCGTGAAGATGCTCCCCAAGGGGGGCTTTTCCGAGCCGGAGATGCGTCGGCGATTCTATGCGGAAGCCCAGATCATCGCGCAGTTGCAGCACCCGAACATCATCCAGATCCACAGCGTGGGGGAGATGGACGGCCGACCCTACTTCGTGCTCGAGTACGCCGCCGGTGGCCACCTCGCCAGCCGACTCGGTGGTCGGCCACTCCCCCCCGGTTCCGCTGCCTCGATCACCGCAGTTCTCGCCCTCGCATTGCACCATGCCCACTCGAAGGGCGTGATCCACCGTGACATCAAGATGGAAAACATTCTCCTGACGGAGGACGGCCGGCCGAAACTGACGGATTTCGGGCTGGCGAAGTGGGCCAACGGCGGCGGTGTGAACTCGATGGCGGGCACCATCGTCGGCAGCCCCGCCTACATGTCCCCGGAACAGGCCGAGGGCCGCACCGCCGACATCGGGCCTGCGACCGACATCTACTCGCTCGGCGTCGTTCTCTACCAGATGCTCACCGGCCGGGTGCCGTTCTCCGGGGAATCGCTGATCGCGACGATCGGCCAGATCTGTCTGCAACCCCCACCGCCTCCACGCCGCTTCCGGGCCGACGTTCCCCCGCAACTGGAGGCGATTTGCCTGAAGTGCCTCGAAAAAGACCCGCGAAACCGCTACGCCAGTGCCTTCGACCTCGCCGGGGATTTGAAAAAGTTCCTGGCCAACACGCCACCTGCTTCCGGACAGGACCGCCTCGCACCGGCAACCCCGTCCGCTCCGCGACCCGCCGGTGTCGCCCGCTGGCTCCAGCTCGTCATCATCGCCCTCGCCGTCGCGGTCGCTTCCTTTTCCGTATATGCGGGAATCGTGTATTTCGGAGAACTCAACGAACAATCCGCTCCCAGCTCCGGAGCGCCGCTCAAACCGATCCCGTCGACGCCGAACCCGCCGCCAACCCGACCCGAGCCGCCGGCGAAACGAATCCTTGCCTGGGACGCGAAGAAACACGTCGGCCAGGTCGTCACCGTCGAGTTCAAGGTCCTTTCCACGGGCCACACCACGACGAAACGCAACGAAGAACTCTATTTCCTCAACTCCGAGAAATCCCACACGGAGCCGAACAACTTCGCGATCGTGATCGATGCGAAAAGTCTTCCCGAGTTCGAGAAGAAGGGGATCCTCGACCCCATCAAGATCTACGAAGGGAAAACCCTGCAGGTCACCGGCAAAATGTCGGAGTACAAGGGGGCCCCGCAGATGGTGGTGACGGGTCCCGAGCAGATCCGCGAGTTGAAGTAATCGCGGTCACGGTCAGATGTACCACATCAGGGACGCATCCCCAGTCGCGGCCTGGTTACCGGTCCGCCCGCCCTTGACGCGTTGCTGCGGGGCGTCCAGGATCACCACCGAGTAGGGTTCCACGCTCTTCGTGATCCACACGTTGGATCCGATCACCGCCCCTTCTCCCACGTCCGTCTTGCCGCCGAGGATGGTGGCGTTGGCGTAAACGATCACGTTGTCGCGAAGCGTCGGGTGGCGTTTGTACGCCCCGTGGACGAGTTCGCCGCCGTCGTCGCGGTCGAAACTCAGGGCACCGAGCGTGACGCCCTGGTAGAGCTTCACGTTCTCGCCGATGTCAGTGGTTTCGCCAATGACGACGCCGGTGCCGTGATCGATGAAGAAACCCGGCCCAATCCGCGCCCCGGGGTGGATGTCGATGCCCGTCTTGGCGTGGGCGAGTTCCGTCATCATCCTGGGAATGTACGGCACCCCGCTGCGGTAGAGTTCGTGGGCCACGCGGTGGGTGGTGATCGCTTCGAGGCCGGGGTAGCAGAAGATGATCTCGTGGTGGGACTTGGCGGCAGGGTCGCCGCGGTACGCTGCATCCACATCTCGTTCGAGCGTCTTGCGGATCGTCGGAAGTTTCCGGAGCAGTTCCACCGCCTTGAACTGGGCTTCCCCTTCGCAGTCGAAATCCGCGTCTCCTCGGCACCGCTCGTGTCGGAGCGCCCGAGTGATCTGCACCGTCAACTTGTCGTGAAGCGCGTCAATCAGGGTGCCGACGTGGTATCCGATGTTGCCGTGGTGAAGATTTTGCCTCCGGGCGTACCCGGGGTAGATGACCTCGAAGAAGTCCGCAACGATGTCGGCGACGGCGTCGCGGCTCGGGAGCGGTTCGTGGCCGAGGTGGTGCAGCCGACCGCAGTCGGAGTAAGACTCGACGAGTTCCTCGACGACGTTTTGTAGCTCGGTTTCCTTCAATCGCAAATCGGTGGCCATGGGAAACCTGGGAAAGGGAACCGGGCTCCGGTGCATCGTACGCCGGTGGGGACGGCGCGACAACGCGTCCACCGTATCCCTTCGGCCCGGAAATTGGGGAAGTTCAGAGAATTTGGGATTGGGGAAGTTCGAAACTGAGTTTGAGTGGAGCACTCGAGCCTGGATAACGCGCACGTTCTGCTGGGGTGTGGCGCACAGATTTTGTGCATTCATCGATGGTTCTGGATTGGTCGGCCTGGTCGAATTGCCGTAATATCCTGCAATTCCAAGGACTTGCGGCTATTTTTGACACGAGCATGGGTTCTTCGCTCGGATTGGCACGAGCACTGCATTAGGTGATTTCAGCGAAAGCGGATCTCAAAAAGTGCCGGAAGTGCTGAGGGGAGAGGCAGCACTTGCGGACTTTCGGAGAAGCCTTCGCTATCGATCACCCGGGTGCTGTTGGCGGAGGGGAGAGGCCGCCAACAACCCGGGTGATCTAGTTTTTCCACTCTGCAGATCATTCCGTCCGTTTGCCGGCACTCTTTCGGAATTGCGTCACAGCTGCTGACGGGGTGGGTTCTGGAACGGGGCCAGGGATGGGGTCGTGAACAGGACCAGGTAGCGGACCGACGGATGGGTCTCGGACGGGCGGATGACCATCCCGTTGAAGAAGCTGCTCTGGCCATCCTGCAACGCCCGCAGGTTGAACTGCTCCGAGCTGACGAGGTAGAGCTTCGCCCGGTCCGGTCGCTGCTGGCCGGGGAGCCACGTCTGGAAGACGATCACCGGCACTTCCCGGCCGTACACAAGTTCTTTGCCGTGGAAGACGTGATTGCGGAAGTCGAAATCGAGGGGCAAATCGCCCGGGAGTTTCTCCGCTTTGAGCCACTCCCGGACCGATCGTTCCGGATCTTCCAGCGCGATCGATTCCCGCATGGTCAGATCTTCGACGTGGAACGTCGGGCGGAGCGACCAGAAGACGCCGAAAATAATTCCGAAAGCGATCAGAATGGTCGCGGCGGTTCCCAGCACCTGCCCAACTTTGCGGGTAGTTGCAATCCGCCGTTTCGCGAGGCCCTTCTTGAGGAGCCGATCGGCAAGGCCATCGGGAACGGGCACGGAGACCATCGCCTTCCCGACGGCGGCGTCGAAGGCATCCTGGGAGGCGACGGCAGCGGCACAGGACGGGCACGACGCCAGGTGAGCCGAGAGCGAAGCCGTCTCTTCCGCAGGCAGTTCCCCGGGCCGACGGAACGCGAGCAAGGTCCGGGCGGTGGTGCAGTCGATGTTGGCCATGGTTCGCCCTCCTTTCTCACTCGCGGGTCGAGCCGTCCGGCTCAGGTTGCGACGGTGTCAATCGGGTCCGCAGGTACGCCTTGGCCCGCGCCAGTCGTGACATGACGGTGCCAATCGGAAGGTCCATCTGCTCGGCGATGTCGCGATAACTGAAATCTTCGAAGTAAAACAAGACCAGTGGCGTCCGAAACGTCTCGTCCAGATCGTTCAAAGCTTCCTGCAACCGGGCCGGGTCGACATCCGACGGGGCCTCGGGCGAACCTTGCGGGACATCGCCGACCGCGTCGAGCGGGATTGTACGGTGGCGTTTCTCGTCTCGGACGCGATGCAGATACGCGTTCCGCAAGATCCGAAACAGCCAGGGTTTGGCCCGATCCTGGTCGCGGAGTTGCGAGAGCCGGGTAATCGCCTTGCCGAACGCTTCCTGGGTGAGATCCTCGGCGTCGGCCGCGGACCCGCTCAGGCGAAAGGCGTAGCGATACAGGGCCTCGTAGTGGGCGTCGATCAGATTCCGGACGGTCAACCCGGCTGATCCCATAGCCACACCCCACACCAGTAGGAACCCGTACCGCGCGAAATATTCCCGCCCCTGGCCGTGAAATTTCCACGGCACCGCCCACCGTTGAGGCGGCAGACGGTATTTCTACATTCGCGACGGCGTCGCGGCCGTTTCGATTCCCCGGAAGGTTCGAAGCCTTCCCCGAGGGAAACACGCAGACAATCGCCGTACACCCCGAGTGCCGAGGCTCCGCGTGACCCCGCCCCGATGCGTGATCGTCTGCAATCCGGGCGGGAAACGCTGGGAGACGTATCACCGGGAACTGCTGCAATTCTGGGAATCCCGGCAGATTTCGCCGCAGATCCAAGTCGTTCCCTGGGCGGAGATCGTACCCCGCGACGGGAACCTCGATGGGCTGGCCGAGTTCGATTCCCCGTCGATCGTGCGGCTCGAATCGCCGGGGAAGGATGACGCCGTCACCCGGTTCCTCCTCGAAGCCGGAGCTCGTGCGGACCCAACGGAGCCGCGGAAAGTTTGGCAGGATCTCGAAATTCCCCTTGGCTTGCTGGTCCGGCCCGGGCTTCTCTATCGCGGATTCCGACGAGTGTTGCAGGGTCTACACGACAGTTTTGCCCGGCGACCCCACCTCAGGCCGACCGCGAACCCCCTGGCGATCGCGGAGATGTTCGACAAATCGGCAACCTGTCGAAAACTGCTCACTGCCGGGGTCACGGTACCGGACACGTTCGAGAACCCCGCCGATTTCCGGGACCTGCTGCGAGGAGGAGACCTCCACCGCCTCGGGTGGAGCGCGATCTACGTCAAACTCAACACCGGTTCCTCGGCAATGGGAATCGTCACGGTCTACCCGGTCGAAACTTCGGACTGGGGAATCACCACCCTCGCCGAGATCGACGGCCAATACTTCAACACCCGGCGATTGCGGCAGGTCGAGGGGCATGGGCTCCTCGGCTGCGTCGACTTCCTTCTCGAAGAGGGGGCGATCGTCCAGCGTGGAATCCCGATGGCCCAGATCGACGGTCAGAATTTCGACGTGAGGGTGGTCTGCGTCGACGCGAAACCGGTGGCGACGATCTTCCGGCTCAGCCCGCACCCGATGACGAATCTGCACCTCGGCGGGCGGCGCGGCGACTGGCCGCGGTGCCGGGAAAAGATCCCGACCCGGCAGTGGCTCGATGGTCTCGACCTCGCCTCGGAGGCGGCAGCCTGCTTCGAATCCCGAATCGCCGGTGTCGATCTCCTCTTCGAGCGAGTCACCTACCGGCCGTACATCCTCGAAGTCAACGCGTTCGGCGATTTCTTCCCTGGCTGGACCGATTCCGCGGGCCGCTCGGTCCATTCCTTCGAGATCGCCGCCACCGCCGAGCGAGAGTGGTAAGCATACCCGACGCAGAAACGGTTCGCAGGAATCGGATGGGTTAGCCCGAAGCGTAAGCGAGGGAATGCGGATCAAGGCCCTCGCTTACGCGTCGGGCTAACCTGGGTCGGGCTAACCAAGCTCGGCTAACCTGGGTGGGGCCACTTACCCCTGACTTCCCCAGACGCAGACGCCGAAGCCGTTGAGGTCGATGTCCTCGCCTTTCTCCTGCTCGCCGGGGCCGCCGCGGTCGAGGGAGAGACGGAGGTAGGCCCAGAAGCTGGATTTCTCGCCGTTCATGTCGTAGCCGCTGGGGTCGACATCGGCCTCGATGAGCCAGCGCCAGTTTCGGCGATCGGGGGTGGCGCTGTCGGCCGCCTCTTCCTGCCAGCCCTTGAGAATCCGGGCCACGTGCTGGACCGCGAGCTTCCACGCCTTCGCGTCCGTCAGGTGGATGCGAAGCTCGTCCGGGGCCGCTTCGAGGTTCGCCCCGGGAATTCCTTTGATTGCGTCGAAGAGCCGGTGCTCGATGGCACTGCATCGCCACGGCGACCAGAGATAGACCGTCACCCCCGGGGTTTCCATGGTCAGTCCGTACAACTCGACCCGCATCGGCGGCTCCCTTCCCGGCACCCGGTCACGACGTAGAACGGCAATGGGTCAACTCTAGCGGGTTCCCCGACGGACTGACAAGGTGACGGGGTGACCACGTGTCGAAAGAGAACGCACCCCGACTCCTCGAGTACCCGATCGCGGCCATCGGCGATCTCCACGGGCAGCTCGAGTTCCTGGACCGATTGCTGGCGAAATTGCAGAAACTTCCCGAGTGGCCCGCCCTGCGGATCGTCTTTCTCGGCGATCTCGTCGATCGCGGGCCGGGTGTGCAGGGGACGGTGCAGCGCGTCCTCGAGGTGATCGCAGAGAAGCCGGGAAGCGTGTGCGTGCTCGGAAACCACGACCTCGCGTTCCTCCGGGCGGCCGGGCTCGATGGGACACGGTCCGAGTACTGGGTCCGCCGCTGGGCCGACGCCTACGACCACGAGGCGACATTCCGCGGCTACCTGGGTCGGACGCCGGAGTATCACAGCTTCGACGACTGGATGACCGATCTGGATGCACTTCGCGATGCGGTGCCGGCGGAGCATCGGAAGTTCTTCGCGGAAATGCCGTGGGTCGCGGAGTCGGCGGGGCACGTGTTTCTCCACAACGGATTCTCTCCGGAATTGCAGGAATCTGCGGAGACGCAACTGGAACTGCTCCGTCGCCGGAAATGGCACGGCTACGTCCACCCGCGGATGGGATCGGTGACGGAAGCGGAGTACAAGCCCGACTACCCCGTCTGGCTCGGTGCGGACAAGAAACTATCCGCGGCTCCGCTTCCGCTTCCCGGACGGGTGCAGGTCACTGGCCACGTGCGGATCGCCGCCCCGGATGCGAACAAGGTGCGAATCCGCATCGACACCACCGGCGGCATCGCGGAACCACTGACCGCGTGCCTCCTCCGCGACCCCCACGCGGAGCCGGTGTTTCTGTTCTCCGACCGGGAATAGGCGTCAAATACCTTCCTCGGATGGAGTGAAAGGAGATCGCTCGGAATGCCCCGCCTTCTGCGGACACGGTTGTCCGCGATGATGTTTCTGTTCTACTTCGCGCTCGGGTCCTGGGCGGTGACGCTGTCGACGTACCTCATGTCTGCCCCCACACGCGGTGGGCTCAATTTCTCGACGCCGGAAGTCGGCTGGGTCTACTCCACCTTCGCGATCGGGGCGATGGCGGCGCAGTGCTTCGTTGGGTTGCTCGCCGATCGGCTTTTCCGGGCGGACCGTGTCTTCGCAATCGCGTGCCTGTCCTGCTCGGGGCTCATCCTTGCAGTGGCGACCTGGTGCGATCACCGGTTTCCCATCATGGAGGAGGTCTATCGGGAAACGGCCCACCAGCAGCGAGTGGCGGGGGAATCGGCGTTGCATCTCCACGGGAAGCTCGACTCGGCGGAGGCTGCGTTCGGAGGAGCCGCGGTGTCGCCGACCCGGGCGGAAGTGCGGGTCGCCCTCGACCGGGTCAACGAGGATCCACGGGTTCGGCGGGCCGCGTGGGACACGTTCCTGGTGCTCTTCCCCCTGATGCTCGGGTACTGCTTCTTCCTGCACATCGCGATGACGTTGACGACGGTGACGACGCTGCGAAACCTGCACGATCCGGGGGAATTCGCCCGCATCCGGCTCCACGGAACGCTGGGCTGGATAGTGGCCGGGGTGGTGATCAGCGTCATCCTTACGGACGTTTCGACGCAACCGCTCTACCTGGCGTCGGCGGCGTCGGCGGTCGTCGGAATCTACGCCTTCACGCTCCCGCGAACACCGCCACGCGGTCAGGGAAAGACCCTTTCCGAAGCATTCGGGTTGCCCGCTCTGAAGCTCCTCCAGAACCGGGCGTTCGCGATTTTTCTTCTCGTCGCATTCCTGGCGGCGGCGATGAACCAGTTCTATGCGGTGTACGCTCACCGCTACCTGACCGATCTGCACCTTGCTTACCCGCCGCTGATCATGACGATCGGCCAGTGGTGCGAGGTCGCGGTGATGTTTTCCCTTCCATTGCTCAACCCGCGGAAGCACGTCAAGACGCTGATGTTGATCGGCCTGACGGGGTACGTCGTCCGGGGCGTCGCGATGACGGTCGGCTGGATTCCGGGGGTGATTCTGTTCGGCGTCACGATGCACGGGTGGAGCTACGCCTTCTTCTACATCGTCGCCGCCACCTACATCGACCGGGAGGCTCCGCCGAACCTCCGGGCGAGTGCTCAGGCGATCGTGTCGTTCGTGGTCAGCGGGGCGGCCGTGCTGGCGGGGAACCAGCTGGCCGGGGTGATCGTCGAGGGTTGGCGGACCGGCACGAGCATCGAGTGGACGCCAGTGTGGTCGGTGCAACTCGTCGGTTGCGTCGCCGCGTTCCTGATCTTCGGGCTCTTCTTCCGCCCTCCGCAGGAAGCCGATTCGCAATGATGGAGCATCCCTGGATGTAACGAGCCTGTCCCGTGGGTGCCAGGCTAACAGCTAACCGCTGGAATCAAAGGTTTCGATTTTGATTCCAGCGATCAGCTTTTAGTCGTTGGCTCTTGGTCGGAACCGTCTCGCGATCTCCCATCGTGATTTCCGAGGTCCGCCGATTCGGGCTAGAATAACGGACAGCTTCCTTTCCCTCATCCCCGAGGTTCCGATGCGTTTCCCCGCCGCGGTGCTTGCCGCCGTGCTTGCCGCGATCCCCGTCTCACCCGTTCTGGCTCAGCCACCCAAGGGGAAACCGCAGGCGGCGACCCCGGCGGACCAGCTTCGCATCGCGAAGGATTTCCAGGTCGAGCTGCTCTACTCCGTCCCGAAGGACAAGGAAGGTTCGTGGGTCAACCTCTGCGTCGACCCCAGGGGCCGGCTGATCGTCTCCGACCAGTACGGCGGCCTGTATCGCATCACGCCCCCGGCGATCGGCGGCAAGCCGGACGACACCAAGCTCGAAAAAATCCCCGCCAACATCGGCGAGGCCCAGGGCCTTCTGTGGGCCTTCGATTCCCTCTATGTCGTCGTCAACCGCGGGAAAAAATACGAGAGCGGGCTCTACCGCGTCACATCTTCGAAGAACGACGACACGCTCGACACGGTCACCCAGCTCCAGAAAATCACCGGCGGCGGGGAGCACGGACCCCACGCCATTCTGCCCCACCCGGACGGAAAGCGACTGACGATCGTCTGCGGGAACGGCACCACGCTGCCGGAATACACGTCGAGCCGGGTGCCACCGGTCTGGGGTGAGGACCACCTTCTTCCCCGGCTTCCGGACGGGAACGGCTTCATGAAGGGGAAGCTCGCCCCCGGCGGATTCGTCTGCAACCTCACGCCGGACGGCAAGGATTGGGAACTCGTCAGCGTAGGGTACCGCAACCAGTACGACGCCGCCTACGACTTCCGCGGTCGGCTCTTCACTTTCGACGCGGACATGGAATGGGACGCCAACACCCCGTGGTACCGACCCACCCGCGTCTGCGATGTTGCGAGCGGTTCCGACTACGGCTGGCGAAACGGGGCCGGGAAATACCCCACCTTCTACCCCGACACCCTCCCCGCCGCCGTCGACATCGGCCCGGGCTCGCCGACCGGTGTCTGCTTCGGTTACGGTGCGAAGTTCCCGGAAAAGTTCCAACGTGCCTTCTTCATCTGCGACTGGAGCTACGGCAAACTTTACGCCGTCACCCTCAAGGAGAGCGGGGCCAGCTTCACCGGCACTGCCGAGGAGTTCCTCTCCGGTTCGCCGCTGCCGTTGACCGACGTCGTCACCAATCCCAAGGACGGGGCGATGTACATCACCACCGGCGGTCGGCAGACTCAGTCCGGCTTGTACCGCGTCACCTACATCGGGAAGGAAACGGTTCCGCCGCTGCCCGATCCGGTCGCAGGTACGATGACTGAGGTGGAGAAATTCCGCCGGGATCTGGAGAAGTTCCACGGCAAGGTCGACCCCAAGGCCGTCGAAACCGCGTGGAAGCACCTCGGTTCGGCGGATCGCTTCGTCCGATACGCCGCCCGCGTGGCCCTGGAATGGCAACCCGCGGACCAGTGGCGGGAAAAAGCGCTCGCCGAGAAGGACCCGGAAACCGCGATCACGGCCCTGCTGGCACTCGTGCGGGTGTCCGCCGCTGACCCGTTCCACCGCAAACCCGACTCTCCCAAGCCCGATGCCGCCCTCCGCGGGAAGGTCCTGGAAGCCCTCGGAAAACTGGAGTTTGCGAAGCTCACCGATTCGCAGAAACTCGAACTCGCCCGGGTGTACCAGGTCGCGCTCAACCGGCTTGGCCCACCTTCGGAATCGGAACGGAAGGAGCTTCTCGCGAAGTTCGACGCCGTTTTTCCGAGCGGAAATCGCTTCCTCGACGGGATGCTCGGCGAGATCCTAGTCTACCTCGATTCCCCGACAGCGGCGACGAAACTGCTCCGCCTGATCGCCGACGCCCCGACGCAGGAGGAGCAACTCGAGTACGCCCGCAGCCTGCGGATGTTGAAGTCGGGATGGGATGCCGGGAAGCGGAAGGAATTCTTCGCCTGGCTCCTCAAGGCCCACGACTTCAAGGGAGGAAACAGCTTCCGCGGGTTCTTGCGGCTCATCAAAGCGGACGCCGTCGCCACGCTGACGCCGGAGGAAAAGAAAGAACTCAAACCGATTCTCGATGCCCAGCCCGGCAGTGGTGCGGTTCCGGTCGCGAAACCTCGGCCGTTCGTGAAGAAGTGGGCTCTCGATGACGTCGTGACGCTCGCAGAGAAGGGCTTGAAGGCGGGCGGCCGCGACTTCGACCGGGGCCGCAAACTCTTCGGGGCCGTCTCGTGCTTCGCCTGCCACCGCTACGACAACGAGGGGGGCTCCGCCGGCCCGGACCTCACCGGCGTCGCCGGTCGGTTCAGCGTCCGCGACCTGCTCGAATCGATCGTGCTGCCTTCGAAGCAGATCAGCGACCAGTACGCCGCCGTGGAGATCGACACGCTCGACGGGAAGAAAGTCATCGGCCGAATCGTCAACCTGTCTGGCGACCGGATCATGGTCAACGTCAACATGCTCGACCCCAACGGGATCGCGACGGTGAAGCGGGACGACGTCGACAGCATCAAGCCTTCGAAGGTGTCGATGATGCCGGAAGGCCTGCTCGACACCATGAAGGAAGACGAGATCCTCGACCTTTTGGCGTACATCCTGTCCCGCGGCGACCGGGGCTCGGCGTACTTCAAGAAGTGACGGTTACTTCGACTCTTTCTTCGGCTTCGCCGGCTTCGACGGCTTGCTCTCAGCCGCCGGGGCCGGCGATTCCGTTTTGCTCTCGGAGGTTGATTCCGTCTTCGCCGGCGCTTCCGAGTCGGCCTTGGCCTGTTTCTGGTAGCTTTCGCTGCGGTTGTAGTCGGTCTCGTAGAACCCCGAGCCCTTGAAGAGAATCGCCGCCCCGCCGCCGATCAAGCGGCGGAGTTTCTTTTTCTTGCACTGCGGACATGTGGTGAGGGCATCGTCCTTGAAGGACTGCCACTGTTCGAACGCGTGCTCGCAGGCATCGCAAACGTAGTCGTAGGTAGGCATGGCCGGGAACCCGCATGTGGTCAGGGAATCGCTGAAGGAAAGGTTTGGTCGTCGAACCAATGTCGGGTCGGTGGTTCTGTCATCTCTTGAAGGCGTTTCAGGGTCCTCAATTGCCACTCGCACTCTGTCAATTCCATTTCTTGCAATCCAATCGGCATCGAAGCACGAAGAATGTTCGGAACGGTGTCGAGCAACCGTGAGGAATAGGTATAAGCCTTGGGATTTATGATTGCCCCGAGAATGAAGGTTGCGTCGTTTGCGCACCAGTACTTTTCCAATGGATGGGTCCGATTTCCTAAACGCAGAAGGTTCACGTGCAGCTCGTTTCGAACTTCGTGCTCGAAGCCCTTCCCCTCAACGACCCTCCATGACAGGTCAATGACCAATTGGAACATCTGCATATCGATCGGTTTCAAGAGACTCTGGCTCAATGCAACCGCGCGAGAAAGACAAGTTGTCATAAATGCTAGCTGGTGGGACTGCGGCAAGCTTTGGAGAATTTCTTTCGCTTCCATCATCATCCCTCTGCTGCCACGATCACACTGGACGGTCGCAGAATGCGGTCGTGGAGGAGGTAGCCGTGAGAGAGGACTTGCACGACGCTGCCTGGGGGGGTGGCGGCGCCAGCGGGTTGCTGCATCACCGCTTCGTGCCGGTTGGGGTCGAAGGCGGTGCCGGGGGGGACGTCGATCTTGGCGACGCCGTGCCGTTTGAGGATGTCGTGGAAGAGGGCGATCGTCGCGGAAACGCCCTGGGCGAGGGGACCGTCATCGCCGGCCTTTTTCGCGGCCTCCACGGCCCGGTCGAGGTTGTCGAGCCCGGTCAGGAAGTCGCGGACCAGCGGTTCCGTCCAGTATTTCTTCTGACGATCCGAATCCGCAGTCAGGCGTTTCCGGGCATTTTCGAGGTCCGCAATGAGGAGCTTGTAATCCGCAACCTGCTTCTCGAGCTGGTCCACCTTCGCCTGGAGGGAGACGTCCGCGGGCGAGGGGGTCGGCGTTTCGGGGGGTTGCTCGGGGTTCATGGTGTATCTCGAACGGATGGGTGACGTTTGGTGGCGACGCGTCTACTTTTCCTCGCCGCCGAGCCAGTCACGGAGTTTGCCGAAGAAACTCTTCTTGTGCGGGGCTTCCGCGGGTTTCAGCGACTCGAGCTCGGCGAAACGTCGCAAAATTTGTTCCTGTTCGCCGGTCAGGTGTTGGGGGGTGTCGACCACCACCTGGACCAGCAGGTCGCCTCGTCGGCCGCCCCGACGCCCCGGCAGTCCGTGCCCGGACAGGCGAAGAATTTCGTGGGTTTGCGTTCCCCGCGGAAGCTCGTGGGTTACCTTCTCGCCGGTGAGGGTGCGCAGTTCCACCGGTCCCCCGAGGGCCGCCTGGGCGAAGGTGATCGGCCACTGGCAGATCAGGTTCTGCCCGTCGCGCTGGAAAAACTTGTGCTCTTTCACCCGGAGCACAAACTCGAGGTCGCCGCGGGGGGCACCGGGGTCGCCGGCGTCCCCCTGGCCTGGGTAGCGCATCCGGTCGCCGGTGTCGATTCCGGGGGGAACCTCGACCTCAATGGTCCGTTTCCCGACGACCTTCCCATTCCCCCGGCATGTCGGGCACGGGTCGGTGATGACGACGCCGGAACCGTTGCAGGCCCGGCACGCGGTCTGGACCTGGAAGAACCCCTGCCGCTGGATGACCACGCCCTGGCCGCCGCATCGTCGACAGGAACCGGGTTTGGTGCCCGCCTTCGCGCCGCTGCCGTTGCAGGTTTCGCAGTGCTCTTCCCGCTGGATCGTGACGGCTTTTTTGACTCCGGTCGCCGCCTCGACGAGTTCGATGTCGAGAACGACCTGCACATCCCGGCCACCCTGTGGTCCCGCACGCCGACGTCCGCTGGAAGGGCCGGCACCGCCGAAAAAGCTTCCGAACATCTCGCCGAGCAGGTCGGAGAGATCGACGGTGTGCCCGCCGCCGGCCCCCATTCCTTCGAGCCCGGCGTGGCCGAACCGATCGTAACGTTCCCGTTTCGCGGAATCGGAAAGGACCTCGTACGCCTCGGTGCACTCCTTGAAGAGGACCTCCGCGTCCTTGTCCCCCGCGTTGCGGTCGGGGTGGTACTGCAACGCGAGCTTGCGGTACGCCTTCTTGATTTCGTCCCCGGACGCGTTCTTGGTGACGCTGAGGACTTCGTAGTAATCGCGCTTGACGGCCATCACGATCTCAGGTGACGGGAAACAAATGACGAGAAACCAGGACCGGGCCGCGGAGATACTCCCTTTGTACCCAGTACTGGCTCCTGATTCCTCGTCACTTCTCCGATTTTACGCGATCGCGCCGGCAACCGGGGCCTGATCCTCGTCGCTGTCGATCTTCGTGATCATCACCTCGGTGGTCAGCATCAACCCGGCGATGCTGGCGGCGTTCGTGAGGGCGGACTTCGTCACCTTCACCGGGTCGATGATCCCCGCTTTCAACATGTCGACGTATTCGCCGGTGTTGGCGTTGTAGCCGACGTTGGGGTTCTTCTCGCCTCGCTCCAGGACCTCGGAGGCGACGACGGCACCGTCGACCCCGCAGTTGGCGGCGATCGTCTTGATCGGTTTCGAGAGGGCGTTGACCACGATCTCGGCCCCGATCTTCTCGTCACCCTTGAGCTTCTCGGCGAGGGCCCGGACGACGGGAACGCACCGCAGCGGGGCGACGCCGCCACCGGGGACAATCCCTTCCGCGACGGCATAGCGGGTCGCGTGCAGGGCGTCCTCGACGCGGGCCTTGGTTTGCTTCATCTCGGCTTCCGTCGCCGCCCCGACGCGGATGATGACCACCCCGCCGATCAGCTTCGCGAGCCGCTCGGAGAACTTTTCCTTGTCGTAGCTCGACTCGGTTTGCTCCATCTGCGTGCGGATTTGCTGCACGCGCTCGTCGATGGCGGATTTCCGCTCCTTGTCCAGTTTCTCGCAGATGATCGTGGTGTTTTCCTTGTCGACCACCACCTGGTCAGCGGAACCGAGGTGCTCGAGTTCGACGTTTTCGAGCTTGATGCCGAGATCTTCGGAGATAAACGTGCCGCCGGTGAGGACGGCGATGTCGCCGAGCATCGCCTTGCGGCGATCGCCAAACCCGGGGGCCTTCACCGCACACACGTTGACCATCTGCCGGAGTTTGTTGACCACCAACATTGCGAGAGCTTCGGCTTCCACATCCTCGGCGATGATCAGCAACGGCCGACGAACCTGGACGACTTTCTCCAGCAGCGGCAGGAATTCCCGGACGTTCGAGAGCTTCTTCTCGACGATCAGGATCAGCGGGTTCTCCGCTTCCCACTTGAGGTCCGGGTTGTCGGCTGCGAAGTACGGCGAGATGTAGCCCTTGTCGAACTGCATCCCTTCCACGAACTCGCGGACGGTCTCGGAGGTCTTGCCTTCCTCGACGGTGATGACGCCGTCCTGGCCGACCTTCTCGAAGGCCTCAGCCATGATTTTGCCGATCTTCGGGTCGTTGTTGGCCGAGATGCTGGCGATGTTTTCGAGGTCTTCCCGTCCCCCCTTGTCGATCGGGCGGATGGTCCGCTTCAGGGTGTCGAGGTGCTCGACGGCCTTGGCGATGGCCTTGTCGATGCCCTTCTTGACGCCCATCGGGTTGCCGCCGACGCTGATGTGGCGGAGGCCTTCCTGGTAGATCGCGAGTGCCAGGACGGTGGCGGTGGTGGTGCCGTCGCCGGCCACGTCGGAGGTCTTCTGGGCGACGGCGTTGACGAGCTTGGCGCCCATGTTCTCGAAGGGATCGGAGAGTTCGATCTCCTTGGAGACGGTGACGCCGTCCTTGGTGACGGTTGGGCCGCCGAAGGATTTTTCGATGATGACGTTCCGCCCGGTCGGCCCGAGGGTGACGCCGACGGCCTTGGCCAGCTTCTCGGCCCCGGCGAGGAGCTTCCGGCGGGCGTCGTCGGTATACAGCAATTGCTTCGCCATGTATGTATGCTCCAGAGTTTCTCACACAAAGTCACAAAGCCACAAAGAGAAAACTCAATTCGGATTCGTTCTCAATCTTTGTGACTTTGGGGCTTTGTGTGAGATTGTTTGTTGGGTTTGGATGGTACCGTTACTTGGTGAACTTCGCGAGGATATCGCTTTCGCGGAGGATCTTGTATTCCTTGCCGTTGACTTCGACGTCCGAGCCGCTGTACTTGCCGAAGAGGACGGTGTCGCCGACCTTGACGGCGATGACGGAGCGTTCGCCGGACTCGCGGAGCCGGCCGGGGCCGACGGCGATAACCTTGCCTTGCTGGGGTTTTTGCTTGGCGGTGTCCGGGAGGAGGATCCCGCCGCTGGTCTTTTCTTCGGCTTCGAGCCCCTCGACCACGACGCGATCGTCGAGCGGACGGATCGTGACGGCCGCGGCTTCCTTCGTCTTCGCCATGTTGAAACTCCGTGTATGGATGTAGAGGATATATGCAGGTGTAAGATTGGCCCGGAGATGCTGCTCCGGGCCCGGGTATCACAGTCGCATTACATCATGCCGCCCATTCCACCCATGCCGCCCATTCCGCCCATGCCACCCATCTCCTCGTGGTGGTGATGGTCGTCGTGCCCTTTCTTCTTCTCGGGGATGTCGGCGATCATGCCTTCGGTCGTGAGCAGCAGGCAGGCCACGCTCGCCCCGTTCTGGAGAGCGCTGCGGGTCACCTTGACGGGGTCGATGACGCCGGCCTTGCGGAGGTCGGTGTACTCGTCGGTGTCGGCGTTGAAGCCGTGGTTCTTGTCCTTGCTCTTGAGGATGGTGGCGACGACCACGCTGCCGTCCTCGCCGGCGTTCTCGGCGATCATCCGGGCCGGCATTTCGAGGGCGCGGAAGAGGACCCGCAGGCCGGCGTCCTCGTCGCCCGTGAGTTTCTGCTTGTCGAGCACCTTGCGGGCGTTCAGGAGGGCGACGCCGCCGCCGGGAACGATACCTTCGGCGATGGCGGCACGGGTGGCGTGGAGGCTGTCCTCGTAGAGTGCCTTGCGTTCCTTCATGGCGGTTTCGGTGGCACCGCCGACCTTGACCTGAGCGACGCCGCCGGCGAGTTTTGCCTTGCGTTCCTGGAGCTTTTCGCGGTCGTACTCGCTATCCGTCTTTTCGAGTTCGCGGTCGATCAGGGCGACGCGGCCTTCGACTTCCTTCTTGCCGCCCTTCCCCTCGGTGATGGTCGTGTTTTCGCTGTCAATCTTGATCTTCTTGCACCGGCCGAGGTCGGATTCCTGGACGTTTTCGAGTTGGATGCCGAGGTCCTTGAAAATCGCCTTGCCGCCGGTGAGGATCGCGATGTCTTCGAGCATCGCCTTGCGACGATCGCCGTAACCTGGGGCTTTGACCGCACACACCTGGAGGACGCCCTTGAGTTTGTTCAGCACCAGCGTCGCCAGGGCTTCGCCTTCGATATCTTCGGCGATGATGACCAGCGGGGACTTTTTCTTGGAGATGCTTTCCAGCAGCGGAATCAGGGACTTCACGCTGGAAATCTTCTCTTCGAAGATGAGGATGTACGGGTTGTCGAACTCGCAGGTGACGGATTCGGGGTTGTTGACGAAGTGCGGGCTGAGGTAGCCGCGGTCGAACTGCATGCCCTGGACGACGTGGACCTCGGTGTCGGCGGTTTTGCCTTCCTCGATGGTGATGACGCCGTTGGTAGCCCCGACCTTCTTCATCGCCTCGGCGAGTTTGGCCCCGATTTCCTTGTCGTTGTTGGCGGCGATGGTGGCGACTTCGGTGATCGCCTTGTTGTCTTTCGGGTCGATGGGGTCGGCGATCTTGTGGAGTTCGTCGACGACTTTTTCGACGCCGAACTGGATGCCGCGAACGACGGCCATCGGGTCGGAGCCGGCGGCGACGGCCTTCAAGCCTTCGCGGAAGATGAACTCGGCGAGGACGGTCGCGGTGGTGGTGCCGTCGCCGGCGACGTCGCTGGTCTTGGAGGCGGCTTCCTTGACGAGCTGGGCCCCCATGTTCTCGAACGGATCAGAGAGTTCGATATCCTCGGCGACGGTGACGCCGTCCTTGGTGACGTTGGGTGCGCCCCAACCCTTGTCGAGGACAGCGTTTCGGCCGCGCGGCCCGAGGGTGGCACGGACCGCTCGGGCGAGTTTGCTCGCCCCGGTGAGGAGTTTCTGACGGGCGTCGTCGGAGAAAGTCAACTGCTTGGCTGCCATCCGGCGGTCTCCTGGGAAGCAGTGAGATTGTGGGACAGTGTGGTGTCCGGGCCGGAAGCAACCCGCGTGCCGCCGGCAGCCATCGACGCAAACGGTTTGTCCCCAACGGATTGGGAGATGACGTCCAATTCGGATTCCGTCTCACGATGCCGGAATGGCAGGGATTCCCCGGTGATTCCGAAGCCGATTTGGCAGGCGATGCTCCGAGAAGTTCCGTTGCATTCGGCGGAGGGTCAGGGTATCCGGCGGAGTCATGAGGACAGCCATCTTCTTCGCCATTCTCGGGCTCGGGTTCCCGACCACGGGGCTTGCCCAGGCGCCGGTTCCCCAACCGATCGCGCCGGGCGACGAGCACCAGGTTTCGTTCAACGGGGAATCGTACAAGATGTTCCCGGCGAAGATTCAGCCGGTGCTGACGAACCTGTGCGCGACGTGCCATGCCCGGGCGGACCATGCGAGCGACTTCAAGCTGGTTCGAGTCGACAACGGATTTGCAAATCCCCGGGAGACGGCTCGAAACATCCGGTCGGCGGCGAAGTTTCTGACGCGGGAGAATCCGTCAGCGAGCCCGCTTCTGGTGAAGGCGGTGACGCCGCACGGTGGGGCGAAGGATGCCCCGATGTTCGCGCGAACGCACCCGGCGTTCAAGAACCTCGAGTTGTGGGCGCACTGGGCGAGCTTGCCGGAGGGGTCGCCGCAACCGAAGTCGATCGTGGCGGTCCGGGGAGAGACGGTGGCCCGAGCGGAAACGGGTGCCATCACGGTTTCGCAGACGCCGCCGACTCCGATGCCTGTTGGTTCGGAACCGGGGCGGTTGCCTGCGGTCTCCTCGACGCCGCTGGGATCGCTGGGGGAACTCAGTCCCAAACCGGCGGGGATCGCCTCTGACCCTGGCACACCGAATCCCGACGATCCCTTCGACCCGGCCGTCTTCAACCGACTTTCCGCCGGGAAGTGATCGCCGTCAGGGGACCCAGCCCGGTAGTGCAGCGGCCTGCTTCACCCACTGCTCCATTTGCGCTTCGTCGAAAGCGTCCGTTTCGTAGATGTCCAGCCAACGGGCGTCCTTGCTCTTCTCCGTTCCGCCCGGCGGGATCGGCGACAAGGAAAGCCCCGCGAAGAACGTGACCTTCACGTACCGGGTGAAGGTGTGGAAGGAGAGAAACCACCCCTTCCCCTCGATGCCATAGAACGGGGAGTTCCACCGGACGGCCTTGCTGACGTCGGGCACGACCCGGGTGATGATCCCGTCGAGCCGTTGTCCGAGGTCGCTTTTCCACCCCGGCATCGCGGCGATGTAGGCCTGGACGGGGGCCTCGCCGTCGGCCTTGGCGATCTGCGGGTTGCCTCCGGTGAGGAGTTTGACCGGCTTCGACGGCGAGGGGGAAGCGACTGGACCTTTTTCCGATGTTGGGGACTTTTTCGCTCGTTTCGGTGCTTCGGTGCCCCCAAGATTCCTTGCGATTGCCGCCCGGATCAGTGTCTGGAATGCGGCGGAGTCGAGCGATTCGCCTTTCCGGATGTCGATGGCGCGACGGGTGCTCCCCTCCAGGCTCGCGTTGAAGAGGCCGGCGGGATCGGGCAGTGCGGCACCGTGGGCGAAGGTCAGTTTGACCACTTCCCGGTAGATTTCGCCCGTGCACAGGAGGCCGGCCCGCGACCAGACGGGAACCCCCTCCGGGTTCGTCGCCTTGACCCACTTCCGTTCCTCGGCGATTTCCGGATCGACCGCGAGAATCAGTTGGCGAACCGTGTCGAGGGTCTGGATTCGCCAGTCCACTTCCCCAGCGGAGTGAGGGATTTTTCGGGTTCCCGGGGTTTTCTTGGCCATCGAGGTAGTCCGTCGTCGCGGTTTGCCGCCGGGGTTCGCGTTCGGCTCGGACATCGCGGGCACCCTTGCTGGAGAACGTTTCCCACAACTGTGATTCCGGCACGGTGGAAGTGCAAGCGATGTCGTTCCGAGTTTCCTTGCCCCGGGCCCGGTAGTCGTCGATACATTGGTTATGAGCCATTCCTCGGGGGAACGCGGTGGCGGACGAGCGGATCAAGGTCGTCACGATCATGAACTATCCGCCGGACCCGCGGACCCGGCAAATGTGCCACGCCTTCCTCGACACCGCCATCGCCAACGGGGCGGCGAGCATCACGATCCTCTTCGAGGATCACGAACCGACCATCGCCCCGGAGCATCGCCGGGCGGCCGACATCGACATCCGCCGGGCCCGCTCGCACGACGTCGGCCATCCGCACTTCAACCTCCGCTTCAAGCTCGCGAACCTGACTGCCCTCGACTTTCCGTTCCTGTACCTCGACGCGGACACGGCCGTGCTGTCGCCGTTGCAACCGCTGTGGGATCGCCGACACGACAAGCCGTGGGTGGGGATCGACCACCAGTGGGTGCCGTCGGATGCGCGGACGCATCGCTCGCCGTTTCTGAACTCGGGGGTCCAACTGGTGGGGGACCCGCAGTTCTACGATTTGCGGGCGATTCTCGACGTGCAAAACGCGGTCGTGCCGCTGAGCCGACACGCGGAGGTGCCGAAATCGCAGATGTTCCCCTGCCCCGGCCACGATCAGGCCATCCTGTTCCGGTACTTCCGCACCATCGGCTACGACTACACGCATCCGTCGATCGGGCCTGAGTGGAATAGCTGCGCCGGCGTGACGGAGGTGACTCGCCGCGACGACCACTGGGACGGCCGGACCCGCGGATTGGCCGAGAATCACGAGGTGCACCTGATCCACTACTGGAGCCAGTTCAAGCCGTGGGCGATCGATTGCCCTGTGTTCCAGGCGTACGCAGATGTGCCGGCCCCCACCGCGAATCCCCCGGGAACCTGACGGCGACTCTAAGAAAATGGGTGCGTCCGCAAACCTCCCGCGTCGCCGGGTAACATCCCCGCGGAAATCTGCGGGCCCGCGCCGTATGCTATCCGATGACTCCGGAGAACCCGCATGACGCTGGCCGACGCCTTCCCCGAAATCACCAAGCGGAACGAACCGCTGGCTGCCTACACCCACCTCAAAATCGGCGGCCCCGCGGAGTTCTTCGTCGAGCCCCGATCCGTCGACGAACTCAAACGTGTCCTCGCCTTCTGCAAAACCCACAACGTTCCCCTCCGCATGCTCGGCGGCGGCTACAACCTCGTCGTCCGTGACGAGGGAATCAAGGGGGCCGTCATGCGGCTCTCCGCCCCCGTCTTTTCCTGGGTCGAAACCTCCGGAAAAACCATCCAGGCCGCCGGCGGCGGAAACCTCTTCGATCTCATCGCCACCTCCGTCCGTGCCGGGCTCAGCGGCCTCGAAACACTCATCGGAATCCGTGGATCCGTGGGCGGAAGTGTCCGCTGCAACGTCGGCGACCGCTCCGGCGAAATCGCCGCCGCCGTCCGCCGCGTCGCCGTCCTCACCGACGACGGCACCGAGCAGATTCGCAACCGCGACGACCTCACCTTCGGCGAACGCAGCAGCGACCTCGACGAGCCCGTGATTCTCTGGGTGGAGTTCGAACTCGAACCCGATTCCTCCGACGCCGTGATGAAGCGGATGCGGAAATCGTGGATTTTGCGGAAATCCGCCGAGCCGCTCTCCTTCCAGCCCGCGGTGCGGATGTTCCGGGACCCGCCGGGCGAGAAGGCGTCGGTTCTGATCGACAAGGCTCGGCTGGCGAAAACGCGTGTCGGCGGGGCCGAGGTCAGCGAGCGCAACGGAAACTACGCCGTTGCCCACCCCGGAACCACCGCCGCCGACATCGGGAAACTGCTGGATCTCGTCAAATCGCGGGTCCAGGAACTGACCGGAACCACGCTCGAACGCGAGCTCAACGTCTGGTGAGCGATGCCGGGGAAACGGTCGAAGCCGAAGGAAACGGCCCCACCGTCGGTCCCCGAGCCGCCGGCGATCGAGGCATCCCCGAAATCTGCGTCGGGTTCCCGAAGCGGCATCGGCGTCGGCCTCCGAGTGGTCCTCGCCATGACACTCGCCGTCGGCCTCGTCGCCGGCCTCGCCTGGCTCGGGAAACAAGCCGCCCGCGAACTCGTCAGCAACGACCGCTACCGCGTCCCCGTCTCCGACATCGAGTGCGATCCCCCGCCCGGCAGCGACCGGTCCACCTTCCTCACGGAGGTCCGCTACCTCGCTGACCTCCCCGCGACCGTCTCCAGCATCGACCCCGAGCTTCCTGCGAAGCTTTCCGCCGCCTTCGCGAAGCACCCGTGGGTAGCGTCCGTCACCGCCGTGGATGTGTCGCCAGAGGGGAAGATCCGCGTCCGCCTGGCGTTCCGTGTTCCGCATCTCGCCGTCGAAATCCGGGGAGAGCCGCACCCCCGCGTCGTCGACCGCACCGGCGTACTGCTACCGGAATCGACTTACACCACCGGTCTGCCGATCCTTTCCTCGCTGCCTCCCCCGACAACCCCCGCCGGCGTGGTCTGGCCCAGCCCGGACATCAAACGGGCTCTGGAACTGCTCGAAATTTACTCGGCCCGGGAACTCCACCGCCTCGGAAACGGCTGGCGACTCCGCCTCGCCGACGGTCGATCGCTCACCCTGGACCATTGAAGGATTCCGTGCAACGCTCGTAGAAACGGGGTAAGATCGCGGCATGACCACACGACTCCCCGCCCTCGTCGCCATCCTGTCGCTTCCCCTCCTCGCTCGCACGGCAGACCCGCCGGACGATCCGTTCCGCGTGCCTGAGAAGTTCGCGGGGGATCTGGGAACGTATCGAACCGTGTTGAAGTTTGACGACGGCACCGCGGTCAAGACGCCCGCAGACTGGCAGAAACGCCGGGCCGAGATCCGGAAATACTGGACCGAGGCGATGGGCGAGTGGCCGCCGCTCGTGGACAAACCGAAGGCCGAGGTGCTTGCGAAGGAACGTCGTGGCCAGGTGACGCAGTATCACCTCCGCATCCGCGTCGCACCGGATCGCACCTCCGACGACGCCTACCTGCTTGTTCCCGAGGGGAAAGGTCCGTTCCCCGCGGTTGTGGTCGTGTTCTACGACGGGAAAACGGGCGTCGGGCTGGGCCCCAAGTCCGATCGCGACTTCGCCTGGCGGCTCGCCAATCGCGGGTTCGTGGCCCTGTCCGTGGGAAGCGACCCAAAAACGTTCTACCCGAGCAAGGAGAAGTGCCGACTCCAACCGCTCTCATTCCACGCATATTTCGCGGCCAACTGCCGGAACCTGCTCGCCGCCCGACCCGACGTCGACTCGAAGCGAATCGGAATCGTCGGCCACTCCTATGGTGGGAAGTGGGCCATGTTCGCCGCCTGCCTCAACGACGACTTCGCCTGCGGGTGCTGGTCCGACCCGGGAATCGTGTTTGACGAGGCCAGGCCCAATGTGAACTACTGGGAACCCTGGTATCTCGGCCACGAACCCGGCTTCGAGCGAAAGCGAGGGATCGTGACCGCCGACAACCCGCGGACCGGCCCCTACAAGAAACTCATCGCCGACGGGCGCGATCTCCACGAACTCCAGTGCCTGATGGCACCCCGGCCGTTCCTTGTCTCGGGCGGAGCCGAGGATCCCCCGGAACGCTGGCGGGCCCTCAACCATGCGGTGGCCGTCAACAAACTTCTCGGATTCGAGGGACGGGTCGGGATGACGAACCGCCCCAAACACGACCCCAACGAGGAGTCCAACGCCGCCATCGACCGCTTCTTCGAGCGGGTTCTCAAGCCGTGACGGCATGACTCGCGATCGATCCCCGCCACCAGTCCAGAACATCCGCCAGGGTCCGGTCCAGTTCGTAGCGAGGTTCCCAACCGGTGATGGTGGAAAGTTTCCTGATGTCCGCGCGAACGACGGCGGTGTCTCCCTTCCGGCCAGCGTCTGAGGAGCGCACTTCCACCCGCACCCGCGACATTCGCACCAGACGGTCGAGCAATTCCTGGATGGAATAGGTCTGCCCCCGGCCGGCATTGTAGGCTTCGCCGGGAATCCCTTTCTCGATCAGTGCCCGGAACGCAACAGCGATGTCTCGGACGTCGGTGATATCGCGCTGTCCGGAAAGGTCCCCGGTCTCGATCACCGGCGGGCGTTTCCCCGCCTCGATCTCCGCGATCTGCCGGGCGAAATTGGCGATGGCGAAGTCCGGCGACTGCCGCGGCCCGATCTGGTTGAACATCCGCACGCGAAGGATATCGAGCCCGGAAGTGCGGTGGTACTGGTAGCTCAGCAGATCGGCGGCGGCCTTGCTCGCGGCGTATGGGCTGGCCGGCTTCAACGTCGTCCGCTCGTCGCACGGTTGCCCCGGCACGTCCGGATCCCCGTAGATCAGCCCGCTGGAAACGAAGAGAATCCGGGGGCGAAGCTCCGAGCGAACGATCGCGTCGTAAAACGCCCGTGTGGCGTCGAGATTGTCGGCCCAGCACACGTCCGGTTCGCGGAACGATTTCCCGGTGTTGGCGTAGCCGGCCAGGTGGAAGATCCAGTCCGGCCGAGCTTCCCGAATCGCAGCTTCGCAGGGGGGGGTATCCGAGAGTTCCGCAGGGAAGAGGACCGCCTTCCCCGCGAGGTGCCCGACGCTCCCGGGCCAACTCCCTCGACGGCAAAGCCCGAAGATTTGGTGGCACCCCTCCGCCAGCAGGCACTCCGTGAGGTGCCCACCGACGAATCCGGTGATGCCCGTGATCAGGACTCGCATCCGTGCTCCCGGCTCAAATTCCCCGGGCTTTAACGTCCGGCGACGCCGTCTTGGACAACCGTTCCAGGTCGGCCTTGACCATCATCTCGACCAGTTCCTGGAACCCCACTTTCGGGGCCCACCCAAGTTGTTTCTTCGCTTTCGCGGGGTCCCCGATGAGCAGATCCACCTCCGCGGGGCGGACGAGCGCGGGGTCGATGACCACGTACTTTTTCCAGTCCAGATCGGCGGCTGCGAACGCGATCTCAACCAGCGACTGCACCGTGTGGGTTTCCCCGGTCGCGATGACATAGTCATCCGGTTGGTCCTGTTGCAGCATCAACCACATGGCACGGACATAATCCCCGGCGAATCCCCAGTCTCTCTTGGCATCGAGGTTTCCGAGCCGGAGCTCCTTCGCGAGGCCGAGCTTGATGCGGGCGACGCCGTCGGTCACCTTGCGGGTGACGAATTCGCGGCCGCGGCGGGGGGATTCGTGGTTGAAGAGGATGCCGCTGACGCAGTACATTCCGAAACTTTCGCGGTAGTTGACTGTGATGAAGTGGCCGTAAACCTTGGCCACGCCGTACGGACTCCGCGGGTAGAAGGGCGTCGTCTCGCTTTGGGGCACCGCCTGGACCTTGCCGAACATTTCGCTGGAAGAAGCCTGGTAGAAGCGAATCCGCTTCGCGCCCAGCAACCGCACCGCCTCGAGCATCCGCGTCACGCCGATCGCCGTGAATTCCCCGGTGAGGCATGGTTGCTTCCAGCTTGTGGGGACGAAACTTTGCGCCGCCAGGTTGTAAACCTCGTCCGGATTCGCCTCCTTCAGAGCGTCGATAATGGAGAGCTGATCCAGAAGGTCCGCCTGGTGCAGGTGGATCTGGCTGGAGAGGTGCTCGATGCGGTCAAAGTTCTCGGTGCTCGCCCGGCGAACGATTCCGTGGACCTCGTATCCCTTTTCCAGAAGAAGTTCGGCCAGGTAGCTCCCGTCCTGTCCGGTGATTCCGGTGATCAGCGCCCGCTTCATGGACAGAATCCTTCTCTTGGGAAAGTTCAATCAGGAGGCAGTCTATTCCGATCCCACCGGGAGATCCAGGCGATGTGCGGCGGGGGGTTGGTGAGATGCGGGGCGGAGGGAAGGTGGAGGCGATTTCAAATACCCGCCAGATCGCCAGGCTCTTCGGGCACGCCGTCGTCGGCGGTGATGACAGTGACGCCCTCGGGGGTGACCGCGACGGTGTGCTCGACGTGGGCGCTGGGCAAGCCGTCCTTCGTGGTCACCGTCCAGTGGTCGGTGTTCGAAACGCGGACGTCGGGCTTCCGCATGTTGACCATCGGCTCGATGGCGAGGACGAGGCCGGGTTCGATTTTGAAGTCGGCCTTGCGGGTTTCGCGGTTGACGAAGTTGGGGACCTGCGGAGATTCGTGCATGTTTCGGCCGATTCCGTGACCAACGAAATCGGTGACGACGCTGTAACCGGCGGCCTCGGCGTGCTTTTGCATCCGGCTGGCGACCTCGCTCCAGTACTTCCGCTGGGGAAGTTCCTCGATCGCGATCTGGAGAACCTCGTAAGCGACGCGGATCAGCCGCTGCCGTTCCGGGGTGATGGCTCCGATGCCGATGGTGATGGCCCGATCGGCGCACCAGCCGTTGAGCCGACACGCAGTGTCGACCTTGAGGAGATCGCCTTCTTTGAGGACGCGGTTTCCGGGGATTCCGTGTACAACTTCCTCGTTGATGCTGAGGCAGGTGACGGCGGGGAACGGAACCTTGCCGGGATAGCCCTTGAAGAGGGGGATGGCCTGGTGCTTGAGGTAGAAGGCCTCGACGGCGTGGTCGATGTCGATGGTGCGGACGCCGGGCTTGGCCATCGCCTGGCAGATGCGGAGAGCCCGGACGACGAGTTTGCCGGCCTCGCGCATGAGGGCGATTTCGCGGGCGGATTTCAATTCCGGCGGCCGGTAGTTCGTCGCGGGACGGAGCATGTCAAAGGCCGCACGGGCGAGTTGCCAGAACGGATTCATGGTTACGCCGGGAAGGTCCTCCCGGCCGGATTCGAACCGGCGACCGCCGGTTTATAAGACCGGCACTCTCACCCCTGAGCTACGGGAGGAACTGGGATGTATGCCATCGCATATCATGTCCGATCCTCCGGGGTGAGTATCCGTGGGGTTCTCCCGAATCGCGATTTGCACGGAGAAAAGTCGGTGCAAACACGGACGGGAAACAACCCAGTCTGGTGCCGACACAGGATTTCTGCAAATTACCGTTTCCAGAAAAAATGTCCAGTGGTGGATTCCCACCCGATTCCCCTCGACCGAATGGGTGGCTCACTTCCAGACCCAACGGAACTTCCTCAGACCAGAAACTCCGAAGTTCCAACGGGGGAAATGCCTGGAAAAACGGAAAGGTTCGTTGACCCATCGAAGATTCTTGCGCCTTCGGTGGGTCTTCGTCGCCAAGCCTCCTTGACCCACCCTACAAAACTGTCGGCTTCGCCACTGACTGGGGAAAGTTTCGATTCCAGACCGATCCTCGTCTGTCGCCTGGGATCCCTGCATCTCACGAAGCCTGCCGAATCTAATCTTCACCCATCCGGAAGTTGTATGGGTCGCTCGCAAAAGTCGCATCACCGCTTGCGGAGTCGGAGCACGGCGGGCATGATAGTGGCACCTGCCGCTTTAATCTCCTCCGATGGATTGGTCGCAAATGAGACGTTCTCGAATGCTGGTCGCTGTGGCGGCTGTCGCCCTGGCGATGTTCGCTCATGCCGTTGCCGAGGAACCAAAGACGGTGGGAATCACCGTCGACAAGGACAAGAAAATTGTCGTGATCGATGCGAAGGTCGCGCCGCGGAAGCTCGAGGCGAAGGAATTCGAGGGGAAAGTCTACCCCATCGAGGTCATCGCCTGCTTTCCCTACGCGGCCGGGAAACAGCGGAAGGCCCACGAAACCGTCCTGACGACCGAGGTCAACCCCAGCGAGGTCCACAAGGCCCTGGAATCCCTCGGTGCCAAGCCCGGTAAACCGGCCAGGGGGGACGAGAAAGCCGAGGGCCCCGAACTCCGCGTCTTTGTCGAGTACACCCAACCCGACGGAACCGCGAAGAAACTGACCCTCGACAAGATCCTCGTCGACCCCAAGACGGAAAAGGCGATGCCGAAAATGAAGTTTCTCTTCGTCGGCTCCCCATCCGGCCCGCTCTCCCCGGACGACCCCAAAATCGTCTACAAGGCCGACATCACCGGCACCCTACTGACCGTCTTCCCGGTGACCGATTCTGTTGTGCAGTCGACCCTTCCGGTGACGGCGTCGTTGCCGCTGGAAGTGAAAAAAGGCGTACTTCCGAAGGAAAATACCCCGGTGAAACTCATTCTGGAGGTGACCGGAAAATGACCCGCGTCCGAAATTTCCTGGCTGTCGCTTGTGGTTTTGCAGTGGGTTGTGGCGGCTCTTCCGATACAGTCCCAGAACCGCCGGCCCCGAAGATCGAAGTTTCCGTCGCACTGCCGCCACCGCCGAAGGTGGAGGTGCCCGTCGCGGTGCCGACTCCCCCCATTGCGGAGGCGGTTTCGTTCGCGCTTCCCGATGATCTTGGCGGGAAAGTCGTCGCTCGCACCACCGGCCCGACCGCTCCCCCCGCCCCGACCCTGGCCGCGACAAGCCAACCGCGTCCGCGAACCAGCGACATCGACCGCGGCGAGATCCCACTTCCGCCGACGGGGATGAGCGTCCCTGGGCTGCCCATGCGGTCCGCTCAGCAGCCCCGGCTGTCGCCGCCGACCGAGTCGCTTCCCGCGATGCTCGGGGGCGAAACCATGCTGGTCGATGCAAAACTTCCGGAAACTCCCGGTGTCCGCGCCCCGGCCGTCCCACCTCCTGGTGCCGCCGACGTCCCCGCCACCGCGCGTCAGCTCCCGGACCGTGCCCCACTCGGCGATCCAACCGTCGACCTCGTCGGGGAGCGGGTCGTCGCTACTCCGCTTCCGAGCCCGGAGTTCCGCCCCTGGTTCGTGAAATTCGGAGTTCCCGACCCCTTCGAACTCGCCGAGCAGTTGAAGTTGAAGCTCCCGATCCAGGGGGAACTCGCAACGACTCCGGTCACGGTTCCACCGGCGAAGCCCTAACCGTGGTCGAAGCCCCGCCGAAACTCGCATCGCTGGGCGGGGTTGAACCTCTTCTGTAGACTCCAATCAACCCGGTACCACCGCCCGGTTGATTGGCTTCCCCTTCGCCCCCACCCTTTCCCGGGCTCCGCCATGCGATTGTTCGCTGCCCTCGCGTTTTCGCTGCCGTGGTTTGCCTTCTCCGGCCCCGCTTCCGCCGCCGAGAAGATGAACGTTCTCCTCGTCGTGTCCGACGACCTCACCAACCAGACCCTCGGTTGTTACGGCAGCCCGAAGTGCCAGTCGCCGAACATCGACAAACTCGCCGCGAAAGGCGTGAAGTTCGATCGGGCATACTGCCAGTTCCCGCTGTGCAACCCGAGCCGGACCAGCTTCCTGACCGGCTTGCGGCCCGACACGACTCGGGTTTACGAGAACGCAACGCAGTTCCGCAAAACCGTCCCGGATGCCCAGTCCCTTCCGCAAACGTTCCGGAAAGCGGGCTACTTCGTGGGCCGGGTTGGCAAACTGTACCACTACGGCGTCCCCGCCCAGATCGGGACGGACGGCCTTGATGACCCGAAATCGTGGGAAAAGGTCGTCAACCCGAAGGGGCGGGACAAGGACGATGAAGATCTGATCTTCACGTTGAACCCGCAAGCCAAGGGTTCCGCGCGTTTCGGTGGCACCCTGAGCTGGCTCGCTGCAGACGGAACAGACGAGGAGCACACCGACGGCAAGATCGCGGCCGAAGTATCCAAGCTCATCGATGCGAACAGGGATCGACCCTTCTTCCTCGCCTGCGGCTTCTTCCGCCCCCACACCCCGTATGTGGCGCCGAAAAAATACTTCGAGATGTACCCGACGGACAAGTTCACGCTCCCGGATGTGCCAAAAGACCACAAGGATTCCGCACCGGCCCCCGCGTTCGGCAGCTACAAGAAAGAGCAAGACAAGCTCACCGACGACCTCCGTCGGCAAGCCCTGCAAGCGTACCACGCCAGCACCACCTTCATGGACGCCCAGGTCGGCCACGTCCTGGATGCACTCGAAAAAGCCAAAATCGCGGACAAAACCATCGTCGTCTTCATCTCCGACCACGGCTACCATCTCGGCGAACACGGCTTGTGGCAGAAGATGAGCCTCTTCGAGAACTCCGCCCGCGTGCCGCTCCTGATCTACGATCCGCGAGCGAAGGGGAACGGGAAGGCGTGCAGCCGGACCGTCGAACTCGTCGATTTGCACACCACCCTCGCCGACCTGTGCGGCCTCGAATCGCCGAAAACCGATGGGTTTTCGCTCAAGCCCCTACTCGACGACCCGACCGCCACCTGGGATCACCCCGCCTACACTCAGGTTTCCCGTGGCACCCCGACCGCGACCGGCGACGCATCCAAAGATTCGAAATGGTTCATGGGTCGCAGCGTCCGCACGGAACGCTACCGCTACACCGAGTGGGCCAACGGCGAGAAAGGCGTCCAGCTCTACGATTACACCACCGACCCCGGCGAACTCAAGAACCTCGCATCCGATCCGAAGCACGCCGACACGGTTGCGATGATGAAGAAACTCCTTCCCCGCCCGGAGCCCAAGAAGTGACTCGCCCCCTCTCCTTGAGTGTCATCGCCCTGTCACTGCTGGCACAGCTCGGTTACCCGGCCCCAATTCGGGCCGTGGACCCGGGCAGTGCCCCCAGTCAGGGTTTCTCACCGGACGAAGCCGTCAAGCGGATGCAACTCCCCGCCGGTTTCACGGTCCGCGCCGTCGCAAGCGAGCCCATGATCCGCCAGCCGGTGAGTATGAGCTTCGATTCCCGGGGGCGATTATGGGTGTTGCAATATCTGCAATATCCCAACCCGGCCGGTCTGAAGGCGGTGAAGCAGGATCAGTATCTGCGAACCGTGTGGGACAAGATTCCGGAACCGCCGCCGAAGGGGGACAAGGGGGCAGACCGGATCACTATCCTGTATGACCCCGACGAGCACGGGGTGTACCGCAAATCCAAGGATTTTCTGACGGGGCTCAACTGCGCCAGCGGTTTCTGCATCGGCAACGGCGGCGTGTATGTCGCCCAGCCTCCATATCTTTTGTTCTATCCGGACAAGAATGAGGATGATGTTCCCGACGGAGATCCGGAAGTATTACTGACCGGCTTCGGGATGGAAGACTCACACTCCACGGCCAACAGCTTGCAATGGGGCCCCGATGGATGGTTGTATGGTGCCCAGGGGAGCACCGTCACCGCCATCATCAAGAACCCCGCGAAGCCCAAGGCCGCACCGATCGAGTTCCAACAGGGGATCTGGCGGTACCACCCCAAAACCCGGGAATTTGAGCTTTTCTCCGAGGGTGGTGGCAACACCTGGGGCCTCGATTTCGACAAGCACGGCCAAATCATCGCCGGCACGAACTGGGGCGGGTTCGCATGCTTGCACCAAATGCAAGGCGCGTATTACATCAAGGGCTTCTCGAAACACGGCCCCTTGCACAATCCGCATGCGTATGGATACCTCGACCACGTCCCCTACAAGGGCTTCAAGGGTGGCCACGTCACCTGCGGCGGGATCGTCTACCAGGGGGATACATTCCCCGAAGAATACCGCGACCAATACATTGCCGGCAATCTCCTCTCCAACGCCGTCTTCATGCACAAGCTCGAACGCAACGGCAGCACCTTCAAGGCATCGCACGGTGCGGATTTACTGATTGGCAACGATACATGGTTCCGCCCGGTGGATCTTCTGCAGGGCCCGGATGGGTCCGTGTATGTTGCCGACTGGTACGACAAGCGTGCCGCCCACCTCGACCCCGTCGACAACTGGGACCGCACCAATGGCCGCATCTACAAGATCGAGTACAAGGGCACCCCGAAATTCCCGACCTTCGATCTGAGGAAGAAAACCTCCGCGGAACTTGTCGAACTCCTGAAAAACCCGAACAAATGGTGGCGAATCGAAGCCCGCCGCCTCCTCTCGGAACGGCGGGATCAATCGGTGTATGCAACCCTCCAAAAATGGGTAAAGGAGGAGAAAGGCCTCCTCGCATTGGAGGCATTATGGTCTCTGTATGTCAGCGGCGGATGGGGGGTCGAATTCGCAAAAACCTCAGAAGTGGTCCATCATGCCAACCCCCATGTTCGTGCCTGGGTGGTGCGGCTTGCAACCGATTCGAGGGAGCCTGAGGGTATCGAGTGGTATCGCGAATTCGTTGATGACGAAGAAATGGATCCTATAGTGTTTGCACAATGGGCCTGTTCCGCGAAGCGAATCGAACCCGACCTTGCATTCTCCCTGGCAGTCCATGTTCTGAAATCTCCCACCGTGGCGAAGGATCCGCAACTGGAGATGCTCGCATGGTGGGCAATCGAGTCAGCCATGAACAGCACCAAGGTCTGGGACTACGTGTACCTCCGACCCTGTGACCAATCACAGCAACATGTGGCAAACACCTTCGAACGCGTTTCGCGGCGATTGATGGCGGGCGATATCAAAGATTGGGATACAGAACTTGCAGCGTTCCTCGATCCGGCGAAAAAGAATCGCATCGAGCCGGTCCTCCGGGGAATGCTGAAAGGGTTGGAAGGGAAATCACTGGAGAATCCACCGGCAGCCCTCTTCAAGGTCCTGGTCAAACAACGAGCCGCCGATCCCAAAAACTCGCTCCTTCTCGAACTTCTCTTCCGCCTCCAGGAACCCGCCGCGATCCGCACGGTTCGCGATCGCGCCTGGGATACGAAATCGCCCGACGCCGACCGCATCAAGGCTCTGAATCTCCTCCGCCAAACCCGGGATGAGAAGTCGTTCGACATTTGCAAAACGACGTTGCAACTCGGGAAAAACTCGGATGCGGTCCTGCTCACGCTCCTCGCAGGGCTCGAAGCGGTCGACGATCCGACGGTTCCGAAAACGGTGCTGGCGGACTACGCGAAATGGTCGCCGGCCGTGAAAAAACGGGCCGTCGCGGTGCTGACCTCCCGCCCGGCGTGGGCCCTCGTTCTTCTGAAGGCCGTCGATGCTCAGATGTTTCCGAAGGCGGATCTGACCCTCGATCAGGTTCGCCCCATGGTCGCGTTCAAGAATACCGATGTGACGAAACTCGCCGAGAAACACTGGGGCAAAATCGGGCCGGCGACGGCGGGCGAGAAGCAGGCTCGCATCACGACGCTGAGCCTCCTGATGGGTCGCCAGGGGCTCGGCGATCCGGTCGCGGGGAAGGCTTCCTTCACGAAGCATTGTGCGGCCTGCCACTCGCTCCACGGCGAGGGGGGGAAAGTCGGACCGAACCTGACCAGTGCGGACCGCAAGAATCGCGGCTACCTCCTCGCCCAGATCGTGGACCCATCCGGGTACATCCGGCCCGAGTATGTGTCGTACACGATCACCACGGTCGATGGGCGGACGCTCGCCGGGGTGGTTGAACCGGGGGGCGGGGAAACGGTCACGCTCGTGAATGTGGTCGACAACAAGCCCCAGAAAACGGCGGTTCCGAAGGCGGACATCGAGTCGATGCTGCCGTCGCCGGTATCGCTGATGCCGGAGAAGTTGCTCGATTCCCTGGCAGATACGGAGATCCGCGACCTGTTTGCGTACCTGCAGGCAGACGCGGGGAAGAAACCGGAACCGGCCCCGCAACCGGAGGCGAAGAAACTCAAGGTCTGCCTGATTTCCGGCTCCCTGGAGTACAAGTCCGACGAATCGCTGGCGACGCTGCAGAAGTTCCTGGAAGCGAACTACCCAGTCGAGTGCGTGCGGGCGTTCCGGAAGTCCGACACCGACATACCGGGGCTCGACGCGCTCGATTCCTGCGATGTCGCGATCTTCTTCACCCGGCGACTCAAGCCGGAGGCGAGCCAACTGGAACACGTGAAGAAGTTCATCGCCGCGGGTAAACCCGTCGTCGGAATCCGCACAGCCAGTCACGGATTCCAGAACTGGCTCGAAATGGACAAGGAAATCTTTGGCGGCGACTACCGCAACCATTACAAGGAAGGTCCGCCCACGGAAGTGAAAATCGCGGAATCCGGGAAGGACCATCCCGTGCTAACGGGGGTCAAACCATTTTCTTCGGTGGGAAGTCTGTACAAAAACCCGGCCGTCGCGAAAGATGTGACTGTCTTGCTCACCGGCACGATCCCTGACCACACGGAACCGATCGCGTGGGTGCGGGAACGCAAGGTGGACGGCAAAATCCAGCGGGTGTTCTACACCTCTCTCGGTCATCCGAAGGATTTCTCCAACGGGAACTTTACCCGGCTCGTCGCCAATGGTCTGATGTGGACTGTGGGTCGGGAAGTGGCGAAGTAGCGGAGACCCCTCGGGAGTCAAATCGTGATCCGATCCCTCCTTGGCATTCTCGCGGCGATGGCGGTCGCGGCACCGGCGCCGGCACAGGTTCCGGGCAAAGCTGCGGTCACCGACCCGGCTGCCCTTTTCCCCGCCGACACGCTCGCCTACGCGGACGTTCGCAAGCCCGGCGATCTGGCCGACGTTCTGGCGGGGTGGGTAAACAAAACCGCGTTTGCGGACCCGCTGGAACGGACACACAAGGAACTCGAAAAAGTCGCGAATTCCAGCCCGCAGGCGATCATAGTCCAGCGGGCACTGGGGCTCGCCACCCTCGTGGTCAGTCCGGAATCCTTCGCGGAAATCCGGCGATTCCACGGAATCGGCGTTGGAGTCACCGGCTTCACGAAGGACCACCAGCCAGAAGTTGCGGCGGCGGTGCTGCTCGGGGATAGCAACATTGCCGGCCTGGCAGTGCGAGCGTTCCTCACCAGCAAACCCGACACCCGTAAGGTCAGCACGGTGGAAGGGGTCGCGATCTACCAGCACCGAGCGAACCTGGGTCCCATCTACAACAGCAACAACGGACAGCCGTTCCAGCCCGACGACGAGGCCAATCCGCTCCGGGGGCACCAACCGATGCCCGGGGCCGGTGAAGCGACCTATGCCTACACCCGTGGATTGCTCGTCGTCGGAACGAGTGCCACCGCCGTCGGCGACGTGATCCGCCGATTCCAGGGGAAGGAAAAGTCCGCGTCACTGGCGGAATCGGAGCCGTTCCAGAAAGCGAGTGCGGACCGCGGGAAGGGCGTGTTCCTGTACGCGGTTCCCCCGGCGATCTCGGCCCGGCTCGACCAGGCGAAGAAGGATGGCACTTCCGCACTTTCCCCGGACTTCGCGGCCATTCTGCGGTTCGTGGTCAACGCGAAGGCGGTTCCGGTCGTGACCGGGAACCTTCTGCTCAAGCCGGATTCCGTGACCCTCCAGCTGTCCGCGACGGTCGATCCGAACCAGCCGAGTCCCCTTGCGAACCTGCTGACGGGGCCGGCCGTCTCCCTCGATGGGTTCCGGTATGCCGGGAAAGACACCGCCATCGTGATGACGCTCGCGCTTCCACCGGAACCCGAGCGAGCCCGGGCGATCTTGCAGTTCCTCGATTCCCTCGCGAAGGCCAACGGTTCCCTGGGGCAATCACCGAGCGAGGCGGTGACCCCAGACGACCGGAAACTCCTGGGCGGGGCCAAGTCCGTGACGGTGCTGGTGCCGGAAAAGCAGGAACTTCCCCGAGGCGGCCTGCCCATGCCGATGCTGGTGATCCACTGCGAATCGGAGGAAATGGCCGGGAAATGGGTCGACTCGCTTCCCCGCTTCGCGAAACTGCTGGCGGGGTCCGAGACGCTGCCGACACCGTCTTCCGAGTCGCTCGGTGGCGTCAAGATCGTCTCGACAGCCGTCGACGGGCTCCCCTGGCAGGCACCGGTCCACGCGGCGAGGGCTGGTTCCACCGTCATTCTCGGGCTCGATCGGAAGCTGGTGGCGGCGGCCGCGGGGATGCCGGCCGCCCTCAAGGTTCCAGAAGGTGACCGCGGCGTCGGCGTTGGCGTGATCCGGCCGACCGGATTCCCCGACACCTTCACGGACCTCGGCGTGAAGTTTCTCGCCCTGACCCTGTCGCAGGACGAGCAGACGATCCGCAATCTCGGTGGGAACCCGTTTCGATTCCGACGCGGATTCCTGGCCCCCCCGCCACCGGAACCGCAGGAAGTGGATCCGAAAAAAGTCAAGCCGACCCCCGCGTCGCAGATCCACAAGGTGATGGATTCCCTTCCCCCGCTGACCGTCCGGCTTTCCCGCGATCGTTCCGCGATCCGCCTCGAGATCCGCCAGCAAGGTCTGGAGAGCGGCCTCGCCCCGGTGGTTTCCGCCGTCACGGAGTGGCTCCACCGATCGCTCCTGAATCGGCTCACCGGGAACCCGGGCGAGAATGGGATTCTTCCCACACAACCTGATGAAGCGATCGAGAAGGATTGAACCGCATGGAACTGGTCGAGTTGCGGGATCTGGAGGCGGCGCGAGGATACATCCTCCAAGGGCTCTGGCTGCAGCGGATCGTCCGGCCCTCGGCCGCGCTGGTCCGGCCCGCCCTGGAATGGGCCCTGGAAATTTCCTCCGCCGGCAACCCGCTCCCCCCGATCGGTTTGGTCGCCGACCTCGGCAACGTCGTGTACGGCCTCGACCGGGGCCGGCAGACCAAAGAACACGTCGAGGTTCCCGGCTGGCCGCACACCCTCGCCCGCAGCTACGAGGACCACGTTCTCGGCAAGATCTACGCCGACTGGACCTTCGAACGGGCCACCGACGCCCTCCGACGTTACACCGGCCGGGACCAGGCCAAGGGGCTCGCCTACGTCGTCAAGCAGATCCGCGAGCGGGCGAAACTCGGCGGCGTCGACCTTCCCCCCGCCGTCCTCCGCACGATGATCGCCCTTCCCGGCGAGGAACTCCTCGCGGAGGGGTACGAGCTTCTCTCCCGCGACGGCCCGCTACCCCTGCTTCTGAGCCAGTACGAGTCGCTGGTCAGCGCCGCCCGCCGACTTGCGGAGGTCCTCGGCCCGGAAGACGTCATCGCGCTGGAACAGCGAACCGCCCTTGCCGACATGGGCCAGTACGTCGCCCACCGGCAGATCCTCCAGACGACCGCTCGCATCGAGTCGCGTCTCCCTGTCCGACCCGTGCGACCGCTCGTCGGCCGGAAAGAGGTTCCCACCCGCGTCCTTGACGAGGACCAGTACCCCGTCGGCGGCTATTCCTCGATCAGTACCAAGGGCTCGATCGAGAGCATGCTCCATTCCCAGCTGGCCTACATGGAGCCGGCGGGGGATCCCGGAGACCTCTTCGATCTCAAGTTTGTCCGCGACGAACTTTTCTACTACTCCCGGGACGAGAACCAGTTCCTCCGCAAACGGCGGACGTTCTACTTTGTCCTCTACCCAGATCTGGTGACGGCCCGCTTCAAGGACCCGATGCTTCCGGCCCAGCGGATCGTGCTGGTGCTCTCCGTGGTGCTCACGCTGGTCCGCAAAATGACGGAGTGGCTTAGCACCGACGCTCTCCGGTTCGAGATCGTCTTCGTGCAGAAGGGAACCGAGAAACCGCTCGAGCACGAGGCGGAGTTGCTGGAACTGCTTCTCCGCGAGCCGATTGAACGGGGAGCGGCGGTCGTTCGATGGGTCGATTCCCACGCAACGGTGACGGCGGAGTGCACCGCCCACGGTCGGGCGAGCCAGTTGCACTGCCTGGAAATCGCCGCCGAACCGCCGCCACTCGACCCGCCGGGCGTCGTGGTCTGCTCTCTCGCGGTCGACGGTCCCGCCCCGACATTGACCGATGGTCACGGCATCATCGCCGATCTCCCAGACGACGACGCCTTCGAGCAATGGACGGAAGCCGTCATCCGGTTACTCGCCCTGTGGGTCTGAGGCTTGGATGCGAGGCCCTGGGTGTCCCAGCGGATTGGGGCATCTGACGGGAGCTGCGTCCCTCCGCTGTGCACAACGTATCCGGTCCGGTTGGCGGTGGCTTCTTTCGGTTTCTTCACAAGATGAACCGACGCATGCGATCCCGAGCCTATCGGTTTCGGTCCGTAGCCATCAGGTGTTCGGTGCGACTGTTGCCTGGTGATTAGCACGCGAAAGGAAAACACGATCAGCGCTAATGCTAATCTCCAGTGGTCCAAGGGTGGCTGAACTACCACGCCGTCCCGGGCAACATGCCGAGCCTGGAAACGTTCTACGCGGAGATTC
>CAZKIQ010000051.1:0-38773 GCA_964552815.1 uncultured Alcaligenaceae bacterium | reverse complement strand
TTCCTGCCCGAAATGGCTCCCCGGACCCCGGAAGTTCGGCTCGGCAGGAGCCTCGTCCTCCCGGTCGCCCCAAACAATAGGGACACCCCCCACTTCCACCCGGGCTTTTCGAGGTGGTGGGTCGGCGTTATAAGGCCGCGACCTCGGTCGGCTCGGCCGATCGTTTGTCGAGGAGGACCAACCGATGTTCCGCCCCCTGTTTGTGCTTGTGGCCGCACTGTCGGCGATGCCCGCAATCGCGCAAGCCCCGCCGACGCAACCGATTCCGCCGGCCCAACCGCGCGACAACGTGCTTCCGACCCCGGGCTCGGGTCAACCGGCCGGGCTGCAACCCGGCGGCCTGCCCACCGGCCTTCCCGTCGGCCAACCGCAACCCGTCGCTGCCCCTACCGTCGACCCCGCACTCAAGGGTCATCTCGACGCCTGGGAAAAGGCCATCAACAGCATCTCGAACTTCGCCACCTCCACGAAGCTCACCAAGAAAAACATGGTGCTCCGGAAAGAATCCGAATACGTCGGCAACATCTGGTGCCTGAAACCGAACATGGCCCGGATGCGGATCGAGAAGAAGGACAAAAAAGACGAGTACACCGCCTACATCTGCACCGGGCAGTCCGTCTTCGAATACGACGGGCTCGGCAAGCAGGTCACGGAATACAAGCTCCCCAACGGCGGGGTCGGCGACAATCTCCTGCTCTCGTTCGTTTCCGGAGCTCTCAAGGCCAACGACGTGCTCGGCCGATTCGACGTCAAGGTCATCAAGGAAGACGCGAACTACGTCTACCTCGAAATCAAACCGCGGGAAGCTCGGGACAAGGCGGATTTCGAATCGATGGTTGTGGTTCTGTACGGCCCGAAAGTGCCCACAGTCGCGTACATGCCGCGAACGGTGCTAATGCGGAAGAACAACGGGCAGGAAGAGGAACTCTGGGAGTTTCTGCAACCGGTTCTGAACCACCCGAACATCAAGCCGGAAATCTTCCGCTACGAACCGCCGCCGAAGGACTGGAAGTTCCAGCAAGCCCAGACCCAGCAACCCCCGGGCGGTACCGGTAAGGAACCCCGTGTGGTGCGGCCCGGAACCCCGTGAAAGTAGGTCACTCGCTCCGCGAGTGACTCGGCATTGAACGTCTCTCAGGCCGCCGCAACCACCACAGCCGGCGGAGGTTGCCGGACGGCCCAGACGATTCCGATTGCCCGAAGGAACCGGATAAAGAGATAGCTTTGGTCGATCTCGTACCACGCCAGGCCGTGGCGGGCGGAGGTCGGGGCGCGGTGGTGGTTGTTGTGCCAGCCATCCCCCATCGCCAGAACACCGAGGAGGAAGTTGTTCCGACTGCCATCTCCGGTCGCGAATCGCTGCGGGCCGAACCGGTGCCCAAAAGAATTGACGGCAAACGTAACCTGGAACACCAAGACCACCGCGGCACAGAAACCGTACACGACGCCGCTCCAGCCGTCGAGCAGGAAACACCCCAGGGCCATCAACAACCCCGGAATCATCCACAATTTGTCGAGCCAGACCAGTTCCCGGTAGACGGTCAGATCTTTGACTCGCGAAAAATCCGGCTCCATCCGGTCGGCGGTAAACAGCCAGCCGGCGTGTCCGTGCCAGAGACTTCCCGACACCGGCGAGTGCGGATCCAGCGGTGTATCCGAGTGTTTGTGATGGTCCCGGTGGTGAGCCACCCACCAGAGCGGCCCCTTCTGCATCGCACAGCAACCCGACGCGGCAAGCAGAAACTGGAACCAGCGGGACGTGCGAAACGCCCGGTGCGACAGGTACCGGTGCAAACCCACTGTCACCCCGAGCCCCGCAATCCGTGTCACCACGAGGAAAAGAATCACCGAGGTCCAGGTGAGGGGAACGAACGGAATGGCCAGCAGGGCTAGGTGCACACCGACCAGCGGGGAGAGCGCGAAGCCGATCCGGAAAATCCGAAACAGCGAAACCCGTGTCGGTCGGGTGGTTGAAAGTGTGATGTCATCCCTCCAGAAGCGAATCAGTTCCCATCCCAGCCACACGGAGTGGCACCAGCAATCCTATCTCTTGGAACCGCTTCCGCTTCACAGAATGTTGCTGCAAAGGTCCGGACACCCATCGTCGCATCTGGGAGGCTATCCGCTCAAGGGCGACTTCGTGTCAGGACGTTCCCGTCAAAGGCATTAGAATACCTACATCTTGGGGGCCAAACTGCGATCGATCTCGGAGGTCGACGATGGCGTTGGTGACGTGTCCAAAATGCGGCTCGCAACTGGATGTGGACGCGGTCTACCTCGGCCGAGATGTCCGGTGCGGCGGATGTCAGACCGTCTTCCGAGCCGACCCCGGCCCCGAAACTCGGGAACGACGAGACGATTTCGATCGCCCGTACCTCGAACCCGAGCGACTCGCTCCGCGGGAGATGTCTGCCGAGCGGCTCGAAACGCGGGCTATCGACCGCCTGCAAATTCCCTCGATTGTCCTCACAGTCTCGGGAATTCTCGGAATCATTTATTTCATCGCCGACACGGGATACCGGATCATCAACTTCGGGGCGCCGAAGCCGCAATTTTTCGGAATCCAGCAACCCAACCCGCAGCAGATGATGATCGCGGAAGTGTTCTGGATCATCTACTCCATTGTCGGAATCTTCGCGAGCATTCTGGTGGTGGTCGGGGCAGGGGCGATGCGGAGCCTGGAGTGGTACAGCCTCGCGATGGCGACCGCGATTCTTTCTGTGATTCCGTTCCCGTGCGGCGGTTGCTGTTGTATCGCCCCGCCGTTTGGAATCTGGGCGTTGGTCGTGCTGATGGATCCGTCAGTCAAGGCGGCATTCGTGAGTCGGCAAGATCGGACGGGTTGAGAGTGGGAAAAGACCGACGCCCGGGGACCCTGTGAGGATACCCCGGGCGTCGGATCAAATGGGAGCGGCCGTCGCAGGCGGTCGCCCGTCTGCGGCCGTCAGAACAGCCGCTCAACCTGCTTACTGTCACTGGTCACTGGACCACCTCCTTCCAAAAAGGCCACGCCGAAAGCGTTCCGGAAGCAGTCGGTACGCCCCCGACCTCTAGCCCGTCGTGTTACGGTCACACGACTTCCGTGCCTGAATCATAGCCCACTGCGGTTTCGAAAGACAAGCGTCCGATTCGGAAATCCGCCGGTTCGGGAAATTCCGCAGCTTACCGAGAGACGAGCTTCTGCACTCGCTTCGCCGGGAAATTCACGGGGAAAACCGGCATTTGGGCTCTCCACCCGAGGCGATAGCTTCGCCATAATGGGATTGCCTCCTGCGGTCGGACGCTCGACTCTCACCCGTCGGCCCGGCTGCCGTAACTCCCCACCTTCCCCACAGACACGCGAGGAGACAACGCATGCAAACGAAGTGGATTCGCCGGACGACCGGCCTGGCTGGCTTGTTGGCCGCCCTCGGCCTGACCGCTGGCACCGCCCAAACTGCCGCTCCGGAACCACTGCCTGACACCTCGTCGACCAAGATGACCGAGGCGGACATCGCCTACCTCAAGAAGGGCCTGGACAAGGACCTCAAGAAGGAAAGTCGTGCCGTCCCGGGTCTGCGTGCCGCCGCCGCTTCGATCGCCATCTACGGCAAACCGGAAAGCCGGGACACGGCCGTCAAGATCGCGGAATTGCTCTCCAAAAAGGACTTCGCCGAGGCCAAGACCCTTGCGGCGAAATTGACCCCGGGCGGCGGCGCTCCCACAGATCTCGCCCCGGTTCTCAAGTCCTCCAAGATCGGCATCTCCGAGGCGATGGCCCCCTACAAGGCCGAGAAGTACGGCGGCATGAACATCGAACTCGACATCCGCAAACTGCTGAAGAAGGTCAGCCCCGCGGACGTCAAGAACGTCGAAGTTCTCGCCGCCCGGACTGTCGTTCTGACCGAGTTCAGCCACGTTCTTCCCACCGACAAAGCCGCCGCCAACGCCACCAACCAGAAGAAGTGGGAGAGCTACAACAAGGGCCTGCTCAAGGCGAGCCGAGAAACCCTCGCCGAGGCCGTCAAGGGCGAGAAAGCCGACAAGAGCAAGCTCGAAAAGGGTCTCCGCACCATGGACTCGACCTGCACCGCCTGCCACAACGATTTCCGCGACTGAGTCGGACATCCTCCCTCGAACCGAGTCATCCCAATCGCCGACCCACGGACCGGGTCGGCAACTTCTGAACTGTTGGATCATCCCCGAGTCGGACACTTTCTGACTGCTTGTGCCCCACCGAACGGGTGGATGAGCTCGGCAAGATTCCGGCGTCTTAGCGTGGTCGGGAAAGTGTCCACTCTCGAGGCCAAGAAAATCTGCGTTGGAATTTCCAGCAGAATCTTGCGTCGTGCTTCCGTTTCGGGCACTCTATCTTCATGAAGAAATCGAGTGGTAGATTTCCCCGCAAAGTGGATTCGTGGGCTAACATGGAGTAGGCCCCCGAATTCCGGCAGGAGAACGACATCCATGATGACCGCACGGATGTTGCGGCGATCGGCCGCATTCCTCCTCCTCTCTCTCGCGACCGCATGCTCGGCCCCGCTTCAGGCGGCCGACACCGCTTCCAAACTTTCCTGGGATCCGTCCCGCACTTCCTCCCCGGATTCCACCGAGGAGTTGAAGGCCCTGCAAGACCGGGTCAAAACCGTCGTCGACAAGGTTACCCCGACCGTCGTCGCCATCCTGATCGGCCCCGGCGCCGGCAGCGGAGTCATTGTCCGCGATGACGGTCTCGTCCTCACCGCCGCCCACGTCATCGGCAAGCCGGGACAACCACTCAAGATCGTTCTCCCGAACGGTAAAATTGTCAACGGGAAGTCCCTGGGCGTCAACGCGAAGCTCGACAGCGGCATGGTGATGATCACCGACAAGCCGCCCAAAGACGCCAAGTGGCCCGGCGCGAAGGACGGAAAGTGGCCCGTCGCCGAGATCGCCAAGTCTGGCAACCTCAAGAAAGGGCAGTGGGTCGTTTCCCTCGGCCACCCCGGCGGACCCAAACCCGAACGCCGACCCCCCGTCCGCGTCGGGCGGTTCGAAAACTACACCAAGTCCGACCAGACCATCCGCACCGATTGCACCCTCGTCGGCGGTGATTCCGGCGGCCCGCTCTTCGACCTCAACGGCAACGTCGTCGGCATCCACAGCCGGATCGGCCTGTTCCTCGAAAACAACATGCACGTCGCCACCGAGGCCTTCAAGGACGAGTGGGACAAACTCGTTGAAGGGAAAACCGTCGGCAAACCCACCGACGCCGTCCTCGGAGTCGTCCTCGACGACAACATCACCGATTCCGCAACCATCGAATCCGTCGTCGAGGACAGCCCCGCGGACAAGGCCGGTTTGAAAGCCGGGGACGTAATCGTCAAATTCGACAAGGAACGCCTCCACGCCCCAGGCGACCTGTCCCAGGCTCTCCTCGATTGCGAGCCGAACCAAAAAGTCAAACTTTCGATCCTGCGAGGCGAAAAAACCCTCGAAATCGAGGTCACTCTCGGGAAGCGGTCCCGAAAGAAGAACTAACCCTTTCCTGAAACTCTCTCTCCGTTTCCTCCCTCTCATCCCCAGTCGATCCGCATGGAGTTGTCGATATGCCCCGCACGACCCACCTGCTCCTGGCGGCCCTCTCGGCCGTACTGATCTCAAATGCCGACGCCTTCGCACAGAGCGACCGGGGCAAGCGTCGGCTCCCGAAACTCTTTGCGACCGCCGTCCAGAAGGCGAGCCAGTCCACGGTTCGAGTCAAGGCCGATGGCAAAGATGTCGCTCTCGGAACGATCGTCTCGTCCGACGGCTACATCATGACCAAGGGCTCGGAACTTCGCGGTGAGGTTTCGATCGTCCTGGCCGATGGTTCCGCCTACGACGCTGTCTACGCCGGCTACCACAAGGCCACCGATATCGCCCTCCTCAAGGTCGACGCGACCGGTCTCAAAGCCGTGAAATTCGCGGACGCCAAGGAAGCGGAAGTCGGCAACTGGGTCGCCGTCGCCAGCTGCGGGGACGACGCCCTTGCCGTGGGCGTCATCAGCGCCGGGGCTCGAAAGCTTTACGGCCCCGAAGCCTTCATCGAGAACCTCAACAAGGGGTATCTCGGCATCCGGCTCACCGATCCGAAAGAAGGCGAATCCGGTGTGGTCATCGCCGGTCTCGAACCCGGTGCCGCCGCCGCCAAGGCCGGGCTCAAGGCCAAGGACATCATCGTCGAAGTGGCCGGCAAAAGCGTCAAGGACCGGGAAACCCTCCTGACCCTGCTTGAAGGTTATCGGCCCAACGACAAGGTCAAGGTCCGCTTCAAACGGGGCGAGGAGGAAGAAAGCCGCGAAGTCGAGGTCAAACTCGGGTTCCGCAGCGAGTTCGATCGCTCCACGATGCAGAACGCGATGGGCGGGGCACTCTCCGGTCGGCGGACCGGCTTCCCGCAGGTGATCATGCACGACACCGTGATCCGCCCCACCGATTGTGGCGGCCCGCTCGTCGATCTCGATGGCAAGGTTCTCGGCATCAACATCGCCCGGGCCGGTCGCGTCGAAACCTGGACCCTCCCCAGCGAAGTTCTGTCGCCGCTCCTCAAAGAGATGCGGGCCGGCACCTTCCCGCCGCCCCCGATCAAGATCTCCTCGAAGAAATGACTTCCACCGGGCAGTGGGTTACCCCGCTGCCCTGTCGACCAATCGCAGAATCGGTCGCGGTTCCGAAACCGCGGCCGTCGGATCGAGCCCGATCAGGTCCGTGATATCCAGCATTCCCACCGGCCGACCCACCTCATCGACCACCGGCAGCTCGCTGAATTTCCGCGATTTCATCGTCTCCAGGGCCGTCGCGATCCGCGTGACAGGCGACGTCGTCACCGGGTTCCGCGTCATCACCTCCCGGATCGGCTGATCGAAGGACGAGTCCGCGTGGGACTCGAACAACCGGGCCAGGTCGCTATCCGTGAACAATCCCGCCAGTCGACCGGCATCGTCGGTGAGCATGACCGCCCCGGTCCGCCGACCGACATGCCGGACCTTCGCGAAGACGGCCCGCACGGTGTCGGATTCGCTGGCGAGTCGGAGTTCGTCCCCCTGACGCATCCACTCGCCGGCGGTGGCGAGTTTGCGTCCGAGACTTCCCCCCGGATGGAACTTGGCGAAATCCTCGGCCTTGAACTGCCGCAATTCCGCGAGGGTAAACGCCACCGCATCCCCCAGGGCCAGCATGACGGTCGTGCTCGTGCTGGGGGCAAGGGACATCGGGCACGCCTCGGTGATCGGCCCGTAGACCACCGCCACATCCGCGGACCGGGCGAGTGTACTTTGCCCATTTCCCGTCAGGGCGACGACGTTGCTGGCGAACTTCCGCAGGGGGCCGATCAACCGCAGCAGTTCCTCGCTTTCCCCGCTGTGCGAAAGCAGCAGGGCCACGTCGTCCTCGTGGACCATTCCGAGGTCGCCGTGGATGGCCCGGGTTGCGTCGAGGATGTAGGCCCGCGTTCCGGTCGAATTCAGGGTGCCGACGATTTTCTGGCCTACATCCGCGGACTTCCCGACCCCCGCCACCGCGATCCGGCCCCGACAGTGCCGCAGCATTTCGACGAGGTTCGCGAACGACTCATCGAGCCGACTCGCCACCACCGCAAGGGAACCCGCCTCGGCACGCAGGACCCGTCGAGCGAACGCGACGTGATCGAATTCGAGAGACATGACGGCGTCCATGCGGGAAGAGGAACCCGACCCATCCCGGGTCGGGGAATTGAAGCAGAACATATCCCGAAATCGCGGCTTCCGACAAGACCGCTTGCGGCTCAGATGCTGTAGTCCGGCTCGAAGATCTTCGCAGATTTCGGGGAGACGAAGACGCTCTCCCCGGTGCGGACACCGAGGAACTTGTACCGGTCCGGGGTCAGGTCCACGTTCACAACGAGCCCGAAATCCTCGACCATGACGCGGACCTTGACGATCGACCCGGCCGGGTTGACGTGCAGCACCTTCCCGCGGAGGCAGTTCCCATCCGTGCCCGCGGAATCGATGTCGAGCTCGTGAGGGCGGACGTACACATCCGCCTTCCCGTTGCCGTTGACGACCACCTTCCCCTGGCCAACGGGGATCTCGATGTCCCCCAGCAGCACCCGGCCATCCTTTAACTGCGCCTGGAAAACGTTCACATTCCCGAGGAAATCCATCACGAACGCGTTCGCAGGGTGCTCGAAGATCTCCAGCGGCGAGCCGACCTGCTCGACCCGGCCCTGATTCATGATCACGATCCGGTCCGCGACCTCGAACGCTTCTTCCTGGTCGTGGGTGACGAAGATGCTGGTGACGTGATACTCGTCGTGGAATCGGCGAAGCCAGGTTCGCAACTCCGCCCGGACCTTGGCATCGAGGGCTCCGAACGGCTCGTCGAGGAGGATGACCTTGGGTTCCGGTGCGAGGGCCCGAATCAGGGCAATCCGCTGTCGTTGCCCCCCGGAAAGCTGGGCCGGGTAGCGGTGCCCCATCGTCTCGAGCCGAACGAGGTGGAGCAGTTCCATGACGCGATTGCGGATCCGGTCCTCTTTCCACTTCCGAACCCGCAGGCCGAAGGCAATGTTCTCGAAAACGGTCATATGCCGAAACAGGGCATAGTGCTGGAACACGAAGCCCATGTTCCGGTCGCGGGCCGAGCGCGAAGTGATGTCGTCGTCCTGGAACTGGACGGTGCCCGCGTCCGGGAACTCGAGCCCGGCGATGATTCGCAGCAACGTCGTCTTCCCGGACCCACTGGGTCCGAGCAGCGCAACGAGTGCCCCGGACGGCGCCTCGACGCTGACGTTGTCGAGGGCCACGAAAGAGCCGAAGCGTTTCGTGACGTTCTTGGCGTGGATGCTCATGGGAAATCTCAGATCCAGATGCCTCACACGAAGCCGCAAAGTCACGAAGAATCGAGCCTAGTTTTCCACCTTCGTGGCGTCGTGGTTCCGTGTGAGATCTTTTTTTCTTCCTTCCACCCAGGTCTTCAACACGAGCGTCACGAGGCCGAGGGATGTTAGCACCGAGGCGACCGCGAACGCCGCCGGGGAGTTGAAGCCCTGGAAGAGCATGTCCACCTGCAACGGCATCGTGTTGGTTTCGCCCGCGATTCGGCCACCGACGACGTAGACCGCTCCGAACTCGCCCATCGCCCGGGCGTTGCACAGGATCACGCCGTAGAGCAACCCCCATTTCACGTTGGGCATCGTGACGCGGAGGAAAATCTGCCAGCCGTTTGCCCCGAGACTGAGGGCCGCGAGTTCCTCGTCGGGGCCGATCGCCTCCATGACCGGGATCATTTCGCGGGCCACGAATGGGAGCGTGACAAACGTCGTCGCGATGATCAATGCCCAGGGCGTGAACAGAATCTGCACCCCGTGCGATCGCAGCCAGGGTCCGAAAAACCCCTGCATTCCGAAGAGAAGCACGAACATCAACCCCACGACTACTGGCGAAATCGCAAAAGGAAGATCGATCAGCGTCACCAGCGTGGTTCGGCCCCGGAAGTGGAACCGGGCAATCGCCCACGCCGCCGCTACCCCGAAGATCAGGTTGAGGACCACCGCACAGGGGGCCACGATCACCGTCAGCAACATCGCCGACCGGGTATCCGGGTCGCCGAGCAGGTTCTCCAGGTACGCCGCGAACCCGTCGGCAAACGCTTCTGCGAAGACGCTCACCACCGGCACGATGACCAGCACCGTCAGAAACATCAACGCGACCCCAGTGAGCAACCACCGAACCCACGCGGGATCTTCCGAGCGGGGAGCTTCCGAGCGGGGAGCGTGGAGCGGAGAGCGTGGAGCACCGGAAACGTTGGAAGGTTCCGCGTTCCCCGCTCCGAGTTCCGAGCTTCCGACTACCGGTCCCATCGTCGGCTCCAACGTTCGAGCCAGTTGATCACGCCGAGCATCAGGAACGAGGACACGAGCAGCACCGTGGAGACGGCCGTCGCCTCGACGTACTTGAATTCCTCGAGCTTGTTGACCACCAAAACCGCCGCGATCTCGGATTTGCCGGGGATGTTGCTCGACACGAACACCACGGAGCCGTACTCGCCAAGTGCCCGGGCGAAAGCCAGTGCGAACCCCGTCACGATTCCCGGCAGAATCGCGGGGAAAATGACCCGGCGGAACACTTCCCACCGCCCGGCCCCGAGCATCGCCGCCGCTTCTTCCGTTTCCGAATCGAGGCTTTCCAGCACCGGTTGAAGGGTCCGCACGACGAACGGAAAGCCGATGAACACCATCACCAGCACGATCGCCGCCTGCGAATACGCGAACTCAATTCCGAGCGGCACCAGGAATCGACCCAGCCAGCCGTTGGGGACGTAGAGATTCGAGAAGACGAGCCCCGCCACCGCGGTCGGCAGCGCGAACGGAAGGTCGATCAAGGCATCGAAATACTTTTTGAGCGGGAACTCGTACCGCACAAACACCCACGCGATCAGAGTTCCAATTCCCGCACTGATGCTGGCAGCGGCGAACGCGGAGAAAAACGTCAGAGCATACGCCGCCCGGGCTCGTGGAGTCCACACCGCCGCCAGAAACTCCGAGGTCGGCAACGTCACCGCCGTCAGAAAACAGCCCACCAGCGGAACGATCACCAGCGCGAGCAGGTAGACCAGCGTGAACCCCAGGCTCAGCCGAAACCCCGGCAACACTCGTCGATTGACCTGCGCCATGCGTCCCATCGCCGTCGAAAGGGAATCCGTCCCCGCGTGTTCTACTCGAATCGGGTGTAGAGATACAAGATGTGCAGTAACTTTGTCAAGATTAGCAGAAATCTCCTCCGGCGGGATTCGCGAACGGTGTCTTGCCAACACCGAACCCGACCGCGTAGGATGAGATTGGGTTTTACGAAGTAATTCCGACGAGTTCCGCGTATGCGAATCCGAAAACTCCTCCCCCTCGCGGTGCTCGCCGTTCTCCCGCTGGCCTGCGCCCGGAAATCGGATTCGGAAATCTGGGGCGATTCCCCCGGCAAGCCCCGGGTCGTAGCGTCCTTCGCGCCGATCTGGTGCTTCGCCGACAACGTCGCCGGGCCCGATGCGGTCGTCAAACCGCTCATGACCAGCCAGGGACCGCACCACTTCGACGGCACCGCCACCGAAGCCCGACTCTTCGAGAAGGCCGACGTCGTCTTTGTCAACGGCCTGGGTCTCGACGACAAGCGGATCAAGAAAATGGCCGACGCGTCCCGCAACGCGAAGCTCAAGTTCGTCGACCTCGGCGGGAAACTCGACAAAAAGTCCCTCCTCGAATCCGATGGCTGCGGCTGCGGGCACGACCACGGCGACGGCGATGACCACGGACACGACCACAGCGGACCCGACGCCCACGTCTGGCTCGGGCCGGATCAGGCGATCAAAATGGTCGAGGGAATTCGCGACGAGATGAAAGCCTTCGACCCCGCCCACTCCGCCGGTTATGACACCCGGGCGGCCGAGTTCGCCAGCAAAATCTCGGCGATGAAATCCGAGGGGATCGCGCTCCTGAAGGACAAAAAAGACCGGAAATTCGTGACCTTCCACGGTTCCCTGGTCTATTTCGCGAACGCCTTCAACCTGCAAATCGCCGATGTGGTGCAGAAAACCCCCGGCAAGGATCCGTCCGCGAAGGAACTGGACGAACTCGTGAAAACCTGCCTCCGCGAGAAGGTCCGGGTGATCGCCGTCGAACCGCAGTACACGACGCAAACATCCGCCCAGCGGATCGTCGACGAGTTGAAGTTGAAGGGAATCTCCGACGCCGTGCTCGTCCCGATCGATCCGCTCGAAACGGCACTGGATGCCGACCTGAACGCGGATTGGTACGTCACCAAAATGAAATCCAACATTGCGGAACTGGCCAAGGCTCTGAAATGAATTGCAGCGACACGGTCCCGCTGGTCTCGCTCCGCGACCTGCGGGTGCTACGCGGCGGTCGGCCCGTTCTGGATGGCGTCACCGCCGACATCGCCCGCGGCCGGGTGACCGCACTCATCGGCCTCAACGGGTCCGGGAAATCGACGCTACTCCGTACCCTCGTCGGCGAGTTCCCCCACCGTGGCGAGATCCAGTACCGCTGCGGTCACGACCACTCTCGTCCCCGCCCGGAGTACGTCGGCTACGTGCCGCAACGCCTCGCGATCGACTCCCGACTGCCGCTGACCGTCCGCGATCTGATGGCCCTGACGATCAGCCGCCGCCCGCTGTTCTTCGGCGTCGGGCGGAAGCTGTCGGCAAAAATCGAATCCCTTCTGATCCGCGTCGACGTGCCCGAACTGATCGATCGCCCCGTGGAAGGGCTATCCGGCGGGCAACTGCAGCGTGTGCTGCTCGCGCTCGCCCTTGAGCCGCACCCGGAACTGCTGCTGCTCGACGAGCCGTCGTCGGGGATCGACTTCCAGAGTCAGCAGAAGTTCTGCGAGTTGATCGCGAGGTTGAGCCGGGAAACGGGGGTGACGGTGCTGCTGGTCTCGCACGACCTGACTATGGTGAGCCAGTTCGCGGACCACGTCATGTGCCTCCGCGATGGCAAGATCCAGTGCCAGGGTCACCCGAAGGAGATCCTCACCCCGGAGGCGCTCGCGGAGACGTTTGGCCCCGCGATCGGTGCCTCGCCGGAAGCTCAGGCTGCAGCGTACTTGGAACGGAGCGTGTCGAGGAACTTCTTGCTCTGAGCCGTCACGTCCCAGGCGTGCGGCCAGAAGCAGAGGTCGACCGTCCACCAGTCGTGCGGCACCCCACTCGCCTGCATCGCCGGGATGAGCTTGTCGAAGTCGAGTTTGCCGGTCCCGAACGGGTTGTGGGTCGACGTGTTGTGCTCGTTGAGCGAGCCGTCGGAATCGATCAGGTGGATGTGCGTCACCTTCCCCTTGAGCTTCTCGAGCAGGCTCAGTTCCCCGCCCGCGGACACTTCCTTCTCCCCCTGATGGTTCGCCCCGATGGTCGCGCACATGTAGGCGTGGCAGGTGTCGTAGAGGACCCCGAAGTTGGTGTTCCCCTTCGCCCGAACGCCGTCGACGATGGCGAGAATTTCGCTCGGCTTGTTGAAGACGAAGCCCGGTTCGAATTCCCAGCAGACGTTGAGCCCGAAATCGGCGGCGATTTTCGAGGCTTTATCCCAGACGTTGACGAACCGCTCAAGCCCCGCCTTCGCCCCGATCTTCTTCCCTTCCTCGGTGGCGAAGTAGTCGGGGGCGAGAACCGTGTCGACGCGGATGGTCTTGGCGTCAATGTCGGAGGCGAAGTTGCACCAGCCGAGGAAGGCGGTGAGGTAGGCGGCCGGGATCTCGTCGAGGATCGAGACGCCGGGGGTCTTGAACGCCCACAGGTCAACGGCGATGCCGGAGAGTGCCAGTCCGTGGTCGGCGATTTCCTTCCGCAGCTTCTGCCGGCTCGCCCGGGTCGGGTGCGTTGCCGGGGACGGGTGGGGCCCAAAGCTGCCGAGTTCGACCCCGTCGTACCCGAGGTCTTGCAGCTTGTGCAGAATCTGGTGGAAGTCGTTGGTGGGAACTTCCTGGTTGAAGATGTACGCCCACGTGCCGATCGAAAGTCGCGCCTTGCCCATCGGACGCCCCTTGGAGAGCCGGTTACACAGGAGGGGAACCAAGAACGGTTTAGCCCGCGAATTCGAGCCCGGCAAGTCCGGGATCTAAGGGGGGTCGGCCGGATTCACACCTTTCCGAGGACGAGGTCGACGACCCAGCAGCCGCGGACGTGCGGGCCGGGGCCACGGCAATGCTCGAGAATGTCGGCGTTCTCGCACCCCGCGTCTTGCAGCGCGTCCGCGAGGATCGGCATCGCGCCGAACTCGCGCGAGTCGTACATCTGGGAAGCGATCGTCGTCGCGGTGGTGGTTCGCCAGTCGTCGTGCATTGAAGTGTCTCGAAAATTGAAATCGAGGACATCCATTGCGAATAAAATCTCTTCACTTCGCCAACGGACGCGTGAATCATACTCGTGTTGTTGATGGAACATCGCTTTGTCTCGCTCGTCTTGCTCATTCACGGGAGACAAGTTGGCCAATCGATATGCTGCACCTGCCGCATCAGTGACCCATTCGCTGTAAACAACTGGCTCAAACTGTGTTTGCCGCCAAAAGTGGTCCAAGTCAGCCTGCACAATCAATCCATCAGCAAACTCTTCGCTGGCTTCCAATGCCTTGCGATTCGACGCATGCAAGATGTGATCAAAGGTCGTGCGGCATATGGCACACAGTGCCAACATCGCTTTTCGCTCTCGTTTCCGAACATCCCGCAGCCATTTGATATAAGTCAAGATGTCACCACGATTATTCCGTGGCCGTGGCAGATCGTAATCGTCCTCGGTCATTGCATAGCCTCTCAAATATCCACTATCACCTCCGCCAGCCACCCATCCGCGTCCGGTTCCACCTTCAAATCGTGGTACGTGATCGCCTTCACCTCGTGGCTCAGATGGTGGCGGGCGCGGTCGAGTTTCTCGCCGCGGATGGTGGCTGACAAGCCGGCGGGGTGGAGGGTCACGTCGAATTTCGCGAAGAGCCAGTGGTCCGCGTCGAAGCGGTACAACAGTTCGCGGAGCCAGTCGAAGAGGAGAAATTCGCGGTCGGTGCCGGGGAGGTCGACGGTCTGGGATTCGCGAAGTTCGATGGATGCGAGGTCCTCGACCATTGCGGAAAAGAGGGACTCGCCGGCCTCCGCGAAGAGCTGGTCGAGGGTGGCGGCCCGGATTCGCAGGCCGAGGTCGGCGGTGTGGTCGAAGGTTTCGTGCATGGGTCACTCGTCGCCGGTGCCGGCCACCGCTTCGCGAAAGCCGGCGAGGTGCTCGATCAGGAACTTCTTCAGGTCCGCGGTCTGCAACTGGGCGGTGGTCAGGAACCGGAGCTTGATGACGTCGATCCCGTCGGCCCGCTCGGAGGCGAGTTCTGGGAGGACTCCGAACTTTTCGAGCCGACCGAGGTTGAACTGGCCGGGTTTGCCGATGAGCCAGGCTTCGAGATTGCCGGGTTCCTTGGTTTTGAGCCGCACCCACATCCGCGACGCACCCGGCGGCCGGAACGTGACCGCATCGCGAACGTCCCACTTTCCTTCGAGTTTCGGCTCGATCTCCCGGAGGATTTTGAGGAACGCGGGAAGGACGGCGAGGTCCCACTTCGGTTTCTTGCCGGGGGGGAACCCCTTTTCCGAGAGGTGCCATTTCTCGCCGTTCTGCTTCCAGGGCATGACGTCCTCGACGGACGTTTGCAGCCGGCCGAGCTGCTGGCGGAACGCGGTGGCGGCCTGTTTCAGGAACTCGCGGAAAGCAGGCGTGTCGATTTCGTCCTTTTTCAGGACCGTGACGACGACCTCCGACCAGGGTCCGCGGCCGTTGTGGACCTCGACGCGTTTCTGACGGGCGTAGTGCTCGAAGCCGGCGAAGTCGCCGAGCGGTTTGAGTCCGAACTTCGCCATGAGTTCGAGGGTTTTGAAGGCGTTTCGGCCTACGCGGAAGGCGAGGGTGAGGTAAGCTTCGTGCCCAGTGTAGGCGTGGAGGAACCAGCCGTGGGACTTGGTGGGGGCGGCGATTTCGACGACGGAGCGGTTGTTCCACTGGGTTTCGGAGAAGCCGCCGATGCGGTGGATTTCGTCGACGACCCATGCGAGGGCGTTGCCGTCCCACTTGCAGGGGGTTCCGCGGGTGGTGATGCGATCGATGGTGTGCCAGCGTCGGCCGTCGTGCTCCCAGGGAAGTTTTTCGTCCTTGCCGACATCGGTGATGTCGAGGTCGCCGTCGCGGGCCTGGGAGGCGGCACGGGGGTCGAAGCGTTTGCGTTCTTCGTAGGGTCCGGCAGCGAGGACATCGGCGAGTGCCCGGCCGGTGTGGGAAACGACGCCGGGAATCTCGGACTGCCGGACGACCGCTTCCGGAGTTCCGAGGGCGACGACGGATCCGCCACCAATCCCTGCTTCCGGGCCCATGTCGATGATCCAGTCGGCGGTCTTGATCACATCGAGGTTGTGCTCGACGACGATGACCGTGTTGCCGAGTTCGACGAGGCGGTGGAGGACGTCGAGGAGCTTGCGGACATCGTCGAAGTGCAGGCCGGTCGTCGGTTCATCGAGGATGTAGAGCGTCTTGCCGGTGCTGGGTCGGGCGAGTTCCGCGGCGAGTTTGACGCGCTGGGCCTCGCCGCCGGACATGGTGGGTGCGGATTGGCCGAGTGCCATGTAGCCGAGGCCGACGTCGGCGAGGGTTTGCAGAATTCCCCGGATTTTCGGGATGTTCGCGAACAATTCCAGGGCCTCCGTCACCCGCATGGCGAGAACGTCGGCGATGCTCTTGCCGTGGTATATGACGGCGAGGGTTTCCGGGTTGTAGCGGGCCCCCTTGCAGACGTCGCACTCAATCCACACGTCGGGGAGGAAGTGCATCTCGATCTTTTTCTGGCCGTTCCCCTCGCAGGCTTCGCACCGGCCGCCCTTCTGGTTGAAGCTAAAGCGGCGGGGGGGATAGCCGCGAACTTTGGCGTCCGGGAGGCGGGCAAAGAGTTCGCGGATCAGGTCGAAGACGCCGGTGTAGGTCGCGGGGTTGGAGGAGGGGGAGTTGCCGAGCGGATCCTGGTCGACGTTGATGATCTTGTCGATGTGTTCGATGCCGCGAACCTCGTCGTGGGCGGCGCCGGGGGTCTGGGCGCGGTGCAATTTCCGGGCGAGTGTGTTGTACAGCACCTCGTTGACGAGCGAAGATTTCCCGGACCCGCTGACCCCGGTGACGGCGACGAACGCACCGAGTGGGAAGTGGACATCGATGTTCCGCAACGAGTGCTGGCGGGCTCCGATGACGGAAAGGAAATGGGACGAAGGAAACTCGTATCGTTTCGACAATTCTTCGGGACCGATGCCTGTCCGTGGGTTTTCCTCGACTTCCGATTTTTCCTTTTTCCTTTTTCCTTTTTCCTTTTCTGCCGACTTCTCCGAAGTTCTCTCCGAAATCCGGCGGTTTGACGGGATCGGGATCGACTTCCGGCCCGACAGGTAGGCTCCGGTGAGAGATTCCTTCGCCTTGAGGATCTTCGCGGGGGGTCCGTTGGCTGTGACTTCGCCACCGTGGTCGCCGGCACCGGGGCCGAAATCGAGGAGGTAGTCGGCGGATGCGATCACTTCTCGGTCGTGCTCGACGAGGATCATCGTGTTGCCGAGATCGCGGAGGTGGTGCAGGGCGGTAAGGAGTCGGGCGTTGTCGCGCGGGTGGAGTCCGATGGTGGGCTCGTCGAGGACATAGAGGACTCCGGTGAGGCCGGACCCGATCTGCGAGGCGAGGCGGATCCGCTGCGATTCGCCGCCGGAAAGGGTTGGCCCCTTGCGGTCGAGCGAGAGATACTCGAGCCCGACATCCGCGAGGAATTTGAGGCGACTCGTGACTTCCCGCAGCACCTCGCCGACGATCTGCTGCTCCGGTTTCGAGAGCTTCAACCGTTCCACGAGGGGCAGCGTCTCGGCGATCGGCTTCGCGCACATCTGGCCGAGCGTGTGGCCCGCGAACCGGGTGGCGGAGGCGTCGGGCCGCAACCGCGAACCCGCACAGGCAGAGCAGGGGATCTCGTCGACGAGGTGCTCGAGCCGGGCCCGGTACACGAAACTGACGCGGGATGCCTCGTCGATTGCCGGGAGCAGACCCTTGTATTGGAACCGCAGAGGGCCAAGAGCGGAGGGCGGAGAGCCGGATTTCTTGGCCTTTCCTCTGGGCTCTTCGCCCTTCGCACTCAGCGAGATCCAATCGTCCCCGGTTCCCTGCAGAATCGCCCGCTGGTGGGCGGGTTCGAGGTCGGCGTAGGGGCGGTCGAGGGAGAAACCGACGTGCCGGGCGAGGGCTTCCGCGAAGGGAAGCCAGGGGGAACCGGGGTCGAGGTCGGGCCAGGCGGCGATGGCCCCGTTGCGGAGTGACAGGGCGGTGTCACGGAGCAGCAGGTTGGTGGCGGCGCCACGCTGGAATCCGAGCCCCTCGCAGGTCGGGCACCAGCCGAGCGGGCTGTTGAAGGAGTAGTTGTGCGGGGCGAGAATCTCGTAGCTTCGGCCGCAATTCTCGCAGGCGAGGTGCTGGGAGAACCGCTCGACTCGCCACTTGGGCTCGTCCTTTTCCAGGTCGACGTGGGCGAGGTGCATCACGCCCCGGCCGAGTTCGAGGGCCTGCTCGACCGCTTCCGCAATCCGGGTGCGGGTTCCGGGCTTGACGACGTTGCGGTCGACCACCACCTCGACGCGGTGCTTCCGCTTGTGGTCGATCGTCGGCGGCTCGTCGATGGGGTACGACTTGCCGTCGATCCGCATCCGGATGTACCCAGCCCGTCGGATCTCCTCAAAAAGAGCCTCGTATTTCTCCTGCCCCTTCCGCTCCACCGGGGCGAGGATGTAAAGCTTCGACCCTTCCGGCAGGGCCAGGATTTTCTCGACGATCTCGTCGCGGGTCTGGGTTCCGATCGGGATTTCGCAGTGCGGACAGAACCGCTGACCGAGTCGGGCGTAAAGCACGCGGAGGTAGTCGTAGATCTCGGTGATCGTGCCGACCGTCGAGCGCGGCGAGTTCCCGGTGGTCTTCTGCTCGATCGCGATGGCGGGGGAAAGGCCGGCGATGTGCTCGACCCGCGGTTTCTGGACCTGGCCGAGGAACTGTCGGGCGTAGCTGGAGAGTGACTCGACGTAGCGGCGCTGGCCCTCGGCGTAGATCGTGTCCATCGCCAGCGACGACTTCCCGGAACCGGACGGGCCGCAGAAGACGGTCATCTGCTCGCGGGGAATCCGGGCGGAGACGTTCTTGAGGTTGTGCTGGTTCGCCCCGTCGACTTCCAGGTGGGTGATTCGTACCTGGTCCTTTGTCCTTCGTCCCTTGTCCTTGGGCTTCGGTTGCTTTCGCGAAGGCCGAGGGACTATTGACAAAGGACCCTGTAGCGCCGCCCCTGTGTAAGACGAGGCCACGGTGGCGATCTGTTCCGGGGTGCCGACGGCGATGACCTCGCCACCGCCGGTGCCCCCCTCGGGGCCCATGTCGATGACCCAGTCCGCGGTTTTGATGACGTCGAGATCGTGCTCGATGACCAGGACCGTGTTTCCCTGATCCGCGAAGCCGTGGAGAACTTCGAGAAGCTTGCGGACGTCCTCGAAGTGCAGGCCCGTCGTGGGCTCGTCGAGGATGTAGAGCGTCTTCCCGGTCCCCTTGCGGACGAGTTCCTTGGCGAGTTTCACGCGCTGGGCCTCGCCGCCGGAGAGGGTCGGGGAGGGCTGGCCGAGCTTGATGTAGTCGAGGCCGACGTCGTGGAGTGTCTGCAACATCGCCCGCACTTTCGGGACGTGCTCGAAGTGCTCGAGGGCCTGCGCGACTTCCATCTCGAGGACGTCGTGGATCGATTTCCCGCGGTATTTGACCTGCAGGGTTTCCCGGTTGAAGCGGCGGCCTTCGCAGACGGGGCAGGTCACCCAGACGTCGGCGAGGAAGTCCATTTCGAGGCGGTTGGAGCCGTTTCCTTCGCAGGCTTCGCACCGGCCGCCTTCGCGGTTGAAGCTGAAGCGGCCGGGGTCGTAGCCGCGAACCTTGGCGTCGGGCATCTGCGCGAACAGCGAGCGGATCTCGTCCCAGACCTTGATGTACGTCGCCGGGTTCGACCGCGGGGTCCGGCCGATCGGGGACTGGTCGATGTCGATGACCTTGTCGATCAGGTCCGCACCCTCGAATTGAGCGCGGAGCTCGGAACTCGGAGCGTGGAGTTCCGAGCCCTCGGATTCCTCGGCGTCCTCTTCCGATCCGCGTTCCGAGTTCCGCATTCCGAATTTGAGCACGTCGTTGACGAGCGAGCTTTTCCCGGACCCGCTGACGCCGGTGACGCAGACGAAGATTCCGAGGGGAATTTCGACGGTGATGTTTTTGAGGTTGTTGTGCCGGGCCCCGACGATGCGGAGTTTCTTCCCGGTCGGCGGTCGGCGCTTCGCGGGGACGGGGATCGACTTGGCCCCGGAGAGGTACTGGCCAGTGAAGCTGGCGGGGTTGGCGAGGACGTCGGCCGGGGTGCCAGCCGCGACGATCTCGCCACCACGGACGCCGGGGCCGGGCCCGAAATCGACGAGGAAATCCGCCGCCCGCATCGTTTCCTCGTCGTGCTCCACGACCAGGACCGTATTCCCCATGTCCCGGAGATTCTCGAGGCTTCGCAGCAGTCGCTCGTTGTCCCGCGGGTGCAAGCCGATGCTCGGCTCATCGAGGATGTAGAGGACGCCGACGAGGCCGGACCCGATCTGGCCGGCGAGACGGATCCGCTGGGCCTCGCCGCCGGAAAGCGTCGGGGCAGGGCGGTCGAGGCTCAGATAGTGCAGCCCGACGTTGAGGAGGAAACCGAGTCGGGCCCGGATTTCCTTGAGGAGTTCCCCGGCGATCACCCGCTGCACCGGGGTCATCCCCTCGGCGAAGCGGTCGAACCAGGGGACGAGGTCGCCGACCGGCATCCGGCCGACATCGACGAGGGTTTTGTCGCCGACCCGGACGGAGCGGGCCTGCGGGTTGAGGCGAAGGCCGTGACACGCGGGGCACTTCACGATCCGCATGTATTTTTCGAGTTGCATCCGTCGGGGGCCGGCCGTCGCCTTCTTGAACTGCGACAGAAGTTGCGGAATCACGCCTTCCCACTTCCCCGCGTGCTTCCACACCACGCCATTACGTTGCTTCCACTCCCAGACGATGTGCGTGTCCCCCGACCCTTGGAGGAGCAGATTCTGGTGCTCCGCCGGCAGCCGATTCCACGGTTGCTTCAGGTCGATACCGAGGGATTTGCCAACTCCCTCGAAGATGTGCTTCCGCCACTTCCCCATCCCGCGAAGCGAGCCGACGAGCACCACCGCACCGTCGTGGAAGCTGAGTTTCGGGTCCGGAATCAGCAGCGATTCGTCGAAGGTGTAGAGGCTGCCGAGGCCATCGCAGGTCGGGCACATCCCCTGGGGACTGTTGAAGGAAAACAACTGTGGGCTGGGCGGCTCGTAACTCTTGTCGCAGTGCGTGCAGGCGTAGTTCGCCGACAGAAGCAGGTCCGAACTGGCTCCGGAGCGGGGAGCGCGGACCTCGGAACGCGGAGTATCTGAATCGGGAGGCGATTCCGTTTCGAGGGAGATCACAAGGTTCCCGTCACCGAGGCTCAGTGCCTGGTCAACCGCTTCTGCGACGCGGTTCCGGGAGGATCCGTCCGAAGCTCCGCGCTCCGGGCTCCCCGTTCCCCGTTGCACAAGCCGGTCGACGACAATCTCGATCGTGTGCTTGATCTTCTTGTCGAGCCGAAGATCATCGGTCATCCGCACGACCCGGCCGTCGACCCGGGCCCGGACGTAGCCCCGCTTCTGCATGTCCGCGAAGAAATCCTTGAATTCCCCCTTCTGGCCCCGCACCATCGGGGCGAGGACGAGAAATCGCGAGCCTTCCGGCAACGCGAGGATCCGGGCAATGATCTGTTCACGGGACTGGGCGGCGATCGGTCGGTCGCAGGTGGGGCAGTGGCCCTGACCGACACGGGCGTAGAGGACGCGGAGGTAGTCGGAAACCTCGGTAATCGTTCCGACCGTGGAGCGTGGGTTTCGGCTAGCAGTCTTCTGCTGGATGCTCACCGCCGGCGCAAGCCCGCCGATGTAATCCACGTCCGGTTTCGGCAACTGCCCGAGGAACTGCCGGGCGTAGTTCGACAGGCTCTCGACGTATCGGCGTTGGCCTTCCGCGTAGAGCGTGTCGAAGGCAAGGGAACTTTTCCCGGATCCGCTGACGCCGGTAAAAACGACGAGCCGATTCCGCGGCAGTTCGAGGTCAATGTTTCGGAGGTTGTGCTCCCGGGCCCCGCGGACGACAATGTTCGAAGATTCCATGCCGGCTCGAGCCCTCGGATGTGACCCCGTTCCGGCGGCATCTGGGCGGACCGCAAAGGGTACAAGTGATTAGCATAGCAGGATCGGCACCGCTCTGACCAGTGGCCCGGAAACGACCGGGGAAGGGCAGGGGAGCCTCGAAAATGCCCCGCCGAGCTCGCCAGGATATCGCGAAACTGTCGACACAACGCAGCACCTGGGCTATAGTTCCGGCACGCATTTCCAGGGCTGTTCGCACATGGAAGAGGCCGCGGCTCGGCCTGACGACCCGGGAATTGGGAATCCCGGGAACTTTCTGCCCGGCCTGTTCGTCCAACCGGTAGTGAACCGTGAACGCCGACGACCGACGCCTGATTTCGGACGCGCTGGAAGGTCGGTCGGAGGCCTTTGGGGAACTCGTTATCCGTTACCAGGACCGGCTTTACAACGCCGTCCTCCGCGTGACCGATAACCCGGACGACGCCCTGGACGTGGTTCAAGATGCGTTCGTAAACGCTTACCAGTCCTTGAAGTCGTTCAAAGGCGATGCCGAGTTTTACACCTGGCTCTACCGGATCGCGTTCAACACTGCAGTCAGTTTGAAGCGGAAAAAACGGGCTCTCGTGAGCCTCGACGCAGGGCGGGACAGCGAAAACGGATCAGGTGTGGAACCGGAGGACCACTGCGAGGATACTCGTCCCGGGGTGGCTCTCCAGCGGTCGGAAGAAGAAGCCCTCCTGCAAGCGGCCCTAAACCGTGTCTCGGCGGAACACCGCATCGTGTTGGTGCTCAAGGACATCGAGGGAATGAAGTACGAGGAAATCGCGGAAGTGCTCGGTGTCCCGATCGGAACGATCCGAAGCCGATTACACCGAGCAAGATTGGAGCTTCGAGAAGTCCTGAGTCCGGGGTCGGAGCAAACTCCGCTTCCCAGTGTCGAAACAAAGGAGTGTTGACGGAGACGGTGAATCTCGGAGAAAGAGAAGAAAGACGGTTGCGAGTCGAGCCTTGTGTCGTCCCGTTGCTAGCGATTTCTGTGAGAGTTCGGATTCGAGACTTTGGGAATCGGAAATGCTGTCCACCCGGACGGTTTCCATTAGAAGGGCAGGGGATACCCCCGAACCACCATGTTGACCGACGCTCAACTCGAACTGCTGACCGCCGCCGTGGATGGGGTGCTCCCACCCGTCCAGGAAGCAGCCCTGCGTCGTCTGGTGGCCAACTCGGAAGAGGCCAAGGCGACGTTTCGGCATTTGCTGCAGAATCAGCGCCGACTCAAAGCCGCGAAGCGTCACACTGCCCCGGCCGGCCTGTCCAAGGCCGTTCTGGCCCGGATTCCAGCCTCGAAACCGTTGGCGATGCCCGCCCGCCGGCCGGAACCCGTCCACCGGTTCATGCCCCAACTCGGCTGGCGTCCCTACGCCGTCGCTGCTTCGCTCTTCTTCGCGATCATCACCGGAACCTTCTGGCTCAACGCATTTTACGGTGAATATCACACCGCCACCGCCCAACAGAAGAGCCTTCCCCGGGTGGTCGTGGATGGGGAAGGTCGGGAAGCTCCTGCCGTGGCGATCGCCCTCGATCGCCGGCCCGAGACACTTCCGGAACCCCGGCCGATTCGCCGACCCACTTCCGAAGATTACGTCCAGGTCCGCCCCCAACCGGTTCTCCCCGAGCTCGCGCCGGGGCCTCGACCTCGAATCTATGACGTCATCGGGTCCGGGGTGATGACCGAGACCCCACCCCGGGATGGGTTGCAGATCCACATCCCGCTTCTCACCAGCGTTGCCGAGCTGGACCGGACCCATATCCAGGACCGGCTCGCCTCGGATCTCGCCCGGGAACACCCCTTCCACCTCGACCTTTTTGCCCGAGACACCACCAAGGGCATGGAGGCACTGGTTGCGTTCGCCAAAACTCAGGGGCTAACCCTCCAGCAGGAAGGGTGGACCGAGGATCGCCTTCGCCGAAAACCACAAGTGAGCTGGGTCATCTACACGGAAGCGATGTCGGGCGAAGAACTCGCCAAGTTCCTGGCTGCCCTGGCTGCACAGGAACGCGAAACCAAGGCGAACCTCTTTACGCTTTGCCACTTCTTCCAGGCGAACCATCAGGATCAGAAGGATCTCCGGGACCTTCTCGGCGTCGATCCGGGGCTCTGGAAACGCCCCTCCAAGGCTCCAGCGCTCCCAGCGAAGTCGCTGACCTCCGGGACGGTGGACGAGGTACTCGGGAATCTGTCGAAAACCCCAAAGACCCCGGCCTCCCAGGCCATCGCCTTGCCGTACGCCCCGCAATCCGTCCGGGTGCCAGCCTCGTCTTCAAAGGTGAAGTCCTTCCTGGAACACCGTGGGGAACGCAAAGCCGGAGCGATTCCCCTGATGATCGTGGTCAAACCCCTGCCTGGTTGAGATCGCCCCCTCCTCAATCGGAAGCACGGCATTTGCGACCGGCCAAATTTGGCCGGTCGCAAATGTTTTTGCACCTCCATCACTTCCAATCTCCAGCTTCAATCCCCAATCTTGTCCCGTAACCGGACTGTAACTTCGGCCCTGCAGACGCCAATCCGCAATCGCTTCGACTCGCCCACTCGTTGTATAGTCGAGGGCGTACACGACCTGCTCCCGGCCCATGGGGTGATTTATGCGAAACCGATTGTTAGGCGGACTGATCCTCATCGCGATTGCGGGCCCCGTCCAGGCCCGAGGGATTCTCATCCCGGACGATGTCAAACTGCCGCCGCTGGCGATGGTGAACCACAAGGTCCGCGTCGCCATCGAGGACCAGGTCTCGATCACGACCGTCGAGCAAACCTTCCGAAACCACACCAATCGGAACCTCGAAGCCACCTACCTTTTCCCGGTTCCCAAGGGGGCGAGCGTCAACAAGTTCACGATGTGGGTCGACGGCAAGGAAACCTCAGGCGAACTGCTCGACGCAAAGAAGGCGAACCAGGTCTACACCGACATCGTTCGCCGGACCCAGGATCCCGGGTTGCTCGAATACATGGGCAACAACATGATGCGGCTGCGGGTCTTCCCGATCCCGCCGAACGGGGACCAGAAAGTCAAAATCAGCTACACCTCGATCGCCCCGCGGGAAGGGAGCGTCGTCGAGTACGTCTACCCGCTCAAGACGGATGGCAACGCCACCCGCACCCTGGAAGAGTTCTCCGTCCGCCTGACGATCAAGTCCCAGCACCCGATCCAGTCGATCTACAGCCCCACCCACGCCATCGACGTGAAGCGGAAGGGGGACAACGAAGCGACCGTCGATTTCGAGAAGAGCCAGGCCCTGCTCGACAAGGATTTCCAACTCTTCTACGGCCTCGGCAAGCAGGACATCGGCGTCACCCCGCTTCTGTACCGCCCGGTTTCCGCGGAAGACGGCTACTTCATGCTCCTGATTTCCCCGCAGGTCGAGGCGATGAAGAGCACCCGGATCCCGCGCGATCTGGTCCTTGTTCTCGACACCTCGGGCAGCATGTCGGACCTCAAAATGTCCCAGGCGAAGAGCGGCCTGAAGCACCTGCTCGGCCAGCTTTCCGACGGTGACCGCTTCGGGATCATCCGGTTCGGCAACGCCGCCCAGACCTACGAGGACAAGCTCCTCCCCGCTTCCACCGAGCAACTGGACAAGGCCAAGAAGTGGATCTCCGACCTGCAGTCCGGCGGCGGGACCAACATCATGGACGCACTCGAAACCGCGATCGCGATGCGGTCAAAGGACGAGAGCCGGACCTTCACGATCGTCTTCTTCACCGACGGCCAGCCGACCGTCGACGAGCGAGATCCGAACAAGATCGTCAGGAACGTCGCGGCCCAGAACTCAGCCAACACCCGCATCTTCACGTTCGGCGTCGGCGATGACGTCAACGCCGTGATGCTCGACCAGATCGCGGAAAATTCGAAGGCTCTGAGCACCTACGTCCGCCCCGCCGAGGACATCGGTGACAAGGCGGCCGCCCTCAACGCCAAGATCAGCAACCCGGTCATGACCAACGTCCGCATCTCGTCTACCAACGTGAAGCTCTCCGAGATGTACCCGCCGCGTCTTCCCGACCTCTTTCACGGAAGCCAGCTCGTCGTGATGGGCCGGTACACCGGGGAAGGGAAGGGGGAGATCAAGCTTTCCGGGAAGGTCGGCAAGGAAGATCGGGAACTGACCTACACCGTCGATTTCCCGAAACGCACTGAAGAAGGCCGGGAATTCGTCGAGCACCTGTGGGCTCGCCGCAAGGTCGGCTTCCTCCTCGACCAGATCCGGGTCAACGGCGAGTCGGACGAGGTGGTGAAGGAAGTGACTTCGCTGGCGAAGAAGTATGGGATCGCAACGCCGTACACCAGCTACCTGGTGGTTCCGGACGGCCCGATGCCGGTGATCCAGCGTCCTGGGGACCGGCTGCCTGTTCCCGTTCCTGCTGGGCCCGGAGCAGGGTTCGCACCTCCGGCGCTGCAGATGCCGATGAACGGGGCAGGTGGGGGCCTGGCGAAGCCCCGTCCCGTCGCCGACTGGGCGAGGGACCTGGCCGCCGAATCTGGCAAGTCCGGCGAGAAGGCAGATGGTCTGCTCCGAAACCGCGGCGAGCTGCAAGAACGCCTGATCGAGGATGAGTTGAAGAAGCTCTCCCCCGAGAAACGCAATGCCGCGTTTGCCCAGGTTCTGCAGCAAGCCAAGGCGGAAGCCGATTCCTACCGGCAAGCCCAGCAGAACTACGCCGCCGGCCGGGCCGACCGCAAGGAACTCGACAAGAACCAGAAGGGGAAACTCGGCGTCGACCTCGCCATCGCCTCCAACAACCTCCGCTCCCAGTCCCGCGTCAGCCTCACCGTCAACCGGCAGGTCAACGGCCGAACCCTCGTCGATGTCGGCGGAATCTGGGTCGACCAGGAACTCAAGGCCGAGACCAAGGAAATCGTCATCAAGGCCCAGAGCGATGCGTACTTCCGCATCCTCGAAAAACAACCGCTCATGAAGGACGTCTTCCGGCAGGGGAACCACCTGGTGTGGATCACACCGAGCGGCGTCGCCCTCGTCGTCGATCCGCTCCACGGCAAGGAGCAAATCTCCGAAGAAGAGATCACCGCACTCTTCCTCGCGAAGAAGTGACAGTCGACTGACACTTCCCGGAGCCGACTCGCGATGGCGGGTCGGCTCCGTCATTTCCCATCCGTCATTTCCAAGGGAACACTGGCGGGGCAGGGGAGGGGAGACGAGAATGACCCCGTCCCCACTGCTTTCCCAGGAGCCTTTCCCGTGACGCATTCGCACTCTCCGATGGATCGCCGCGCGTTCCTTCGCACCTCCGCCGTCGTTGCCGCGACCGCCGCCGTTGCCCCGCGACTTCACGCCGCGGACGATCCTTTCGGCGGCTTCATCGTCGGAGTCCAGACCTACACCTTCCGGAAATTCACGCTGGAACAGGCCCTCAAACGGATCAAGGACCTCGGCTTGAAGTACGCCGAGTTCTACCGCGGCCACATCCCGACCAACGCCACGCCGGAGCAGTTGAACGTCGCCAAGAAACTGTGCGCGGAGTACGAGGTGACCCCGATCGCGTTCGGGGTGGAGAAGTTCACGAAGAACCACGAGGCAAACAAGAAACTCTTCGACTTCGCGGCCGCTCTCGGGGTCAAACACCTGTCCGCCGACCCGGACCCGGACAGCTTCGACAGTTTGGACAAGCTCGTGAGCGAATATAAAATCACGATCGCGATCCACCCGCACGGCCCAGTCGGGAAGGGGATGCACCGCTGGCCCTCGGCCGAGGCGATCATGAAGGCGGTCGGCAAGCACGACGAACGCATCGGCACCTGCCTCGACACCGGCCACCTGATCCGCTCCGCCCAACTCGGGGAGAAACTCGACCCGGTGCAGCAGATCAAGGTCATGGACAAGCGCAACTTCGGCCTGCACCTGAAGGACCACGACAACAAGCGAAAAACCGACGTCCCGTACGGCGACTCGACCGGCGTCCTCGACGTCGTCAGCGTGTTGAAGGCCCTGAAAGACGTGAAATTCGCGGGTTACATCGCGATCGAGTATGAAGCGAACGCCGACAACCCGTCCCCGGACGTGGAGAAGTGCGTGGCCTACTTCAAGGACGCGGTGAAAAAGGCAGGGTGATCTCAGAATTCAGGAATGTAGCTCTTTCAACCAATGAGGGAATGTCGAATGGACTCCGCGTCTCTTCCACGCGATTATCCCGACTGGCGTACGCGCGAGCACGAACGAGCGGAGGATGCGGCGCATCTCTTTGGTTACTACCTCATTCATCACTGTCGGGATGAAGCACTCGCGAAACTTCCAGCTGATTCGTCCAAGAAAACGAAGGCGGCCGTTGAAGCCGCCGTCGACACCGCGCTGCACAATCTCTGCGATCTGTTAGAGGGATTCTTCACGCTAAGTGCTGGCCCGAACCACAAAGTTGACCTCTCCCTACAAGTCCGAGTTCGGAACTCGGAGCATGAAGTGGTTGAAACTCTCGAAATCTCTCCGTGCAAACTCGACCTGCCGATTGGTTTCTGGAAATGGGCGAAAGAACGAGAGTTTCGCTGATCTTCCTCTCCCCAAGCCGTCGTTTGCCGAGCTTCTATACTGACCGAACGGATTCAAGCTCTCCTGGGTTCGCGGCAAGGTGCCACCGATGACGGCTGACGAAATCGCCGAGCACCGACGGAAACGCTACAACGGCACCGTCGTGTACATCCACAAGGTCCACCCGGACCTCATGATTTTCCGAGTGAAACCGGACTTTCCCCGGCCTCACCACCTGCCGGGGCAGTACTGTGCCCTCGGGCTCGGCAACTGGGAACCCCGCGTCGAGGGGTGCCAGCACGAGGAACTCAAACCGGAAGACCTCACCAAGGTCGTTCGCCGATCGTACTCGATCAGCAACTCCATCTACTCCGAGCCCGGCGTCCTCCGCGACCTGGAAAAGGACGATTTCGTCGAGTTCTACGTCGTCCTCGTCCGCGAAAACCCGGACGGCCGAGTCCCCGCACTGACGCCTCGCCTCTTCGCGATGACCGAGGGGGATCGACTCAGCATCGGGGAGAAATTTGTCGGTCACTTCACGGCGGAACCGGTCAAGCCCGGCGACACGGTCCTCTTCCTGAGCACCGGCACCGGCGAGGCACCGCACAACTACATGCTCTGGAGCCTGCTGCGGAAGGGGCACACCGGCAAGATCCTCGCCGCCTGCTGCGTCCGCCACAAGAAGGACCTCGGGTACCTGGAAACCCACCAGGCCCTGATGAAGCAGTTCCCGAACTACACGTACCTGCCGCTGACCACGCGGGAAGCCGGGGCGACGAAGAAGGTCTACGTCCAGGATCTGCTGACCTCCGGGGAACTCGAGTCCCACCTCGGCGAGACGCTCGACCCCGCGAAGACTCACGTCTTCCTGTGCGGAAACCCGAAAATGATCGGCGTGCCGGAAAAGGACAAGGAAACCGGCGAACGCAAGTTCCCGGAAACCCTCGGCGTCATCGAGATCCTCGAACGCCGCGGCTTCGTCACCGACAACGCGACGGCCAAGGTGAAGGGGAACGTCCACTTCGAAGAATACTGGTGATCGCCATCGCCCGAGGGACGACCACATGCCCGAGATCAACGAAATCATCGGCGGCTACAAACTCCGCACGCTCATCCACCAGGCCCAGTTCACGAAGGTGTACGAGGTGGTGGAGCCGCGGAGCAATCGCCACTTCGCGATGAAACTGATCGACATCCCGCCCGAAAACCGCGAATTCGAACCGCAGAAAAAGATGTTGCTCAACGAGGCGGAGATCGGCAAGAAGATGAAGCACGACAATGTCGTGAACATCGCCGCGGTGGGGAAGGGGAACAAGAACCCGTACTTCGTGATGGAGTACTTCCCCGCCGGCAGCATCCGCGTCCGGTTGATGTCCAAGGAACCGAAGGACAAGCAGTTCCTCAACGACAAGGCGAAGGACATCTTCAAGCAGGTCGCGACTGGGCTGGCCTACATGAACTCCAGCGGCTATGTCCACTGCGACATCAAGCCGGACAACATTCTCGTCAACTCGATCGGCCAGGCGAAGATCATCGACTTCGCGATCTCGAAGCCCATCAAGAAGGGGTTCTTCGCGAAGATGTTCCACCGGGCGGGGAAGCCGCAGGGGACGCCGAGCTACATGTCCCCGGAACAGATCAACGACGAACTCCTCGACGGCCGGGCGGACATCTACTGCTTCGGTGCGATGATCTACGAGATCATGACCGGCCGGCCGCCATTCCGCGGGGCGAATACGAACGAACTTTTGAAGAAACACCTCGTCGAAAAACCGACCACCCCGCAAGCGTACAACCCCGATCTCACGGACGACTTCACTAACTTCATCCTCAAGCTGCTGTCCAAGAAAAAAGAAGAGCGACCGCAAAACTTCCACGAGGTGATGATGGCCCTCAAGGATCTTCGCCTCTTCAAGGTCACCGGCGGCAAGGCCAAGTAAAGATCAGGAAGAACGACCCGACTCAGGAGATGGTGCATGTTGATCAGCCCGCTGCCGTTCGAGCAGGACATCCACGACCTCGAACAGGCCCTGGCCCGGATGGAATCGACGACCGGGGAAGAGCAGGGCACCCAGGCCGAGGAGGTTCGCCGGGTCCGCCGGGAACTGCTGGCGATGCGAAAGGCCCGCTACTCGTCCCTTTCCGCGTGGGACACAGTGCTGGTCTCCCGGCACAAGCAACGTCCGCAGTTTCTCGATTACGTCGACCTGGCCTTCGACGAGTTTGTCGAGCTTCACGGCGACCGTGCGTTCGGCGACGATCGTGCCATCCGCACCGGATTCGCCCGAATTGGCGATTACAAGGTTCTGCTTGTGGGGCACCACAAGGGTCGAACCACGCCCGAGCGAATCCAATGTTTCTACGGCTGTGCCCATCCCGAGGGATATCGGAAAGCTCTGTCAAAAATGCAACTGGCGGCCAAGTTTGGACTCCCGATCGTGTGTCTGATCGACACCCCGGGGGCTTACCCGGGCATCGGGGCAGAGGAACGGGGCCAGTCGCAACTGATCGCAACGAGTATTCTGGAAATGACGCAGTTGCCGACGCGGATCGTTTGCGTGGTCATCGGGGAAGGCGGGTCTGGGGGAGCCCTCGGGATTGGGGTGGGTGATCGGGTCAGCATGCTTCAACACGCGTACTACTCCGTCATCAGCCCGGAGGGGTGTGCCGGCATCCTGTGGAAGGTAGCCACGGACGAGACCAAGCCGCGGGCCGCCTCCGCCCTTCGGTTGACCTCGGAGGAGTTGCTTCGGCTGGGGGTGATCGACGAGGTGATCCCGGAGCCAGTCGGGGGAGCCCACCGTTCTCCGCGGGAGATGGCCCAGTCGTTGAAGAGTCACATCGTGCGATCGCTGCGAGACCTGGAAAACCGAAGCGTGGATCTGATTCTGGAGCAGCGGTACCAGAAGTTTCGAACGAGCGGTCAGTTCCTCGCGGGCTAAGACATCGGTCCAGACCATGAGGGCCGGGCCCAAAGATCACTTCTTCGATCAATCTGCGGCTGGGCCAGTCTGGAGCAGGAAGCGAAACATAATATCAATTATCGGACGCGGCGACGGGGTTCGGGTCTGATACTCGTTCCCGCCCGCAAATCAGAGCCAAACGTCCGGCGTCCGATAATGTATCTTATGTTTCTTCGCCAGGGCCCAACGGAACCCACCGATCGCTACAAACTCTCTAGATTCTCGACGACAGGACACCCGATCGCAATGTCAGAAGTTTCCTGAGCCGTAGCGTTTCCTCAAACTCGCCGATTTGCCAGCCCTGGGAATCGATCCGCCACTCTGGGTCTGTATCCTGTCCCGATGAACATCACAAACTCTCCCCACCGGTTGCGTGTCGGAATGGTCGGCCTCGGCATGATCTTCGACGAGACATACCGCCCTGCCTTCGAATCTACCGCCCACTCCACCTTTCCCACCGCAGACGGGGTACCCTGCCAGGCGACCCTCAATGCGGTGGCCACCCGGACGGGAAGTCGTGCCGATCGATTCCGCTCCGTCGCCCCGAAGCACATGGCCGGCTTCGAGTCGTATACCGGGGAGGACGCCGCCGACCGGCTCGCCCGCTCCGGGGTGCACGCGATCTGCGTCGCCACCCCCGACGATCGCCACTTCGCCCCCGCCCGCGCAGCCCTCCTTGCCGGCAAACACGTTCTGATCGAAAAACCTTCCGTCCTCACTCTGGCCGATCTGGACGAACTCGTCGGCCTGGCCGAGAAACACGGCGTCCTCGCCAAGGTCGTCTACCACAAGCTCGCCGACCCAGACCACAAGAAACTTCGAACCCTTGTGGTCGATGGAATCCTCACTCACGTCAACAGCGGGTACTGCACCCTGCTGGAGCCGAAGTCGATCAGCACGGGGCAGTTCGCGGAGTGGATCACTGGTCGGAACCCGGCGACGTACGTGGCGGTGCACTATCTGAAGTTGATCGATTTCACGTTTGGGCCGGATTGGTCGCTGACGCGGATTACGGCGACGGGGCAGCGGGGGCTAGTTGGACCGGCGACCGGGCCAACCTGGGACTCGGTCCAGCTCCAGGTTGTGTACACCCACCCGGATTCCCGGGAAGCGGCCTTTGACATCCATACCAACTGGGTAACCCCCGACAATTATCCGGGTTACGTCGAACAGGAGGTCCAGTTCCGGTTCGACAATGCGGTCTGGAACGCCCACCAGCGAAAGCGGGGGGTCGAGTTGACGGTGGAAAATCGCACGCCGGGCGAACTCAAGAACACCCCGAACTATCACTACAACGGGACTTTCCTCGAACCCTGGGGGGAGCGTTCCCAGCGTGGGTATGGCATCGAGGTCATCCGCCGATTCTTCGAGGAAGTCGCCCACGTTGAGTTTGGCGGCCTGCCGGAGCAGCGGACGGATCGACTTCGGGCGATGCGAGCGCTGACGTACAACGATCTGTCCGCGGACCGGAATTGCGTCGCCATCGTGCAGTCGCTGGAAGCAATCCTGGCGGAGCACGCGGCGGGGCGACCGGGTGGGGTCGTGAAGGTCAACGGGTCGGCTGGCGGCCTCGCGATGTACCTTCCCGGAATTGCCGAGCCGCGGATCCTCTACACCGGCCGGGTGTGATCGATCGACAGATACGAGAGGTGCAACGTGGACGCGAAACGGGCCGTGACGGTCAGCAAATTCCTGAGCAAGTACCTCCGCCATGCCCCCGCGGAGCTTGGGCTGATGCTGCAACCGGGCGGATGGGTCGAGATCGCGGAGCTTCTGGAAGCGTGCGAAACTCACGGGTTCCCGGTCACGGTGGAGGAACTCGACGAGGTCGTCGCGGGAAGCGACAAGCAGCGATTCGCGTTTGACTCCACCGGCACCCGTATCCGCGCGAATCAGGGACATTCCGTCGAGGTCGATCTGCAACTCGAGCCCACTTCCCCGCCGACGGTTCTGTACCACGGCACACCCGCCCAGAGTGTGGAGGCGATCCTTGCCACTGGCCTGTCGAAGATGCGTCGGCACCATGTGCATCTTTCCGTGGACATCGCCACGGCCCAGAAAGTCGGCGGGCGACGGGGCAAGCCGGTGATTCTGCTCGTCGACTCGGCGGGGATGGCCCGCGATGGCCACACCTTCTATGTCTCCGCGAACGGCGTCTGGCTGGTGGACGAGGTCCCGGCCCGGTATCTGACAGTGTCAGATAGCCCCTGATCCCCGGGAATTCCTGGGTTTCTCGAAAGACATCCCTCCTTTCCCGAATCCGGGTCTGGCTCAGAAGGCAAGTTCCGGCACAATATCTCGAAGTTCGATCCCCCCGACCTCCTCTCCACCCGACTCCGATGCCACTCCACCACACCACCAACGGTACCGCGTCAAAAACTCTCGAACATGCGGGGGAGGCAGCATCCAACGAGGCCCGCTCGGCCCTGTCTCACGTCGAGCCTCGTGGGCTGCGGACCTACACACCGACGCAAGCGGTTCTCGCGAAGAGTGCGGGGATCTACCACTGGACTCCGGAAGGTCGCCGGCTCTTCGACTACACCTCCGGCGTACTCGTCTCGAATCTCGGCCACAACCCGACGCGGTGGACTCGCCGGTTCTTCGAGTACATGGGGTGGACTGCTGAGCTTGCGAGGTGGTGTGGTGGTGAGGTGGCGGGGTTGTGTGGTGGTGACCAGAAATCCTCAGAGGCACCACCCCATCAAGCCACCACCCCACCACCCCACCACCCCACCACCGCGGAAGATCCCTACTTCCCTGCCGTGGCGATGACCGCGTACAACGCAGTCACCCCGATCGAGGTGGAGGCGTCGCGGCGATTGGTCGAGGTACTGCAGAAGACGCCGGGGGGTGGTCGGCTCGAGCAGGTGATGTGGGCCGCGTCCGGCTCGGAGGCGATCCAGAAGGCACTGTGGGCGGCGATGGCCCGGGACAAGGCCCGCTCGATGATCCTCGCACCCCGCTACGGGTTCCACGGCAAGAAGGGGCTCGCCAACGCGGTCACCGGCTCGGAAACGGATGCGGAGCGGGATCCACGCGTGAAATTCTTCGGCTTCCCGATGCACGAGTGCCGGGACGTCGTGATGCGAGATGCAAACTTCGACCCGGCACCTTACCGGGCGGAACTCGACGCCCTCGTGCATCAATACGGGCGGAAACTCGGTTGCCTCATCACCGAGCCATACCTCGGCGGCGGCGGGTCGTACCACCCCCACCGGGCGTACCACCAGATGCTCCAGGATTTCTGTCGGCAGCACGACATCGTCCTGATCTTCGACGAGGTGCAGTCGAACTTCGGGCGGACGGGCCATCTCTTCGCGTTCGAAACCTACGGAATCGAGCCGGACATCGTGGTGCTCGGCAAGGGGCTGGGGAACGGTGTCCCGGTGGCGGCGGCGGTTGGCCGGGCCGACATTTTCTCCGCACTCGACTACGGGGAAGCGTCCGACACCTGGAGCGCGAACCCGCTCAACTGCGCGTCGGTTCTCGCCACCCTCGACGAGTTCGCGGCCGACGATGTGCTCGGGAAAGCTCGGGAATCGTCGGCGATTCTCGAGAACGGGCTGGTCCGCTTGAAGCGGTTCCCGTTCGTGTCCGCGGTTCGGGGCGAGAAAGGCGGGATGGTCTGGGGCATCGAGTTCCAGGAGTACGCCGGCAAGTCGGCACCGGAGTGGGCGAACCAATTCGTGCTCGCCGCGTACCAGGGGGATGGGGATGCTTCCGACGGCGTGCACCTGCTCGGGCCGTTGTCGAAGAAAGTCGTCCGCGTTTCCCCGCCGTTGGTCATCACCCCCGCGGAGGCGGTGACCTCGCTGGGAATTCTGGAACGAGCGGCGGCCCGGATGGTCGGCGAAGTGCCAAGCCCCCGAGCCGTCCCCGTTGCGGTGTGAGCCGAGAATCCATGGACGTCCCCGTTCTCACCGACTGCCTCAACGCGATCGTCACCGCATCCCACGACACCCCCTGGGAGGTGTCGGGGTTCGCGTTGCGGGCGATCGTTGCGGTGGTCGCGGTCAGCCTGACGTGCGGGCTCGTCGGCTCGCTGGTGGTCGGGAACCGGATGGCGTTCTTCTCGGATGCGATGGCCCACACGGCGTTCGCCGGCGTGGCGTTTGCCCTGCTCGGAATCATCGTCTTTGCCGGCGTCCGCTCCAGCATGGAGGCCGACCGCTATCTCTGGGTCGTACCGCTCGTGATGGTGGTGATCGGGGCGTGCGTCGGGGTCTTTATCGCCTTCGTCCGGGAGCAGACGCAACTCACCAATGACACGGTCATCGGGGTGTTCTTCGCCCTTTCCATCGGATTCGGTGCGATGTTTCTGCCGGCCCTACAGAAGCGGGTCAACCTCGATATCGAGCAGTTCCTCCTCGGAGGCGTGAACTTCGTCAACGACACGGACCTGGCGATGCTGCTGGGGTTGACCGTGATCACGGCGATCCTCGTCGGGTTCCGTTTCAACGCGCTCGTTTTCGGAAGCTTCAACCCGAGTCTGGCCCGGTCGCGGGGGATCGCGTTGCGGGCGAACAACTACCTCTTCATCGTGCTGCTCGCGCTGGTCGTGAATCTCTCGATCAAGGCGGTGGGGGTATTGCTCATCAACGCGCTTCTGATCGTCCCGGCGGCGGCGGCGGCGAACGTGGCGAAGAATCTTCGGCAGATGTTCTGGATCACTCTGGCCGGCAGCGTCGTTTCCGGGTTGCTCGGTTACATCGTGAGTTCCCGGTTGGTAGTACCGATCGGGCCGGGGACGCCGCTGGAATTCGGGCCGGCGGGAACCATCGTCGTGGTTTGCGTCGGGTGGTTTTTCGTTTCGATGGTTTGGTCTGCGATCCGCGGGAAGTCCGGCACCGTCGGCGACGCGACCGGGTGACCCCTTGTTCGAGACGGACCGTTCCCGAAAATACCCCTGCACCTGCGAACCTCCCCTGCCCTTCCCGCGTACAGCGGTCATGGCGACACCCGGGGGCAACTGACCCGTGAATCTCGACAAATCGCATATTTTCGACTTCGTCTTGAACTTCAGTTCCATCCTCTGGGAAGCGATGCCCTTCATCGTCCTCGGGGCGGTGGTGGCGGGGATTCTCGAGGAACTTCTTCCGCAGCAGTTGATCACACGGATTCTGCCGAAACACCCGCTTCCCGCGGTGATGATCGGCGGGGCGTTGGGTCTCGTCTTTCCGATGTGCGAGTGCGGCATCGTTGTCGTGATGCGGCGATTGCTCCGGAAGGGATTGCCGCTTGGGTGCTGCATCGCGTACATGCTGGCCGGGCCGATTCTGAACGTGGTCGTCCTCTTCAGCACCTATGTCGCGTTCGGCGGACTTGGGGACCCCAAGAGCTCCGAGCAGACCGCGATCATGCAGAAAGCCGCCATCGAGATGGTGCTGTTGCGGGCGGGTTTTGGGTTCGTCGTCGCCGTCGTGACCGGGTTGATCGTGCACCGGTTGGAGCAGAAACATGGCACGCGGAACCTGCTGACCGAGGTCGCGGCCCCGCCGGAGAAGACCGCTCTTTCCCTCGATGTCGTCGAACCGGATGCCCCCCCTGCCCCGCGGAAGTCGATCGGGAAGCGGTTGCAAAACATCTCCGAGACGGCCATCCACGACTTCATGGACATCACCGTCTTCCTGATCATCGGGGCCGCCCTCGCAGCCACCGCGAAGACGTTGATCTCGCCGGAAGAAATCTCGCGGGTTTCGCGGGAGATGCCCTACCTCGCGATTCCCGCGATGATGCTCCTCGCCGTCGTGATGTGCTTGTGCAGCGAGGCGGACGCGTTCGTGGCCGCGAGTTTCACGCAGGTTTCGATCTCCAGCAAACTCGCCTTCCTCGTCCTCGGACCGATGCTGGATTTGAAACTATTGATGATGTACACCCGCGTGTTCCGGGCGAGATTGATCATCACGATCGTTGTGTGCACCGTCACTCAGGTGCTGGTGTATATGATGCTGTTGCATCAGGTGTACGATTCCCCGCCCGGGGAGCAGTCGGTTGCGACTGCCCCCGCTGCCCCGTGATCGCGACCCAACCGGGAGACTTGCAATGGCTCACGAGCATGGCCATGTCCACGGCCCGGATTGCAACCACGGGCACGCCCACAAGCACGATCACGCTCACGACCACAAGCACGATCATTCGCATGCGCACTCGCACGACCACGAGCATCACCATCACGGGCACTCGGACAGCGACTATTTCCTGGAACAGCTTCTGTCGATCTTCATCTGCGGGGCGTTCGGAATCGTCGCGGTGCTGATGTACAGCTTCAACCGCCTCAACGAGATGCTCGTGCCGGCGTTCCACCTGCCTGTGCTCCTCGGGGGGAGTGCTCTGTTGGTTTTCACGGGGATTCGTGCCATTGCGGTGTGGGCCGAGGCCGGGAAACTGGCGGAAGAGAAGGCTCACTCTCACGAATCGGATCATGTGCACGGGCCAGATTGCGACCACAGCCATGACCACGCACACGCCCATTCCCACGGCCATTCACATTCGCATGGCGGTCATTCGCACGATGACCACGGGCACGATCATGGTGGGATCTTTTGGCGGATCGTCGTCCTCTCGTTCCCGATTCTTCTGTTCCTGATGGGCCTTCCGAACGAGGGTTTCTCGAAGGAATGGATCGAGCGTCGGCTCGGGAAGGATGCGGAACTCGGCAACCTCGCGGAGGTCCAGACCAAGGACGATCAGGCGACGGTTTTCGACTTCAACGAGTTGAGCATTGCCGCCCACGATCCCGCCCGCCGGGCCCTGTTCGAGGGGCGGAAAGCGACGTTGATCGGGCAGTACAAGCAGGTCGCGCCGCGGGAATTCACGTTGTTCGTGTTCAAGATGACGTGTTGTGCCGCCGACCAGATTCCGCTCAAAGCCCGGATCGTGGCGTCGTTTGTTCCGTACGCCTTCAAGTTCCAGGACTGGGTCGAGGTGACGGGGGTGATTCAGTTCGTGGAGGATCCGAACACGAAGCAGTACATACCGGTGATCCGCGTGCAGAAGGAATCGGACATCAAGAAGACGGCACCCCGGGCGTAGTCGATTCGTCACCCCCCCTGCCCTGCTGCACCTTTCGCCGGGGGGCGTATCGCCAGATGAGTGCGGCCATCAGGACCGCTCCGCCGACCCAGGTCCAGACGGTCGGCGTCTCCTTTTCCGGGGAAATCAGGTACGCCCACACGGGATTCAGAAGCGGTTCAAGAAGCGTGATGATGCCGGCTTCCTGCGGGCCGACCGTTCGCAATCCTCGGGCGAAGAGGTAGTACGGGGCCGCCATCTGCATCGCCCCGAAGAGGCAGAGGAAGCCCATCTGTCCGGCCGTCGGCGAGGTGAAGAAGATTCGGATTTCGTCGGCCGTGTGCGTCGCCAACACAAACGCGGCGATGCAGGCGGCACTTCCGAACAGATTCAAAACGGAGAGCCAGGCACTCGACTCGGTGCGGAGTGCGCTGAGGAAGAGGATGACGCCGGCGTAAGAAACCCCGCTTCCGGTTGCCATCA
>CAZKIQ010000050.1:0-39116 GCA_964552815.1 uncultured Alcaligenaceae bacterium | reverse complement strand
TTACGCGACCGTGGCGGAAACCCACGCCAACGACCCCGCCCCGGAAAAGCTCGGAATCTGGCACCTCGATGTCGGAACCGGGAAGAGTGACATCGTGCTGTCACTGAAGCAACTCGCCGGCCACAAGCCGGACCAGCGGTTCGACGGGGCCGAGCACTGGGTCAACCACCTTCAGTTCAACCCATCCGGGACGCGGTTCGTGTTCCTGCACCGCTGGAAGAAGCCCGCGGACCGCAGCTGGCAGACCCGCCTCCTCACCGCGAAGCCCGACGGCACCGACCTCCGCATCCACCTCGATGACGGCATGACCTCCCACTTCGACTGGCGCGACGACGACACGCTCCTCGCCTGGGCTCGCACGAAGAAAGCCGGCGACAAGTTTTACCTCATTCCGGTCGGGGAAGACCCCGCGAAGGTGGTGTATGCCGACGTCTGCGACCGCGACGGGCACTGCTCCTATTCCCCGGACCGGAAGTGGGTCCTCAACGACACCTACCCGGACAAGGAATCCAACCGGCAGTTGATGCTCCTCAAGGTGGAAACGGGTCGGCGGTATGACTTGAACAAGTTCCATTCCCCGCCCAAACTTTCCGGCCCGTTCCGCTGCGACCTCCACCCCCGCTGGAACCGCGACGGGACGCAGGTCTGCATCGACTCCGCCCACGAACCGACCCGGCAGGTGTACGTCCTCGACGTCCGCGACATCGTCCGGAGTTGACCCAGAACCCGACCTCACCCGCCGAAACCGATCGCGTGGATCGGCGGGAGGTTGGAGGAAACGCAGGTCCACGGGTCGCCCCTGGTCCTCGATAACCGTGCCCGCGAGCTCGCCGGGGTTTCCCCGTTTCCCTGAGCGGCATTTTCCCGAATCTTTGCCAGCTTCCGCCGACCCGCACGACATGTCCGCGGCGGTGTTTCCGGGCACTTCGATTCCGCCGGATTGACTCAACTTCGCGGTTGCGGACGGTACGATTGCGTCGCGTGGCCTGGCCCGCACTCTCCGATCGACCGCCGTGATCCGCAGCCCGAGTGCCCCATGTCTTTCCGGTACGACCCCGTTCGCCTGTCCGTCGAGCCGCTGGAAACGCGGGAAACGCCCGCGACACTCGTCACGGGCGGCACCTACGATCCGACCCACATCCTCGTTTCCCTCGATCCATCCCGCGAAACCGCGGCCCTCGGAGCGATCGCCGGGTCGCCGCTGGCCGCCGGCGTGACCTCGCTGGGGCTCGGCGTCTACTGCATCGACCTCGCACCCGGGACCCCGGTTGGGGTTGCCTTGCCGGAGTTCCAGGATTTCGAGGGGGTGGCGTCGGCCCAGCCGGACTTCCTCGTCACAGTCGACGCGGTCCCCAACGACCCCGGCGTCTCCGGGATGTGGAACTACAGCAACCCCGGTGGAACCAGCGCCAAAGCGGACGCCGACATCGACGTTCCCGAGGCGTGGAACATTGCTCACGGCACCGGCCAGACGATCGTCGCCGTCCTCGACAGCGGCGTCGACTACACCCACTCGGACCTGGCCGCCAACATGTGGCGGAACCCAGGTGAAATCGCGGGGAACGGAAAGGACGACGATCGAAACGGATTCGTCGACGACGTCTACGGTGCGGACTTCGCCAGCAACGACGGCGACCCGAAGGACGAGCTCGGCCACGGAACCCACGTCGCCGGCACCATCGGAGCGGTCGGCAACAACGGCGTCGGAATTGCCGGTGTCGCCTGGTCGACCCGCATCATGGCCCTCAAATTCATGGATTCCCAGGGGAACGGCTACACCAGCGATGCCGTCCGCGCTCTCGATTACGCCATCGCCCACGGGGCCAAGGTCGTCAATGCCAGCTGGGGCGGTGGGAACTACAACGCCGCGATGGAATCGGCGATCGCCCGGGCCCGTGCCGCCGGCGTCATCTTCGTCGCCTCCGCCGGAAACAACGGCGCCAACAACGACAACAGCCCCTACTACCCCGCCAGCTACATCACCAAGTCCGACAACGTCGTCACCGTCGCGGCCACCGATCGCTCGGACAATCTCGCCTCGTTCTCGAATTTCGGCGCCAAGACCGTCACCCTCGCCGCCCCAGGCGTGAGCATCAACAGCACCCGGCCCGGGAACCGCTACGTCGAAATGAGCGGCACCTCGATGGCGGCTCCGCAGGTGGCCGGGGCCCTCGCCGTCCTGTGGGACCAGCACCCGACCTGGACCTACCAGCAGATCCTCGCCCAGTTGCGGTCATCCGTGGATGTGCTCCCATCCCTGACCGGGAAGACGCAGACCGGCGGCCGGCTCAACCTCGCGAAACTCGTCGGGGCTCCCGATTCCACGCCTGCTCCGACCAGCCCGTCCACTCCGACTCCGACCACACCGACCGGCGCAGGCCCACGGATTGTGACCACCGACTTCTCCGCCTCGAAATCCGGCATCTTCGACCGGGTGGTGGTCAGCTTCGACCGGGCGATCGACCCCGCGACCTTCTCCGCTTCGGACATGACGATCACCGGCCCCGGCGGAACCATCGGCGTCTCCGCGATTCTGCCCGTTTCCGGTTCCGGGAACACCAAATTCAACGTGATGTTCTCGAAGTCGCAGTCCACGACCGGGACCTACTCCATCACCATCGGGCCGGACATTCGCGACACCGCCGGCCGGGCGATGGACCAGAACGGCAACGGAATCGGTGGCGAGACCGGCGACCGCACCACCGCCAGCGCCACGCTCGGAACCAACCCCAATCCGGCCCCATCCCCGTCGCCGACGCCGTCGCCGACCACCCCGACCGGTTCGGGGCCAACGGTGGTTTCTGCGGTTTTTTCCGCCTCGAAATCCGGCATCTTCGACCGGGTGGTGGTCAGCTTCGACCGGGCGATCGACCCCGCGACCTTCTCCGCTTCGGACATGACGATCACCGGCCCCGGCGGAACCATCGGCGTCTCCGCGATTCTGCCCGTTTCCGGGTCCGGGAACACCAAATTCAACGTGATGTTCTCGAAGTCGCAGTCCGCGAGCGGGACCTACTCCATCGCCATCGGGCCGGACATTCGCGACACCGCCGGTCGGGCGATGGACCAGAACGGCAACGGAATCGGCGGCGAGACCGGCGACCGCACCACCGCCAGCGCCACGCTCGGAACCACCGTCTCCACGCCTGCCCCCTCGAATCGGCAGACCTACACCGCGTCGATCCCCACCGAGATCGGCGATCGCCGGACGACCCGGCTCGAAATTGCCGTCACCGACGAGTTCCGGATTTCCGACCTCGACGTGTCCTTGAGCATCGAGCACGCGCGAACTTACGACCTGTCGATCCGCCTGGTGTCGCCGACGGGGCAGATCGTGAATTTGTTCACCCGGCGAAGCGGGACCAATCTGGTGGGGACGATTTTTGACGACTCGGCGAGCGTGGGAATCGCGTGTGGCTCGGGGAATTTTGCCGGGTCGTACCGGCCGGAACAGTCGCTGGCTTCCCTCAACGGCCTGAGTGCCCGCGGGACGTGGACCGTGGAAATCTTCGACCTGGCAGATGGCGTCACCGGCCGTGTCACCGGGGTGTCACTGAGCTTCGCGAAATCCACGACCAGTGGGGGGAACCAGCGACTTGCCCCGCTTTCCGTGGCGGATTTGCGCGGTTCCTCTGATGCCGTCAAATCCGCGGTCCAGGACGGCCGACCCGATTCCCCCGCCACCACCGGCTCGACGGTGCAAGTCAGCGGTTCCGGCACCCCCGCGATCGGCTACGCCAAACACGCATCGCGGAGGAAGTGAGCCAAGATTCCAGCAACGGCTCCGCGATGGTGATTTGTTTGAGTAGTCGCGACTGCCAAGCTTGGCAGTCGCGACTCTCGCGGAAGTGAGAAACAATGACTCGCGTCACCCGCCGGGTTTGGTGGTGGATTCGTTCCCAAATATGTCCAACAGGAACTCCCGACAGGATTCGTAGAGGAGATATGTCAGGGGATCAATGTCTCCCGGTGGCGACAGGCCTCCTGACCAAGTGGTATGAGTGCCTCATGATCCATCCACACGACTGGACATTCCCCTTCGCCTCGCCGATTCATGGTGTCAAAGCACATTGGTCCCCAACCGTCCCCCCATTGCGCAACCAGCGACCGCCCCGAAAATGGGTTCCACATCACTGGGCGAGAATGGAACTCGTATTTTCTGCCGACACCGTCGCATCTGGGGCAGCGGGTCGGTATCCTGAGCACAACCTCGAATCCCTGATTTCGACCCTGCCTAGAGGGAAAGATGACCGAAGTCCAGTGGCGGACCGTGGCCGATCCCGCCAAGATGTTCGCCGAATTCGCCCTGTGCGAGCACCAACGGAAGACGCGGTTGTTCCTCGTCGCTCACAGCCGGGCCGCCTGGGATCTTCTGTCGGACGCCAGCAAGGAAGCGGTCGAGACGGCTGAGAAATTCGCGGATGGGGAAGCGTCCGAGTCGGACCTCGCCGCCGCTGAGTCAACCGCGATGGCGGAAGCGTCGGCCCGGGACAAGACCCTGAAATCCACGGAACAGCACCTGCAAATGGGGAACATGCCCGAACCGTTCGGGCTGCCTAAATCTGTCGTCGCGAAACTGCAAGCGGACGTGGATGGGTTGAAGGCGAAAGTGGCGGCGGCGCAGTTCGCCCACGCGGCGACCTTCGCCCACTACTCGGTGATGGACACCTTCCCCTGGCACCTCACGCCGGAAACGAAGGAGCACGACGCCGCCCTGATCCGCGACATTTACGGCAACCCGTTCCGGCCGACAACCTTCAACCGGGCCTGGCGATCGGAGACGGTGATTTCCCTGGCGAAGGGGATGTACTCGGAAAATGACCTGAAGAATCTCAAAGCGCTCGGGTTGGCCCTGCAGGCAGCCGGGTGCGAACACCCCGATGTTCTCGCAACCTGCCGGGCCGACGGGCCCCACGTCCGCGGCAACTGGGTCGTCGACCTGATCCTCGGGCACGAGTGATGACCGAAACCGAATGGTTCAAGGGGAAGGACGCCGACGCGATGTTGCGTCTCGTCGGCGACCACCTCTCGCCACGACGCTGGCATCTTCTGGCCTGTGCGATTGCCCGCCGTACCTGGGAATTCCTGCCGAAGGGTGCACTTCGAGAAGCAGTGGAATCGGTGGAGTCAAACCCAGGGGAAACGAATCCTGCCGCGATCTCCGCCGAAATCATTGCGGCTGCCGCCGAGTCTGCGCGTCAGGCGGAAGCCGAGATTCTGAAACTGATCGATCCCGGCGAAACCGACGGTTCCGCGAGTGATCCCGACTCCCATCCCGCCATTGCGATTTTCCAGGCTGCCAGCGAGTACGCCCGAGAAGCGATCGAACAAACCGGCGCCGCCGTCGAAGAGGCTGGCGAGGGGCTCCGAACTCTTGTGACCGATCAACCCGGCCGTCAATCTCTCACGATAATTCGCGAATCGATCGGTCGGGCACTGGAAACCCGAGCCGAAGCGAAGCTGCGGGAAACCGCCGCACTCGACCTCAAGGCCAGAGGGGAAGAACTCGCGGATCGCGGAATCGAACGCAATTCGCGGATCCAGTTCTCCGTCGCGGAGGAGATCGTCGGGAACTGGTACGAGCGATTCGATCACCGTCACGGCGTCCAGATGGCGAAACTGCAGAAAACCGACCTCTCTTCTCTGGCCAGGTTCCTGCACGAACTCGTCGGCAATCCGTTCCGCTCGATCACGTTCCTCGATTCCTGGCGGACCGAGGCCGTCGTCGGGATCGCCCGGGCCATCGACGAGGACGGTGCGTTCGACCGTTTCCCCATCCTTGCGGACGCCCTCCTGGATGCGGATTGCGATTCGGAGCCGATATTGCGGCATTGCCGGGGCACGGAGGCACATGGGAAACCGCCGGTCCACCTCCGCGGATGTTGGGTCATTGACCTGATCTTGGGCCGGGAACAGGAATTCTTCGCCAGTTCATTTTCCGCAGCAAAACCCAATACAACCCAAACCCGGAAACCGAAGTGACTCGTCATTCCAACTGGGACGGAGCGATCGCATGACGGCCCGTGTTTCGTGTCCGTTTTGCAATGCGTCGGTGGAGCTCGCCGAGATCCCGGAATCGGGCCGGGTGCCGTGCTCGCGGTGTGGGGAAACGTTCTCCTTCAAGCTTCCCGCAGACACGCTTCCGCCGACCTCGGTCAACGGCCCGCCACCGCCGCCACCGGCCACTCGCCCGTCGGCGAACTCCCCGCCGGAAGTGGCGAAGACGTTCGCGCCGCTGATGATGCTGGGGCTCGTGCTCGCCGGGGTCGTGCTGGGGGGTGGGCTGTACGCGATTTTCCGACCGGGTCCGCCGGGCAACTCCGAACCGACCTCGCCGACGTCCGGAAAACCGCCGGCCATTTTCCCACCCTCCGCGGTTCCGGCACTGGCGTACCTGCCGCCGGAAACCAATGTCGCCTTCGCGGTCCAGCCGGGTCCGATGCTCGTGTACGCGGAACGGGCCCGCATCGAGCCCCAGAAACTCCTGGCCAACGCAGGAGTACCCGAGCGAGCCCTTGTGAATCTGACTCAACTCGGGCTGACCATCGAATCCATCGAACAACTCGCTGGCGGGGCGGTGATCGATGACAAACTTCCGTTGAAGATCGTCGTCGTGCTGGTTCTGCGGAAACCGCACCCCAACGAGGAGGCGTTTTTGCGGGCAATGAAGACGACGAAACCGGCCGACTCACGGGTCCCCGGACACCACCGAATCGAAATTGCCGGCATTCCCGGGGATCTGGTGAAGTCCGGAGATCGTACCTACATCGCGTTCCTGGCGGGTGCGGAACCGTCCGATCTCGAATCTGCTGCGAAAAAGTCCCCCGGGTCAGCGGTGGTTCCGCTTCCACTGAAGGAATCGCTGACGCACCTGAGCCCCGCGTCGGTCGCCTGGTTCGCGACCGGGCAGGAGTCGTGGGCGGAGAAACCGTCGGTCAAGATGGCGGCCGGCTTCCTCAAACAGCCCGACCTTCCGAAGAGATTCGCCGATGTCCGCGCCATCGCAGCCGGCGTCGCACTGGAACCAGACCCCACCGGGCACATCGCACTCCGGGGAAAGGACAAGGAGTCGGAGCAGAAACTCCGGGAGAACCTCGAAAAATCTCTGGGCGAAAAGGCGAACTTCTCCCGCGAAGGCGATTGGCTGTCGGCGTCGATTCCGCTGGAAATTCCGAAGTAAGCTCCAACCCTGCGGCGTACCCGGTTTTCCCTCCGTGAGATTGTCGAACGCCAGTTCTTGACCATGGCCCGGAAGTGTGCCACATTACGGGTCCCGCCTGACGCTTCTCCCCACCTCCTTCCCGGAGGCCAGCATGCTCCGCCTCGACCTCGGTTCCTCCTCCACACCCCGCGGCCGCTACTGCGATGGCATCCACCGGCGGAGCTTCCTCCAGGTCGGCGTCGCGGGGATGGCGAGCGTCGGGCTGCCCCAATTACTGCGGGCGAAAGAATCCAGGCCGACCGACCGCAAGAACACATCCGTGATCCTGATCTGGCTCGACGGCGGGCCCGGGCACATGGACATGTACGACATGAAGCCCGACGCCCCCGCCGAGTATCGCGGCATCTGGAAGCCCATCCCCACCCGCGTCCCCGGCTTCGACATCACCGAGATGTACCCGAAGCAGGCCCAGGTGACGGATAAATTCTCGATCGTGCGGTCCCTCCACCACGACACCGGCGACCATTTCGCCGGCGCCCACCGGATGATCACCACCAAGGACATGGGCGTCAGCGGGGCGAACACGACTCAGAAGTTCCCGGGAATCGGGGCGATCGTCAACCGCGAGGTCGGCCCCCGCGTTTCCGGAATGCCCGCCCACGTTGCCATTCCCCACTCTGCCAGCGTCGGCCTCGCCCCGGGGTATTTTGGCGGCCACATGCTCGGGGCCCAGCACAACCCGTTCCTGACCGGCGACCCGACACCGCACAACTACCAGGTCCGCAACCTCAACCTTGCCGCCGGCCTGACGATGGAAAAACTCGACGATCGCCGGGAACTCCTGAAGCATTTCGACGCGAAACGATCTTCCCTCGACGGCAACCCCACCACCGAGGCGATGGACAAGTTCTCCCGCGAAGCCTACGAGTTCGTCACCGGCCCGGTCGCTCGGAAAGCCTTCGACCTCAGCAAGGAAGACCCGAAACTCCGCGACCGCTACGGTCGGCACACGGTCGGGCAATCCGGCCTGCTCGCCCGCCGACTCGTGGAAGCGGGCTCCACTTTCGTGACGATCCACCTCGGTGGCTGGGACCACCACTGGGACCTCAAGAAGGGGTACGACGACTATCTCCCCAAGGTCGATTCCCTCGTCGCGACCCTGTTCCGGGACCTGTCCGATCGCGGGTTGCTCGAAACGACGCTGGTCGTGCTCTGCGGGGAATTCGGGCGGACGCCGAAAATGAACGATGGCGGAAACGGCGGTGCCCCGATGAGCATGGGCACCCCCGGCCGGGACCACTGGGGGGACGCGATGTTCTGCCTCATGGGCGGCGGCGGAATCCAGGGGGGCCGGATCGTTGGCTCCACCGACAGCAAGGGAACCGCACCAAAGTCGCGCCCCGTCACGCCGTCCAACATCCACGCCACGATCTACCGCGTCCTCGGAATCGACCCGAAACTGCAGATCCTCGACCCCACCGGCCGACCGACGCCGGTCCTCGACGACCCCGAACCGATCGAGGAACTGTTCTAGCTCCCGACCGCGGCGACCCACGCGACAGCGGCGGCAGCAGCGGTTTCTACCCGCAGAACCCGGCTCCCCAGCCGGGTTGCCCGCCAGCCCGCCGTAACCCCCACCTGCACCTCCGCGTCCTCGAAGCCCCCCTCGGGGCCGACTGCGATGACCACGCCGGCTCGAACTTCCTGCGGGGAGATCCTCGGCGGAACCGCTCCTCCCGGACTCGTGTGAAGGAGCAACTTCGCCGCTGGAAGATCCGCTCGCGTCGCGAAATCACCCCACTTTTCCGGCGGATCCACACGCATCAGCCGGTTCCGGCCGCACTGCTTGCTGGCCTCGATCACCGCCCGGGAAAACTTCTCGACCGCCGCCAGTTTCGGGACCACCACCGACCGCGCCGTCAGCAGCGGCACGAACCGCGTCGCCCCCAGCTCCGTGATTTTCTCGACGAGGTAATCCGCCCGGTCCCCCTTGGGAATTGCCGACGCGACCACCACCTCGAACCCGAGTTCGCGGTCGATTTCCTCGACGGACAGAATCGTGAGCGTCACCCGCTTGCGGTCCGCGGACAGAACCTCGGCCGGATATTCCCGACCGTCCCCGTTGAACAATGTCACCCGATCCCCGGGCCCGAACCGGCGGACGCTTGCGAGGTGGTGCGCATCCGGTCCGGTGAGCACGAACTCCCCCGGCGACATCGGTTCCGGCGTGAAGAAACGGTCCGCCAAGGTGTGATTCTCCTACCCGCGGAAGCCCATGTCCCGGGCAATGGCCGACTTCAAGTTTGCGTACAGCGGCCCGAGTTTCTCCCGGTCCACTTCCTCGTTGCTGAAGCCGGCCCACCCGGGAATCTCGGACTGGATCTTGTACAGGTGCCCGTTCGCGCGGATGAGTGCCTTGGTTCCCTCTGCCCCGAACGTCTTGAAGCTGTCGTCCATGAATTGGTGGTACGCCAGCCGGAACTCGTCCGACCAGAGGTACTCGAAGGTCCAGAACTGGTGGTCCGCCTTCCGCTTCGCCTCGAGAATTGACTCGGGCGTGCGGTCGAGAAAATCGCCGACCCGGAAGCGGTACGAGAAGATCTGGTTGAGCAGCGGGCTGATCTGGGCGTAGTGCTTGACCTTTTCCGACATGACGGCTTCGAAGAACTTTTGCTTCCGTTGCAGCCGGTGAGCGGCCCAAATGAGCACGAATGGCACCGCCAACGACGCGAGGGTTCGGACCAGGTCCAGAACCAGGCGAAACTCGGAACCCCCGGCGAAGTTGGGACTTTCCTGGCCGAACATCTTCGATCTCCCGGGGATGACTGCTGCACCAATGGAAGGATCGCGAAACCGCTTGCCAGGTTCGACTTTCTCTCACAGCCATCGCCGCCAGCGGAAGATTCCGAGGCACACCAGCACTGCCGTCACCATCAGGCCCAGCGCGAATGGGTAGCCATAGGTCCACTTCAGTTCCGGCATGTGCTCGAAATTCATGCCGTAAATCCCCGCGATCAGCGTGCACACCACCCCGATGATCGAGAACATCGTCAGCGTTTTCATGATTTCGTTGAGGCGGTTCGACACGGCCGCGAGGTGCGACTGCATCAGATCTGAGACCATTTCCCGACCGCTTTCGATAAGTTCCGCGTATCGCACGACGTGGTCGTAGACGTTGCGGTAGAAGACCATCTCCTGGGCCTCCACGAGCGCAAATTCCCCGCGGATCAGCCGGGCGAGGACCTCCCGTTCCAGGACCAGAGTCTTCCGCAGCAGCGTGACCCGGCGTTTCAACCGCAGCAATCGGCGAAGTAAGCGTGGCGACGGCCGGAGGAATAGCTTGTCTTCGAGTGTGTCGAGTTCGTCCGCCACCTGCTCCACAACGGGTGCGTACTCGTCGACCATGTCGTCGAGGATGAGGTGGAAGAGGTAGTCCGGCCCGCGTTCGCCGCACTCGGTATGCCGGGCGACGTAACCGAGAACGTTGGAGATGCAGTGCAGCGAGTCGTAGTGGTGCGTGATCAGAACCCGACGGGTAAGGACCGCACTGAGTTGCGGGCGAAGTCGGCGGGTGTCCCGCCGGGTTGGCATCCGACTTCCCTTCGCGACCGTCTCCTTCACCCACGGTGGCAGCGGGTTGACGATCACCAGCAGGTAGTCGAGGAATTCCTCGACTTTGGGAAGGTGCGCTCCCTCCGACGGATTTCGACGCGGCTTCGAGATGTCCTCCAGGCTCAGCGGGTGGATTGGCAGGAACTCGGCGAGAATCCGCGACTCCTCTTCCGAAGTCGGGTTTTCGAGGTCGATCCAGATGGTCGAACCCGGTGCAACATCGCAAACCGTTCGTGGCAGATCGGAGACCGCAACCGGATGAGCCGACTTCGCGTTCGGTTCCCATTTCAAGATGTGAAGCATTCCGGCGATCGCTCGAAAGTCCGGGGGTAGACGTCGCGAAAGAGTTGCATTCGGTGGCGGTACAATGTCGTGAATGCGGGACGGCTTCCGGTCGTCTGTTCTCGTAGGAGTGTATCTCCGGTCATGGCCCGCGTCCCGACCGTGAGCCCGATTGCCGGGCCGACCGACGCGATTCTCCTCGACCGGGCGGCGGTCGGTGACTCGGCTGCGCTCAACGAGTTGTTCCGACGACACCGAGAGACGGCGTTCCGGGTGGCGTACCGGTTGCTTGGAAACGAGGCCGATGCTCTCGACGCCGTCCAGGATGGATTCGTCAACGCGCTGACGCACCTGGCCCGGTTCGGAGGGCGGAGTTCCTTCAAGACCTGGTTACTGAGGGTCGTCAGCAATGCCGCTCTGGATCTCGGTCGGCAGCGGAAACGGCGGGAAGCACGCTACGGCACAATTCTCGCCGGTGAGGAAACATCGCTGCTGGCTCCGGATCGGCCCGCGGACGAGGGACTGGCACGAGCCGACCTTCGCGGCCGGCTGGACCAGGCGTTGCGGCTCCTTCCCGAAGCCCAGCGTCAAACCTTCGTCTTGCACGCCGACGGTGGTCTGTCGTACCGTGAGATTGCCGAGGTTCTGGAAATTTCGATCGGAACTGTGATGAGCCGGCTGTTTTACGCCCGACAACGCCTGCGGACCTTACTCGAAGATGTTTCGCCCTGACCGCAACGCCCGACTGTGATGCCATGACGCTGCCACACGATCGACTGGCTGGCTACGCCGACGGGGAACTCGATCCCCCAGAGCGTCGCGCCGTCGAGGAGTGGCTGGCGACCCACCCCGAGGGTGCGGAACTTCTCCGGGCTCAGGAGCAGTTTTCCCCGGCTAACACGGACTTCTGGAAGCTCGTCGAGCCCCAGCAACCGGACCCGGCAGCCTGGTCTGCCGTGCGGAGGCGGATCGCGGACGATCTGCGACCTCGCCCGGCCCGGCGTCGGCACCGGGGCTTCGCGGTCGCTGCGTCGGTACTTCTTCTCGCGGGAATCGGTGTCGGAGCCTGGCTCGCCCTCGCCACTTCCGGACCAACCAACCCGGAACCTCGGGAAGATTCGCCAAGCCCGGCAGCCCGCACCCCGATCGCGAGCCGATCGACGGATTCCTTCGAGGTTCTGGCGACCGTACCACGCGAAGTACCCCCCGACCCCCTGGCGGAGTACGCGGTGCTGCCGATGGCGGAGGTCCGGGATGTGTTGGTGGAATCGGCCCCCGGGAACTCGTTGACGGCCCTGCCGCTCTCGGATCACCCGCTGCCGGGAGTTCTTCCGCTCGCGACTCCCGGCGACGTCCGGATTGAGGCGATGGGCCGACGTCCGGACGGAACCATCCCCCCGCTTCCGTGGATGTCCGGCTCGCCGATGATCTACGCCGCCGGACGGTGACGCCCACCAACCACCCGCTGGACGCAGCCCATGCTCGCACCTCTCCTGTCGCTGATCCTGTGTGCCCCACCGCAACCCCCATGCACAGAGCCGGTGCGGGTGACGGTGGTGGTCGTGTACGCGACCAATCGGAACAGCGAGATCGACCCGAAACTCGCGGGGTTGGCGGAGGAAGTGCGGAAACGCGACTCGAAGCTGACCGGTTTTTCCGTGGCGACGACCCTGCAGAAATCGATTCCGCCGGGGGAATCACACACCTTCGACCTTCCCGGAAAGCAGATCCTCAAGGTGGCCGTCGAGCGGTCGCGGGATGCGAACGACCGGGTTGCCCTGACGGTGACACCGCCGGGGCTGGGGGAAATCACCTACTCGTGCGTCTGCGGAAAGTTCTTCCCGATCGTGACGCCGCAAAAAATGCCGGGCGGGGAGCAGTTGATCGTCGCGGTGATGGGCAAGCCGTGCGTCGCCGGGAAGAAGTGAGCGAAGGAACCTGGGGAAACGCAGCAGGTTCGCGGAGTTTGCGACTCCGCGGACCTCCTGCGGGTCCACCGGTCGATGTCACTTGATGAACAACATCTCGCGATAGGTCGGCAGCGGCCAGAGGTCGTCGGCAACCATCGTTTCGAGTGTGTCCCCGGCGATGCGAAGCTCGCTCATCTTCGGGATCACCGAATCACGCATGTACTTGGCGTGGGAATAGGCGTCGCCGCCGGTGTGGTGGTCGAGCGCCTTCTCGAGCGCCAGCGTCGCGGAGGTCAAGTCGGCAATCGCGGAGGTGAGCGACTTCAACGTCTCGATCGAAGCACCGGCATCGACGCCCGCCGCCTTGGTGGCCGCCACCGCACCGGCAACTTCCGTCTGGTATCGCAACGACGCCGGCAGAATCATCGTCTTCGCCATGACGAGCATCGTCTGAGCTTCGATGTTGATCGTCTTGACGTAGTTCTCGCTGAAGATCTCGTACCGGCTGTGCAGTTCCCGCTCCGAGAAGACTTTGTACTTCCCGAAGAGTTCGATCGACTCCTTCTTGATGATCGTCGGAATCGCGTCGACGGTGTTCTTCAGGTTCGGCAGGCCGCGTTTTTCCGCTTCCTTGTGCCATTCCTCGGAGTAGCCGTTGCCGTTGAAGATGACCTTCTTCGATTCCTTGAGAATCGTCGGCAGCAGGGCGGTGATCGCCGTGTGGAGCGGCTTCCCGCTCGCGACGGCTTTCTCCAGTTCCGTGGCGACGAAGTCCAGGGACTCGGCGACGATCGTGTTGAGCACCACGTTCGGGCCGGAGATGCTGAAGAACGAGCCGACTGCGCGGAACTCGAACTTGTTCCCGGTGAAGGCGAACGGGCTGGTGCGGTTGCGGTCGCCGGCGTCGCGGGGGAATTTGGGCAGCACGGTGACGCCGACTTCCATCGTCCCGCCGGACTTGGTGCTCTTGGCGGCCCCGGCTTCCAGTTGCTCCATGATGTCCTGGAGCTGATCCCCCAGGAAGACGGAGATGATCGCCGGTGGAGCTTCGTTGGCCCCAAGGCGGTGGTCGTTGCCCGCCGACGCGACGGAAACCCGCAGCAGTTCCGGGTACTTCGCGACTGCCCGAATCACGGCGACGCAGAAGACCAGGAACTGGGCGTTGTCGTGCGGCGTGTCGCCCGGGTTGAGGAGGTTCTCACCCGTGTCGGTCGCCATGCTCCAGTTGTTGTGCTTGCCGCTCCCGTTGATCCCGGCGAACGGTTTTTCGTGGAGCAGGCAGACGAGGTCGTACTTCTCGGCGGTCCGCCGGAGCACGTCCATCGTGAGTTGGTTGTGGTCGGTCGCGAGGTTCGAGTCTTCGAAGATCGGGGCGATTTCGTACTGGCTCGGTGCCACCTCGTTGTGCCGGGTCTTGACTGGGACGCCCAGGCGGAACAGTTCTGCTTCCGCCTCGGCCATGCAGGCGAGAACCCGTTCCGGGATCGTGCCGAAGTACTGGTCTTCGAGTTCCTGCCCCTTCGGCGGCTTGGCCCCGAACAGAGTCCGGCCACTCGTGATGAGGTCCGGGCGGGCGTAGAAGAAGTTCTTGTCGATCAGGAAGTATTCCTGCTCCGGGCCGACCGTCGTGAAGACTTTCTTCACGTCGGTGTGGCCAAAGAGTTTCAGGATCCGGATCGCCTGGGTCGAGAGGGCGTCCATCGAGCGGAGCAGCGGGGTCTTCTTGTCGAGGGCTTCGCCGGTCCACGACACGAACGCGGTCGGGATGACGAGGGTGCTGCCGTTGGGGGCTTCGCGGATGTACGCGGGGCTGGTGGGGTCCCAGGCGGTGTAGCCGCGAGCTTCGAAGGTGGCGCGAATCCCGCCGCTGGGGAAGGAGGACGCGTCCGGTTCGCCCTGGACGAGTTCCTTGCCGGAGAACTGCGCGATCGCGGTGCCGGTGCCGGTCGGGGTGAGGAAGCTATCGTGCTTCTCGGCGGTCAACCCGGTCAGGGGCTGGAAAATGTGGGTGTAGTGGGTCGCACCGTGCTCGATGGCCCAGTCTTTCATGGCGCTGGCGACGGCGTCGGCGATCACCGGATCGAGCGGCACGCCTTGCTTGATCGTCTTTTGCAGGGCCTTGAAGATCGGCTTGGGAAGCCGCTGCTTTTGCGTCTCTTCGCTAAAGACCAGGCTCCCGAACATGTCCTTGAGATGGGTCGTTTGGAAGTCGATCTGAGCGAGGTCGTGGAACGTGCTGGCGATTCGGGCCAGTGCCTCGAACCGCGGGTTGCTGGTGGCCATTCTCGGAAGCGTCTCCGTGGGAGGATGTCAAACGAACCGGGCCGCGGCCACACGGACAGCATCGGGGGCCAACAAGACGGCCTCGCGGTTGGGCTGTTCGGGAGAGGTACGGGGCGTTATAAGCCCGGGGGAATGGGCGGCAAGATGATCTCCTGCAGGAGAGAGGATTTCCCATGCGACGAATCGCCGTGATCAACCAAAAAGGCGGGGTCGGAAAGACCACCACCACCGTCAATCTCTCTGCCGCCCTCGCCGCGACCGGCCGATCCGCCTGCGTCCTCGATCTCGACCCGCAAGCCCACGCCACCACCCATTTGGGAATCGAACCGGACGGGACTTCCCCCTCCGTTTACGACGTTCTCGTGGGCAACAAACCCCTCGAAGCGGTTCGCCGAAACGTCGGCCCAAACCTGACGCTGATCCCCTCGGACATCAACCTCGCCGCCGCGGAAGTGGAACTCGCTGGCGTGGTGGGTCGGGAGGTGATTCTGCGGGAAGCCCTCTCAAGCAGTGGACAGTGGGCAGCAGGCAGTGGGCAGCCGTCGAGCAGTTCGCAGTGGAGAGTGGACCGTGGGCAGACCATCCCAGCGCCTACTGTCCTCTCTTCCGTGTCTCCTTCTGACTGCCCCCTGCCCACTGCTCCCTCGGAACGGCCCACTGACTTTCTCCTGATGGATTGCGGCCCGAGTCTGGGCGTGCTGACGCTCAACGCCCTCGCCGCAGCCGATGAGGTGTTCATCCCGCTCCAGCCGCACTTCTTCGCACTCCACGGGCTCAGCAAGCTCCTGGAAACGACCGCACTGGTGTCGAAGCGGATCAACCCGAACCTGAAGGTGACGGGAATTGTGGTCTGCCTGTACGACGCCGCGACGAAGCTGGCTCAGGAAGTGGTTACCGACTTGAAGGCGTTCCTCGACCGCAGCCGGGGCGCGAACGTCCCGTGGGCCGATGCGAAGGTGTTCGACACGCGGATCCGGCGGAACATCAAGCTCGCGGAATGCCCGAGCTTCGGGAAGTCGATCTTCGGCTACGCCCCGAATTGCCCGGGTGCCGTCGACTACGCGGCCCTGGCGAACGAGGTGATCGGGGCCGTCGCAATCGAGCCGACCGCGGAGCCGATTCCGGCGAAAGAAAGCGAACTCGTCGCCGTGTGAACTCGACATTCGACCGCTCGGGTCAATCTTCGCGCTCGAAGCGGAGTTTCTCCTCGAACCCCGTGGCTTCCTGTCGCAAGACCCGGCCGTCGGCGACGGAAACCCACGTTTTCGCCGCCGTCTCGTTGGAGCGGTACTCGATCACCCAGCAGTCGTATTCCACCCCTTTGACCGTGAGTTTCTCCGGGCTCGACCGGACCTCCGCGATGAGGTCCTTCGGGCCGGTTCCCTGCTTGCCGAGCATCGGAAAGGCGGCGGCGAAGGAATCTTTGAGCGGATCGTTGAGGTAGATCACCCACCGTTTCCCGGGCTTGACGTCGCGAAGGCGGTTGAGCGGAAGCATCGGGTTGAGGATCTGCCCCGCGGGAACCGGGACCGGGTGCAGCGGTCGGTCGATCGGTGCGATCCCCAGTATCGCCGGCGGCTTGACCTGGAAACGGCCTACGAGCTCGTCGTTCTCCACCCGGGCGTGGAGATCGGCCGTCGCCTGGCCGAGCGAGACACTGCCCAGCTTCGCTTGCAGTTTCCCCGTCATCGTCTGTTCCCGGAGTTTCCCAGCACGAGTCACGCGGACGGCCGTCTCCAGGTCCGGGACGCTCAGGGTGATGGAGCCCGCTGCGGGAAGTTCGAAGTCGAGTTCGAGGTTGTTGTACTTGCTGCGGAACCAGAAGGTGTCGTCGGCCGGGGCGTAGTCCATCCATGTTGTCAGCGAGCCAACCTTCTGCGAGCCGCGGTAGACCGTCCACCGGGCGGGGAGGGCCTGCGTGGCCTCGTCGGAGAGTTCGATCTGGATCGCCGGCGGGGGATCCGCGAAGTATCTCGGCCAGACCTCGCGGTGCACGACGTACGCGGTGGTTGCGAGCCAGAACAGCAGGATTCCGACGATCCCCAATCGCGAGGGCATAGCTCACCCCGATCCGGATCGGCCCGCGGTAGGACGTGCTGCCGGGCGGGACCGGCGACGGGGAAATCCTAGGTCACGACGTCGCGAAAAACAACCGCTTCGGGGCCATACACTAACTTCCCGGCCCGGTGCCCCCGACCCCACGCGAGCCATCCCATCGACATCACCTCGATTCCCCAACTCGCGCGGAACTTGAACCGGGTCGCGGAGATCGTCGGCACGCTCGCGAAGTACGGCCTGGCGGGCGGGCTCGATCGGATCGATGCCCGGTTTGTGCGTAAACTCGTCAACCGGACCTCGCTGGGGCCGATCACAGACGCCTCGCAGGAAGCCCGAGTCCGGCTGGTGCTGACGGAACTCGGCACCACGTTCATCAAGCTCGGGCAGATGCTCAGCACTCGCCGGGATCTGGTGGGCCCGGCCCTGGCGAACGAGTTGACGCGACTCCAGGCGGATGTGCCGGCCGACCCGTTTGAGATCACCCGGGCCACCGTGGAGGCGGAACTCGGCCGGCCCCTCGCGGAGATGTTCCAGACGTTCTCGGAAACTCCGCTTGCCTCGGCGTCGATCGGTCAGGTCCACCGGGCGATGCTCACTGACGGCCGGGATGTGGTCGTCAAGGTCCAGCACCCGGGCATCGCCCACCGCGTGCAGACGGACCTCTCGATCCTGCACGAACTCGCCGTGTTGACGGAGGAGTTTGTGTCGGAGCTTCGCCCCTACCGCCCGATCGCGGTGGTCGCGGAGTTCCGGAAGATGTTGGTTCGGGAACTCGATTTCCGTCGGGAATTGCGGCACCTGCAGATTTTCCAGCGGCACTTCGCGGCGGATTCCCACGTCCGCTTTCCCCAGCCGATCCCGGGGCTCTCGACCTGCCGGGTGCTGACGATGGAGTACCTCGCGGGAACTTCGCTGTCGAAGCTGACCGAGTCGATGGAGCTGGACCGTAACGAGTTCGCCGCCCGCGGTGCCCGGATCTTCCTGGACATGATCTTCCGGGATGGCTTCTTCCACGCGGACCCGCACCCGGGGAACATCCTGATCCTGCCGGGAAGTGTGGTTGGTCTGCTCGACGCAGGAATGGTCGGCCGGGTCGACGACCGGCTCCGGGGGCAGATCGAGATGGGGATGGCGGCCGTCATGACCGGCGACGCGGCCGCCCTCACCGACCTGGTCGTGCAGGTCGGGGAAGCTCCGATCGACCTCGACCTCGCCGGGTTGCAAACGGAAATCGCGGACCAGCTCGCGTTCTACTGGGGTATGCCGCTCGATCAGTTCCAGCTCGGCACCGCCCTCGACGAGTTGACGGAAGCCGTAAGGCGGTATCGCATCCTGCTCCCCCCGCCGATGGCGATGCTCCTCAAAGTCATCGTGATGCTCGAGGGCTCGGCCAGGCTCTTGAATCCGCGGTTCAACCTGGTCGAAGTTCTGGAGCCCTACCGCCGACGGTTCGTGACGAGACGCCTCAACCCGCGGCGGTTGCTGCACCGATTTTTGAGCGCGGCCAACGATCTCGACGAGGTCGCCTCTGCACTACCGCGGCTCGCCCGAGACATGATGACGCTCGCCCGCCGGCAGCAGTTCGCGGTCAACCTTCGCCATCAGCACCTCGACCCTTCCGTGAACCGCCTCGTGTTCGGGATGCTGACCAGCGCCCTGTTCATGGGCTCGTCGTTGTTGTGGGCCTTCAAGGCCCCACCGACCATGGAGGGGGCCTCGGTGTTTGGGGTACTCGGGTGCCTCGTCAGCGGGGTGCTGGGCTATCGGCTGTTCCGGGCGATCCAGCACTCCGGGAAGCTGGAGGAGTGAGTCATCCCCGGTTGACCAGGTCGATCATGAGGTTTGGGTCGATCGGCTTGGTGTAGACCTCGTCGAAGCCGGACTCGAACGCCCGGACGCGATCCATCTCCCGGGAATAGCCGGAGACGCAGATCAGGCGGATGTTGGCGAGCATGGGATCGGCGCGGACGATGCGGGCGATTTCGTACCCGTCGATTTCCGGCAGTGCAATGCTCAAAAATGCGACGTGCGGGAGAAATCGCCGAAACGCCTGGAGACCGATCGTCCCGGTGTAGGCCACCTCCACAATATGCCCCGCCATTTGCAACAGAATCTGGCAGCTCTCGACCGTGTCCGGGTAGTCTTCGATGATCAGGACACGTCGCGGGGGCAGGTCAGCGATCGGTTTCATGCTTGCGAACTCAAGGGATAAATGCACCACCGCCACCCGACGTCTTTCGCGTCGCGTCAAAGTCTTCGCCGCGAAGTCGATCGGACTCGCTTTGGGGGGCGGTGGGCAATTAGCAAGACCCGTGCCAGACAGGCACGGAGGGTAACGAGGCGGCAGTATGGCCATCACTTCAACGCAAGACGGAGCGTCGGCGGAGGAAGGGTAGGGTGGCGTCGGCTTGAGAATCCGTGGACGAGGTCATAGCGGCCGCTTCCTGGAGTATCCCGAATGACGATCAACGTCACGACACGGTTCGTGTTCCGGTTGAGAAAGTCCACAAGTCCCGGGCCGCCAATCGATTGCACTCCGCTCTGCACCCCTTGGGGGACCAAGAATTGCCCCAATTTCACGGTCTTCCGCGGATCAACGGCCGCACCCCCCGGGGCGTTTCCGGGGGCATTTCCCCAGCGAAGGGATTTCTCGTCCCATCCATCGAGTGACTCGTCGGTCATCCCGTAGACGGTGAAAGTCGCATCGGGAACTTCCGATGCGAATCCCAGCCCCGTCGGGACCAGCATCAGGTCGAACCGAGCATCGACGATGCGTTGCCCGGCCACGGTCGAGAGATCGATGGCGATGTAACCTTTGCGGAGGTACGAGGGATCCTTGCTCCGGGAATTCTTGACAAGGAGGAGAACGTCCGAGGTGTGGTCGCTGGGGAATTTGTGCTGGACGTAGCTGTCCTTCCCCGCCCCCATCGCGGAGGTGAGGACCACGACGCGGTTGCCGGGTGACCCGAACGGTGGTGCCTCCACGAGCGGCTCGGTGTTGGGGTCGAAGTTGGCCACGCCATCGTCGGAGAAGCGAAGGTTTTTCCCGGTGTGCATCCGCTCGACTTTTCCGGTGGAACGGTCTTTGGCGTCGACAATTCCCTCGAAAACCTGGACTTCCGCGGCCTTCCCATCCCGGACGTTGACCCCGAACTCGGTGCCGAGGTCGGTGAGCTCGGCGGAGGGGGTGTCGATCACGAACCCGATTGCCGGCGGGGGAACTTTGGCAACGACCCGCCCCGAGGTCAGGACGCATTTCCCGGCCGACACAATTTGCAGTTCCGCCGGCCCTTCCAGGCGAACCTCGGCACCGGTGTCGAACGTGATTTTGGCGACCCCCTCGGCGAGTCGGAGTTTCCCGGTCGCAAGGCGAGCCCCCTCTTCCGTCGGCAGGGTGCCGCCATCCCACTTGCACGACCGGGCAGCCGTCAGCGTGGCGACCGGGGCAGGATCGGAACTTCCCCGGGCGGTCTGCGAACCGGAGTGCGCGAACCATCCGATCGCGAGGAGCAGGGACGCGGCAAGCCCAACGAGGAGGCCCGTCCGCCAACGTGGCACCGGGGCGCGACGGATGCCTGCGGTCGGCGGGCACGCCATCGGTTCGGCAGCGGACCACGTCAGCGCCGCGTGCTGGTGAAGAAACGAGGTGTAGAACCGCAGTGCTGTCGGGGACGCGAGAACCAGTTCTTCCAGCCGGCGGGTTTGCTCGTCCGTGAGGCGATCCTCCACCGCGGCGGCGCACAACTCGCGAAGTTCCGACGTCGGCTCCGTCATGGCCGGGCTCCTGAGGTCAGCGACCGTGTCACGCAATCGTGCAGAACCTGGCGGATCCGGCTCAGAGCCCGGTAGGTTGCTTCCACCGTCCGACCCGCCTGCTTCGCCACTTCCTCGATCGCGAGCCCCTCCGTGTACCGCAATCGCACCATTTCTCGGTGGTCGGTGGGCAATTTCGCCAGGCACCCCGCCAGAGCCTGCGACCGATCCTCGAGCAGATCCGCCGACTCTTCCGCCTCCCGGCCGACCGCTTCCAGGAACGCGTCTGAGAATTCGAGGCGATCCCGAGATCGCTTCTTCCGCCAGGCGAGCACCTGATTCAACGCCACCCGACACGCCCAGGCCGCGAAGTTGGTCCCGGGCTGGAACGTCTCGAATTCCCGCCAGAGAACCAGGTTCGTGTTCTGCATCACTTCTTCCGCCTCGTTCTGGTTCGGAACGAGCGTAAGGACGTACAGGTAGACGCGTCTTTGGTTCTGGGCCAGCAGGCGGACGAACCGGTCGACTTTTTCCGACGGTTCACGGGACGTCGAATCGTGGTCGGGGGAGAGCATCGGCGTCGGCCCCAGGAGAGTAGTGCCGTATCGCCCGAGTTTGGACACCGGAAGTGCTGCGGTCTAGGGAAAAGTTCCGCGGATTGCGGGTGGATAGGCTACGGAATCACCGGCTGACGTGGAACCCAGTCCTGATTCTCGACGGGTTCCGGCGGGTGAGGCCGGGCTGCCTGGGTGTGGGGTGTCGGACCGAGCAGGATCGCCAGGGAAAGCCCCAGCGATCCGGCCGCCAGACCCAATTTCGTCGCCAGAATCACGATGTGGGAAACCGACCGCCGCAGCAGGGTCGGCGACAAAGCCGGCGATTCCTCCGTCTCCGAGATGGCCTGCATCACCGGGAGCGTCGGAGCATCGACAGGCTGCCCTCCACGGATCGCAGCCGGGGTCGTCGACAGCCGGGCCAGCGCCTCCGAGTCGATCGCGGTCCCGAGTTGCGTCGCTTCCAGGTCCGCCGCTACCTCCTCCGCCGTCTGGTAACGGAAGCGAATGTCGCGGGTCAGAAGCCGGGCGAGGATCCGATCGACCACTTCCGGAACCTGCGGGGCCAGTTCCGCGAGGGGGCGGTACCGTTCCCTCGCTTTCTCCCGGGCGATTTCCTGATGTGTCGAGCCCGGGAAGGGCAGTTCGCCCGTCAGAAGGTGGTACAGCGTGCACCCGAGCGCGAACAGATCGCTGCGGCCATCCACCAGCCCGGAATTGGCGGATTGCTCGTAGGACATGTATTGCGGCGTGCCGACGGACTGGTCCGTGTGGGTCAGAGCCCCCTCGCCACCGAGCCGCTTCGCGAGCCCGAGATCCCCGAGCTTGGCGGTACCGTCCGGGTGGAGCAGGATGTTGTCCGGCTTCACATCCCGGTGGACATAGTCTCGACGGTGCAGGTGCGAAAGTGCCCGGGCGACGTCGATTCCGATGGTGACAACCACCCCGACCGGAAGGGCACCCTGCTCCGTCAAAACCGCGTGGCAACTCGGGCCGTCCACGAATTCCAGCACGAGAAAATGCTTCCGCGCCGCGGTGTCGTATCCGACATCAAACCCGCGAACGAGGTTGGGGTGGACGAGCATCTGGCTCATCCGGGCTTCCCGGTAGAAGCGGTTCACGAACTGCTTGCTGTCCGCGAGGTGGTCGGCGAGGAGTTTGATTGCAACGGGCGTGAGCGACTCGGGGTCATACCCGAGGAATACCTCGCTCATGCCCCCTTTTCCGAGGAAGCGGAGCAGCCGCCGACCGCCGACAGAGCGGGAATCCCCGTCGGCAGTGAGGAAGGAATCTGCCACGATTGTGGTTGTCTTGGTGTCGCTCGGTCGCATCCCGTACGATCCCCGGATCACCGGGCCGGGTTCCGGTTCGAAAAACCGGCCGACCAGACGATCCCAGAGTGCGAGTCAGTCCATCGGGACAGTAACAGTCTAACCCCTGGTTCCGGGAAAGGTATTGCGAAGTGATGAAATATCCAAGAACTCCGCAATCCCTCGCTCAGGCGAGGGGCTCGGACTCGGATCGCTCGCGAAGATGGGCTTTTCCGAGCTCCCGGAGATCCTGGAAGAGACTTCCCACCGGTTTGCCGTCCACCCAGAGGGCCGACCCCGGTAGCCGGATGGGCTGATTCTCGGCCCAACAATCCCAGTACACCGCCGAGACTTGCGACACGCTCAGGGCGAGAAACGAGGTTCCGGTCACCCACCCGGGCGGGCACGTTCCGATTGCCGGTTCCTCGCCGCCCCCCTCGAGCGCACCTTCTGGCGGAACCACACACCCAAGCGTGAGCTCGAGCGGGATCCCGAGAAGCGCGAAGAGATCGAGAAGACGGTAGGTATCGAGCAAGGTTCGCGGATGGCTCGTCCGCGGGCCGTCGCCGCAGAGCAGCTCCAGATTCAACCCCCCGACCGAGAACCCGCCTCGCAGGAGCGTGTCCGCGAAAACCAGCGGGGAATACGTCATGTCCTCGGAGGTGAGATAGTCCCCCCAGGGAAGGGACAGCCCCATCACCAGGGTCGCATCCGGGGCGGCAAGCCGGGCCGCTTCGAGCAGACGGGCCCCGAGTCGCAGGCGGTCATCCTCGTAGAGCCCGAAAACGTCCGCGTGGTTGAAACCGGAGAAAATCTCCCAGGTTTGGACGCGATCCCGGTAGCGGGTGATGATTGTCTCGACGAAATCGCACATGAACGCGGCGAGGCTCGGCAGGTCCCCTTCCCACTGGCTGAGCCACTCCGGGAACGGGCCGTGGGTGAGATCGATGAGCGGGCCGATCGAGACCGCCAGACCTGCGTCTACGGCCCACTCCACGAGCGCGTCGAACTCATCCCACTGGCACTTGGCCTCGGTGGGCTCGATTTCTCGCCAGTTCGGAACCAGCCGGACGGAATTGAACGCATCCAGAAACGCCGATGCCTGATCTTCCGGCAGCATCCGTCCGAGACGGGTGCCGTAACGCGTGTCGGGTTTCCCTTCCTCGGCGAGGCGGGAACGCATCAACTGCTCGGAAAAGTGGAACGTGAACCGCTCTCCGACTTCCTGGGCTCCCCCGATAATCGCCGGCAACTGCTGCAGGAGCGGGGAATCCGCCGGGTTCAGGACTGCCTGCCCGAACTGACTCACCAGTGCCGCAAGTCGCTGCGTCTCGTCCTCTTCCGGCTCGAAGCCGACGGAAATCCAGTCTGCGAGTTGGCAGCGGACCTGGTTCAATTTCCCCCGGGCGAGTTCCGTCAGGAGGTGGTAGGGTTCCTGCCGTTCCCGCAGGGTCGCGGACAGGAGAACCGGGCAGCCGTTGGAAGGAAGAGGCCAGCAGGTCGTAAGGTACCCGCTCTCGTTGACATCCCGCGTCAAGGTGAGGCGGGTGGAATCGAGACGCCGACGCGTCGGCATCGGGGCCAGATCGTATCCTCCGGTCACGCACGCCCTCTCCAAGCACCGCCGGGCGGTGCGAGAAAGCTCTTCCGGAAGTGTGAAGGAAAGTAGACCCATTGTCCGCGACGGAGGGCGAGCCGCTCTGGTGGGCGTCCGGCAGACGGACACCGATGAGTCAATACTATCGGGTTTCCGCCCCTTGTGGGGAGAGGGAACCCGGGTTGACTGGCGAATCCGCCCCGATTCTGGGTCGGATTGTTCAGGCGGAGCCCACCGCGGTGACTGTGATTCCATACCGGTCGGCGAGCGCAATCGTCTCCGACTCGTCCAGGATGATCGTGTTTCCTGCCTCGATTGCGAGCACCTTGCCACCGGCAGCGTGCATCGTCTCGATGGTCAGTTTTCCCACAGTTGGGACGTCAAATCGGCGATCCTGCTGCGGCTTTGCCACCTTCACGACCACGAAAGAATTTCGCCCGCAAAGTTCTCCCGCCCGTCGGATCGCCGCGTCCGTTCCCTCGATCGCCTCGACCGCGAGGACCGCCCGTTCCCGGACCATGACACTTTGCCCGACGTCGAGCTCGCCCATTTTTTTCGCCAGATTCCACCCGAACTGGATGTCGGCGAGGTCGGTCTGGGACGGTTTCCGGCGGGTTAGTACGCCTTCGCGCACGAGCAACTCCGGGCAGAGGTCGAGGGGGGAGACGCACTCCAGACCCTCGGATCGGAATTCGTCGATAAGCCCGAGGAGGAGGGAATCGTCGGCGTTGTTGGCCCGGCGGCGGTTGAACCAGAAGCGGATGAGCCGCCAGTCCGGGAGGAGTTGCAGCCATCGCCAGGGGCGAAAGATCAGGTGTTTGTGGAATTTGCCGGCCATGGTCCAGCGTCGGACCCCGCCTCGCTGGAATGCTCGAATGATTCCACCCATCGACATCCGTCGCAGCCAGTGGAATCGGTGGCAGATGTCGGCGAGTTTCGGATCCGCCATCCCCGCCAGTCCGACACAGACCACCGGCACGCCGAGTTCTCGGGCCTTTTCCGCGATCGCGATTGGCAAGCGGCCGGCACACGCCAGCAACCCGACCGGTTCGACGCTCGTTTCCTTCGAGAACGTCGGCCCACTCGCAAACCGTAACCCCGGCCGGATCATTCCCCGTCCCCCATCCCGAGCTTCCGCTTGATCCGCTGCACATCCTTGCGAATCTGCGGCAGTTTCTCGAGGCTCATCAGGATCCGCATCTCGTCCCGATCCGGTCGCGCAGGGGCACCAAGGACCTTGCTTCCCGCCGGGAGATCCTTCGGTACCCCTGCCTTCGCCCCGATGATCGTCCCCGAACCGATCGCAACGTGATCGCCGACCCCAACCTGCCCCGCCATCACGACGTAGTCCCCGGTCGTGCTCGAACCCGCGATTCCAACCTGGCTCACGAGCAGGTTCCCCCGCCCGATTTGGCAGTTGTGCGCCACCATGACCAGATTGTCGATCTTCGTCCCCGCACCGATCCGGGTCGGCCCGAACGTGCCGCGATCGATCGTCGAGCACGCCCCGATTTCCACGTCGTCTCCGATTTCGACGGTGCCCAGTTGCGGAACCTTGACGTGCACCCCCTTGTGGGTGCGATATCCGAAACCGTCGGCCCCGATAACCGCGTTGGCGTGGACCGTCACCCGGTTCCCGAGCGTGCAATCGTCGTAGATCGTGACGTGCGGGTGAAGCGTGACCGAGTCGCCGAGGGTGCAGTAACTTCCGACGGAAACCCCGGCGTGGAGGATGCAATTCGCCCCGAGGACTGCCCCTTCCCCGATGACCACGAACGGGCCGATGGTGGTTCCGGCACCGATTTTCGCGGTCGGATGGATCGATGCGGAGGGGTGGATCGTGCCGGTCGCGGTGGCGGATCGGCTTCCGCGAAATGCGACGACGATGGCAGCGAAAGCCGCGAGTGGATCTGGAACGCGGATGATCGGGCGACCATTGACGGGTACGCTCAGCGGTACGACCGCTGCCCCCGCCTTGCTGGCGTGCCAGGCGTGGAGGTGCTTCTCCCCCTCCACGAAGGTGATGTCGTTCGGACCAGCCTCGGAGAGGGTGCGAGCGCTCGCGATGGGAAGGTCGGCGTTGCCAAGCACTTCCCCGTGGACCTGCTCGGCCAGTTGCCGGACTGTTGTTGTCACGGTGGGCCCCTAACACTCCGTGCGAGCCGCGCCCCCGACGTGGTACGGGTGCGGAAAAGTATCTGATCCGCACCAACGGGGCAAGCCCAACACCCTGCCGGGAAGGTGGGGCTCCGATGATCTCGGTTATCGGCAAAAACTGGGGCGAAACCTGAGTCCGAGAATCTGGGCAAGTTCGGAGAGAAATCCGCAAGCTTCAGATTCCGCCGTCGATTCTCCCCGCACCGGACAACTTCCCCTCGGTTCGCATTCGCACGAACTCACCCGCGAGAAACACCGACCCGCTCACGCACAGCAAATCCGTCGGTTGCAGCGCCCGCCCGGCCGTCTCCCATGCTTCCTCCGACGAGGCGTGCACGGTGGCAGGCGTTCTCGGTGCGATGCCTTGCAGAACCTCGACGAGTTTCTCCGGCGGAACGCACCGCGGGTTGTTGCCGTACTTGCACAGGTGGAACGCGTCGAAAAAACCGGCCAGGACTTCGAGCATCTCCGGGTACGGCTTGTCCGACGAGACGGCGAAGATCACCGACTTCCGACCCGAGGTTGGCACCGATTCCCGCAACGTCCGCACCAGCGCCTCGACCGACGGAACGTTGTGAGCACAATCCAGAATCACCGTCGGATTCGCGGATACTACCTCGATTCGGGCCGGCCAGCGGACCTCGGCGAGTCCCCGTTGGACCGCGGCCGTCGGAATCGGCAGCCCGGTTTCGCGAAGCACTTCGATCGTCGCCACCGCCACCGCCGCGTTGGCTGCCTGGTGCGAACCGAGCAATCCGACCCGCATGGTAGGCCAGTGACACCGCGGTGTCACGATCTCCACGCCGTCCCGGGAAACCTTCCACCGGAAGTCCCGACCCGCCTGCACCAGCCGACTTCCGTGCTCCGCGGCTGCCTGCTCGATCACCCCTCGCGGTCCCGGTTCCGTCTCGCCGCTCACAACCGGAACGCGCCGCTTGATGATCCCCGCCTTCTGGAACGCGATCGCCTCCAACGTGTTTCCGAGCTGAGCGACATGATCGAGGCCGATGCAGGTGATGACCGAGACGAGCGGCCGGCAGACATTGGTGCTGTCAAAACGCCCACCCAGGCCGACCTCGATCACCGCGAGCTCGGAACGCCGGCAGTGGAAATGAAGGAACCCCAGAGCCGTGCTGATCTCGAAGAAAGTCGGCGGCGGAAACGGGCCCGCTTCGAGCTTCCGCACCGCCCCCGCCACCTCTGCCATCCGGCGGGCAAACTCGTCCCGCGTGATCGGAACCCCATCGACTTGCATCCGTTCTTCGACGTCTACCAGGTGCGGAGACGTGAACAAACCCACTCGAAACCCGGCATTTCGCAGCACCGACGCGATCATCGCCGAGGTGCTGCCCTTCCCCTTGGTGCCGGTCACATGCACGATCCGCAGCCGATCGTGCGGATCGCCGAGCAATCGCAGCAGGGCCCGCATCCGTTCGAGCTTGAGGTCCGCCGGCGTCGCCGACTTCACCTCATAGTTGATCCGCCCATACCAGAAAGCGGTCGCTTCTTCGTAGGTCATGCCCAAAAAAATAGGGAAGCAAACCTCACCTGGCGAATCCAAGACGGATCGGGGTGGTGCGTCATTTTCGCGGCTGGAAGAACTCGGCGGACTTATCCGTGTACTTCACATCGTGGACAATCCACCCATCGGTGGAGCGGTAGAGGATGATCGTCCAGAAAATGGCCGATTTCTCGAAGCGTTCCGTGTAGGCGTACTTCGCCAGTGAAGTTCCCACGGCCTGGCGCTCGATCTGTTCCACCTCGCCGGTGGGCTTGCCGTGGCGGGGAATGATCAGTTCCTTGCGTTGTTTCATCGTGACGTCCTGGAGCTTGTCCAGTTCCTCGACGAAGTTCTCCGTCGCGAGGCTTTTGAGGTGCTCGAAGACGGCTTTCATGTCCCCTTTTTGGAGGCGTTTGGCGAACTCGGCGGCTTTCTTGTCCGGTTCCGCGAAGGGATCCGCCGCCTGGAGATTTCCGACCAACACCACGAACAATCCAAGACCCAGACCCAGGTATCGCTGCATGATCTGCTCCCGTTTGGAAACGACGTGGAGACAGTCTAACGGCGAAACGTCCCGGAAAAAACGCTCACTTCTGGAATCGCGAAACGCGGGTGGCGCCTTCGCACAGTTCGAAGCGGTAGCCGTCGGCAAACGCCTCCGCAAACTCCTCCTGGTGGCTGACGAGCAAAATGCATCGCAGGTGGCCACGGAGGTTCTGGAGTTCCTGGATCATCACCTGCCGGCCCTGGCGGTCGAGGCACCCAAACCCCTCGTCGATGATCACGCTTTCAATGGGCCGATGCTGCTTGCTGGCGTACTGCCCGATGCCCAGAGCGAGACTGACGGCGACGCGGAACCGCTGGCTGCCGCTGAGGAATGCGACGTTGATCGGAGCCCCGCCGGTGACGCGGTTCGAGCATTCCAGATCCAGGGCGCGTTCCGAGCCGTCCTCCGTTGCCACGAGTTTGAGGAAGAGCTGGCCATCGCTGAGGCGGTCGAGCACAGCGTTGGCGTAGTCGACGATCTGCCGCTCCGCCTGGCGAACGAGGTGACGCTGGAGGCGGTCGCGTCCCAGGAGCTCGGCGAGGATCTTGTAGCGGTTGTGCTCCGCGTCGGATTTCTTGAACTGGTCGCCGAGCTTCGCCCGTTGCGTGCGGAATCCGTCGAGTTCGTCCTTTTTCCGGCGGGCTTCCTGCAGTGCCGCATCGCGGTCGTCGAAGCTTTGCCGGGCGTTGGCGAGCAGCTGCTTGACCTCCTCCGGCGATCTGCGTGCGGATTCGGGGAAGGCGTTGACTTCCGTCTCGGCGGCAAGGATTTCCTGCCGCATGGACGTGAGCCCACCCCGGGCAATCGCGAGTTGCTGGAACTTCGCCTCGGTTTGGTCCACGAGAAGCTCGTCGTATTCCCCACGCCAGGTGCTGTGCTCGGCAAGCCCGGCCGTGTCCACCGCCTTTGCCCACGGCTCGGGGAGGTTCGCCTTCGCCCGGTCGATCGCGTCGCGGATGTGCTTGCGATTCTGCTCTTCCGTGTGGAGTTTCGCGAGGGAATCGGCGACCTGCTGGGCCGCGACGTGGGCTTCCCGGCCGAGCTTGTCCGTCTCCGACTCGGCTGACGCGATCTCGATCTTCGCCGCCCGGATACTGGCGGTCAGCGTCTTTTCCTCGGCCTGGAGGGTATGTTGTTCCGACCGGAGGGGGGTGGTGTCCGCCGGGAGACCGGCCCGGAGGCGGGCCAGGGTTTGTTTCGCGGAGTCGAGCCTCGCCCGGAGTTGGCCCCACCGGGCGTCGACGCTCTGGGCGTCGTGGTGGTCGCGTTTCGCCTTCTCGAGGGTGCCCACTTCCCGGCGGAGGACGACGAGTTCGTCGCGTTCGGGGAATTTCGTCGTGGTCCAGTCTTCCGGTTCTGACTCGGCGATGCGACTGCGATACGGTTCGGGAACCTGGGCGTACTGCAGGGCGAGGGCGTCTGCGAGGCGTTTCACGTCGGTGCCGGCCTGCTTGTGGTGGGAGCGTCTCTCCGCGTAGGATTCCCGAAGTTTGCCGATTTCCGCGGTGAGTTCGGCAACCCGGGCGGCATGTTCGCGGTCGCGTTCCTCGGCGGTTCTGCGGGCTGTCACGGCGGCGGTGTAGGCAGCGTCGGCGGCGGTGCTCGCTTCTTCCCGTTTCGCTTTTTCCTCCGCGAAGTGCTTCTTCGTCAGCGGTTGGCCGCACGCCCGGCACGACTTCGCCCCGGCGAGCGTCGCGAATTCGGCGAGGGCGGCGGCGGCCTGCTCGGCGAGCGTTTTCGTCACCGCGACCTGCTCGTCGGCCCGGGCACGTTCCTCTTTCGCCCGGGCCGCGAGGGGTTCCGCCGTGGCAAGCTCAGCCTTGAGTTTCTCCCCGCGGGCCTGGATGCGTTCGAGTTCTTTCTTCGCGGATTGCTCCGTTTTCACGGCGTCCGCGAGTTCGTGGCGATCCATCTGGAATCGCTCGAGAATCGGCAAGACCCGGTTGAGCTCCGTCAGGCGGTCGACCTCTTCCTGGGCCTTTCTCACGAGAGATTCCGGGTCTTTCGGAAGTTGTGCGAGTTCCTGGGAGAGGCGGTCGAAGTCAGTCTGTTGCTCGTCAGCGAGGCGGATTTTCTCGAGCGTGGCCGACAGTTCGCGAAGGCGTGTGTTTGCGGTTGAGAGTTTTCCTTCGTCTGCTGCCAGGGTCTTTTGTAGGTTCGCTCGCTTTTGCTTCGCCTGTTCCAGGGCGTGCTCGGCGGCGGTTTTGCGGTCCACGCCCTCCACGCGGAGCCGCTCCAGGCGGTCGGTTTTCGCCTGGGAATCCCGCATCTCGATGCGTTTCGTCACCACCGTGTTGACCGCCGGGAGGACGTCGCGGAGTTCGACGAGTCGGGAATGGCGGGCCTCGATGCGGACCGCGTCGGCGAGGACGTGCTGGGCGGAGCGAAGCTTGGCCTCGGCGGCGGAAAGTCGGGCCTTTGCGTCGATCCACCGCTGGCACTGCGTTTCGATTTCCCGCAACGCATCGATCTCGGCTTGCGCGTCCTTCCGCGCTTTATCCGCCTCCTCGATGGCGAGCAGGGCGTTGGTGTATTCCTCGTCAGAAACATCCGGGACGGCGGCGGTCTGGTGGGTCAGGGCTTCGAGGCGGGAGCGGAGTTCGAGCTTGCGGGTGTTGGCCCGCTCGTGGAGTCGCTGGTAGCGTTCGAGGTCGACGATGCCGGCGAGGACCTCGGCCCGGCCGCTGGGCTTGGAATCGAGAAGTTTCTCGGCTTTCCCCTGGAGCAGGAGCACGGACGACGTGAAAGTTTCGTAGTTGAGGCCGACGTGGTCGTGGATCCATTTGTCGAAATCGGCTTTTTTTCCGGTGTCGGGGAGCGGGTCCCACCCGCCGCCGGGGAGGAGCTGGAAGATCTGCTGAGTGCCAGCGACGCTTCCCTTGGGGCTTCGCCGGAGGGTCCGCTTGATGCGATAGATTTGGCCGTCGAGTTTGAAATCGAACTCGATGGCGAGCCCGGTGGAGTCCTTGTTGATGAGCTCGGCGGCGTTCTGGGATCCTCCGCGGTGGTAGCCGAAGAGGGCATAGGTGAGGGCATCGAAGACGGCGGATTTGCCGCTGCCGTTGGAGCCGGCGAGCATCCAGAGCGGGGCCGCGTCGAACGGGATCGTTTGCTCGTCCTTGTACGACAGGAACCCGGAGAGGCGGAATCGCTGCGGAATCATGGTGGTGTCGTCTCACCCGAGGGGCTTCCCGGACCCCATCAGGATAGCCGCACAGGAGGGGTTTCGAGAATGTCGGCTCGGGGAGGTTCCGAGATTCCTTGGGGAATCCGGACGTGTCAGTCCTTTGCGCCGAAATCGCGGGCGGACAACGGGAAGTGCAAGGTGGTGGTGGAACCCGGGAAAACGTCGGCCACCACGCGAAGCTCTACAGGTGGGGCGTATTCTTGCCGGAAAATCAGGCCGCTCTCCGGGTCGTGTTCTTGCTTCGCGATGTGCCAGTTGCGGACCCAGACGACGAGCTCCCGCCGGCCCGCGGGGACCAGATCGAGGGAAAAGTTTCCGTCCGTGTCGGTGATCGCGAAGTAGGGGTGGTCGGCGACAAAGAGATCGGCGGAGGACCAGTAGTCGATCGAGCCGCTGGAAAAGGCGACCTGGCCGGGGGTGTCGAGGCGTCGCGTCAGCGATGGGCCGGATTCCGGGAACGGGAGGGTGAAGTAGGCTGCCCCGCGAGCCCGCAGCATCGCGAAGCCGGGACCGGTCGATGTCATCGCGATGTCACTGCCCCGACGGGCCAATCCGACGCGGGTCGGCGGGCCGTCCCCCTGGCGGATCGCGATGCGGCCGTCGCCGATCTCGACACGCGGCGTGGGCCAGTTCCAGGGCCGCGATTCCCGGGGATCGATGTTGGCGATCGACACGACGGCACCGGCGAAGCCCCGGGATTCCCGAGAAATTTGCGGAGTGTGCGGATTGGCCCGCACCAGCGGCACCGGTCTCCCCCCGGCCACTGACCGGACTCCCTGGAAGTCGGCGACGGTCGGAATCGGGCCTTCCCAGACGACCCGACCACGAATCGTCCCGCAGTGGCTGGAATCGAAATCTGCCGATGCTTCAGATCCGGGCGACGTCGACGCTTCGGGGATGGGCCAGTTTCCCGGAGACCGCTGGCAGCCGGCGGCTCCGAGCACCACCGCGAGGATCAGAGTCCGCATCGTTTCCTCCGCCTCCCGGAAATTGTGGGGATACCGTACACTGACGGAACCCGTTTCGATCCCGAACCGTTTCGAGGCACCGCGATGCCCCCATCTTCCACCCGGCCCGGCTACGTGGTCCGCCGGCAGGCAGAAGCCCCCGCGGTGCCGTGCCCGTGCGGCTCCAGCACCCGGATTCTGACGTCCCAGGACGGCGGACCGTGCTCCTTCCACGTCACCACCATCTTCGACGCGACCCGGCACTACCACCGCGAAACGACCGAGGTGTACTACATCCTCACCGGAACGGGCAAGATGGAACTGGACGGGGAGTGGATCGACGTGGAACCGGGTACGGTGGTTCTGATCGAGGCGGGGACCCGGCACCGTGTCGTGAGTACGGGCGGGTTGCAGACGGTGGTCGTGGCGATGCCGCCGTTCCGGGAAGACGACGAGTACTTCGACTGATCCTCCTGGGTTGGAGCAATCGTGACCCGCCTCGCCGCGACGATCTGGGCTGTGCTGGTGGCGGTGTCCCCGATCGCCCGCGGTGATCCGCCGCCCGCTCCGACTCCACCCCTGATCACGACCTGCCGGGATCTCCGACTGCTTCCTCCGGAACTGGCGGCGGAGAAGCGACCGGTGCAGTTCGAGGCGACGGTGATTGCGATCGACCCCAAGGCGACGATTTTTGTGCAGGACGAGACCGGCGGGTCGTACCTCAACAATCCGCCGGCGGGGAACTGGCAACGCGGGCAGCGGCTGCGGATCCACGGCCAGACTTACCCGGGGTTGTACGTCACCGGGGTACGGCCGCACCGGCTGGAGATTCTGGGAACCGCACCGCTTCCAACGCCGACGCGGGTGACGGCCGACGACCTGGCGTCCGGCCGCTGGCACTACCAGTTCGTGGAAGTCGCGGGGATCGTGCGAGCGGTCACCCACCGGGAAGCCGGCTCCGATCTCCGACTCGGCATGGGCTCGCAGGATCTCGAGGTCCGCGTCGGGGAATCGTGCACGGATCGGCCACTCGTCGGGGCGACGGTGACGATCCGCGGACTGGCGGCGGGGGCGATCAACGATCGCCGGCAACTCGTGCGGCCGTTCCTCAAGGCCCAAAGTTTCGCAGACATCGCGATCGTCACGCCCGGAAATCCGGAGCCATTTGCGATTCCCGCCATCCCCGTGGCCCATCTCCTGAGGTACCCCGGAGATTCCCCGCCTCGCCCCCGAGTCAAGGTTCGCGGCGTCGTGACATATCACCGACCCGGGGAAGCGCTCGGGCTCCGGGATGGTTCCGACGCGCTCTTCGTGGAGAGCCCGAGTCAGGAGCCGTTGCAACCTGGCGATCTCGTGGAGGTGGTCGGTTTCCCGCGGATGGGGGCATTTCGGGCCGCCCTGGACGACGCGGAATACCAGAAAGTCGGGCAGGAACCACCACCCGACCCGATTCCCTCGACGCCAGCGGAGATCCTGACCGGAGCCCGGGAAGCGGATCTGGTCTCGCTCGAAGCGGAGCTCGTGGAGGGGTACGCGACGCCGGACGGGGATGTGCTGGCGTTGCGGGCCGGGTCGACGCGGTTCCGGGCTCGCTGCCCGAGCGGGACGGTGGCGGACTGGCCGCAGGGGAGCGTGGTGACGGTGACGGGAATCTGCCGGGCCGCGGAGTTCCGGGAAGGGGGCTACCGCCTGACCCCTGTCGCGTTCGAATTGTGGCCGCGGACGCCTGGCGATGTCCGTCTCGTGTCTCGGCCAACGGAGTGGACCGTCCGCCGTTGGCTGGCGATTCTCGGAGCGGTGGCGGGAATCGCCGCGATCGGATTCGCCTGGGCCGCCTCGCTCCGCCGTCAGGTTCGCCGGCAGACCGCCGTCATCCGCGAGCAATCCCAGCGGGAAGCGACGCTCGACGAGCGGCAGCGGATCGCCCGGGAAGTCCACGACACCCTGGAGCAGGAACTTGTCGGGCTCACGTTGCGGTTGGAGGCGACGGCGGCGACGGTGCCGGCCGGGCCCCTCTCTGCCGCCCTCGATTCCGCCCGCCGGCTCGTCGGTCGGATCCACGAGGAAGTCCGCGGGCTGATCTGGGATCTCCGCGACGAGTCCGGGATCACCCTCGCCGACGCGATTCGCGGTGTGCTCGCCAACCTCGAGGGGACTGCCTCCGCCCGCCTCCAGTTCGCCGTCATCGGCGACCCCTGGGCCGTCCCCGCCGTCTGCACGCTCAACCTCAAGCGGATCGCCCAGGAAGCCGTCACCAACTCCCTGAAGCACGCGAAATCCACGGAAGTTCGCGTCGATCTTCACTTCTCTTTCGACCAGCTTCGGCTCACAATCTCGGATGACGGCCAGGGTTTCCCGACCGCAACCGACGCACGCCCGGGCCACTTCGGGCTCGTCGGGATGCGCGAACGCACCCGCAAAATCGGCGGCGAACTCCGCGTCGACTCCCAACCCGGGAAAGGCGTCAGCATCCAGGTCACACTTCCGCGGAACTCTCCGTCGGGGAAGGGGTGAGCGATGACCATCACCGTCCTGATCGCGGACGATCACTTCGTGGTCCGCAGCGGGCTTGTCGCATCCCTCGGGCTGGAACCGGACATTTCCGTCGTCGCGGAGGCGGAATCGGCAGCTCCGGTTGTCGACCTCTTCCGCACCCACCACCCGGCGGTCGTGCTCATGGATGTCCGCCTCGGAACGGGCGACGACGGAATCACCGCGACCCGGCGACTCTGTGAGGAATTTCCGGAAGCCCGGGTGCTGATGTTCTCCACCCACGGGCGAGACGAGGATGTCTTCCGGGCGGTCAAGGCGGGGGCGCGGGGGTACCTCCTGAAGACCGCCCCGCGAGACGAGCTTCTCCGGGCGATCCGGTCCGTGGCCGCCGGGGAACGCTACCTTCCCGCTGCACTCGCCGACCGCCTCGCCGAGCGACTCTCGCAACCCGACGTGAGCCCCCGGGAACGCGAGATCCTGCAACTCGTCCGCCGGGGGAAAAGCAACAAGGAGATCGGGGCGGCCCTCTACATCACCGAGGACACGGTCAAGCGGCACGTCAGCAACCTGCTCGCGAAGATGGGCGTCTCGGACCGGGCGGAGGCGGTCGCGGAGGCGATCCGCCGCGGATTGCTCCCAGAGGAGTGATCGCCCGGGGAACATGCGAATTTCACGAGACCACGGCCTTTCCAGTTTCTGGTGCATCGCGGGATCCCGTAAACTACGCAGGACCGATCTCGCATACCCCTCCGCATCCCATCGGAGCTTCCCGATGCGTCCCCTCGTCGCAGTTCTGATCCTCGCCGGTCCCGCTGTCGCGGCCGAGCCCAGCTTCAAGGCCGGTTTCGCGGAGCGAGACATCACACCGAACATCGGGATGGAAGCCCCAGGCGGGTACGGGAAGGCGTACCACAAGAAACTCCACGACCCCTGCAAGGTCCGGGCAGCCGTTTTCGACGACGGTTCTTCGGTTGTCGCCCTCGTCGGGGTCGACACCCTCGCCATCCGCCGACCGACGATCGATGCCGCCCGGAAAGCGATCACCGCGAAGACGGGGATACCCGCGTCGGCAATCCTGATCGGCGCGTCCCACTCCCACGCCGGCGGTCCCGCTTCGATGATCCTCCCCAAGGAATACGACCACGCCTCGGACGAGGTGAAACAACTCGCCTACGAGAAGTCGTCGTGTGCGGACCCGAAATATCTCGAGAAACTGGAATCCGCCCTCGCGGAGGCGGTGATCGCCGCCCACGCCGGCCGGGTGCCGGTGACCGCGGGGATCGGTCGCGGGAAAGCGGAGGGAGTCGCGTACAATCGGCGATTCAAGATGCGGGACGGCTCCACCTTCACCCACCCCGGGCAGGGAAACCCCGACATCGTCGAACCCGCCGGACCCACCGACCCGGAAGTCGGCGTCATCGGAGCCTGGAACAGCGAGGGAAAACTGCTCGGGTGCGTCGTGAATTTCGCCTGCCACGCCACCACCGGCCCTGGCGGGATCTCTGCAGACTACATCTACTACGTCGAGAAGGTCCTTCAGGGCTACTTCGGGAAAGAGTGCGTCGTCGTGTTCCTCAACGGGGCGTCCGGCGACATCACGCAAGTCGACAACCGCAACCCCACGAAACAACCGACCGGCGACGAGTGGGCCCAACGAGTCGGCGGCACCGTCGGGGCCGAGGCACTCAAGGTGCTGCTGCGTGTCGACCGCGGAAACCTCGGACCCGTCGCCGGCAAGGCGGAAATCCTCACCTTCAAGCGGCGAGTTCCGTCCGAGGAAAAAGTCAAGCGTGCGTGGGAACTCGTCCGCCAGGACCCCGCCAAGGTCGACCGCAGCGAGTGGACCTTCGCCAAGGAAACTGTCCTCCTCGATGCGAGCTTGAAAGCCCACCCGACCGCGGAGGCGGAAGTGCAAGCGGTCCAGGTCGGCCCGGCCGTCTTCCTGACCACGCCCGCGGAATACTTCTGCCAGTTCGGGCTCGACCAGAAAGCGAAGAGCGGCTTCCCCTACACCTTCCCCGTTTCTCTCGCCAACGGCTGCGTCGGATATGTCCCCACGGAAGAGGCGTTCTCGCCCACCGGAGGCGGGTACGAGACCCGACTCACCAGCTACAGCAACCTCGAAATCACGGCCGGGAACACGATGCGGGACAAGGGCATCGCCCTCGCGAAAACCTTCCAGCCCGGCCCGATTCCGGCCCGCCCCAAACCGTTGCCGTTCGCGAAACCGTGGAGTTACGGAAACAACAAACCCGAGGTTCGCTAACTCCGACCGGGTCGGCCCGGATCCTGGGTGCATCATGAGCGACCGGCGGCTCGGCGAGAGGTTCCACGCGCTCGATTGCCTTCGCGGGTTCGCGATGCTGCTCGGGGTGCTGCTCCACGCCGCCATTTCCTTCATGGTCAGCGTCCCGCCGTTCTGGCCCGTCCGGGACGAGGATCCGTCCCCGGTGCTGGATGTCTTTCTGCTTGCCGTCCACGACTTCCGGATGCAGTTGTTCTTCTTCCTCGCGGGCTTCTTTGGGTGTCTGCTCTCCGAGCGGTACGGCCTCTGGGGCCTGGCGAAACACCGAGTCCGGCGAGTGGTGGTGCCGTTTCTCCTGGGACTGTTCCTGATCTGCCCGACGGCGATCGCGGTGATTCTGTTTGCGGAGATCGAGAATGTCCGGGTCGGAGGTGTTCGCGGGCCGACCTGGGAAGGGAGGGAATTCGCTGCCGATCTGGTGGCGAAGAACCCGGACTCGAGTTCGGAGCGACTGGTTCTGGATTCGTTCCTGACCGGTCGTTGGTTCACCCCGCCGCCGCTCGTGCACCTTTGGTTTCTGTATTTTTTGATCCAGTTCTACGCGGTCGTCGTGATCCTCGGCCCGATCGTGCAGGGGCTCGCCAGACGCGGGTGGATCGCTCCCCTCGACACGGCTTTCCGCTGGGTCGTTCGCGGGTGGGGGCGGATTGCGATTCCCACGCTTGCCACCACCCCGTGGATGTTCACCATGCAGGGAATCGTCGATACCCCCTCCAACTGGCAGCCGATGTGGCACCTGCTCGGGTATTACTTCGGGTTCTTTCTCTTCGGCTGGATGCTGTTTCGGCACCGTGACCTCATCGAGGATTTTGGCCGCGGCTGGAACCGGAATCTCCTTCTCGCAAATGCGGTGGTGCTCCCCATCCTGGTGGGGCTGGCGCTGGAAGGGGTTGCGACGCCCGGGAAGTTCGGCCCCGACACGCTGGAATGGATCGCCTGGTGCATCGCGTCGGCGTGGTACACCTGGCTCATGATCACCGGGCTGTGGGGAGGGTTCCTCCGCTATCTCAACCACGATCGGGTCTGGGTCCGCTACCTGGCGGATGCGTCGTACTGGTGTTACCTCGCGAGCATCACGCCGATCGTGCTCTTGCAGTGGTGGGTCCGCGACTGGCCGATCCCGGGGCTCGTGAAATTCGGGTTCGTGAGTGTATTCTCCATCCTCGGATTGCTGGCGAGTTACGAGTGCTGCGTCCGATACACGGTGATCGGCGCGATCCTCCACGGTCGCAAAACCCGGCCAACGACACCGACTTCCCCACCGGCGGAACCGGCCGCTCGGGAACGGGACCTGCAAGCCACGGAACCGACCCGGTGACACCAGGATGTCACGCGAAGCCGCTTGCCCGAGGGAAAGTTCGTGTTGTTCTGCGAGAGCCGCGACTGCCAAGGAGCGGCAACTCCCAGGGTGGCATGACTTCTGGGTGTCGAAAATCCCGGTGCAAAGGCTGCGATTCT
>CAZKIQ010000049.1:34680-39278 GCA_964552815.1 uncultured Alcaligenaceae bacterium | reverse complement strand
CCGTGAAAAACCGGGCTCGCCGCGATGCGTTGATCCATGAGGCGATCGACAAGTTCCGGATCGAGGGAATTCCCCAACGACCATCGTGGATGGAGACGCAAATCGGCACTGCGTTCCCCGCGACCCAGGCCCAACGGATGGACCGTCACGCCGGGAAATGGACCCACATTTCGTCTCAGATGAGGCCAGGCAGCCGGGTTCGGTTCGAAACAGTGAACCACCGCGTCCGGGTGGAAAGCCAGTCGGGCATACACCGCGAATGCCCCGGCGTTCGCGCCCACATCCAACACCAGAGGTGGTGAAGTGAACCGGATCGGGGGATCGACCGCGTACTCGTGCTCCTCGAAGACTTCACGCAACACCCCGGCGTCTGCGATCGGAACACGTACGGTGGCGGTTCGAGAACCGGCCCGTACCTCGACGGAAACCAGGTCTGGCTCGGTTGCTTCAAGCTCGGTGGGTGCCGGCCGACGGGTGCGAGCAACGCTGTCGGCTCGCACGTGATAGATCCCGGCCTGGTGCGGAACGAAGGTGAAAGTTGCGCCGGCCCTGGCGAAACGCCGCCACAGGTCGCCGTCCTCATCCTGCCCGAGGTATAGGCCGAGCGACTCGTCGAACAGGCCGACACGGTCCACCAGATCACGGCGATGGGCGACTCCCAGGGGCACAGCGATCGTCTCGTCAAACATTCGGTCATACCGAGCCGCGGGGTCGTAATCTGTCAGCGTGCCGAATGCCGGATGACCAGGCCGTTCCTCCTGCAGGCGGTAGCGGAAGACCAGAACCTCGCCGCGATCTCGCCACTGCCAAACCCGCTCGAAATGCTGCGGCTCGAACTCGTCATCATGGTCGAGGTACACGACCCATTCCCCCCGGGCCGCAGCCAGGGCGGTGTTCCGGGCCGCCGAAATCCCTCGGTTAGCGAGGTGCCGAAACGCGCGAATCCGCGGGTCGCGGGCCGCCCACCAATCCAACCTCTCAGCCGACCCGTCCTGCGACCCATCGTCAACCGCCAGCAGTTCCCAGTCAGGCAGGGTCTGCCCCAAAACGGACCGGACCGCCCGGTCGAGAAACCGCATCCCGTTGTACACGGGAGTGACGACCGAGATTTTGGCAGCCATGACAGTTAGGACCTCGACTTCGGCGGACCGGAACTGGTTCTGCCGACCACGCCAGCCTGTACCAGGCAATTTATGACCCGGGACAGACCAAATCGTTGCCTTCAGAAGACCCGAGAACCCCGATGTGGAGTCATCCGAAAACCTCCACACAAACCGCGATTCTCGTGTGAGAGCCAGGCTCCTCGCAAATTCGGAATGATGTGATCCCATAGTCAGCTATCCGACGCCCAATCCAAACATTCGAAATCCCCTTCACAATCTTAAATCATGTTTTATAGGTCGGACCCCCCTCTCTCCCACTTACAGTCGCATACGATCCGAAATCGGGATTTATCGCCATCATCCGGTACCACCAAATTTGTGTGACACGGCAATTGTATCCACCTTCACCTCGCTCGTGCTCAGCTGATACATTGGGCAAGCCAGTGGATCTGGCAGGATCGAACCGTTTGCGTTTCATACACCTCATCGCGAGAGTACAGCCATGAGCCTGACGAGCCCCATCGAATGGGATGATCTGGCGAGCGGGAACGAGATTGAAATTGCTGTGGATACCGAATTTCAGGACGTGGAGACCCTCTCCATCCAGTTTGCGGCCAGACTCCATGGCCAGATCCGGGTTCAGATTTATCACGCGGGGACCATCCCGCCCCCTCCACAAAACACATTTGGTCCGAAGTTCGGCCGCCGCTTCAAGGGGGAAAAGGTGACCGTCAATCCCGCAAAACCAATCACCCAGTTGCTCTCACCCGCCAGACTCTTGAGCCACCTGTTTGGCTTGCCCGACGCCCTCTTTGTCGATCGCATCTCCGGTAGTACTCGGTTCCAAGACTGGAGATCGCAGGCCTCACCCGCGAATCAGAAGAAACAAATCCTGGTCAAATTGATCGGCCACTGCTTGCGGGTTGACCTGCTACGCGCATTTGGCGAATTATTCTGGAAGTCCATTCTCGTGGTGGACCCGGAACGCCACGACGGATTATCCATCCGTGATTCCCGGGTGATCGGCGTCAAGGGCACCGGAGCTGAGCAGTACAAGCCACCCATCCTCGAATACGTGGAAACCCAGGATCAGATGTATCCGCTGGTCTTGAAAACGTTCGATACCAATGTCGCGTACGGAAGCGGGTCCCTGGACGATCTGGCAGCGTCATACTTATCCATGCACAAGGACAGGCGAGTTCAGACACCGGATAAAACTCGTATGAAGAAGTTGTTTCGGAAAAACCCCCGAACGGCATTCCAATACGCGGTCACAGACGTGGTGTTGACATTGTGTCTGGAAGAGAAAATGGCCGAGTTGCACCAGCAGATTTGCCGCGAATTGGGTTTCGATGGAGACAGGATTCCGCCCTTTCAAACCACACCGGGCAAGCGTGTCTCCCGCATTCTCCAACACGATGTCGGTCGGCTTTGTTCGGAGTTCTCTTCACCGATCTCGTTGAGCCGGATTCAAAGGCAGTTCGAGGGCGGAACGTCGGGCTGTCTTGGTGATCGGTCTGTCTCTCGCTTCGGGATCCAGACCGGTCAGACACATGGCGGTTTGCTTTTCTCACGTACACCCACTGTCCTGTTCCATGAGTCAGACCATGCCTTTCGCGATCTGGATCTATCGAGTTGTTACCCCGCGATCCTTCAACAAATGAACCTCTATGTCGGCCGGCCGGTGATCTGGGAGCCAGGTGACGAACGCAAAACGCTGAAAGAAGTCGTGCCGTTTCTGGAGAAGCACTCGGCCGGGTGGGATTCGTGGTTCATCAAGGTGTCAGGAGAAATCTCATCAGCACCCAACGCGCTCATCCCCAGTACTGACGACGCTCTCACAAATAAAAACTATAAGAGTCGAACGGCGAGGGCGCGAGCGGGCAAGGCGAGCCCAAAAGGTCATTCATCCCTCTACACCCGTGAGATCTCCGCCGGAGTTGTCGTGTGGGCCACGTGGAAAATGATCCAGACTTTCCCTCCCCAACTTCGTGAAGAGTATGAGAATCTTCGAGTTGAAACTGTGGCTTTTTACCCCTCGAAATTCGTCGCCGATTCCTGGGAAGCACTCGATCAGCTTCGAATCGACCTGTCGCGTGAAACCGAGACGGACTGGCGGCAAAGTCTTGATCTGGACGCGATGCACAAAGTCACCACGGAATTCCTGGACGAGAAATATGCAATCCTACGGTACCCAATCAAACGACTCGCGGCAAAACTCGTCGAACTTCGCCAAAAAGCCAGGATCGAGAACAAGGGCGCAGGCATTGATGCTGCGCTGAAGCTGACCGCAAACACGCTGTATGGGGCGATTTGCTCCCCCCACCTGGAAACCCAGAACATTGTTGCTGCCCAGGTCATCACTGGCACGGCGAGGTCCATTGCCTTCGCGATGGCTCAGTCCCTCAATTCGCACAATGTCATCACGGACGGTGTGATCTTCCGGGTCGACCAAATTCCCAATGGCACCTTCGCAGACATGCTAAACCATGCCCGGGACTATCCGATTCGGCGTGTCTCCGAGAACATCCCATTTCTGCACGCTTCCCAGGTCCCGTCAGACGACGCGAAGTTCACGGCATGGTACCGGGAGCATGTGACTCATTTTTTCGGAGTGAGCGGACAACGCGACTACCAATTCTTGTTTCACATGCATTCACTCTCCTTCAAGCGATTCGAGGATGCGACGATCGCCTTCGATGGGCTGGTGATCGACGGAGCAGCCAATTACATCAAAATTCAACGGCAACCCAACGAGTGGAACATCGTCGATTTCAAGGCCCGATCATTCCGTGGGCCAGGCAAGAAGAGATTGGGGAAGTGGCTGGTGGAGGTCTGCTCCCAGGATCAATACCACCAACCCCCAGAACCGGTCGAGTCGATCCGTTTATTGCACTGGAAAGAGGCCATATCATGCTCGCAGAAAGCGTTGACGAATTCGTCAAGGTCGGTGATTCCACTGGGCATGGCAAGACCGACTCTCCAAACCTACAAAATTCTCAAACTATCTCAGTTCTTGTTCCAAACCGCCAACCAGAAGAAGCGGATCAAGGTCGAGTGGGACTCATTCCAGGCAGGCACACAAAGTGGGCTCGAGCTCCTGGCGACACGGTCCAGTTTCAAGGGTTCCCTCCAGGCCACTGCCAGTGCCATCTTCGAACTGATTGGCAGAGGCAAAGTCCGTCTGCGTTCACTCAATACTCACCGAATGCACCGTCAATCGCTCGATTCACCCGGCTCCTATGCGTCCGAAGTGCATCATCGACGCGTTCGGCTGAATAACCGGTTTTTGAAATCACTGGCAATCGAGGATAAAGCACCCAGAACCGGCATGACGGTAACGCCATCTGAAATCCAATGTATCAAGGTTTATCAAAATGACGAGTGACCCCAAAATTGACACACGGTCGGTGCTCGATTTGGGGTCAGTTCGAACAGGACCCCATATTGGGGAATGTCGCCTACTTGATCCGCGGCCGTGGGCTTCCCACCGCC
>CAZKIQ010000049.1:0-34580 GCA_964552815.1 uncultured Alcaligenaceae bacterium | reverse complement strand
GCGATTCGTTCTGGCGACTTTTCCCCCTCACAAACTTCGAATCCCTTGGGAACAGTTCCGTTCTATGGGGAATGTCGCCTACTTGATCCGCGGCCGTGGGCTTCCCACCGCCGCGATTCGTTCTGGCGACTTTTCCCCCTCACAAACTTCGAATCCCTTGGGAACAGATTTGTGTAATGCGGAAACTCGCCCCATCGATTCCTGGTCCCAAACTCTCCCGGCACTGTGAATCGACGGGGCGTGATTTCCCTGTTGTCCCATCGAGTTACCTTCCTCGATTTGTTGAGATCGCATACTGAACAATCGCCGGATCGAGTTGGTGAGATGCTGGTAAATACTCTTTCCGGGTGATGGAATATTTCTCCCTTTTCTGTCGACTGGATCTGATCTCTCCATTTTCTCGACATGATCGGGAACGTTTCGTTTTGGAACAAAGAACTCCATCTGTAAATGGAAAGCTGTTGCTATCTGGAGAAATGAGTGGTCCTCATGATCATAAATCATGATTTGACAACTCTCGGCTGGAGAAATGATCTCTCCTGGGAGGAGAACTCTTTGTGAGTTCGACCTCATTCTCACGCCACTCACTCGTTGAATTGCTGGCGTCGTGCAAGCGAAACTTCCCTTGAAACTGACTCGTTCCAAATTTGGGGATTATGTGCTCTCGTCGTACCGAATTCGATCTTGAACCTTAAACCATGATTTAAGTTCATGAGAGGTGGTCAAGTTCGTCGATTTTAGTCCACCTCTGAACTGGTCGCCATAACTAATCCCAGTTTGTTGCGAATCTTAAAACATGATTTATGGTCTGTGGGACACGGGGAGGAAGGTGAAGTGCTCCTCATGATTATAAAACATGATTTAACAACTCGTGGCTGGAGATCTGGAATCGGGAAGATCCGCTGAGTTGAGTTCTCGTAGACCAACTCTGCTCGGTTTGGTAGCGGGTTACCGAGGATTCCAATTTGTGGAATCTTGCGGAAAATTGCTCCTCTTGGGAGTGATGAGGGGTGCCTGCCATTCGAGATGGATTCATGACATTCCGGGTAACACTCTGTATGGTCTTCGAGTTCGTGGAAGTTGAAGTGGGACCAGTCGTTGCCGACCTTTCGGTTGCCGGAGCCTCACTCATCCCATCATCACTCGTTTCCACCTCCCACTCATTGAACCGGATAGGCTGATTTCCCGCCTCCAGCTCTCGGAGAAAGCCTCACGCCCTCACCCACGGAATGCTGCCGCGACGGCCCGATAACCGCATCAAGCCCGGTTCACCGGACAAGTCGTCACCAATCCCCATATTAAGCATGGGTTCTTGTGGTTCTCTCTCGTCTGCCTGACCTCACGGTTCGGGCCGGCTTCCCACGCTGAGGCTTGCTTTCTTCCCCAGCATTTCGGCGTCTCGTTTCATCACGATCACGTCGGCCGCATCCTCCGCAAACGATTGAACTGGACGCCAGTTCGCCAGGATCTCCGGATGCTTCGCCAGGTAGATCTTCACCATGCGAGACTTGTGGGCTGCGGCGACCGCCGAGCCGCGATTCGTTCAGGCGACTTTTCCCCGCCCATCTTCAACTTTGAATCTCTTGGGAACGGTTCCGTTATATGGGGAATGTCGCCCACTTGATCCGCGGCCGTGGGCTTCCCACCGCCGCGATTCGTTCTGGCGACTTTTTCCCGCTCCTCTCAGCGACCCCGTTCCACCAGCACCGGGGGAGAACGACAAACAACGCACCCCGATGATGTTTCGCATGTGCAACGCGCCGGTGGTCACCGACTCCGAGTTTCTGGCCGGTCGAACTGCACTACGAGGGCGGGTAGGTCAGCATGATCGTGTTGCTTCCGACTGCCGCGGACGGGCTGCCGAAACTGGAGAAGGCGTGGAGGGCCGAGAAGCTCGCAACCCTGACACGGACGCTGTTGAATGAGGACGGTGATGCGAGCGCAGGTCCGCTGTTGAGTGGACCAGCCGTGGGTTTGGCTCCTTGCAGGAGGAGCTTCGCGAGGCGTTTGTGATGCAGTGGTGACAGCCATGCGTAGCGTGGCCGTCACCAACCCCCAAATCAGGCATCGGTTCTTGTGGTTCTCACTCGTCTGCCGAACTGGCGGAAAAGAATTTCAAAATTTTGCGACGCGCCGGGGTGTTTCCGGTCATTCTCAGGAGGACAGCCGATTTGTGAGGGCCGTTCGCGATGCTTCGGACCAGACCTGTAGATCTCCTCGCTCGCCTGACGGACGTTCCCGACGGTGAGTTGATCCGGGTGTTTCTTGCCGACCGCTCCGACCTGGCTTTCGCCACCCTCGTCGCTCGCCACGGGGCGATGGTGCACGCCACCTGTCGGCGAATCCTCTGCAACTGCACAGACGCTGATGATGCTTTCCAGGCTGCGTTCCTGGTTCTGGCTCGCAAGGCGTCGGTCGTCACGCCGTCCGAATCGCTCTCAGGCTGGCTACACGCCGTTGCCGTGCGGTGCGCAATGGAGGTTCGCCGGATGCGCCATCGACATCGCACCGAGGAATTGACCACAGAACCGGTGGCCGGGGTTGTCCGCTCACCGGATCTCGACCTGATCGCCGCCGTTGACGTGGAACTGGCCCGGTTGCCGGACCATTACCGTGTTCCGGTTGTGCTGTGCGAACTGGAGGGGGTCTCACGAACAGAGGCGGCGAGTCGGCTCGGCATCCCGGAAGGGACGCTTTCCAGCCGGCTGGTTAAGGCTCGCAAGCTCCTGGCCGACCGGTTGCGACGACGTGGCGTCGCTGCTTCGGCCCCAACTGTGATGGCGACCCTGGTCGGGGAAGCTGCCGCACGGGTCCCTGTTGAACTGGTTCGCAGCGTATCGGATCCCATCGCCCAGGCAGGTGGCACCGGACTGGTTTCCGTCACCGCCATCGAGGCCGCTCAAGGAGTACTCAAAGCCATGTTCATCGCCAAACTCCGGTGGTCGATTGTCGCCCTCGGCCTTATGCTGGGCGGTATCGGAGGAGGATCGATCCTTGCACTGGGTGGTTCCGCAGCCAGTGAGAACGGGACGCCAGCCGCTGGGAGCCCAAACCCGGTGAAACCTGACCGCGTGGCTCCTCGCCCCTCCGACCTTGTGAAGCAGCTTGGCGACCCCGACCTGCGAGTTCGCGACGCTGCCGAGGCAGCCCTGCTTGCCCTTGGGGACGCGGCTGTACCTGTGGTGAAACAGGGTCGACTCAACGCCGATCCCGAGATTTCCCAGCGTTGTGAGGGGCTCTATCCGAAGCTTCTCCTGGCTGTGATGATCCCGCCTGCCTTCGAGGGGACCGATGCAGACCGTGTTGCTCTCAAACAGCTTGCCGATGTGGGGCCGAACCGTCGAGAGTCGCGCACCCGGGGTCTGAGATATATCCTGGAGCGTACGCCGATGGTGCCGGATGGCGATCCGCCCCCGAAACCGTGGCCCGTCGCCTGGAACCGCACCCCAAACCGATCCAGTTTCTTCCAGCCGTGGTGAAGCTCTTCGACGACACCGAGACCGTCGTGGCCCTGCAAGATAACACTGCGAACGACATGGCCATCGGCATTACAGAGGGTCGTAAGCGCGCAGCAAAGATGCTTGATCAGTTTGTCGAAGGGATGCAGATTCGCGACCTGGCATTGCGATTGGCAGTCGAGATCACCGGGCAATCTGTCATCGAGTATGGGTTCATCCATGTTGGTCCCTCTCAAGCAAGATCAGACGCGTTGATGGAACAATACGGGATCTCGGAGGCGATCTTTGGGTTTGCATTCCAGGTTCCGGAGAGGATGCCGATCAAAGAGCAAGTGCGACGACTCGTCCCGGCCAAAGGCCGCCCCGAAGTCGCGAAGCCGGTGGTACCCCTGACCGCAGCGGAGCGTCGGAAGGCAGCGTTCGCGAAGTGGGCGACATGGGCGGCAAACCAGCCCGCCGCCTACCGGGGACCAGCCATGCCGGTCGAGTCTCCGAAAGCACCTCCGCCTGCTCTCAAAGCCCCGTGACACCGTCGGGGTCTCCAGGATCACCCGCCTGCGTCCATAAAACATGATTTAAGTTCCAATGGGTTGGAAGAAACTGAACAGCATGGGACGGTCAACGACTCGACACCCCCCCCCCGCTTGTAGGGATAACGAAACAGTCGGAACCATAGGGTTACCCGCGTGACAAGCTCGCCATCATGGACGCGGTGCAGGCGGCGAAGAAGCGGCCCGCCGTCGCCGCGGCCAAGTACCTGCAAGCCGATCTCACCTGGCTCTTCGTAGTCAGCGTCAACTCGAGCGGACGGTTGTGCACGTGGCTCAGTCAGCACATGCCCGCGGGCAGTAAGATTGTCGTCGTTTGCCAGACGTCGCGTGAGGTGACGCCGTGCAACGAGTCGCTGGCCACCGTTCTGGTAGAGCGGAAACCAATTGACGCCACCGGCAAGTGCGAGCTTTGCAACAACCACAGCCACGTCATCCACGTTCACCCCGAGTCCTACGAGCTGCTGCCCAAAATCGAGTTCAAGGCGGTGAAGGTCGATAAGACCGTCGCGGAATCGCGGTCGTGGTTCTGGACGATGGCGAAAGACGCGGACGCCTTGAAATGCATGCCGACGTCGCGTACCCAGCGAAAGGGCCCGAAAGACGCCGGCACTTCAGCATCCTTCTCAAGACCGACCGATTGGCCTCCCACCCGCCATTCCGCGAGAAGTGCCTCGTCGAGCTGCGGAAGGTGGAAAAGCCAGGGATCATCCTAGTCCCCGAACATCCGAACACCGATTCGATCAGTGGGCTGTGCCGGGAGGCTCACCCGGCTTGCCCAATCTGTGTCCTCCCGCACGGGCCGATCCCGGCGACGATGCATTCGGACATCGCAAAGGCAAGTCGGATTCTCGTTGCCGACGACTCGGTCGTCACGGGCGCGACTCTGAAGTACCTGCGAAGCGACATCTACCGCGTCACCCAGTTATTGAAGACGGATCCAGACGTTTGCGCCTTCGCGATGGTCACTCGGCCGTCAACGATGGCCGACGTCGAAACCATACGCCGACGCTACACGGGTGCGCAGGGGCGGCGGTTCTTTACCCCGATCGTTACGCTCATGCCGGACGGCCAGTCTTGCCCTTGGTGCGCCGAGCTGAAGTTCCTCAACCGCTTCCGGGGCGACCTCAAGGGCGACTCGCTGGACCGGCTGAACAAACGCATCGACTGGATCGAGCGCAACTTTCAGCCGCCGCTGTTGATGGTGAGCCCGCCGCACGATCACAGGAACCTGAAGTCGCTCGGCTCGTTCTTCGGGAGCGATCTCGGCGCGCGGGCGGCGTTCGCCGCAGGCAGCTCGGCTGCCCAGACGATTATTCAGGATCTGGCCACACTGGGCGGCGGAATCCAGTTCAAGGTCGCCGACCTTGCGATGGCCTACGACGCGTACTACGAGGGCGTCATCCTCGCTGCGTTGCTGCGGACGTTTCACGCGATTCACGTCCGGTGTCCGAGTCATGACCTGCTGGTGGAGGCGAAGATTCGCAACATCGACCCCGCCAAGGCTTACCCCGGCGTGTTGACCGAACTGGCGTTGGCCGCGCTGATGGGAAAAGTGCCGAGCCGCCCGGTTCGTAAGCCCCTCGAAGCATGGAAGGACAAAGACCCCTGGATTCCGATGCTGCTCGACATTTTCAAGATTGTCGAGCCGATGTGATTTCGACTTCGGCAGCCTGACGCCCGAAGCGGGTACGCATCACGGGGACGAAGTTGTCTCGGAGCACCGGAGACCGGAATCCGACGTAGATGTCGTCCCCCTCCACGGCCAACCCCTGGGCCTCGACCCCGTTCGCTTTGCTCGGCAGGTTCGCGAACGGGCGGAGGACCAGGTCGGAATCGATCGTGGCTCGGAGGCTGGTCCGCTCGATCGGGCCGGGGGAGCCGTCCAAATTTTTCACAGGTGGACCAAAATCGACGAACTCGACCACCTCTCATAGACTTAAAGCATGATTTAAGGTTCAAGATCGATTTCGGTACGACGAGAGCACTTGATCCCCAAATTTGAAACGAGTAACAAGCGGGAGTCGCAGCGGCTCTCGACATCTCGATCGCGACTGTCAAACGGCGACTCCGCAATGCGAAACGGCTTCTGGCTGATGCGCTGCTCGGTCCAATGCCATCGAATTGATCGGGGGGCATTACTCTGGCATCACGACTAGGATCTCTGTCCGAGATGCTCAATGCCGTGAGATACCCATCTCGATCAATTCTTTGAGACACGAATCGGATTGATTGCTTACTTCGTTGGAATTTTTCCTGAACCTCCACATTGAATGCAAGCCTTTTCAAGTTTTCCACTACCCGTGCACACCGGGCAAGTTTTGCCTCTAAGGTATCCATACCCGTGACAGGTTCGACAGGGTTCACGATTCTTTCCGAGGCCCCAGCAAGCATCACAGGAGTCCTTGTAGAGTTTCCCGACGAGAGGGAGGTTCTTGGCGCATCCGGGGGGAATAAATCCTGTAGAAACGAGACCGACACAGATGAAGAATATGAGGGCAACTACGGCATGCTCCATGGGAGGGCCCTTCAATTTGATCCGCATTCCAGGCGAACTATTCACTGAAGCTGTGGTCGCGGGGGCTGTTGGAGAGGCATGGTTCGTCTCGGTTGACTGAGAACTCGCCGGCACATTGATTACGGTTACCATCTGAACATTAACTGGATCGCTGAGCGCGGCGACAAACTCAGTGCACGAGCGCCAGCGTGACTCGGGCTTCTTACTCAATGCACGTTCGACAACGGGACGTTCCCCGATGCTCAGCATTCCCAGGTCAGGAGTTCCCGTCAGGTGGCCGTTCATCACGGCTGCGCGGTTGCCAGTGAACGGCAGGCGACCCGACCGGAGATAGCAATACGTAACGGCCAATGAATACTGATCGGACTGAGGAAAAGTCTGACTCGAAAAGAATTCCGGCGCGGCGAAGTCCGGCGTCATGCTTCCCGAATGACTACCGCCGTGTTCATCCAGCACTCGAGCCAAACCGAAGTCACCTACCTTGACACAACCTCCCACCAAAAGCAGGTTGTGGGGTTTGACGTCACGGTGCTGAATCCCACGCCGCACGGGCGCAGCGGCATCCTTGACGACTCCATTCAGGTAATCGAGCCCTTTTGCCGCCTCGACCATGTACTGCCTCAGGTGCGCGACTGGAATTCCGCTCAGCCCCCGCGTCATGACTTTCCGGAGTTCCTGTTCCATCGACCGTTCAGCGAGTTCCATCGCAATGATCAGCCATCCACTTTTCTGCCAGGCGCCAAACAGGGAAACGAGGTGCGGATGTCGTAGATCGCGGAGTGAATGAATCGCGCGAAGTTCGGACATCGCGACGGGGTGGTCTAACCTAACGAACTTTAGTGCGACGTGGATTTTTCCCGGCCCACATGCCTGCCAGACTTCTCCGAATCCTCCCCGCCCCAGTACGATTTCAAGCTTATATCCCGGAATCGGCTCGATTCCACTGCGTAGTACGAGGGCTGATTCGGAGCGATCCGAGGTATTGCCGACGCTGAGATCCGTATCGCCCGGTAGGAGGCGCTCCAGTGAGGAGAGCTTCGCAATTGCGTGCCGGACCTGTTCGATCAGATCATCGGGCTGGCCCACAAGGAACCGATGAACGAAATCATCGACATCCTTGTTTGGATACTGCTCCTGCCACTCTTCCCACCGCGCAAGCCAGGTGTCGAGTTGGGTGTGGTTCATGTTCGAGACCCTCTAAATCCTGGTGGGCTATTCACGCGGAAGTCACTGAGTCTTGTTCGTTGCTGCTCGCGATACGAATCACCAGTGTCTCAAACGGTGGCCAGTTTGTCGAGCGTCACGACTTTATAGTGGACTGCGACCAGGTTTCGACGCCAACCCTGGCGGCACAGCACGGGCTCGACCAGCGAGGAAGGCAAGCTCGTCTCGGCCCGAAACGGAGCGTACCCTCAGGATGGTCCCGTCAGCGTGCGGGCTGCCGAGCGGCTCGCGAAGGCGATCTCGGCGGAGGTCCGGGCGATGCGAGGTGCGCAGGTTAGCATCATCGTGGCGTCTTAGCCCCGAGTTTGGGTTGACGTCCTACCTCCGATCGTCATGTCTCGCGTTTCTTGGCGAAGTCGTCGAACCACGGGAGGGCCATTCCCACGAAGAAAATGAACTGGGTTCCCCAGCGAGTAGCCTAGGTCCGTCTCCGCTTCGAGAACGCGAGCGTCGCCGGGCAGCACGTCCTGGTAGTCGACAATGTGCAGCACCTTTTCGGTCTGGAAGCGATCGACGCGTTTGCTGATCAGCACTGTCATCAGCTGGCCGTCGGTATTGCCGAACCGATACGCGAACGCGATACCGCCCCGGAACGCGCGGGTGCGGGGCCTGCATGCTGTTGTCGTAGAGGCGGGCGTGCAGCACGAGGGCGCCCTCGTCTAGGCAGACAAGCGGGTCGATCCCCTTGCGCTGGACCGGGGGTCGGCCTTCGAGGTACTTCTTGCCCGTGATTCGGACGGTCTTCGATTCCAGCGGTCCGAGGGGAAGCGCCTCATCGATCGCGACTTCGGCGGCACGCTGATTGAGCAAGCGGGCCGACGACGTTTCGAGCCCGGTGCTGACGTTGTCTGACCTGTGGAGAGGGTTGTCTTCCGGAAGCAGGTGTTGGGGTGGCGTCGGAGATGACGGTGTTGAGGCTCGCACTGAGACCCTGACATGCGGTCCGAGCAGGGAACAGCCCGATGTCCCGTTCGGATGAGCTGGGCCGGATGCTCCGCGCCGGAACCCCTGCTACTCCTGCATCCCGCTGGTCGGGCGGCGGTGGATCGCTCGGTACTGAACGGCGTGCCGTTCTTCCGGTCTACAAATCGAGAATGGTTTCCTTTGAGGAGGTGCTCGACGATATTTCGAGGTTGACTCAGGGAGCTTACAGACGGGGGCCTCATTCAGAAATATCGCTTTCTGCTGTGGTGGGTTTGACATTCACGGTAGTTTTCACGGGGCTTCCCGGTGATAATCCCGCCTGTATTGATGACGCTCAACGAAATCATCGGAGATACTGGCCGGGAACCGTGCTCATGGTGTCGGAGACATGTGCGGATTTCCAGGCTTCTCCTGCGAGTCATACCATTCCATCCCCGTCATCGATCCCGGTTCTGTCTCGACTGGCCACGGATGTGATGCGTAAGAAACGGTGATACGTCCGGTAGAACCTCTTCTACGATCCACCAATTAGGAGAGATCAATGGCGAAGCTGTTTGACGAGTTCCACCTGAAAGAGGTGAACCTGCGAAATCGCATCGCTGTTTCGCCGATGTGTCAATATTCCTCCGACGACGGGTTCCCGAACGACTGGCACTTCGTCCACCTCGGATCCCGTGCCGTCGGCGGGGCGGGGCTGGTCGTCGTCGAAGCCACGGCGGTGTCGCCCGAGGGACGCATCAGCCCGGCGGACAGTGGCATTTACCACGACGCCCATGTCGAACCGTTTGCCCGAATCGCCAGATTCCTGAAGCAAAACGGAGCCGTTCCCGGTATCCAACTGGCCCATGCTGGGCGGAAGGCGAGTGCCAACAAGCCCTGGGAAGGGGACGACCACATCGCCTCGGACCAGGGCGGGTGGGACATCATCGCTCCGTCGGCCGTGGCGTTCGGCGGCAACCTGCCCAAGGTGCCACGAGCGATGACCTTTGCGGACATCCGCCGCATTCAGGACGCTTTCGTGGCGTCGGCCAACCGGGCACTGGCGGCGGGCTTCGAGTGGTTGGAACTGCACTTCGCGCACGGCTACCTCGCCCATGAGTTTTACTCCCCGCTCGCCAACACCAGGACGGACAGCTACGGCGGCAGTTTCGACAACCGGATTCGGTTTTTAGTGGAGACGTTCGCTGCCGTCCGTCAGGTATGGCCGGAGCGGCTGCCGCTGACGGTTCGCCTGTCGGTCACGGACTGGCTCGACGGCGGAGTCACCGTGGAGGAGTCCGTCGAACTCCTGCGTCGGCTGAAGGTGGCAGGCCTCGATCTGGTGGACGTGAGCCACGGGTTCGTCACCCCGGACATCTCGCGGGTGCCCTGGGGGCCGGGTTTCATGATTCCGATCGCCAGCCGCATCCGGCGGGAAGTGGACATCCCGACGGCTGTGGGGTGGTTGATCTCCGAGCCGGAACAGGCCGAGGAAGCGGTGCGGGAGGGGCACGCCGATCTGGTGATGCTGGCGCGTGAAATGTTGCGGGACCCATACTGGCCGTACCACGCCGCGGTAGATCTCGGTGACGAGCGGGCGGCGACAATACTACCCGTGCAGTATGCTCGTGCGGTGAAACCGAGGTAACGCAGGGGCTCTCACCATGAAAGGAGGACGGTGCGAATCGGCCGGAACAAACAGATGGCCTCATCATGGTGATATTTGGCATTGTGGTCGGGATTGAGTGCAATGATCCCGATCGTTCTCGGATCCTCTTGCGTCGTTAAATCATGATTTATGGCAATCGGAATGAGATAGCCATTCCCATCAACAAGGCGAAGTTCATTGCCCCCCGTCGTTGACTAGGGAGTGCTCATCCGAAGTGCCGAAGAGCCTGATCATAAGTTCCAGGTCGGATCGAATCCCGGTCATTCCTGTCATGCGGGGAATTTCAGCTTGGCCCATAGCTGAGTGGGTGAGTAGCAATCAATGAACTACCCACAAGCTTCCGGCCGGAGGGGACTCCCCTCGAGTTGGCCTTCCTGGGTGAAAAACGGGCCCTGAGGGCCGAAATGGGCGGCTGGGAGCGCCTGTTCGCAGATCCCGACCGAACGCAATGGAGGCGAAAATTGAGCGGATTCGCCTGGAGGAGAAACTTATCTCTTGATCTCAATCCATGCCTGTCGGGTCAAGAAGTCTGCAGTCAGAAAACTGAGCGGAAGAAACTACCAATAGAACTTGTGTTGTTCGATCAAGGACCTGATTTCGCGAACCGATCCCTTTCGCGTCGACGAAGCAAAGACACCTATGGGAGATGGCGAGTAGGCTCTCGATCTCGATCTTTCTCGTGTCGGAGCCAGGTGCGATTGGTATGAGGGAATCCCAACATCTCAACTCTCCTCCTGGTCAAATCCTGTTCGAGCTCTGGAGAAAGGACAAGATTCCTCTCGTGTCGTGGAGTGGAGCAACTTTCCCCTTCTCCACGTGTCGGCGAATGAGGAATTGAGAATGGGTGGCAACCATCTCCCAGGTGTCGAGGAAGACGCATCTCAATGGGTTATTTATAAATCTTGTTTTAAGCACTTCAGTTCAGATGCTTTCATTTCTACTGCCTTTCACAATCCTGCCGCCGCACGCAGGAAGGCGGCAAGGATTCGTCTTTCTGAAGGAAAGACTTAGGACACAGAAACTATCTCTATGAGTATCTCGAAAGGAACACAATCTCGACGGGAAGGCAACTCGCCCCTTCACCCTCGAGGCATCAAGGACGGCGCATCTTCAGGGATCATCATCAATCGTGATTTAAGCCTTCAATTCCTGTCCGCCTCAATTCTGCTGAAGCATTCGGTAGCCCGGAATTTATAAATCCTCAAATGGCTCAGCGGTATAATGCCTTGCCTGGTGCTAACGAGAATTGAGATTGTCATTGCAGATTTGTGTTCGCGAGGCGAAAAATCGGAGGGAAAATGAGTAATGCCAAGTTAGAGGTCTTGCGGGTCCATCATTCGCACTTCTTGCATTCGGCTCGACTGCTGTCGTTCACTCCGGTTCTGGGAAGAATGTGGACTCGCGAACCATCCCACGACGCGAGTGTTATCAAAGCGATTCGTAAGATCCGGTTGCGACGAGCCATCAAACTGGAAGAATTCCGCAGTCTCGGCTGGAAACCGCTTCAGTCCGCCTCGGGGTTTTCGTTCGCCCTCGGTTGCCCTCCTTTCGGGGTGATCTCCAACAAAGTGGCCAAGCCTTGCCATCGGCCTCTTGTCTGCCCCTTTTGTTTTGCTCGACAGTATGTTCTCGACCGGTTGTTTGAGTTGGAAGAGGTTCGTGTGGCCGCGAAGCAAAAGAAGGAGGCCCTTTTTGCAGTCGGATTTCGCCGGGTCATCAGTGAGGGGGTGTACCATCCAACCGATAAGATTGGTGAGCGTGCCAGGGAAATGTTCAGGTATGCCTGTCGAGTCCGATCCTTCCTGCCGGAGTTGTTGAATGGGCAATGCGGGTCAACCTTGATCCAGCTCTTGGCAACGAATAAGTCTGGGAAAGTTCAGTTGCAGGCCTCCCTGAGTGGAATCTATCTCGCGACGCGTCAAATTCCGGAAGCCGACGTAAGCAAGTTGCAGTTCAAGTGGGCAGCATACAGTCATTCGAAACCTCTTCTTGTCATCAACACCTTGACGACGCAGCAGAAACTGGCATCACTTGCCCGCCAGGTCATGCGATATCGACCAGATTTACTCCGACTCGATCCCCGGCAGTCGGTGGACATCTTGTCGGCGTTGGAGGGGTCGCGTTTGAGTTCATCATTTGGCAAGAAATGGGCCAGGAGTTATAAAACATGATTTAAGTTTAAGGCACCTGATCGACAATGATCTCCCCAAGCCTGGCCGTTGTGTATAGAAGATCCGTCTCACGGAAGAAATCGGCCGCCGCGTTACTCACCGGATCCAGGCGACGGCGGGTCTTGGCCGAGGTCGCCATGGTAAGCAGTCGCGGTCCGTATCGGGGTGACGCCACGGGCGTGCGACGACTCGCCGGACACTGATACACGATCCCCTCACCGTATCCTGAGATTCAGAAGGCACCGCACGCGGCGGCAGGCCGGGGGCAGATCTGGATGGCAAAGTTATGGGATGGACCAGGACACAGACCGAAGAGGCACTCACCGCCCGCGAGGCGTTCGAGAAACTCACCCTCGACGACCTATGCCCGCTGGCCGGCCTGGTTTCGACGGACCCGCCGAAGCGGAAGAGTGAACTCGCCCCGCTCCTGGCGAAGGTGATGACCGACCCGAAGCGGGTCCGTGACCTCTATGCCGGGCTCGACGCGACCGCTCAACGGGCCGTTCGCGTCGCCGCGTTCGACCCCACGGGCCGACTCGACCGGGAGAAGTTCCGGGCGTGGTTCGGCGAGGAGCCGCGGTTCGACACCAGCGACCCGAACCGGGCGTCGTGGGAGTACCGGCACGAGGACCGCCGCCAGATCAAGCCGCTGCCGCTCCGCCTGTTCTTCCCCCGGTTCGACCACCTGCCGACCGACACCCGCGAGATCCTCCGCGGGTTCGTCCCGCCGCCCGAAGCCTTTGTGGTGCCGACCCTCGACGCCCCACCGGCCACCCACACCCTTTCCGAGAATGTCTGGTCGGACCGGAAGCGGGAGCGGCACGAGTGGGAGGAGCCGGTCCGGGTGCGGGAGACGGCGGCCGCGGTCGAAGCGGACCTGCGGGCGGTGTTACGGCTGATCGAGGCCGGAAAGGTCCGGGTGACCGACAAGAAACTCGTGCCGACCGAGGCCACCCGTCAGGCCGTCGCCGGAATCCTCTCAGGTGGCGATTTCTACGGCCCCGAGGACGCCGACGAATCGAAGTACGACCCGTCCTTCGACATCGGCATCCGCTCGTTCGCCTGGCCGGTGCTGGTGCAGGCCGGCGGGCTGGCAGAGAAGAGTGGGGAAGCGTTGAAGCTCACCGCGGCCGGGAGGAAGGCTCTCACCGCCTCGCCGCTGGATGTGGTCCGCAAGCTGTGGGCGGCATGGCTCAAGACGCGAGCGTTCGACGAGTTCGCCCGGGTGGACGCGATCAAGGGCCAGGGCAAGGCCCGCATGAGTGCCGCCGCCGGACGAAGGGCCGTCGTCGTGGACGGAATGACTGCGTGCCCCGTGGGCCGGTGGTTCGCGGTCGAGGACTTCTTCCGCCTTCTCCGGGCCACGGGCCGGTCGTTCGTGGTCGCCCACGAGGTTCACGAACTGTACATTGCCGAGCACCACTACGGGAACCTGGGGTACGACGACAGCCATGCCTGGGAGCAGTTGCAGGGGCGGTTCGTCCTCGCGTTCCTGTTCGAGGTGGCGGCAACACTGGGGCTTGTGGACGTGGCTTATCTCCCGCCGCAGGGCGTGCGGCACGACTTCCACGGCCGGTGGGGGGCGGACGAGTTCGCCTGCCTGTCCCGGTACGACGGGCTGCTGCACGTGCGGATCAACCCGCTCGGGGCGTACCTGCTCGGGATGGCCGACGAGTACCGCCCGGCGGCCCCGACGCGGAGCGACGTGCTGCGGGTGCTAGCGAACCAGGACGTGGTCGCCGCCCGCGACCTACCCGCCTCCGACCGGCTCGTGCTGGAGCGGTTCGCGGACCCCGCTACCGAAGGCGTGTGGAAGCTGTCGGCCGCGAAGGTGCTCGGGGTGATCGAGCAGGGCGGGAGCGTCGACGAACTGGAGCAGTTTCTGGCGTCCCGGACGACCGGGGAGTTGCCCGGGACGGTCGTCACGTTCCTGGCCGACCTGCGGGCGAGGGCCGGGCGGTTGACCGACGCGGGAGCGGCCCGCCTGATCGCGTGTGCCGACGAGCACGTGGCGGCCGAACTGGCGGCCGACCGGCAGTTGAAGGGGAAGTGCCTGCGGGCCGGGGACCGGTTCGTGGTGGTCCGCGAGGCCGACCTCGATGCCGTGCGGAAGGCGGCTCGCAGACTCGGCTACGTGTGGCCGATTCCGGGTGACTGACCGGTGATCAGTGCCAGAAGCAGTCCATCGGGTCCTCGGCGAAGTAGGCCAACGCCTCGTCGAGTGGCAGGACCATCGGGCCGAAGTCGCCGATGTCGTCCCACCGCTCGCGGTGACTCCACCACTTCAGCTCGACTGCGTCTCCGGCTCCGGTCGGGCGGAACCGGACCACGGGTTGGCCGGAGGATTCCCGGAAGAGGGAGTACCCTCCAGCGGCTTTGCGGATCACCACTCCACCGCCCTTTTCTGCGACAAACGCCTCGATCCGGGCCAGGAGCGGGTCGGTGAGCTTCTTCACGGTGGGTGACTCCGCGATTCACGGGGCGAAACAGCCGGATGTTGCTCACACGGGCCGTTGGTGAGCCGACTCATTCGAGTGTCCGCTCGGAACGTTCATTCCATCCGCCGCCAGTCGGGAAGCCCGCGGTGCATCCGCCGTGTGGTCGCCGCTGCGTCGAACTTCTCCGGGTCGAGGCCCTCCGATCCACCGCGATGGACGATTCACGTCGCGAAGGGCCTGGAACTGGTGCTGGGCCAACTTCCGGATCCACGGCCACTGGAACGAGTCCCAGGTTTTGCCCGGACGTGCCCGAGACCTTTGCGCAAGCGGTCGCGAAGTCGTTTCACTGCCGCGTCCGAGTACCTCAAGGTCTTCGATGCGATCGGCGTCGGTCACGCACAGATGCTTCTTCGTGCAGGCAACCACTCCATCCTCCGGCGCCAAGTCACACATCGCAAGGACCCCCAGATTCAGGCTCGTCGAGTTCGCGCGGCGTCCCGAATGCCTTGCAGATTCAGTAGTTCCGCAACCTCGAACTGCGGGGGCATGGTTCTCGCGACCGGACGGAGTCGGAGGATCGTCGGGAAGAAGCCGCTGCGACCGTGAATCTCGGCGAGCAGGACCGCCGTGATCGGGACCAGGCTGGGTGGGTTGATGATCAGCGGAGTGGTCTGCCATTGTTCAGGCGTCAGCGGGACAGTGGTCAGGAGATCCCGGACTTGCTCGTCGAACGGCCGTTCGTGGTCGAGGTGTGTCGGTACCGCGATGATGCGTTCGACGTCGCGCCCGACGAGTTCGCGGATGCGGGCGAGTTGTGCATCGGTGAGCGGATGGCCGAAGTTGAGCAATAGCATGGTTTTTCACTCCGAATGCCGGCCTGCCATCGAATCGATGGCCGCCTGCCACTGGTTCAGCAGGATTGTGAGTTGCTCCTCGAACCAGCTTCGGTCGTGTGGCTGCTGGTTGAAGCCGGCATGCTGGATGTCGTTCCGCAACTCACTCACGCTACGAGAGGATCCCGTTCTCAGTCTCCAGACGTGCTCTTGGACTCCTCGCCATTCGTTGTCGAACTCGGCCGTCCCAGGTTGGTCGGTGTTCGTAGGCGCACCGAGTGTGATCCATCCTTCACGAAGAACGGAGATCGCTTCACTGTAGCGCCCCATCGTCTGATACAGTCGGGCCAGAGCGAGAAGGACTCGCTGCCCCTCGGCGGAAGACAGTCTTGCTCCGCCGGTCCGCAGCGGCTCTACCATCGCTCGCACCTGGTCGAGCACCAGCGCCAGCGCCGGCAGCTGTTGAGCTACTTCGTTCTTCGTCTGTCCGATCGCGTCCCAGAGTCGCTGGGCTGAAGGTTGTCTCCCTATCAGGAGCGAGCCCGTTCGGATCGTGGTGAAATCGTCACTGAAGGCTTCGAGTGCTTTACCGAGGTTCTCAAGTCCTGGCTGTGGGTTACTCCGATCAGTAGCCGCCCACTGCTTTCGCAGTTCACGTCCCAGTATCTTTGTCGGCTCCACCACGTCATCAGCCTGGCCGGTCCGCAGAAACATCATGAGGTTCCGCGACCAGGAGAGGACTTCCAGAAATGGGGTCAGCTCCCAGATCGGACTTTTCTCCTCATCTTTTCGATACTCGCCATAGACCACACGAATCTGCGGTGGGTTCGGTAGAATCGACTGAACGTACTGAATGCAAGCCGACGCAAAGAACGGGTGTGCTCGAAACCCGTGGGTGATGTCGAATAGTACGGCATCTGCTGAGTCACGGATAAGATCGACGACGGTGGTGAAGATCTGCCACAAGTTGGCTGGCTCACCTGTGGTGGGAATCGTGACTTGCCTTGTAGTAGTATGGCCGGACTTCGTCAGCAATTCAGCTAATGTGGGGCCATGTTGGCCCCAGGCCTCCGCCGTCGCGATAAGGCAAATCTCGTTCGGTCGGGTGAACGATGCCAGAGCATGAGCTACATAGCGAGTCCGGCAAGTGCTATTCTCGAAGGCGTAGGTGGTCTCACCGTAGTTGCCCGTCCCGAGGAAGCTGATCAGTCGCATTGACACCCTCACTTCTTGGCTGGCAGCGGCCACTTGTACTGCGGTCTGCGCTCGTCATCGACGTGAACCAGCACATCGACGACCGACCCGATGCTCGTATTCGTCCCGGTGGGGGGCGAGCCGACGGTCAGGGTGCCTGGGCTTCGACCCGGCTCGGTGTCCTGCACGTCGAAGCCGCCTTTGGTCCGCGTGGCAATGATCGTGACTTTGGCACGGTCGCCCGAGTTTCGCTTTCTGGGCGGCGGTGGGGGCGGCGGCGGAGGAGGAACGGCGAGCCGTCCGTATCCACTGGTTGTCTTGCCGCCGACCCCCCAGTTGTGGAGTGCATCGACCACCAAGGACAGCGACAATTCCGTCCAATTGCGGGACTTGTCACCGGCCGGGCCGTGCCAAGATACCGCCACATGGAATTGGCCAGCCACCGACAGAAACGGCACCGGGGTCGGGCTGTCGAAATCTGTGGGTGGGACGGAGCCGTCGAGCCACTTTGGGTGGTGTGGCGTCATCACGTCAAGTTTGAGCGGTTCACTCTCGGAATCGGCGACGAACCAGCCGTCGTGAAAGATGATGCAGCCGCTTTCGTCCGTGGTGCCGAAAAGGAGTTGGTGGTACGGTCGCCCCCGCTTGAAGTTCTCCTCGCTCGCACCCCACACCTGATCGCAGTAGTGAGCGGCGAGTCCTTTGAGTGCCGACCCTGGGAGGATCGGCATGCCGTAGATGTGGTGCAGGCGGATGCCGGTTTCGAGGACGTTCTCCGTTCCCAGGCCGACGATGAGCCTACCGACGGTTTGCAGGTCGTTCGCGGCGGTCAACTCCGGGAGCGACTTCTGCCAGCGGCCAAATGCGATTTTGTAGAGTTCGCGAACCTCAGGGTTGCCGGCGGCGCTGATGGCCGCCTGAAGGATGGCGCGTTTTTCCTCCGGGTTGCCGCCTTCCTCCGTCGCGTTCTCGCACAGGTACCGTTGCAACAGCAGGCCGGGATGCTGACCTCGCGTTGCTCGCCTGTTCCGCAGGGCAAGAATCGGGGTGCGCATCAGACTTCCTCCCCGGCAGCTTCGACGTACCGCTTCAACCAACTCGCGGCGTTGATCGCATCGCGGCTCAGGCGGAGATACCCGCTCAAAGGTTGTGTCCGCGCCCGTTCGTGAAGCGTTTGAGCCGAAGTGATTTCGGGGTGCCCACTCTCTCGAAGTACTGCTGCCAGGTCCTCGATGTAGTCGTTCTCTTGCTTGGCGAGAGCGAACGCCACGGCCTGGGCCAGCCCGCAGGTGTGGATCAGGGCCGGGAACTTCTTGACGAAGGACCTGTACTCGTCGAATGCCTTCTCGCGCAGGCCCTGCATGCGGCTCTGAATTCGCGGAAACGCAGCTTGTGCCAGACGCTGGCTTCGGGTGTGAACGCTCATCACTTCACCTCCGTGAACACGCAGCGGACCTGCCCCCGACCAACGGTGGCCTTGCCGCCGATCTGGAGGGACAATGCGGCTTTCGCGAAACGGTCGAGCAAGCCCTGCGGCGTGATGTCCTCACCGTTCCGACCGAAGACCCGGTCACACTGGATGAGGCCCATGAGGATCGTCTCGGCCGGCAACGATTCCTCGGTCCACAGGGCACCTTTGGCCACCGTCTTCATCTCGTCGTCGATCCGCACCCGCGTATGCACCTCGGTTCCGGTTTCGCAGAGGAAGTCGAAGGCGGAATCCGGGAGGACGACAAACCGCTTCTTGAACTGGTCCTGCCAGGCGGTGTCGTTGTGGAACACCGATTTTGCGATGAACTCAGCCCATTCCTGAGTCGCTTTGTCATTCGTGATGGCTTTGAAGTCTAGGTCTTCCAGATAAACCCAGCCCGACTCGACGAGTGTCTCGCCATCGGTGAAGGCTTCGCCTGGTGACTTCCCTTTCTCGTCCGGTTCCTTCGGCGTGGGAATCTCTTTGGGCAAGCCGTTGGGGTTAATGGTCTTTAACGTCCGTTGCAACAGGCTGAGGCAAAGGTTCGACGTTGCCCAGGCGAACGTGCCGCGGAAGCTCCGCACCGGCAGGCAGACGAGTTTGGCATCGGTCGGGATCAGCGCGCCGGAGTTAGAATCGTTGTTTTCTCCAGCGGTGCCGAAGGCGGCCTTCAACAATCTACTTTCAGGCGTTTCGAGCTTGCGGCGATCTTTCGCCTTTCCATTTTCTTCACCGGGGTTCGGGATGAGTTGTTGGCCGTAATGGTCGGCCCACACTCCCTTGAAGCCTGACCCGCGGAGGATCGGCCACTCCGTTACCTTGTCGCGGTCGATCGGCAGGTCGATGTACCCGACGCCGCGACCGATTCCGGCATGGGTCGGGCTGAGGGTGTGCAGCCAGTAGATGCGCGTGTTGGGCATGTTACCAAATCCCCCATGTGGAGAGGCCGAAGCCGTCGCGTCGTTCTTGTTCGTCGTCGCTGACCGATTGAAGCCAAAGGTCGGCCAGGGACGCGGCGTCGCCCGGCTTCTCGACCTCGAAGAAGTACACACTCCCGGCAGGCACCATGCGGCGAATCGGCTTCGGGCCGCGCGGCGGGGCCAGCGACCAGCCGGAGACCGCTTTCCAGCGGCCACTGCTCGCACCGACGAGCTTCAGCTTGACCCCGGACAACTCTCCTTCCAGACCGTCTGTCAGCCAACCCGGCTTCCAACCGTCCTTGAAGACGGCCGGAGTCGTCAGGATCATGCGGACACGTTCTGTCTTCTTGAGTGCGTCGCGGATGGCGGGCGGGCATTCCCACAATTTCGATTCAGCCTGTTGCCAGTGGACCAGACGGCGTTCACCGCCCAACGGGTGCCAGATGTCGAATTGCCGTTGCTGCAACTTCGGATCGTTGATGGTCACCCGAGCCGACAGGGTAACTTCCGCGAATCGCTCCGCGAAAGTCTTGGCATTCTTCGCTTCCTCTGAACCCTCCACAAAGAATCGCGGCAAGTATGTCACGTTAAGGTTGGAAGAGGCGAAGATCTCGCCTTCCTTCGCCGCACCGCTGTCGTGTGCGATCATAACGTGATCGCGGGTTGATTGCAGGGCCGAGTTCAGGAAGGAAGTTGAGAACCAATCGGGTTCGTACCGCATCCAGGTCGATGTCAGCCACTGTTCCAGTTTCGACATCGACCACCACGCGGGCGTAGTCTTCGCCTTGAAGTCCTCATCTGATTGCTCGGCGGAGAGGCGAACTGGGCAGAGGCCCAACGCTTCGTCTGGGAAGTCCACACCTTCGCCGTCACTCAATTTGATCGGTTGAACACGATGGACCGTGGTCGACTTCTCATCCCATGCGCAATCGTTCGGAGCGGGCAGGTACAATTCGCCGCCATGAACCGGAAACACGCCAGCCACGGCGATCTGTAACAATCGCTTTGGAATGTCGTCTGAAAAGTCTCCGGAACCTGCTTTGACCAGGGCCGTGCGGAACGAACCGGCGACGACGGATGGTAACGGCCAGGGCAAACCTCGCATCCGATTGCCTTGGCCCGCACCGAACGGCCGGCCGTCCCGTGCCACCAGCGGGTCGTGCGGCGTGAGTTGTAGGATCGTTTCCATTACTTTCCCTCCGCCTGTTTCAAAGCCATAGCGATCTGGCGAGCGACGAGAAGTTCCTCTGCCATGCTCAACAGCTTCGGGGCGGTGTCCACGCGGACTAGGTCTTCCGCCAGTTCGGCACGAACTGTCGTCTCGGACGTGGACGCCTTCTTGGCGATCAGGCGGGGCAAGTCTTGCTTGATTGCATCCTTCGCCAACACCTCGGGCCATCTCTCATACAGCTTCGCCATCGCCCGCAACTCGTATGGCAACTTGGTGGGGATGATGCCCTTGTTCATCAGGTTGGCGAATCGCTCCAGGCGATGATCGGGGTTCTGACTCCACCTCGCCCGCACGCCGATCGGCGCACCGCCGCGCTTGTGCAGATGGACTGCCAGTCCGTCGCGGTCGGGCTTCTTGGCGGCCTTCTCGGCGGCCCGGCCGTAGTCGAGCAGGTCTTCGAGGTTCTCCATGAAGTGGCCGACGGCGACGCCGACGGACAAGGTCGGGTTTCCGTATTTCGCCAATCGTTCTCCAAAGTCGTCGTGGAGCTTTCGGGCACACGTCAGACACTTGTCCACGGGCAGAAAGGCCAGCACGTCGTCTCCGCCGGCGTATACCAACACTCCGTTGTGAGCGTTGACGATCGTCCGTGCGGAATCTGCGAACCCTGCGAGTATCTGCGAGAACACCCGGTGTTCATCTGCGGTAGCCAATGCGGAGATGGCGGCCCCCATCTTGTCACCGTCCGCGACGAGGACAGCGAGGTACGGGTTAGGCTCGCCGCCGAGTTCCTTCAGCAATTGCGCCACGGCTTCAAGCTTCGGTTTCGCCTCTGGCCCCAGTTCGTCCGCCAGGTCCGGATGACGGTCTTTGAAGACAACGGTCCCCTCGAAAGGGAAGTAATCGAAGGCCGGTTCGCCAACTTGATTCAACCCAGCCACTTCACCACAAGCCTCCTTGAAATCTTCGAACTTGGGGTGATTCCGTTTCCCCTGAAGCCAGGTTTCGGCAGCGATTCGGGCCACCGAGGAGTAAGTGGGATGGCTTTCCCCGGCTTTCTTGCCCAACCGCTTCGTGACGCCGACGACGTCGAGTTGTTCCCCTTCACGGATGCGAAGCCGAGCTCGAAATCGCTCGGGCCATCGTTCGCGTGCGGGGTCTTTCAGCACCGATTCCCGTTGTCCGTCCAGGGATGACTTGGGCACTCCGGCACGCCCCTTCGCAGGCAGAAAGTCTCGGCAGTTCTTGCGCCCTGTCAGCATTCTCATCAACGTACCGCGGTCCGCTCGGTAATCGGCTGAACTCGCGATCCAGGCTGCGTAGAACTCGATGACGTCCTCGACCTGGTCGTCCCAGATGTCCTGGCGGATTACGCCGGAGGCTTCACGGTGAGCCTCGCGGGCGAACTCAAGCCATCGCTTGTGTGCCGCTTTCTTCGCCTTGGCCGCCACGTCCCTCGGCTCTCCCGATGGCAATTCCGCAAGGATGACGTTGGCGACGTTCTCCGCGTCGGAAGACGCGGGGAAGATGAGCTCCCCACTATCGGCTTTTACTGACCTGGCCACCGCCCGACTGATCTCGGACAGCAGGTAGGAGCCGAACCAGAGGTCGCGTGTCCGCCGCGCGGCGGCGATGAACTCCTGCACCGGGCCGACCGAGATGGCGATTAAGTGGCTCATCGCGTCACCTCCGTGAAGCCTTCGGCGCGAGCAAAGGCGATGAACGCCTCGATCGCCGAGCCGTTCGGCGACAAATCCTTGAGCGGTGAATTGTCGTATTTGGCAAGTTCAGGATCAACCAATCGAGTCGGATCGGGCAAAGGTAAGGAGCCCTCATTGTCGTTTGGCTTCATCGCGCCTCGTACCTGCTCTGCCAGATCTCGACGCAATGATGAAATGTCCTTTCTCTTGATGCGAAGATCCACACCCGTGAGTGCAGGCGTCTGTAACCGCAGGATCAGAGGAACCGCCTTGCCGCTCTGCAACGCCAGCGGTTTGAGGATCAGCGGACTCGCCATCCGTTCGCGTCTCTTGCCCTCCGAGTCGTTGTCCGGGTACAGGACCGTATCGGGCGGCTCACCATTCTGTTCGTCTTGAAAGTGGAAGACGATCGGCAGGCCGAGTTCCGCTCTGGGGAAGGCATCGTCGGGGATGCGCGGAAGCCGAGCGTGACGGGCAATCCGACGACCAGTCACGCGGCGAATAGTTTCGGGTTCCGAGTAGTGTGATCGCCCCGGCCGATTGGAACCCTGTTGCCTCGGGTTCCGCCCCAGTCCTTCACCTTGACGGAAATGTCGAAAGCGACCGATCAGCCAGTCCCAGACTGGAATCCCATCGGCGGGTTGCTCAACAGTTCGCACGCTGACGCTCTCGGCCATCGTCGGCCATTCCCGCAGTGGGAAAAGTGCGGGCATGTGTCGCAACCACATCGCCTTGAGATCGTCGGCGTCCTTTGGGGCCAGAGCCTTGCAGATGATCGCCCCGCAACCGCGACGAGTCCGCCCTCCCAGGCCGCCGAAGTTGACCCACGCCCAGAGTGCCGGCTCGACCTGCGTCGCGAAGTCGATGTCCTTGTGAGAGGTGAGAGTCAGCCGAAAGGTGGCCCTGTGGATGCAGCGTGCCGGCTCGATCTCGATCTGTCTCCGTCCGTTGGCCAATTGTCCCTGAAATGGGAACAACGCGTAAAGCAGGGCCGTGTTGTTGAAGGGTGCGTTCCAAGTCGGCATCGAGCGAAACGTGTCGGGACGATTGCGGTCTGTCTCGTACCGGGCACAGGGCTCCGGCTCGGTCGCTTGTACGTTCTCCACCCGAACTTGAACGCGGCTCGCCCGCGTAGTGTCGCCCCAGATGGCCGACTGGGCCTTACGCAAGTCATCCAGTTTCTCGTACTGGGCACCCACCGTCGCCCGCCACCAGAACTGCAACTGGCCCCGGATCGAGGTCGGGCGGATCGGAAAGCTCGGATCGTTGACCCGCGTCGAGACACCGCCGCCGAACATCGGCGTGATCAACTCGATCTCGTAGCAGCGACCCGAGTCGGGCAGGGGCGGCTTCCACCCCTTCGGGACGTCCGGGATCTCTCGCGGCATGGGCGACTCCTTTGCAAGACCTATCCATCTTGCAGTTACATTGATTGGCAGAATGCCACAACAATCGATTTCTGGAAAACAAGCCGGGGTCTGCGCGTGCTTCTCCCAATCAGCCCAGTATCAGCTTGTCTGATTTGTAGTGACCACAGACCCTTGTGGCATCGCGGTTGACCCCTCGAACTGGATGGAGCCGTGTGAGAAATTCTTTGAACCGAAATTGGGCTCGCAAATTCTTGTAACGAAATGTGGGGTAGCACCAAGACCTCGGTAGGGAGGAACCAATGCCCACGACCGACACCCTCGCCGCCCCGCCGGTCGATCCGGTTTCGGCGGCTCTCCAGGATCCTGAGCTTCGCGAACGCCTTCGCGCTCAGGTGCTGTGCCGGCTCAATCGCTGGCTACCAGACCAACCGCGAACTCGCCGACTGCAGGAAGCCGAGGAAGTCATCGATCGCGTTCTGGCGATCGCCTGGCAGAAACGAGATGAGTTCGAGCCGACGCGGGACGTGGGAGCTTGGGTCCACGGGATCGCGGTGCGGGTGGCGTCGGAGGCATGTCGAAAACTTCGCAAGCAACCCGCCCAGTTCCTTCCCGACGCCGATCCCCGGAGCGTGGAGGCGGAGGACCTCTCCGAGCCCGCGTTCGACCCATTCGCGCTTCTGGACCATTTGCCCCCGGACGACCGGATCGCCGTCGAAGGATTCTTTCGCTTCGGCTGGTCGCATCGGCAGATTGGCGACCGACTCGGGATCCGCGAGGGGACGGCCCGGCAGCGATTGAACCGGGCACTGTCGAAGCTGAGAGCGATCGCAGGGGAGGAACAGCGATGAGCCCGAATCCCGACCAGTTTCGACTGGCACATCTCGCGAGCCGATACCTGGAAGCCCTAGAAACAGATGATTTCGTCACGCAAGCCCGTTTGTGGAAACTCGCCGAAGCGGAGCCGGCTCTGGCGGCGGTGTTCCACGAGGTGCATGCGGACCTGATCGCCGAGCAGAGTGAGACGGAGGAAGTCCTCACCACCGTAGTCATTGCGGCCACGGCGGAGCAGCACCTGCCCTCGGCGGAACGGGTTACATCCCCGGTCGGCCCTGTCACGGTGGCGGAAGTGGCGGAAGAGTTGTTCCGCCATCCGCCGGGGAAACTGAGTGCGTCGGCCCATTTGCAAAATGAGCGATTGCGTCTGTCACAAGACCCCCTGCCGGCGGACCTTGGATTATCAAAACTTGTCGCGTGGGCCGAAGAGAAGTTCGGCTCCGCACCGGCGGAATACTGGAGAGCGTTTCGGCAAGCAGCGATCAAGCTCGAACTGCGACGGGCCTCCGCCGACGTTTACCAACTCGCCGCCCGGACTTCACCGAAACCTCCGGAGGGCCCGCCGTGATCGATGTTGTTGGCCTCGTCTCGCAGTTGCGGCGGGACTTCGGGTTGCCGGTCGATCCCGCCCGCTTCGGACCGGTTCCCTTGAACCGATTCTTCGAGGAGATGAATGCCCCGCGGGTGGCCCACTTTGCCCTGCCGACCCTGACGCTGGGCAAGATCGAATCCCACTTGAGAGCCGAGGGGGTCCAGGTTGCCGAGCTTGGGGAAGCGAACTTGCGAGTGGATGGCTTGCTGTTTCGCCGGGGTGCCGCAGCCTGGGCGTACGTCTGCGACGACGAGCGGAACCCGCTTCCCCGTCGGCGATTCACGGCCGCCCATGAACTCGGACACGCGGTGATGCACGGAGATGTCATGGGTCAGGTTCTGATCGACGAGACCATCGATCCCGGTGCGGCTGGACAGAATCCGCTCGAGCGGGAAGCCAACCGCTTCGCTGCCGAGTTGCTCATGCCCCGCGAGATCTGCTTCGCAAGAGCCGAGGAACTGCACACCCATTACGGGGCGGCACCTCGTGGGGTGCTGATCTACCGGCTTGCAGCCGAGTTGCTGGTCAGTGCCGAGGCATTGAAATACCGACTCGCACAACTGGAGGTGGGGGATGAATGACGCCTTTGAAATCACCCAGTTCTTGCGGAAGTACCGGGCTACTTCGGTCGGTGTCACTCCTCCTCGCCCGGAACTGCCGACAACCGAGGAGGCTGAGCCGGTCGCTGGGAAAGAGATGTCGGTCGAGGTCGACATCGCGAACTGGAAGCCGGTCCCACTGCCAGAAACGCCGGCAAAAGCGGACGAGATCCCGACTCGCTTCATCGACGGTTCGCATGTGGGGCAATCCGTTTTGTGTCTGCGATCGCCGCAGGGGTATCCGATCGCGGTCCGCCTGGCCGAGGTCGGGGCGGTCGCACTGGAGTTGACCGGTCGACGGTTCATTCGGGCTTTCAAGGCCATCGAACGGGTGGTGGGATTCGTTGTCGACCCGTTCCCTTGGGAGGAAGTGGAAGCATTTGCCACCGCCCTGTCAAACCACCCGGCGATGCGGTTACGAGTTATCCCGGCCCGGATGCCTCTTCCCGGAATGGCCAACCCGTTCGACTACGGCGTCATGCAGGTGCAGGCTCAAAACCGATGCCAGCAGGAGATGCTCCGTCTCGAAGCCTTGGCTCTGGCGTCGGCTCCAGACGTTCCCACGCTGATCGACGGGCAACTGGGTGGTCGCATCAACACACGCGATGCCAAACTCCGTCCCCTCCTGGTGGGTGTGGTGAAGTCGCCGACTCCGCCACGGATGCCGGAAACAGGTTACAACACGTTGCTGGATCTCGGCCCTGGTCAGCGGACCCCCTATTTCTGCGACCCTCGACCCGGAGACGTTCCTCTGGCGAGCTGGTTCCTGCGGCTGGCGAGGGGAACCCAGATGGCACCCAACTGGGGCACGGTCCGTGTCGATGTGCCCTGGTCCCATCTGGAGCGGCGAGAAAGCCGGGGTGCTCGAAAAGGTTTTGTCGACCGCCTTTCGCGCTGGCTGATCGATGCTCGTTGTCGGGCAGATAGCTATGCCCGGATGCCGGTGTCGCTGGACCCGATTGTTCGTGCGGAAGACGGGCTCAAGCCGCTGTTCACGCCGTTCCCGGTGCTGGCGAACCGGCTGTATCGCGCTGCCGGGCTGTTTCGGAGGGAGGAATGATGACCATCGCCCTGGGTCGTGTTGCTGCCCCGCCGGAACACGAATCGACCACTGCCACCTTCTACTTCTGGGTCGACCGAGACCACGCCGTCGAACGCACACAGATCGTGCGAACCTGCAGCAGGATCGGCAACCGCGAGGTGAAGTTTATCGGAGTGGTGCAGGAGGTTTACCGCCGCAGCCGGCAACGCGACATCGGCGAAGAATCGGCCCGGTTCGACAGCCGGGTCGCAGAGAACCCGCCGTTTGAGAGCGAGGGTGTGACCTACGCGGAGGTGGCCATCCTTCGAACGGAACCCGTCGCCCACTGCCCGCCCACGGAGGAAAGCGAGGTGTTCCTGGGTTCGCCGGAAGATGCCCAGTTGGGGTACGGCGTCGACCCCACCAGGCCCGACCGCTGGCTTCCGGTCGGTCGGCTCCGCAACGGCGGCGAGCTGTTCGCCGGCACCGCTGCCATCGACACCGACTTCCTCCTCGGCAAGAACGGCGGGCACCTCAACGTCAACGGCATCGCCGGCCTGGGCACCAAATCGACCCTGTTGCTGATCGTGAACTGGCTCCTACTTCAGGAGGCGGCCCGGCAACAGCAGAAAGCCCCCAGCGGCGACGGCAAACTGCAAGTGGTGCCCGTGATCTTCAATGTCAAGAACTTCGACCTGTTCCATATTGACCGCTGGAACCGCGATTTCCGGGCGAAAGAAGCCGATCACCGCTCCGACTGGACTGCCGTTGGCATCGACGACCCCAAACCGTTCGAAGGGGTCCAGTTCTTTGCCCCGCAACACAAGGAGAACACCAACCCGGTTCCGACGGGTGGTCGGTACACCGGCGTAAAGGCCTATTCCTGGTCGCTGGCCGATGTCATCGAGAAGCGGCTGTTCCAGTACCTCTTTGCTGATTCGGACCTGGGGACGGCGAACCTGGGTGGGCTGGTGACAGAAGTGGAAGAGTTCCTGACTGGTGGAACCCCGGACAACCCGAAGCTGCGAACGGGCGAGGAGATTCCTCAAACGTTTCAGTCGCTCCTCGAGTGGTTCAAGAAAAAGAAAGAAGACAAGTCGTTCTTCGGTGACTTTGCCCCGGGCACGAAAGGGAGCTTTCTTCGGCGGTTGAAGTTCATCCTCCGGAAAAGCGAGGGGATTCTTCGGAAGGAAGAACAGAACGGAAGCCCGCTGAAGATTCCCGAGTCGCCCCAGAAGTCGCCGCTGGTGATCGACCTCAACGGGGTGCGGGCGGCTTCTCTGCAGCGGTTCGTGGTGGCCGCCGTCTTCCAGCAGATTTCCGATACCCAGGAAAAGAAACAGGTCCCGAACCTGAAGTACCTGATCACGCTCGATGAGTTGAACCGGTTCGCCCCAAAAGGAAGTTCCGATGCGATCACGGAACTGATCGAAACGGTGGCGGCCGAGGGCCGATCGCAGGGGATCATCCTGCTGGGAGCCCAGCAACAGGCGAGCCTGGTGTCGACGCGGGTCATCGAGAATGCCGCAGTCCGGGCAGTGGGGCGAAGTGGAACCCTGGAACTGGGTGCCGACGTGTGGAAGTTCCTGGGCAAGTCCGCCCGCGACGCCGCCGCCCAGCTTCAACCCGACGAGAAGCTGCTATACCAGCCCAGCTTCCGAGAACCGATGCTCGCCAAGATCCCGTTCCCGCCGTTCGCGCTGAGCGAGAACGATGTCGCCGCCGACCCGCCAGTCCCGGGCCGGGAATCCCCGGCGAACGAACAAACCGAGTGGTGATTCCGAGTTGATCCCCTGTACACCCACAATTTGTGGGCCCGAACGAGGTACGCCCATGCGGATCCTTCACACGGCCGACTGGCATCTGTGCGACAAGAACGGACCGATCGACCGAACTCAGGACCTTCGGGATCGCGTCGAGGAAGTGGCGGGCCTGTGCGAATCCGAGCGGATCGATGTACTCGTTATTGCCGGCGACCTGTTCTACGAGAACGCGTCGCCGGAACAGATGACCGCGGCACTGGCGCATTTTCGTGGAGCGTTCAGGTCGTTCTTCACCCGCGGCGGCACGGTGGTCGCCGTCACGGGGAACCACGACCGGGATGCGAAGCTCGAGATGATTCGGGCCGGGATGACGCTCGCGGACCCCGACGCGGGGGCCAACCAGCAGTTTGCACCCGGCCGGGTCTACCTCGCCAACCGGTGTGGCGTGGTGACTCTGGCCGACGGGGCCGGTCAGCGCGTCCAGTTCGTCCTGGTCCCGTACCCATTCGCCTGCCGCTACGACCTGCCCATCGGCGAGTACCGAACCCGCGAAGAAGAACACCGCATGGTCCAGGAACGGGTGGCGAAGTGGATCGGGCAGGTTCCGGGGCGGATCACATTTGATTCCACAATCCCCACGGTTCTTGTTGCCCACTTGCATGTTCGCGGGTCGGCGATCCAGCGGCACGACCTGTACCGCCTCGATGAAAGCGACGATGTCCTGGTCGATTTCGGATCGCTGCGACCAGACTGGGCCTATGTCGCACTCGGGCATATTCACAAGCCGCAAGAACTGGGTGGCAGCCAGCACGTGCGATACCCTGGCCCCCTGGAACGCCTGGATTTCGGGGAAAAAGACGATCCTCGGGGTGTCGTCGTCTTCGAGATCGGTGCCAGTGGGATCGTCGGCGAGGTCGTCTGGCATCCCCTCGATGCCACCCCGCTCGTCGATGTGCGAATCACCGACCCTGACGGGATATTGCCGGAGTTGTCGCCTCGCGCCATTGTCCGGGTGACAGTGGACTGTCACTCGTTCAGTCGCGACCAGTTGACCCGACGCCTCCGCTCGGCCTATCCGCGTTTGCATGAGATCCGCTGGCCTGCTCCGGCCGAGTCGGAGGAATCGATAGCCGGGTTTCAAATCCGAGCCAGTTTCGAATCGACCGTGCGGGACTATTTGACCAGCAAACTGGAATGCGATCCCGAGCGGAATGCACTTCTGGCCCTGGCAGACACATTTCTCACTTCGAGGGCCGAGCAATGATTCCGAAGATGATTGAAGTCGAGAATTTCCTCAGTTTCGGACCCAAACAAACCATCCACTTCAATGATGGCGAACCACTTTGGGTGCTGAGCGGCCCGAACGGCGTGGGGAAATCAGCCATCTTCGACGCGGTCTCCTACGCCCTGTATGGCCAACACCGAGGGGGAAAAGACGGCGCCAAGCACCTTGTTCGACACGGCGAAAATGGATTCCACGTCTCGGTGCAGTTCGAATTCGCCGGCATCGACTACCGGGTCACGCGCAACCGAGCCCGCAACGGCACGACTCAACGTGCCGATGTTTACAAGGATGGCGAGTGGAAACGGGTCGACGGCATCAATACCGCCAGGGATCTGGAGAACTGGGTCGAATCTCTATTGGGCGTCAACTTCAAGGGTTTCACCTCATCGATTCTGTTACGACAGGGAGATGCGGACAGAATCCTCACATCGCCAGGGCCGGAACGGCTGGCGATTCTGCGATCCATTCTGGGTGTCGAGCGGTATGAGCAACTAGGTCGCAGAGTCCGCGAGGCGACCAAACTGGCCAAGGCAGAACTGGAACGTCACATCGCAGATCGAGACAAGATTGTGCCCGTGACCGAAGCCGATCTGACATCCGCAGAACAATCGTCCGCGGCAGCCGAGAAGGCCTGGCAACTGGCTTCGCAGGCCGCAACCCTCGCAGCTACATCCGTCCCTTTGGCAAAACGGTGGTGTGACCTCAACGCACAACGTCTCGACCTGGAGGACTTCTTTGCACAAGCCGATCGCGATGCGATGGATGCCGAGTCGGTTCGAACCCAATGCGATCGGCTCCGAGAACTCACGGAATTGGTGCCGAGGCTGCGTGAGTTCCTCGCCGCCAGGGACGCCCATCGGGTGGCCGAGCAGACCCTCGAACGACTTCGAGCCGAGTCGCAGAATGCCAGTGACAAGACGATGTCACTGTCGATGAAGGTCCAGGAATCCCAGAAGATGGTCGACTTGGCCCGCTCGGAGGTCGAGACTCACGAACGAGCCGAGCGCCAGGTGCGAGACGAGATCGAGTCGCTGGCAAAGCACCTCAAGCTCGCGGAATCCTTGGCTGGGGACGACGCTCGACTCAAAGAGTTTCCCCCCAACCTCGCTGCGGAACTGGTGCTGGCGACACTTCGGATGACGGAACTCGACGACGCGTGGAAATCGTCCGGCCAGGAGCAAGCGAAGTTCACGGCACTGTTGACGGAGGCCAAAACCCGGCAAACCGAGTTTGAATCCGTCGAGGTCGGCGCTCGGTGCTCCCGGTGCGGCAACCCCGTGACCGCCGAACACGCCGAGCGAGAACGGGCCGACCTGGCCCGACTCATTACCGAACTGGAAGGGAAACAGCGCGGTGCCTGCGAGGACGAATCACAAGCCAGGAATTTGCTCTTTGCAGCAAAGGCGTACCTCGAGGATCTTCACCAGCGAGAAACTTCCCGCAAGAATCTCCAGGAGAGTTGCGACAGGGCCCAGGCCATGTTGCGACAACTCGGTGTCACTGCCGACCCGGCGGAGTTACGAAACTCCCTGGCAGAAAAACAACTCGCCGCGGAGCGTCACGCACAACAGGGCGAACGGGCTGCCATTGACGGGAAATCGGCAACGGAGTCCCTTGCCAGGCTCAAAGTCGAACTTGCGGAAGCAACTGCCACCGCATCCACGGCAACGAATGCGTTATCCCGGGCCGAACAACATTTCGCAGTCTCATATTCCAAACTGGAATCGGCCACATCTCAGATCCCCACCCTGTGGAAGGATCAAGTTCAGTCGATTACGTCCGAATCCGTCACGTCGCTGGACCAGGAACTTCAAGAACTCGACCGCTCCGGAGTAGCCGCTCGATTGAAGCGGATCGAAGACGCCGCCGTGTTGAGGTGCGAGAAGGAAGCCCAGCGATGGCACGTACTCGCGCAGATTGCAGAAATCCCGGAGGAATCAAGAGTCTCAGAGATCGAAGCGAAGGAAAGAGCCGATTCGGCCCACGCTCATGTGGTCTCCGCCGACCGGGCACGGACCGCGGCCCGACAGGCATTAGCGTCTCTCCAACATCGTGCCGAGGAGTGTCTCCGGCTGATCGCCGCCATCGCCGAGACGGAAACAACCCACCGCCGATTGAGCAAGCTCGATGTGCTGCTGGGCAAGGATGGATTGCAACGCGACATTGTTCGCGAGGCGGAGGCCGAGATTGTCCGGCTCGCCAACGACACCGCCCGGAATCTCTCGAATCACGACCTGTCGCTGGAACTGGCACCGGAACAGGACGGCGAGTCGGCATTGACGCTTCGTGTTCGCCGAGCCAGTGACCCGAGCCACGAACCGACACCGGTCGAATTCCTTTCAGGCAGCCAGAAATTCCGCGTCGCCGTATCCGTCGCCCTGGGAATCGGGCGATTCGCCGGAGGACAGGCCCGACCCCTTGAAAGCGTGATCATCGACGAGGGATTCGGCAGCCTGGACCGTGACGGCCTCGCCGCGGCCCACGACGAATTGATTCGCCTGAAATCCCAGTTGAAGCGGATCGTCCTGGTTAGCCACCAGGAGGAATTCGCCGGCCGGTTCTCTGTCGGATACCGGCTCACCCCCGGCCAGACCGGCACGATCGCAACCGCGTTCCGGGTGTGATGGTTCCAAACGTGACTCCCGTCATGCAATCAGTTGAGTCCCACAAAGGAGATATTCTTTGAGCCAGGTGGATACTCAAATGATCCCTGTCCGCGCGTTGAATCAGGTGACATATTGTCCTCGGTTGTACTACCTGCAATATGTCGATTGTGTTATGCCAACGAATGAGCACGTGGAAGCGGGTCTGCATGACCATCGGAGGGTCGATGATCCCACACTGGCCTACCGGAGCCGCACCGAGGGTGAAACAACCCGGACTCGCGGAGTCATTCTTTCTTCGGAATCACTGAAGATTTCCGGGATCCTCGACCAGGTCGATGAGAAGGCGACCGAGAAGATCCCCGTTGAAACCAAGCATGGGTCTGCACCTCGCGATGAGGCAGGTCAACCGATGGCCTGGGACAACGACGCGGTACAACTTTGTGCCCAGGGGTTGTTGCTCGAAGAAGCGTTTGGGCAACCAGTCACCCGAGGGGTGCAGTTCTATGCCGGCACAAGGGAACGCGTTGATGTTGCGTTCACCCCGGAACTCCGTGAGAAAACGCGATCTGCAATTGCATTATGCCAGGAACTATCACAACGTGAGGCCCCGCCGAACCCGCTGCCGCCAGAACTTCGGCACCGCTGTTTCGGATGCTCGCTCGCACCGGTATGCCTGCCCGAAGCAACGTTGTATCAGATTCGCCATTGCGACCCTGCATCACCGCAGGATGCCACTATTTCCAGCGGTATTTCACGCGTCATTCCGCAGGCTGACGATGGTGCGGTCCTCTATCTGCAAGAGCCGGGCTCGCATGTGGGCAAACGCAGTGAGATGTTGGTCGTCCGCAAGGATGGAGATGAACTTCAGCGGATCCCCATGCATGCGGTCCGGCAGGTGGTTGTGTTCGGAAATGTTCAGGTGAGCACGCAGGCCTTGCAAACCCTCGTTGAGAACGAGATTCCTGTCATGTATTTGACGGGGCACGGCAAGTTCATCGGGGGATTTCAGTCGCCGCCCACCAAGAATGTCGGGCTCCGCGAAGCTCAATACTTGAAGTTCAGCGATCCATGGGAGCGACTCCTACTGGCGAAAGCGATAGTCCGGGCGAAGATCGCGAACCAACGGGCATTGTTGATGCGTTCGCTGAGAAGCGATGGCGACCGAGGGAGCGACGAACCGGCAGCCAAGGGTTTGGCGGAGCTCCTTTGTCGGCTTGACGAGGTCACGAGCATCGAAAGTATTCTGGGAATCGAGGGGCAAGGTGCGGCCCTCTACTTCGCGGAGTTCGGGCGGTTCCTGAAGGAATCGCCAACTGGTCGGCCGTTTGACTTCACCACTCGCAATCGCCGCCCGCCACGAGATCCTATCAACGCTCTGCTCAGCTTCGCCTATGCGATGTTGACGAAAGATTGCTTTGCTGCGGCATGCACCGTGGGATTTGACCCTTATAAAGGTTTCTTCCATGCAAACCGGCATGGTAAGCCCTCACTGGCACTCGACCTGATGGAAGAGTTCCGACCCGTCATTGCGGATTCGGTGGTGCTGACGCTCGTCAATACCGAGGTGCTCGACCGTTCGGATTTCCTGATCTGGAAGGATGCGTGCCATTTGACCGAGAACGGTCGCAAGGCCTTTTTCCGGGCCTATGAGCAACGGAAATCGACCGTGGTGACTCATCCGATTTATGGCTATCGGATGAGCTATTCACGAATGCTTGAAGTGCAGGCCCGAATGATGGCGGCTTATGTGAGAGGGTCTGTTCCGAGATATTCCGGATTTGTGGTTCGGTGAGTCACAAATTAGCCTGGCGGCGGCCCCAGGAATGTCATGGATAGCTGGCTCGTCTGTTACGACATTTCGAACCCCAAACGGCTGCGTCGGGTAGCAACCGCGTGTGAGGATTTTGGCCGTCGCAAACAGTTGTCGGTCTTTCTGGTCCGTGTCTCGGCAACGGATATTGTCCGATTACGGAACCGTCTGTACGACATAATCGACCTCCAGGAAGATCAAGTTCTGTTCATTCCGTTGTGCCCGAAATGCGTCGGTTCGATCGAATCCATCGGCCGCGGGACAGAGCCTCCAGACCAGCATGACGTGGTTATCGTGGTGTAAACCCGAGGAGCAGATGAGCGAGTTCGCCCAGTTCTTTCAACAGGCTACCGGCTACGCCCCGTACCCGTTTCAAGTACGGTTCGCAACCGACGGAGAGATTCCCCACTTGGTCCGTGCCCCCACAGGTGCGGGCAAAACCGCGACGGCTGTGCTTGGCTGGCTGTGGCGGTGGAAGTCGC
>CAZKIQ010000048.1:0-39279 GCA_964552815.1 uncultured Alcaligenaceae bacterium | reverse complement strand
GTCTCCAAAATGGCCAGGAAATGCAGCGGATTCAGCACCGATTCGTGCCAGCCGTTGTCAAGGGGCGCTTGAAAACGGTTCTTCCGCGGATTTGGTGATGAGTGACATGCTGTCGCCGGTAGCCGTGTTGCGGTACGTTGCGTCGCATCGCCTGCCATGCGATCTTTTGCCTACGCACACACTTGCGCGCGAAGTAACTCGAACCCGGCGCGGCCGTACATCTGACGCTTGATCGTCTTCAAACGGTTGACCTGCCCTTCCACGGGCCCATTACTCCAAGGTTCCGCGATGGCGGCTTGAACAGCGTCTTCATCCTGTCGCAACGTTCGAGCAAATCCCTGGATCTCGGCGCAGTCCGAGGCGTCCGCTCGCGTCAGCCAGTCTGAGAGCGAAAGATCCGACGCACTGCGGATCATCGCCCCGATCAGCACGAACAGTTCCAGGGCTCGGGACATCGCTTCGTCCAGGTTCGATAGCGCGTCGACTCTCGACCGTTCCTCGTCATCGCGTTCCTCCGGTTTGCGGATGATCATGAATGCAAGCTGTTTTGCAGACGGGATTCGAGGCTCCGATGCGATGGCGGAAGAATTCGACGCGAGGCCCATGGCGGCGAGTCGTCGATGGACATATCGACGCACAGCATAGTAGGACACACACTGGCCATCCGCGATCAACTCGCGGTGCAACGCCGCGGCATTGCGACATCCCTCGTTCAATCGCCGATCGAGAAACTCGCGATACATCGCTTGCACGCGAGGTGTGGAAGCCTTCCGTTCGGGGAACGATTCCGCCCGGAGGTAACTTGTCACCGTGTCCCGATCCAGGTTCAAGATCGCCGCGATCTGACGGTTGGAGGTGCCGGACGCGTGAAGTTCGTGCACGTGGTTGTAGACATCAAGCCGTTGTTGCCGCTTGCCTTCGCGGGATTCTTCCCGTGCGGTCAGCGGAATCGGCTCCGGCTCGGGAAGTTGGAAATCGCCTGGAAATACAGGCAAATCCGGACTCGAAGTTGGCTGCGGGTGGTCTTTCAAGCACGCCCTCACCGCCTTGTGACGGCGGTTGAGCAAGCGTTCGATGGCTTCGCGAATGTTCTTCAAGAGATGCCAGCGGTCCGCGACCTGCATCGCCTCGGGTGCCCCGTTCGTCGCGGCGTTCGCATACTCCGCCGCCCGATCGCGCGTGATGACCTCCACACCAGGATGCGTCTTGCCGTAGGCAGGAGAAGGTCGGTGTGCGAGATGGCGGCAGTCCTGCCGGACGGGCGAAAGGTTCCCGATATTCTAACGCGAACTCATCACCAAATCCGCGGAAGAACCGTTTTGAGCGCCCCTTGACACTTCCCACGCACCTCGACAAGCGGGCCGTCGTCTACGTCCGTCAGTCCACCCCGCAGCAAGTCGCCGAGCACCGCGAGTCGGCGGACCTTCAGTACCAACTCGTCCGCCGGGCCGTCGAACTCGGGTGGCCCGAGCCCCGCGTGCTGGTGATCGACGAGGACCAGGGCAAGAGCGGGCAGTCGGCCGACAACCGGCCGGGGTTCCAGCGGATGCTCGCCGAGATCTCCCTCGGCCACGTCGGCATCGTGCTCGGCCGCGAGATGAGCCGGCTCGCCCGCAGTTGCAAGGACTGGTATCAACTCCTGGAGTTGTGCGGGCTGTTCCACGTCCTGCTGGCCGACGCCGACGGGGTGTACGACCCGGCCGAGTTCAACGACCGACTGCTGCTCGGGCTCAAGGGGACCATGAGTGAGGCCGAACTCCACGTGCTCAAGACGCGGATGCACCACGGGCGGTTGAACAAGGTTCGCCGCGGGGAGTTCTTCGCGTGCGTCCCGGTCGGGTACGTCAAGCGACCGGACGGCGGCATCGCCCTCGACCCGGACGAGCAGGTCCGGTCCGTTGTCCGCCTGATCCTGGCGAAGTTCACGGAACTGGGGACGGTGTCGAAGGTCCACGCCTACCTGGTAGCCCACGACGTCCGGGTCGGCCTGCGGGTGTACAAGGGGCCGGACAAGGGGACGCTGGTGTGGCACCGGCCGCGACGGCGGACCGTCTACGAGATCCTGTGCCACCCGTTCTACTCCGGAACCTATGTCTTCGGGCGGCATCCGTCGGTCCGCGGGACCAAGGGCCGCCGCACGGCGTCCCCGGACGAGTGGGCCTGCCAGATCCGCGACAAGATCCCGGCGTACATCACCTGGGACGACTACCAGGCCAACCGTCGCCGGCTCCGGGAGAACGCGTTGTACCGCGGGAGCAACCGGACGACGGGCCGCGCCCCGACGCTGCTCAACGGCATCGTCCGGTGCGGCAAGTGTGGGATCCCGATGTCGGCCCGCAACGCCCGCGTCAACGTCATCCCGCGGTACGCCTGCGACGCGGCCCTGTACGAGTTCGGCGACCCGCAGTGCCGGGGCGTGTCGGCCACCGCAGTCGACCGGTTGATCGAGTCCCTGGTCTTGAAGGCCGTCGAGCCGGCGGCGTTGGAACTGAGCCTTCGGGCCGCGGGCGAACTCGAGCGCGACCGCGAGCGGTTGCACGAGCAGTGGAAACAGAAGCTCGAGCGGGTCGGGTACGAGGTCGCCCGGGCCAAGCGGCAGTATGACGCGGTCGACCCGGACAACCGGCTGGTGGCCCGGGAACTGGAACGGCAGTGGGAGGCGAAACTGGCCGACCGGCGTGAGGTCGAGGAGGCGTACGCCCGCTTCCGCGACGGCCAGCCGCAACACCTGTCGGCGGCCGACCGGGATCGCATCCGTCGGCTCGCCACCGACGCCCCGGCGTTGTGGCACGCGTCGACGACCATCGGGGCGGACCGGCGGGCAGTCGTTCGTCAGTTGATTGGGCAGGTGACACTGAGCCGACGTGGGTCTTCCGAAGTCGTGGACGTGGTCGTCCGATGGCGTGGGGCCACCGAAACGCGGCACGCTGTGCGTCAGGGAACCCACTGCTACGGCCAACTGGCGGATGTCGGTCGCCTGCGGGATCGCGTCCGCGGGTTGCGGGGTCTGGGTCGAACAGCTGAGGAGATCGCCTCGTTGAACGCGGAGGGCTACCACCCGTCGCGAGGGGTCGCGTTCAACGCGAACCGAGTGGGGCACCTGTGCGTCGCGTGGGGCCTGACCGATGCCCCGCCCGGTTCGGAGTCCGGCGGCGTGCCCGGCGCGAACGAGTGGTGGCTGCCGGACCTGGCTCGGGCGTTGCGCGTGCCGCCGCTGGTGGTCCACCAATGGCGGTGGTACGGTTGGATCCACGCCCGTCAATTGCCCGGAAAGGCGGGACGGGTGATCGTGTGGGCCGACCGGAGCGAGGTGGCCCGGTTGCGTCGGCTGCGAGCGTACGAAGTCAAAAACCGGAACCAAAGCGAAATCCCGGCGGAGTTGACGATGCTGAAGGACAGGGGTACGAAGGTGGAGAAATAGGGCAGAATGAAACCTTAACGCGTGTGCGGAGTGCGGGTCGATGAACAGTCCTTCCGGCACGAACTGCTTGATTATTTCATCATCATGGGTGAGAAGCATCTGACGTATCTGTTGTCGGAATTCATTCCCTATTATCACGGCGAAAGGCCGCATCAAGGTATCGGCAACGTGCCGATCGAGCGGGGCACCGAACCGCCCGCGACATTGACGTTCCCGGCGAAGGTCGAGTGCCGGGAACGCCTCGGTGGTCTTCTCAAAAGCTAGTGCGCCGGGAGACCGGCGAGGAATCGCGAATGAAAGAGTCGCACGGGGAAGGCCCAGCCAGCCACCCCGACCCCGAGTCATGCGTCGATGGTCGCAAGGCCAGCGGCGAAGCGTTGACAGGGGCACACGCGGGTCAGCCATTGAGCTGCGAAATCAAGTTCTCCGGGGTGCCGACGCGGTTAGCTTACGCGGAAGGCCACATCGAGGGCGGCGACACTGGCAAGCCAACCTCGAACCCTGCGCAGTCGAAGACCCTGTACACGCGTGGCAATTCCTCGCACGGGAACCGGGAGATCCCAGTGTTATCCAACGCCGATGGGTCGGTGGATCGGTCGGGGAAGGGCACACCCCTCAAGCCCGACGTGCACGACATTGGGAAGTCGGATGGCGGCATAGTACCGAGGAAATCGCCGAACAACGGCCGGAGGCCCACGGAGGCGAGGGAGGGAAGGCCGCCAACAGAGGGGAACTCGGTGCCATCGGTCACGTCCCCGACTCAGAGCGGGGTCGACGTGTCGCCCGGCTTGCAACGAGTGCGAGAGGTTGCTCGGAGGGATAAGAAGGCTCGGTTCACAGCCCTGCTGCATCACCTCGACGTACCTCTACTGATCCAGAGCTTCTACGCCCTCAAAAGCGGTGCGGCCCCGGGCAGTGACGGCGTCACGTGGCAGCAATACGAGGTCGATGTCCACAACCGGATCGAGGATCTTCACCGGCGTATCCACACCGGAAGTTATCGGGCCACACCCGTGAAGCGGGTGTACATCCCGAAGGCCGATGGGACGATGCGACCGTTGGGGATCGCCGCGGTGGAGGACAAGGTCGTCCAACACGCGGTGGTCACGATTCTCAATCGGGTCTACGAAGTCGATTTCCTGGGTTTCTCCTATGGCTTCCGGCCAGGTCGCTCTCCGCACGATGCGTTGGATGCGCTGTGTGTCGGGATCGTGGGGAGGAAGGTGAACTGGGTGCTCGATGCAGACATTCGTGGGTTCTTCGACACCATCGACCACGAATGGCTGGTCCAGTTTGTCGAGCACCGGATCGCCGATCCGCGGGTCGTCCGCCTGATCCAGAAATGGCTCAGAGCGGGCGTATCCGAAGACGGCCGCTTGTCGAACACGAAGGTAGGTACGCCGCAAGGAGCGGTGATCTCGCCGCTTCTGGCCAACGTGTACTTGCACTACGTCTTTGACCTTTGGGTGCAACACTGGCGGCGGAAGAAGGCCAACGGCGATGTCATTGTCGTTCTCTACGCCGATGATTTTATGTCGGTTTTCTCCCGGGAGTGTCTCACCTAGCATCAGCGTGTTAGAGAGCCCGTCCGTGATGTGGAAGAACGACATCCGGAATGAGGATGTGACGGGAATGTGGGCAGCAAACATGCCTCGAAGTTTGTGCGAGGTTATCTTGCGCCGATCCGATGTACGAGCTATCCCCATATCCCAGGTCCGGACGGTTCACATATGCTGCGGTATAGGGATCGAGCGATTCATAACAGCCGTAGGGTGCATAGGCATAACCTCGACTGCGTTGAGGTCCTGCACTGGCGACGTAGTTTGTCGCTGCCGGGCTCGCTGCCCCCCACCCGGTGCGGTCGGAATCGGATGGGCATCGCAGATAGGGGGTCTTGTAGCTCGCCAGGGGGCTTGCGCCATTCGTCGGGTCAGTTCCTAATCGGAATAACGCTTCCTGCTCCATGTATGGCGTGATGTAGTACTGCCAGCTTCAACTTCCTGAAACGGTGTTGCCAAGGTTCCCCGGTGGAAGCTTCATCTGGGCGTCGTTATATACCATCACAGCTAGGGCAAGCTGTTTGAGGTTGTTGCTACATTTCGCTTTTGATGCCGCTTCTCGAACCTTCTGAACCGCCGGGAGTAGCATTCCGATGAGGATTGCAATGATTGCGATCACGACCAGCAGTTCCACCAGCGAAAACGCCCTTTGGCGAGGTTGGCGAAACATTCTGCACCAGGAAAGAACGGATGGCAGGCGGGGAAATCAATAAACTATCCTGGATTGTTCCGAATCAGGTGTCAAGCAAAAACCACGATTGCCGGCACCACGCTGATCGGTTCGCCTTTGCCGCGATAAGCCCCGTTTTCCTAAACAGGAAAATGGGTCCTAATCGGAAAACGGCACATTCTGAACTCAGCGGATGCGGAGTGAGCGGCAGGTCGCTTCGTAGGTCGATTCCAGATCCAACGGGACAGCCAAATCCTCAGTCAGCCAAAGAGGCAGCGTCGGCAGAGCAGCACCGACCGCGAGAGGCTGTTCCCATGCCTCGAAGTGCCACGCGCCTTCGCCGTTTGCCAGCGCCCGGCAAGCGGAGGCGTAGATTCCGTCCTCGGGCGATTCATCGGCGGGGTTGTCCAGAAACGTCATCACATCCCGATAGAGGTTGAACTGCCGGTTGGTCACGATGTCCACAATCACCAAGGCCACGCGAGCCCGGATCAGGGCGGCACACATCGCAACGAACGCCCTGCGGTGCTTCGGTCGGTCCTTGTTGGCCGGACTGACGATCTCCACCGCCGCCACCAGACGACGGCCTTCGCGGAGATCGTGAACCAGAACACCGTACTCGTCCGTTTCCGGCGGCTCGATCGTCAATGTCCGAGTCGGCTCCGGCGGTGCCCAAACGGCAGTTTTCGGCGCAACCTCGGACTCGATGACGGTCCCGTTTGACGGAGTCTGCCCCAAGTCTTCAAAAGTGGCGACATCGACCTCGACGGGTGCGCCATGGTGGACGCTCGGGATCGCGACTTATCCCGAACGCAAGATGGGCTCGATCGCTTGAACAATCACCATCGGCCAACCGCCGTGAACCCCCTCCCACAGCGAGGTTTGCGAGAGTGGCGGTCGAAAGTGGTCCCGCAACGGCATCGTCCCCTCTCATGGGGAGTAACGGATTCGATGTCCTGGATAAGTTGCGACCCGAATCTCACTTTAGTCCTAGGACCTAGAAGTGCAGGCAAAAAATGGCGATTGCAGTGAGGAGGGGGCCAGTATCCCGGAGAGGATTTGAACCTCTAACCTTCGGCTCCGGAGGCCGACGCTCTATCCAGTTGAGCTACCGGGACGGGCTTCTGACGTTGTGGAATATAACCGGATGGGCAGAATTGACAAGGGAAACCCAGCGCCGAGAATCTCCGCCGCTCGGCAAACTTCCTTCCCGCACCCCAGGAGAGGCACCATGGCAAAGTCCAGGAAGGGTTCGAAGGTCGAAACCCCAACGTTGTTCGCAGAACCGAAGGTTGCAGACCTGGCAACCGTGTCACCGCCGGCGGGGTTTCCCCACGACTGGATGCCGATCCTTGGGGAGGAATTCGCGAAGCCGTACTACCGCAAACTCAGCGAGTTTCTGGCCCAGGAACGCTCGGAGAAGCAAATTCTGCCCGCGGAATCGGATGTCTTCAACGCTCTCGAATTCACCTCGCCTTCCGCGGTGCGGGTCGTGATTCTGGGGCAGGATCCGTACCCGACCCCGGGGCACGCGCACGGGCTGTGTTTCTCCGTCCGCCCGGGCGTTGCGATTCCCGCATCTCTGCGGAACATCTACCGGGAACTCCAGGATGATCTCGGGATTCCGCCCGTGAAGCACGGCAACCTGGAGGCGTGGGCACATCAGGGGGTGCTCCTCCTCAACGCGGTTCTGACCGTCCGGGCGGGGGAGGCGAACTCGCACCAGGGGATGGGCTGGGAGAAGTTCACGGATGCGGTGCTCGCGGATGTCAACAAGCTTCCGCACCACGTCGTCTTCGTGCTGTGGGGCGGATACGCCCAGAAGAAGACCGGGCTGGTGGATACCGGTCGGCACACCGTGATCGCGTCGGCTCACCCGTCGCCATTGTCGGCGAAGAACGGGTTCTTCGGCAGCAAGCCGTTCTCCAAAATCAACGCAGCACTGGAACAACGCGGGCAACCGCCGATCGGCTGGCAGTTGCCGGCAACGGTTTAGCGGTTCCCCAGGAATGTCCGCACTTCTGAAGCGATTCGCTCTGATTCCGCAGTGACATCGTTCATCGCGATTCCGTGATAGGAATTCCCCGTCAGGAACAGGCCGGGGAATCTCCCCACTCTCGACTCGATCCGCAGGACCCGGTCGAGGTGACCGATGTGATACTGCGGGATCGCGCGCGGCCAACGGACGATGCGAACGAAACTCGGCGGAGCGGTCACCCCCATCGCGAGTTGCATCTCCGCGTGACATCGCCGGACCAGTTCCTCGTCGGGCAGGTCAAAGATGTCCGGCCGGCTGGCTCCTCCGCACAGAACCCGCCAGAGCACGAAGCCCGGCGGGGCCCGGTCGGGGAAGATGCTGCTGCACCACTGCACGCCGAGGACGTCTCGCTTCGTGTTCTGCGGGGCGATGTACCCAAATCCGTCGGAGGCGAGGGTTCCCGGGACGTCCGCTTGACGGTATCCGAGTGCCGCCACCGCGACTTTGCAGAAGGGAATCCCGGCCAGTTCCACAGCCAGGTCAGAATCGAGATCAGCGACGATCCCGGCGGTTTCGAAGGCGGGCGAGGTCACCACCACCGCGTCGGCGGGCCAGGAATCACGCCCCTCGCCGTGGACGAGCCAGCCGTTTCCGGAGCGTTCCACCCGGGAAACGCGGACCCCCGTGGTGACGGGAACCTGCTCGGCGAGGACCCGCACGAGTTCCCCGAGCCCCTCGCGGAAGGACCACATCCGCTGGGGTTGCGGTTTCTCCCCGCGGTCGGCCGCCTCCCGCTTCTTCTGCCGCATGGAGGCCAGGAATCCGCGAAGAACGCCGCCGTGCTTCCGCTCGAACTCGACGAGCCGGGGGAAAGCGGCCCGGACGCTGAGCTTCTCCGGGTCGGCGGCGTGGATTCCGGTGACGAGGGCATCGACGAAAATGTCCGCTGCTTCCCGCCCGAACCGTCGCCGGGCAAACGCCGCCACCGACTCGTCTGGGGGCGTGCTTCCCGGCCGACGTCGGAACGGCTCGGAGAGCATGGCCAGTTTCCCCGCCGGCGAGAGCAACCGCGTCGTCAGGATGCCCAGCGGCGAACCGGGGAGTTTCTCGACTTTCCCGCCCGCGAACACGAAGCGGTTCTTCCGCGAACCCTCGCTCGCCGGGATGAGCTTGTCGCCAAGTCCAAGGTCCCGGCAGAGCCGCATCGTCCCCGGTTTCGAGTCGAGGAACCCGTTGGGGCCGGTCTCGACGCGGAACCCGTCGGAAAGCTCCGTCCCGATGTTCCCTCCCGGCCGGGCTTGTGGTTCCAGCACACTGAGCCCGAGAGTCGGATGGAGGCCCCGCAACCGGAACGCGACCGAGAGCCCCGCTAGCCCGCCCCCGACGACGACGACCTGTTTCATGCCGAGATTTTAGACCTTTGGCACAGTTTTGGCTCATTCTGACCCGAGCAAAGAGTCTGAAATCGCCTTCTCGCCCGGAAACCGGGGTGGAGGCGGGGGTTCGTCGACGATACTCTCACCTCGTTTTCGCCACCCTCCCGCCGCAGCGGAATTCTCACGAATTTGCGTACCGGCGATTCCGTACTACGCTTCATTCGCTGCGTTTTCACCCTCTCCCGAAAGACTTGGACATGTCAACTCTCCGCCGCGCTTTCACGCTGATCGAACTACTGGTGGTCATTGCGATAATCGGCATCCTGATCGGGCTCTTGCTCCCGGCGGTGCAGAAGGTTCGGGAGGCGGCGGCAAAGGCGAAGTGCCAGAACAACCTGAAGCAACTTGGCCTCGCCTGTCACATGTACCACGACACGAACAATTCGCTCCCGCCGGGGAACATCGGCACCACGATGGGCTATAGCTGGTTCGTCTACATCCTGCCGAACATCGAGCAGTCGGCGGTCTACGCCATGTTCACGTTCGACGACGCGGACCTGTTCGCGAACCCGACCAAGGCTCTCGGGCAAGATAACAGCGTCAACTCGGCGGGGATCACGTCGTTCCGCTCGCCGGTTATGAACTGCCCGTCGAGCCCGATGCCGCCGTTGAAGATGGGGCCGTACAGTTCCCCGCAGAAGGAGCACGTGACCCCGAGTTACGCTGGCGTCGCCGGTGCCGCAGACTTCTCCGGAACCAACCGCTGCCCGGGGGGTCCCACCAACCCCAACTGCACCAACGGCGTCCTCTATTCCAACATCGACGGCAGCCGGCCCAATCTTCGCCTCGGCCTCGTTTCCGACGGCACCTCGAACGTCATGATGATTGGCGAGCAATCCACCTGGGGGCTCGGCGTCCGGGCGGACGGCTCCGTCGTCCAGAACGAGTGCCGGGCCGGCGGACGATTCGGATGGGCCATCGGAGGCTACGGCAACAACGGCGGCCGACGACACAACATCGTCGTCGTCACACGCCCCCTCGGAACCCGCGAATGCAACCGACTCCTCTACGAGGGCACCGCCAACGAACAGGCCGTCTCCGACCTCGATAATGCCACCGCATTCCGTTCCACACACGGTTCCGGGGCCAATTTCTGCTTCGCAGACGGGTCGGTCCGCTGGGTCCGGGAAGGGCTCGACTTCAATCTCTACCGGGCCCTCGCCATCCGCGACAGCGGGAAGGTCAAGAGCCTCGATTGAGCCCGCCAACCACGACTTCTCCGATTCTCCCCGCGGAGTTCCTCATGCATCGCTGGATTCTCGTTCTTCCGCTGGTATTCGCATTTGGGTGTGGCAGCTCGAACATGGGTCAGGTTAGTGGGACCGTCAAATTCCAGGGCAAACCCGTTCACCCCGGCGTGATCCAGTTCTACCCCGAGAACGGTCCCATGGCCTTCGGTGGGCTCGACAAGGACGGCCACTTCACGCTGACCACGAAAGAACCGGGCGACGGAGCCCTCGCCGGCCCGCACCGTGTCTGCGTCCTCCCCTTCGTGCCCGGCGCCGGCGAGACCGGGACCGGGAAGCCCACCTTCGACCTCGACCCGAAGAACATCCCCCACCGCTACCGCAACGTTGACACCACGCCACTCAAGGTCGAGGTCCTGGCGGGGAAACGGATCGAGGTCGAACTCGAATTGGAAGAATGAGATCTTCCCCCTCGGATCCCAAGTGAGTTGCCCTCACGGCGAACGGGGCTTTCCCAGGTGCTTCTCGAGGAATTCGAACGTTCCCTTCGCGAAGATCTCATGGCCCCCGACGGAGAATTCGATGGCCGTGCGGTCGGGGATCTTCAACCGATTCGCATAGAGATACCGCACCTTGGCATATTCGGAAGCAACCATCTCATCGGTGCCGACACCATCATCGTGCCCGCGTTCCACCATGAATGCCCGCGGTGCGATAAGTGCGGCCATCTCGGCATAGTTGAAGGTGTTGCCGAGATTGAACTCGTACATCTCATACTCGTGGGTCCACATGTAGCTGCGGTCGAGATCGACGCTCACCATTTTTCCGATCCACTCATTGAAATCGCCGCTGCAGATCGAAACCTTGTATCTCTTCTCAACCGCGGGCACCCGCATGGCCGTCTTGCCGCCGTAACTGAGGCCGTAAAACCCGATGCGATCGGGATCGACACCGGGGAGTTTCTCCAGAAAATCCAGCGTTCGCTGGTGCTGGCGGATGATAAAACTGAAGAGCGACAACTTGAGCGGGTTCGCCTTGCGTTGCAGTTGGCGGAACTCGGTTTTGCCGTAATACGGGTTCTGCGGGCAATAGACGATATATCCCTTCTCGACAAGCTGTCGCGCAAATTGCTTGTAGATTGGCCGCTTCGGTTCTGGATCAATACAATCCCGCGGCTTGCCTTCGAGCCCATGTTGACACACGACCACCGGCCGCTTCTCGGTGGGTTTCAGATCCTTCGGCAGAAGCAATATCCCCTGGGCGAATACATCCTCATACACATCGAGCATCACCTCATATCCGGTGAATTTCTCCTCGTCATACACCTGCCGCGATCGTGGATTGAGGGGAATAGTCGGGTCCGGCAACTTGCCGATGACCTCCTCGTGGAAGTACGCCCGCAGCGGCTCGCACGACTTTTCCCACACCTCCGGCGACTTCGCGTCCGCCCGCTTCCAAAACTCACCGCGAGTGCGGTCGCTGTCCCGCCAAAGTTTTTGCGTGTATGCGACGAGTTGGTCGAACTGGCGTTTTTGAATTTCTTCGGGCTTGTCATTGAAGTGCGAGATGAGCCCGCCGTACTCAATGAAATTCGGCCTGGGAACAATCTTCTCCACGCCGGCTTGTTTGAGAAATGTGTTCGTGACGTCCTTCCCGTCATTTCGGGTGACTTGAGTCGCCCCGAGCAGCTTCAGTCTCGCGAATTCCCGATCGATATCAATCTCCTCAATCGGCCGAATCGCTCCTGGTGCCGCCTGTGCCCGCCCCGGTTTTGGAGCGGATGGACCGTTCCACTTCGGGCAGGGGGTTGGATCGAGTATCAACTTCCGCGGTGCAATCATTGCAGCCACCTCGGCGTCGCCATACTCGGTGAGAATTCCGAACAGGTTGCGGTCGAGTGGTTGCTCGTGGACGCCTTCTTGGGGTCCGAACGTACCGGAAACCTGGCAAATCCGGATCCGTTCATCGATCGCCGCCGCATACATTGCAACCCGCCCACCGTCGCCGTGGCCAATGACTCCGATCAGCCGGTCGCCGCCTTTGCCCGCAAATCGGTCGACCGCTGCGAGAACCTTCTGCACCTCATATCCGATCAGAGTCCTACCCATCTCGAATGCCATGCGATGGACGAATTCGCGATGAGGGATGTTGGTTGCTTTGCCAAGTTTCGCGTTGGAGGAGAAAGTCTCTCCGCGGTCGATCAATGTCGGGATATATACATCGAAGCCATTCATCGCGATATGAAGAGGAAACCCTCTTGAGAAGGATTCTGCCGTTTCGGAAGAATCGGGAATTGCAATCACGACGCCACGACTTTTATCCCCCGCCCCTCGGATGTATATGCCTTCCGCATCAATCCCGGGCATTACACTCCATCGAATATGCACGAACTTGCAGTTCTCGATCTCATGGAGCTTCGCGTTCCCGTTCAACGGTGTGACTTCTTCGAATCGCGGCTGCACGCGTTCGTCCACCACGCCCAGGATTTTCCGCAATTTCTCGCGTTTCGCGCGGAGGTCGGTCGCTTTCCAGGCGATGTCGCGCTTCTTGGCGGAGGCGGCGAGTTCGCGGTCAAGGTACTTGTGCATTCCGGACACCATCAGCGCCGCGAGGTCCCCTTCCGTGGTCAGCGGCTTGGTGCCCGGCAACTCGGCGGCGGCGGACGGGGCGGCGACGAGGGCCAGAACCAGGAGGGGAAGCGATCGCAACATGGCGGCCTCGGGGTCAGAACAGTTCGCGGATCGGGTCGGCTTCGACGATGCGGACGGGGGTACCGGTCGGGCCGGGGATGGTCGTGGTGGTCGGGATTCCGAGGGCGTGGTAGACGGTGGCGACGAGTTCGGCCGGGGAAACGGGGCGGTCGGTGGGTTCGCCGGCGAAGGAATCAGACGCACCGATGACGCGGCCACCTTGCACGCCGCCGCCGGCGATCAGGGCCGTCCAGCACCGGGCCCAGTGGTCGCGGCCGCCCCGGGAATTGAAGTGCGGCGTGCGGCCGAATTCTCCCGTTGCGACCACCAGCGTGCGGTCGAGCAAACCCCGGTCGGCGAGGTCCGTCAGCAGGGCGGCGAACGCGGTGTCGAACTCCGGGGCAACGATGTCGCGGTAATCGGCGAGCGTCGTGCGAAGCGAACCACCGTCGGCGTGGCAGTCCCAGGTCGGGACGTCGAAGACGGTCGAGTATTGGTTGATGGTGATGAACCTGGAGCCGCTCATCGAAAGAGTCTCGGATGCACAGTAACTGTTCAGGCCGAAGGCGGTGTATCCGAATCGAGTGGCCGCGGAGGACTCGGTGAGTTCCGGTGAAATCCTTTCGGCTCGAAAATATTGGTAGAGTTCCTCATTGAGACCAACTCCGCCCCAGAAAAACGGGACGCGGTCGTGGAGGTATCCTGGGCCGAAACCGTGCGGTTCCGAACTTCCAGTGGCGATTCCCCAGGCCGGACTGACACAGTGGCGCGGGGGAAACTGGTTTTCCTTCCGGTCGCCTTTCAAAAAGGAGACCACGCTTCCCACGCTAGGCCATTCCGTTCCGCTCGTGAATGCCCTCCCGGTGTTCGTCAACTGTAGACCAACCTCGTGCGTCGGCGGGCCGGCGTGGTGGAGGGAACGGATCAGCGAGAACTTGTCCGTGAGCTTCGCCAGTTTCGGGAACAGTTCGGAGATGTGCAGACCCGGGATTGCGGTGCGGATCGGGCGGAACGGGCTGCGGACGGTCGACGGAGCCGAGGGTTTGGGGTCGAAAGTGTCGAGCTGGCTCGGGCCGCCGACCATGTTGATGAAGATGACCGAGTCGGCGGTGGGAATCGGCGGTGCGGTCGGAGCGGCGGCGGCAAGTGCCGGGAAAGCCGTGGCCGCAGCGGCTCCGGTGAGCAGAAAGTCTCGGCGAGTCGGTTCCAGCATCTCGGCGTCTCCCGGGTCAAGGGTGGCGCCATCGTACCGACGCTTCACGGATGGGGCAAATCGGCGAGCCGACGATCACTCGCGGACTTCGATCATCCGGCCGGTGCGGTTGGATTCGTAGATGGCCCGGATGACGGCGACGGCCTTGCGGCCTTCTCGACCATCGACGGCCGGGGCCCGGTTGGAACTCACCGCTTCCACGAAGTCCGCGAGTTGCCGACGGTGGTACTCGTGCGAGATCGCCTTGGGGTCGGCGGCGCCGCCGCTGGCTCCGACTTTTGCGGCAAAGCGGGCCCGAATCGCGGCGTCGTCCGGGGTTTCCGGGGAGAAATCCCAGCGGAGGACGTCTTCCTGCTCGATCACCGCACTGCCGCGATCGCCGTGGACCGCGATCGTTTTGGGGTAGCCGGGGTGGACGGAGGTGGTCGCCTCGATGACTCCGATGGCCCCGTTTTTGAAGCGAATCACGGCGGCGGCGGTGTCCTCGACCTCGATCCGCTCGTGGGCGAGTGTGGCCGTCAACCCGCAGACGCAGTTGGCTTCCCCCATCATCCAGAGGAGGAGATCGACGTTGTGGATGGCCTGGTTCATGAGGGCCCCGCCGCCGTCGAGGGCCTGGGTTCCCTTCCAGCCCCCCTCGTCGTAGTAGGCCTGGCTTCGCCACCACTTGCAGGTCGTTTCGCCGAGGGTGAGCTTCCCGAACCGACCGGCGTCGACGGCGGATTTGAGAGCGATGTTGGCGTCCGCGAACCGGCTTGGGAAGATCGTGCAGAGTTTGACCCCGTGCTCGTCGCAGGCGTCGATGATGCGATCGCACCGCTCGGCCGTGATTTCGAGGGGCTTCTCGACGACCACGTGTTTCCCGGCCGCGGCGGCGACGACGGCGGGTTCCAGGTGTGCCCCGGACGGCGTCGTGATGACGACGGCATCGACACCGGGTGCGGCGAGCGCTTCCTCGACGGTGGCGAAGATCGGGCAGGGCTCGATTCCCGTCTCCGCGATGAGGTTGTTCGCGTTGGCCGGGGTGCGGCTGACGAGTGCGGCGACGCGGGCGCCGGGGATTTCGAGGATCGCCTTCGCGTGGAAACGGGCGATCATCCCGCAGCCGACGAGCGCGAAGCCGAGAGAATTGGGCATGGGAAATCCTGCCAGGGTGCGCGATGGGAGGTGTTCTATCCAAGTTTGGCACGGTGGCGACGCGGACCGGGTCAGGGTATGATGACTTTCTTCCGAGAAATTCCAATCCAACGGGATCTGCCGATTCCGCAGGAGGAAAGTGTCGATGGCCGACGCGCCGCGTTCCTCCGTTGCACGGACCGCGACCGCCAATTCGCTGCCGAGCAGAATCGGTTCCTACCGCATTCTCCGCCGGCTCGGCGAGGGGGGGATGGGGGTTGTGTATCTGGGAACGGATGATGCCCTCGGTCGGGACGCGGCGGTAAAAGTGATGCTTCCCAAGGCGGCGTCAAACCCGATCACCCGCGAGCGGTTCTTGCGCGAGGGCCGGGCCATGGCCAAGATTCGCAGCCCCTACGTTGTCGAGGTCTACCAGGTCGGCGAGGACAACGGGGTCCCGTACATCGCGATGGAATACCTCGCCGGGATGTCGGTCGAGGATCGCATCAAGTCCGGGGAAACCATGCCGATCCCGGAGGTGATCCGGATCATCCGCGAGGCGGCGCTGGGCCTGGCGGCGGCCCACCTCCCAGGGCTTGTCCACCGCGACATCAAGCCCTCCAACCTCTGGCTGCAGGTTCCATCCGGTCGGGTCAAGGTCCTCGATTTCGGACTCGCCCGCGATCCGCAAGCCGACACGAACCTGACCCGGGCGGGCACCGTTCTCGGTACGCCGGCGTACATGGCCCCGGAGCAGGCACGCGGGCTACCGGTCGACTGCCGGACAGACCTCTTCAGCCTCGGGGCGGTGGCGTACCACCTTCTCACTGGCAAGTCGCCGTTCCTGGGCAAGAATGCCGTCGAGACCCTGACTCGGGTCGTGACGGAAGAACCGGCACCGATTCGAGACCTCCGGCCGGACATTCCGGATTCCCTGGTGGCGGTGCTGAGTCGGCTGCTGTCAAAGGATGCGGCCGGCCGGTACGCGACCGCTCAGGACCTGGCGGACGCCCTTCAGCCCCCGCGTCGAGCGCCAACCGACACGCTTCCCCTCCAGCTGCCGGCAACCACCCCGTCCCTGGCTCTCGCGGTACCCGGAGTTGCGAACGGGGAAGCGGCCTCGTCGGAGAAATCGCAGATCCGTTCGCGGGAAGGGTGGGGTGCTCTCGACCCGACGAGTTCGCGACCGCGTCGTCGGCCGTTCGCGTGGGGTCCGGTGCTGGGGCTGATGTTTGCGGTGGCGGCGGCCGGGGTGGTTTACGCCGCCCTCACGCTCGAACGACCGGCCAGCCCCACCTCGAGTTCTGAGCCCCCGCCCGCGACGGTGGGGGAACCGCCGCCCCTGGTCCAACCGTCTCCGGATGGCCGGGCCCTGGCCGACTGGGCGGTCCGACGGGGATACGCCTTCCGCATCGCGGGGCACAAGGAAACACTCCGCAACACCACCACTGTGCCGGCCGGCCCGATTCCGGTCACCCTGCTCCTCTTCGAGAAAGGGAAGTTTCTCGATCTCACCCCGGAAGATCGCAAGTTCTTCTTCCCCCCGGATTCGTGGACCGACACCGACCTTCTCCGCCTGAAATCGGACCCCGCGATGGCGAAGCTTCGGCTGGGAGTCATCAACTCGCCCCTGGTGAGCGACCAAGGAATCCTCGCCCTCGAGACGCGTACGGGCACCCGGTACCTGGATCTTCGCGGGACAAAAGTGACCGACCGCGGCGTGGAGGTGACCCGGAAGATGCCGGCCCTGGAGCGGATTTCGATCGCGGACACGGCCGTCGGCGACGTGGGGCTGATCAAGTTGAGCGAGCACCCGAAACTGCGGTGGGTCGACGCACGCGGCAGCCAGGTCACCAAGGATGGCGTCAACATCTTCAAGGCCAACCGGCGAGATTGTGAGGTGCTGACCTCGCTTCGAGAGGGTCGGTAACTGACGGTCGAAAAGGTGCAAGGCTGCCAATTTCCCCGAGAAGTCCGGATCCTGCCTGCTCTTTCGCCACTCCGAAACTTCCCCTGGTTTTCCGCCGCGAGGGTGGGTATTGCCCCGTCTCGAGGTTGGGAATGGGAACCACAGGGGAGAAGAACATGTCGCTGCGTTCGACGATTCGGGATGCGGCTTGCCTGGCCGGGGTCGCGGCCGGGGTGGTGGGGGTCGTAGTGGGTGCGAAGGGTGCCGATCCGGTCCCGGTCGTGCCGGTCCCCATGGCAGCGCCGGTCCCCGTGGTTCCGGTCGTGCCGGCGATTCCGACACCCGCCCCGGTTCCCGAATTTCCCGTGACTCCGACGCCGATCCCGGCTCCGATGGAACCGATGGTCGAGGCTCCGCCGCCGGTCGTCGCGCCGTTGCCGGCTCCCACACCCGTCCCGCTGCCGATCTCGCCGCAACCGGTTCCGGCCCCGATTCCGGCCCCGGTCCCCGTTCCAGTGCCAGCACCCGTTCCGGTTCCGCCGGTGGAAGAAAAGCCGGCCGTCCCGCCGATGATCCCGCCGGCTCAGACCATCGAGGTCGAGATCGAGCCGGAAATCCTGCCGGCCCCGCGGTTGGTCGAAGCTCCCAAGCCCACGCCGATCGCAGTCGCTCCGATGCCCCGGATGGTGCCGGACGTTCCGGTCGTCAGCAAGATCGTGCAGACGAGTGCATCGCACCCGGTGGATGCGTTCCCGACGATGCTCGCCGAGGCGAAGTCAGCGTACGGTAAGGTCCGCGACTACACCTGCCACTACATCCGCCTCGAGAAGGTGTCCAGCAAGCTGGTCCCGGAACAGACGTGCGAACTCCGCGTGCGGACGAACCCGCTGTGCGTCTCGGTTCGCGTGATGGCTCCGAAGGATTATTTCGGCCGGGAAACCGTGTACATGGCGAACCGCGGGCACAAGGTGAAGCTCAAGGAAGCCGGGAAGTGGACCTACAACACGCTGCCGGTTTCCGACGCCAAGGTTTTGGCGGACACCCGGCACTCGGCCACCGACACAGGCCTGCTCGCGGTGATGGATCGGGTGGAGAAGGCCGTCGCCGTTGAGAAGCGGCTCAACAACCCGGTGCAGATCCTGGTCGCCGAGTACACCTACGCCGGCCGGGATTGCACCCGGTACGAAATCTTCGCCGAACGGGCTCACAACGCCCGCTATGCCTACCGGCATGTGCTCTACATCGACAAAGAAACCCGGCTCCCGATCCGCTACGAGGCGTACGACCAGCCCAAGATGGGCGGCCCGGCGGGCGGGGAACCGATCGAAGTGCAGAGCTTCGTCGGCCTCAAATTCAACACCGGACTCGGTGACAGCACCTTCGACCGGTAACGCGAAAGCCTCTCGGGGGAGAGGGTGACGGGGGAACGCCGGGCCGCCGCGGGAAACTGCTGGCGGCCCGGCGTGTTTTACCCCAGCTTCCCCCGCACGGCCGTCCATACGTCCGCGATCACCTTCGACGCGGCGGACTGGATCAGGCCCTTCGGAACCATCTTCAACAGCCCGGAAAGTTCCGTGATGTCCCCGGTCCAGTCGATGGCGGTGCCGCCGTCGTCGGTGGGTCGGAAGGTCAGGGCGGCGTCGACGGTGCTGCTCGCGCCGACGCCCTTCCCGGTGATGCGGTAGCGGACGGCGTTGTCCGAGCGGCTGGTGATGGTGGCTTCGGTGTCGAGGGTGCCTGCCACGAACGCGAGTTTCGGCTTGACCTTCCACGCCGAGCGGTCCGCCTCCGCGTGGGTGACCTCTGCATCGGGGACACACCGCGCCACCCAGCCGGCATCGCCGAGTTGTGCCTGCACCACCGCCGGGGGATGCGGGAACGATTCGGTTCCTTCGAAGTGGATCATCGCGTTGCTCCGCCGGGGGATCGAGCCTTCCTATTCTACGGCGACCGGAGCCGGGTTTAGTTCTCGCTTCGCGAAGTTCTCCATCCCCGATTCCGAGGGAATCCGCAGACGTTCCGGAGCGACGGATTCCGGGAATGATTCGAGTCGCGCGAACCGCCCCGCGAATCCGGCCCTCATTTGAGTGAGCCCGGATTCGGGAGGGAAAGGTCATGCGACTCAAAATGCTCATCGTGGTGATGGCGGGTGTAGTGTGCGGTTTGGCGATGCCACGGGACGGTTCGTCTCTGGGGCACCGCAAGCATTCCGAGCGGATTCGACGTGTCAACGACCGTCGGGCAGAGGAGTACGCGGGGCAAGCAGTGGCGGGTCTGGTGGCAGTTGCGTTCGCCGCTGGCTTCGTGGCCTCTCGCCCGAACTTCCGACGTACGCGGAAAGTCGAAGCGAGCCGGCCCCGGAATTCCCAGGTGAATCCGCTGGTGGGGTCGCGATAAACTAGCGTGATGCCTGAGGATTCTGCCGATCCCGATGCTCCGCCCCGGCTCGCGTTGTGGAACGTGGCCAACCTTGCCGGGGAGTGGCAACTCGACGCGGAGCCGCCGCTCGATGGGGAATTCGAGGAAGTCGGGGCGGAAGTCGCAGCACAGTCCGAGCCGGCACCGGTTCCGCCTCCGGATCTGCGATCCAACCCGTTTCCGTCGACCGTCCCGATCGCCGAGACACCGCCGCCGACGGAGCGGATTGTGGAGGCGATGCTATTCGCGGGAGGGTTACCGCTGACCGCGGAGAGAGCCGGCGAGGCGGTGCGGGGGCTGACCGGGGACGTGTTCCGATCCGCCCTCGAGTTCCTCAACCGGAAGTACCGCTCGCAGAATCGGCCGTATTCCATCGTCCCCCGGGACGGTGGTTACATTCTCGCGATTCGGCCGGCGTTTCGCGGAGTGCGGGAACGGATCTTCGGAGGGCCGCGGGAAACCCGGCTGACGCAGCCCGCCCTCGATGTGCTGAGCCTGGTAGCGTACCGCCAGCCGATCGCGAAGGTGGATGTCGATGCGTTGCGGGGTGCGGATTCTGCGGGGATTCTGCGACAACTCGTGCGGCTTGGGCTGGTCGCGGTGACCCGGCGGGCGGTCGGGGAAACACCGTCGGGGTATGGAACGACCGCACGGTTCCTGGAATTGTTCGGTCTGTCCGCGATCGAGGATTTGCCTCGGCTCGGGGATTCGGTACAGATGGGAGGGTGAGCCCGTGGGGCGGAATGGCCCCAGTTCCGAGGTTTCCGCCATGATCCCCGATCCCCCCTCGTTGATGACCACCCCCCGACTCTCGACCTACTCTGGGCCGCCAGCTGACGCCGCCGAGGCGATCAGTCGGTTGGAGGACGGCAACCGGTCCTTCGCGAAGCAACTGGCTGACGTCGATCCCGCTTCCGGGATTCTCCAGCTTCAATTCGAGGTCGGGGCACTGGGGTCGATCCGGTACGGGGGAATGGCTCCGAAGCAGCAGCCATTCGCGGCGGTTCTGGGGTGCTCTGATGCTCGAGTGCCGACGGAGATGGTCCTGGGTCAGTCGAGCAACAACCTCTTCGTGGTCCGCGTGGCGGGGAACGTGCTCGGCAGCGAATGCCTGGGTTCGCTGGATTACGCGGTCGCGAATATGGGGAGTTCGATCAAGTTGCTTGTGGTTCTGGGGCACAGCAACTGCGGCGCGGTGTCGGCAGCGGTGGAAGCGTTCTTGCACCCCACGAAGTACCTGCAAGTCGCGACGACGCATGCATTGCGAGCGGTGGTGGATCGGATTCTGGTCGCAGTTCGGACGGCCGACCGAGCGATGGAGCACGGGCATGGAGCGGATGTGCGGAAGCAACCGGGGTACCAGCGGGCGATGATCGAAACCTCGGTGGCCATCAACGCAGCACTGACGGCGGCGACGCTCAAGCAGCAGTTCGCTTCCAAGATCGGGCCGAAACTCGATGTGGTCTACGGTGTCTACAACCTGTCGACGGGCCGGGTGAAGCTGCCTCTGGTGGAGGAAGCCAACGTGGCGATTCGCCTCGCGCACCCCCCGACTGACGAGGTTTCGTTCGACAACCTCGCACTTCTCATCGCCACGAGCGAAATTGTCACCGGAATGCTCGCCGGGAATGTCGAGGCGTAGTCCCCCATGAACTCTTTTTCGAAGTTGCGGGAGGCGATCTGGCCGGTCCTCCCCATCTGGCGGCGGCTCGATATCTGCACGCTGGTGATGATCGCGTATTCTTCTGTGGTCGTCGTCATCGTGAACATTCCGGGAATCGACATTCCGACCCCGTCGATCGGGAATGCGTTCACGATCCTCAACGGGCTGGTGCTGAGCATCTTGCTGTCGTTCCGGAACTCGGCGGCATACGATCGGTGGTGGGAAGGGCGGAAACTTTGGGGGCAACTCGTCAACGATAGCCGGAATCTCTGCCTCAAGATTCGTGCGATTCCGGGGCTGACGCAGGAAGAGCGTGGCCTGATTGGGAGGCTGGTGGCCGGGTTCGCGGTCGCCTTGAAGAACCACCTCCGCGGGGCCGGCACTCTGCAGGATGTCCCCGGGTTCGAGGACGACCGCCATCGACCGGTGCACGTGCCCAACCACATCGCGGGGGAAGTGCTTGGAACCTTCCAGGCGTGGCGACGAGCCGGGCGAATCACCGACTTCGACCTGCTGATTCTGGACCCGCACGGCAGGGCGTTCATGGATATTTGCGGGGCGTGCGAGCGGATCAAGTCGACGCCGGCACCCAAATCCTACCGGTCCCTGGTGCGGCACGGGCTGGTTTTGTACCTCGTGACGGCCCCATGGCTGATCGCCGAGCAGATCGGTTTCTTCACCGGAATCGTGGTCGCGATCCTGACCTACTTCCTGCTCGGGGTCGAGTTGACGGCGGAGGATGTGGAGGAACCGTTTGGCCGGGACGCCGACGACCTGGCACTCTCGACGATCTGCGAGACGATTCGCAAATCGGTGATGCAATCGCTGGGCGTGTCGTTGATCGCGACGCCGAGTTCGCTGCCGCTCTACACCCCGGCCGTCAAGGTTTCGTCGGCGAGTTAGGGAGTCCCTTGATGGAGCTCGACCGCGATCGCCGGGCACTATCGCATGTCGGCGGGGCGGTCCGCACGGTCGGCGATGCGGTTGCGGCTCGCCAACTCGCGCACGCCCTCGAAGTTCCCCCTTCCGGTGGCGATGACGAGGAAGGGATTCGCGCCCATGTCCACGGGTTCCACACCTACCCCGCCCGGTTGCACCCGGGAACCGCGGCCCGCCTGGTGCAGGCGTTTGTGCCCCCTGGTGGTCGCGTCCTCGACCCGTTCTGCGGGTCCGGAACCGTCCTCGTCGAGGGGATGATTCTCGGACGATCCCCACTTGGCACCGACCTCAACCCGCTCGCGGTGCGGCTGACCCGGTGCAAGACGCGACCCCGCGACGAGGCGGAACTGGAACGGCTCGTCGGTCTCGCCCAGGATGCGGTGCAGTTCGCGCACGATCGCCGGAAGGCCAAGGCCGGCGCGACTCGGCGGTTTCCCCCGGAGGATGTCGCTCTCTTCGAGCCGCACGTGCTGCTGGAACTCGACTCGTTGCGGTCGCACATCGAGTCCCTGGCAGAGGAGCCACTCCGGTACGACCTGTCCCTGGTTCTCTCCGCGGTTCTCGTGAAACTGTCGGGGAAGCGGGCCGACACGTCGGAAGCGGTGACGCGGCGGCGGACGGCGGCCGGGTTCGCGGCGAAGCTGTTTCTGCAAAAGACGGAGGATCTGGCCCGTCGGCTCGGTGAGTTCTCACGCCTGCTTCCACCGCGGACGGCACGTCCGGTTGTGGCGGTCGACGATGCGACGCGGTTGGAGTCGCTGCCGGCGGGGAAACTCGACGTGATCGTGACCTCGCCGCCGTACGCGGCCACGTACGACTACGTGGCCCACCACGCGCTCCGGCTGCGCTGGCTGGGTCTGGAATCGACGGATCTGGCCCGGGGGGAACTCGGTGCCCGCTCGGCGTACCGCAAGATTCCCGCGAAGGAAGCGACCGCAACCTGGGCCGGGGAACTTGGTCGTTTCCTCACCGCCGCGGCCCGGGTGCTGCCCACCGGCGGTTCCCTGGTGCTCGTGATGGCGGACTCCGCAGTAGGAACCGTCGCACTCCGGGCAGACGAGATCGTCGCGGAGGTGGGGAAGAGCCACGGATTCTCGCCAATCGCGTGCGCGTCGCAAGATCGGCCGCACTTCCACAGCCCGACGTCGGCGGCGTTCCGGCATCGCCCCCGGGCCGAGCACGCGATCCTGCTGCAGCGAACCGGGCCGGGTGCGGGTACAATTTCCCGGAGGCCGATCTCTTCCGGGAAACCCCCGACATCCGGGAAGCCGGACCCCGCCCGGAAGTCGCCTGCCCCGCCCCGGAAGCCGCTTCCTCCGCGTCCCCGGAAGCCCCCGATTCCCCGGAAACCGACGCCATGACCGCCGCCGTCCTGACGCTGGCCCTCGCCGCCGTCGCCGCCCCCAAGAGCAAGATCGACGCGGAGCCGACCGTCCCGTACACCTGGCGGGTTGTGCTGCAGACCCCGACGCATCCGCTGGTGACCCCCGCGTTCCGGAACCAGATCGTCCGCGATGTCAAATCCGCCCTCGGGCCAACCGTCGGCGAACTCGCACAGGTGGAGGTCCTCGACCTCGCGGCGATTCCGCAGAAAAAGTGGGATCCGCTCTGGAAGGCGTTCGCGGAGAAGGAGTGGGAAGCCCTGGAATCCCCGGAGTTTCGCAAACTGTCCGGGGTCAAGACGCACTTCCTCCGCGTCGAGGTCCGCGACACCGGCTTCCACATCGAGGCCCGGCAGCACGATGGTTCCACCGGGCTCGTATCCCCCGTGCTCCGCTCGAAGGAGACAGCGACCGCGGACACGGTGGGGCGGGTCGCCGGCATCGCGATCGCCCGCGACTTCGGGCCCACAGGCACCGTCATCTCCTCCGACCCCAAGGAGGGGACCGCCCGCGTCCGGTTCCGGGCGGGAAAGCTCCCCGGTTTCGAGAAGTTCGTGCAGCCCGGCGACATTTTCGCGGTGTCGATGATCCGGGAGACGCCGGCCCCGCTGCCGACGGAGAAAGGGGCCCCGAAACCGCCGCCGATCCGGACCGGCCAGCCCTGGCGGTTCGCCGTCCTCAAGGTCACCTCGTCGATCCGCGACGGGGAATGCGAGTGCAAGGTGTACAACCCACTGGTGGTCAACCCGCTTCCGCTGGGTCGGGAAACGATCGGGTACCGGTGCTTGCGACTGGCGACGACGGAAACGCCGGTGCAGATTCGCGTGGTGGACAAGTCCGGGAACCCGCCGCCGACCGGTGCGCTGATCCGGGTATGGGCCAACGACCTCGACTACAGCCGTCGGCCGGATCCCCGCGATGCCGTCGAATCCCGGGATGGCGTCTACCGCACCGCGAAGCCGATGCGCCACATCGCCTGCATCACCGTCGGTCTCGGCTCCGCCCGCGAGGAACGCTTCCCCACCCCCATCCTCGGCCCCGACCCGATCGTGATCCGCTTCGAGGTCGACGAAACACAGGCAGCCAGAGCGAAGTTCGAGCGCGACTGCGACGACTTCCGTGGCCGGGTCATAGAGGCACGCAACACCCAGGCGGCCCTCTTCGACGCCCTCCGCGTGCAGATCCAGAAGGGCCAGCACAAGCTGGCTCTGGAACGCGCAACCACCGGCCTGACCGCAACCGAGGCCGCCGACCGCGACCTCACCCAGGAACTCGGACAGCTTCGTGAGGGACCGCACGCCTCCGACGCGATGGCCGCTGCCCTCCTCGCCTCCGCCGCCGGCCAGCTCCAGATCATCCGCGGAGCACTCCCTACTCTCCGTGACCGCATCGAGGACCTCAAAATCCAGATCGCGAAGGCGGAGGATCCCGTCCGCTTCGAGAAGGAATTCCGCGCCAAGGAACTCACCCGCGACATCCGCCAGCACATCGAACTCGGCGAGATTCCGCAGGCACTCGACCTGTACGACCGCCTTTTCGAGCTGACCAAATCCGAGGATGCGAAGACGCAGAAGGAGAAACTCGCGAAAGAGTGGGAGCCCAAATCGGAGGAGATCAAGCAAGCTCGCTCGGTGGTCACGGATGTCTGGCGGAAGGCGAGCACGGTCGCGGAGTACAAGGAGGCGGCCCCGAAACTTTCCGCCGCCGCCACCGTCCTGGTTCGCGAAGGCGACCGCCTCGGCCTCCGCGCACTCCTCGCCTCCATCGACCCCGCCTACGTCCGACTCAAGGAGCAGGCCGACCTTCTCGACGGCACCAGCGATTCCGACCGGGCCGTGCTGCAGGAATTGAAATCCGTCGCCGAGACCGTCCGGGGAATCGAGGCGAAAACCCGGGAAGCCGTGCTCAAACTCGAGGGTGCCAACCCCTGACGCCCGGGAAAGAAGCGTGCAGGCAAAAATCGCCGAGTTTCCGACAGGAATTGCGACATCCAGAAGTCCCACGTGGGAGAACCGCCATGCGTCTGGTTTCCGGCTGGCTCGGGGTCGTGCTTGTCGTCGGGTTGCCGACCGTGGCGTCGGCCCAGGATGCGAAGCAGACCCGGGCGGCGGCATTGAAGTTTGTGCTGGATCTCGCCGAGAAGGACGGCGGGTTCCGGGGTGCGCCGGTGGCCAAATCCCCGAGCGCTCGCGGGACCTCGGCTGCCCTCCGGGCGATCAAGTATCTCGGCGGGGAAGTTCCAGAACCCCAGAAACACGCGAAATTCCTGCTCGCCTGCTACGACCCGTCCACCGGCGGATTCGCCGACACCCCCGGCGGGAAACCGACCGTCTTCTCCACGGCCGTCGGCGTCATGGGCTGCGTCGAACTTGGCATCGAGAAGGAGAAGTTCCGCAAGGCGATGGACTTCCTCGCGAAGTCCCCCGTCACCTTCGAGGACAAGCGAATCGCGGCGGCCGCCGTCGAAGCGTGGGGCGTCAAGGATTGCCCCTTCGATCTCGACCCCTGGCGGGTTGCCGGGAAAGACGAGTCTTCCGGGGTCGCCCGCCAATCCGCATCCGGAATCGCGACCGTCCTCCGACTCGGGGGGAAGCTGGACGCGAAAACGCTCGATCCGCTCATCGAGAACATCCGCAAGAGCCAGCGGAAAGACGGGGGTTGGGGCCACGGTCCGCCGCAGGAGGGTGATTCCGACGCGGAAACGACGTACCGCGTGATGCGAGCGTTGATGCTGGCGAAGTCAAAGCCCGCAGATCCCGAGGGCGTGCGGAAGTTTCTGTTGAGTTGCCGCAACCAGGACGGCGGGTTTGGAAGCAAGCCCGGCGAGGCGTCCAACGTCGGCGGGGTCTACTACTTCGCGATCATTTCGAAGTGGCTGCACGAGATGGCGAAGTAGACGAGGTGTTTTCAGGTCTGCGAAGGAGGGTGATGAACAGCCGTCATTTCGTCAGGATAGATTCCGTAGTGAAGATCCCCCTCGTCGTCTTTGATGACGAAGTAGACGGACTGGTCATACCCAACGATGATGTCCATGACCCAGCCTTCGCCTGATCCTCGATGATCTGTCGTTTTGAACAGCACGCGATCGCCGAACGTGTAGGGCGAATCAAATGTGATCCGATGCATGACCCCCCGTTTCCTATCGGAAAGTTCCCCCAAAAATGAAGTTCAGGACGGCCGGGTTGCGGCGGCTCGCTGGTCGGCATCCTGGGCCATGATTCGGAACATTTCGATGGATGGGGCGAGGACGCACGCCTCCAGCCAGCGGCCGAGCTGGTCGAGGTCCTTCATGCCGCGGATCGTCGTGGGGAGGTCGAAGGGGTAATCCGGAAACTTCAGGCGGATGATTTTCATCAGGTCGTTTCGGCGAGCTTCGAGCATTCCGAGGTGCATTCCCTCCGCCATTCCCTCGGCCCGACCCTCGGCTTTCCACGTGTTGATTTCTTTCAGGCTTGCCATTTCCGGCCCCTCCGATGTGGAAATCGATGGGAATCGCGCGGCAGGGTGGGCGGGGCAACGCCGCTGCCACAGCATAGAGCGGAAATGGTGCAGACGGAAGCGAATCAGGGAAAAGGCGAGCGGAACTCAACGGCACAGGCGGTCGTGAGGACCGTGGGAATCGGACGGTTCGCCAGGAGAGGGGAAACGCGACTGGCACACGCGCGAGCACTGCTCCCGGCGAACCGCGACCATCAAGAGGCTGCGGCCGGCTTCGTCGCGGGCTGATCCGGTCGGGCCGGCCCGTTGAGCGGCAGAAGCTCCTGCCGATAAATCGGAACATCCCGCGGGGCCTCGATTCCGAGGCGAATCTTGCCGCGGTCGATGTCCACGACGGTGATACAGATATTCTCGCCGATGAAGATCTTTTCGCCGAGTTTGCGACTGAGAACCAGCATGTCGCGACCCTCCGTTGTGCGCCAGTCGTACTCGTAGAGCTTCCCAATTCTATGCCACGAACGCATCGGCTACGGAGGAGGGAACCGCGAAAACTCCGGACTGGTGCGGAAGTTGCGCCATACCAACGGAATTATGAGTGCCCCCGGCATAGAGGGACCAATCCGAGCCTAAAATGCACCGATCACCCACAAGGGAAAGGAGTTCTGGCGGATCGCTTGCACCAAACCAGGGCCAATCCCATCTCTTCCAGCTCGGAGCTCAGTGAGAAAACCCTCACGATCGATCCGAACCTTCGAATCCGCACTTTCCCTGGGACACCTGGGGAATTTCGCTGCCCAGACCCGCCACCGGCGTCGCCGTTTCCGGGTCGCTCGCCAGCTCTCAGGCCATTCTTCCCGGCAGGTCAAGGGTTGACGAGGGTTTGCTCGCTCGGACAGATCCGGAATTCGCACGACCGTACGATCCAGGAAAAGGCCGGAAAAGCCTCGCCCCGAATCGCTGTTGTCTGTGCATCGAAGATCGGGTCCGTATATTTTCCCCATCGGCCGGCGGGCCGGGATCCGGTTCAATCTTCCGAAGGAGACGATCATGCGGCGGACGGTGCGGGCTACGGTCGGAATGTTCGTGGTGCTGGTGGCGACCTCCACTCTCGCCGCACAAACCTCCGAGTACTACCCCCTGAAAAAGGACACGAAGTGGGTGTACAAGGTCGGGGAAAACACCATTGAAGTGAAGGTGACCGAGGTCACGCCGGACGGGGCCAAGCTCGAGACCATCGTCAACAACAAGGCCGTCGCCTCCGAGGTCATCTCCGTCAAAGCGGACGGCGTCTACCGCACCAAGATCAACAACAGCGAAGTGAAGCCCGCCGTCAAGATCCTCGAATTGAAGGACGGCAAACCCGCCGCCGCCGGCACCAAGTGGGATGTTTCCTCCTCGATCGCTTCCCAGAGCATCAAGGGAACCTTCACCATCAAGTCGGACAAGGAAAAGATCAAGGTTCCGGCCGGCGAGTTCGACAACGCCATCTACGTCGAAGGCCCAGACTTCGACATCGCCGGTTCCAAGGCATCCGTGAAGTACTGGTTCGTCCCCAACAAGGGGGTCGTGAAGCTGACCTACAGCATCGGCGGGAACGAGTCTCAGCTCGAGTTGAAGGAATTCGCGGAAGGCAAGTGACCGCTTTCCCGGCCGCCTGACAACCCGAACGCGGAGCTCGGCCACGCTGCCGGGTTCCGCGGTTTCCTTTCCCGACCCCTCTCGGCCTCTTCCCGGGTTCTGCCATGTCCGAGAAACCCACGATTCTCGTCCAGCTCGACACCGACCCGTTCCCGAGCACCTTCGACCGCGTGGTGGCCGTCGATGCCGGGGTGCAGCACATCTTCAGTTACGGCGGGGTGAAACCGGACACGGTGATGCCCCTCGTGCACGGCTGCATCTTCACCCGGGGTTCGAAGGACCTGCAACGGACGGCGATCTTCGTTGGTGGTTCGGATGTCGCCGCAGGGGAAGCGGTGCTCGCAGAGGTGCGGAAGCATCTGCTACCGAAATACGGGCTGAGCGTGTCGGTGATGCTGGATTCCAACGGTGCGAACACGACCGCTGCTGCCGCCGTTCGAGCCGCGGGTCGGCACGTCAATCTGGACTCGGTGAAGTCCCTGGTTCTTGGGGGGACCGGGCCGGTCGGCCAGCGAGTCGCCCGCCTTCTCGCCCGGCACGGCGGACACGTCCGGATCGGCAGTCGGCAGAAGGACCGTGCAGAGGCGGTCTGCCAGGCGATTCGCGCGGCCGTTCCGGGGGCGAATCTCGAATCGATCGCAGTCGCCTCGTCCTCCGACGGCCCGCGGGCCCTCGACGAGCGCGAACTCGTCATCGCGGCCGGGGCACCCGGGGCACTGCTCTTGCCGAAGAAACTCCGCCTCGCCGCCGAGTCCCTCCGCGTCGCCATCGACCTCAACGGCGTCCCCCCGGCCGGCATCGAGGGAATCGAACTCGGCGACAAGGGCGTCGAACGCGACGGCGATTTCTGCTACGGAGCCCTCGGCGTCGGCGGGACCAAAATGAAGGTCCACCGCGCCGCGATCGAGCACCTCTTCACCCGCAACGACGCGATCCTCGACATCGACGAAATCTACGACCTCGCCCTGCAATTGCGGTGACTCCGCCCGACTCCGTATCCAGGCTCGGCCAATGCGGCCTCGCTAACGAGTCGGGCAAACCGGGTCAGGCGAACCAAGTCCACTTCGGACCGGAAACGGTTAGACCACCGCGACGAGGCTCTTGTTGGCGTCCGGGATGACGAGGACATTTCGGGCGGCGTCGATGAGTCGCTGGAGTTCGCCCGCGGATTCCAAAGGGGTTGCGAACAGTTCCTCGACGATGTCCTCTTCCCAACCGCTGGCCAAGAACAGGCTGGCTTGCCCGGCTGCGAATGCCCACAGCGTGGCGGCCACGAGATCGGGCGGGTTCTTCTTCGCGAGTTTCTTCGCCGCCCGAGTCGGATCGTCGATTCCCCGAAGCATTGTCGCCCCGTCTTCGAGTTCCGGGGCGGCGGTGGACAGGATGGCAACCCGGCCGTGCGGGGCGACGACCCGTGCCGCAGTCATCGCCGCCTTGGCGAGGTCGAGGAAGCGGGTCGAGTCCGGATCGCCGGCCACCGCTGCGACGACCAGATCCGCGGCCTGGGAAACGGCGAACCGCCAGCGCGCATCCTGCCGTCGGGCCGCTTCCGCCGTCGACGCCGGCAACCCCGCCACCACCTCGGCCACCGTGTTTCCCGGGCCCTCGATCACCGAGACGTAGATCGGCGTCCCCAGGAGCCACGCCACTTCCGTCGCCTCCGGGTTGCTCGCACCGGTTTCGGGAAGTTCCGTGGAGACCGTGGCCGCGGCGGTCGCAGCCGGCTGGGTTCCCGTCCGCGTTTCGGTGTCCGAAAGGATCGGAAACAGGGCTGACTCCGCGCCGGTGTACCCGAGAACGGGGTCGTAGCCGCGACCGGCGAGCACCACGATCGCATCCGCTTCCACGAGCGTCCGGTTGAGGTAGACCCGCCGACCCTCCTTGGTCGTCGCCACGTAGCCAAGCCGCTTCCGATCCGCGGGGTCGTGGGCTTCGAGCGTCACATCCGCGAACTCGTCCGGAAGATCTTCCACCCACGCTCCGTTCCCGCCCGGCGGCGTCACCACCGTGATCTGCGATGCCGCAATTCCCCCGAGCGTCAGGTGCGCGACCACCCCGGCCAGAAGCTCCGCGACACGGGGAAGCGACTCGTCGAGCACCAGCGCAACCCGATCCTCGGGCGTGAATGCGTGGTGGATCGGCACTTCCAGACCGACCGGCGACGCCATCGCGGAGGCCACCAGTTCCCGGGGCGACGCCGGCGATGCCGACCCGACTTCTTCCGTCCGGCGAAGCTCCACAAGCTTCTCCTCCGGGACGGAAACCGTCCACGATTCGCGTCCGACAGCAATCGCAATCTCTCGGGGCATTCCAGGTTTTTCCGGGGGAACGGGGCGACTTCCGCATTATACTCCCGGTCGGGGAGCGGCCGACGCCCGTATGGACGCGGTGGGTAGAATGTCTGTGGAAGGATCGAACTCGCCCCGTCCGTAACTCGCTCCCGATTCGAAATTCCCGATCTCCCGCCTCGCGCGACCCGGACACCGGAGGTTCTGCCGTGCTTGACATGACTCTCCCCGAAACTCACTGCGAACCCTGCATCGGCCGGCTCGTGATCGGCGGCGATTGGCTGCCGCCGCGGGACGACTTTGCCAGCCGCAGCCCGGCGAATCCTGACGACGTGATCGGCCGCTTCCCCAACGCCAGCCCCCGGGAAGTTGCGGATGCCGTCGGAGCCGCCCGGGCCGCATTCCCGGGGTGGAAACGGCAGTCACGAATCCTCCGGGCCGAGTGCTTCGACCGCCTCGCACAATTGATCAAACGCGACATCGAGGGACTCGCCACGCTGATGGCCCGCGAGTGCGGCAAGAACATCAACGAGTGCCGGGCCGAGGTGGTCGAAGGTTTGCACATGGTGCAATACGTCTTCGGATCCGCCCGCATGCCGATGGGGGACGTCCTCGCCTCGGAAATCCCGGAGAAGGACACCTTCGTCCGCCGCAAACCCTGGGGGGTGGTGGCGGTCGTCACGCCGTGGAACTTCCCGTTCGCGGTGCCGCTGTGGATGCTCGGGCCGTCGATCCTGGAGGGGAACACCGCCGTCTTCAAACCGAGCGAGGACACGCCGGCCGTCGGACAGAAAATCGTGGAACTCTTCGAAGAGGCCGGCTTCCCACCGGGTGTCATCAACCTGATCCACGGCGACGGGGCCGTCGGCGAGCAACTCGTCCGCAACCCCAGCGTCAACGTCGTCCTTTTCACCGGCAGCTACGAGGTCGGCAAAAAGATCCAGATGATCTCCGCCGAGTTCCCGGACCGCATCGTCGCCGCCGAGATGGGGAGCAAATCCGCGGTGATCGTGTGCGAGGATGCCCGATTCGACCTGGCGATCTCGGCCGGGATCCTGTCGGCCTTCAAAACCACCGGGCAACGCTGCGTTTCCGCCGGCCGGATCATCGTTCACGAATCCCTGATCGATCGCTACGCCGACGAGTTCGCCGAGACCGCGAAGCGCCTCAAGTTCGGCGATCCGCTCGACCCCACAAACTTCGCTGGCCCGGTGATCCACCGCGGGGCCGTCGAAAAAGTCCTGAAATACAACGAAATCGCGACGAAGGAAGGGGCCGAGGTCCTGCTCGATGGCGGCGAGTGCGATGGCCCCGGCTGTTTCCTCAACCCGTTCGTCTACCGCATCGAGGCGAAGCCCGGCGTCCGGTGTGTCCGCGAAGAAGTCTTCGGCCCGCACGTCGCCCTGATCCCATTCCGCACCGACGAGGAAGCCGTTCGCATCTACAACGACACCGAGTTCGGCCTGAGCATGGGCGTCATCACCGAGAGCTACCGCCGGATGCGTTTCTTCCGGGACGAGTGCGAGTACGGCATGGGCTACGCGAACCTGCCGTGCATCGGTGCGGAGGTGCACCTGCCGTTCGGGGGGGTGAAGAAGAGCGGCAACGGCCACCCCAGCGCCGCCGGCCTGATCGAGGCGGTGACGCACAAGACGGCGTGGACCGTCAACCACGGCACCGAAATCCGCATGGCCCAGGGGCTGACGGCGGAGGTGTGAGAATCGAAACCTTTGCTTCGATTTCACGGGGTCGGTGGTGATTCGCCGATTTCCCGGAGGCGGTTGGCGGCGGCGGTGAGGGCGTCGGCGGCTTCTTGCACGGGTTTGCGGGTCGGCTGGGATCGACCGGCGAGGCCGATCACTTCGCGCATTTTGGATTCGGCCGTTCGCGCATCGTCGGCGGCAGCACGGATGACGGGGTCGGTCCGGGTGCCGGGGCCAGTGGGAACCGCGGCGGCGGCCTCGCTGGCGGCCACAATCAGTGCGGCCAACGCGACACGCCGAGCTTCGATCGCCGAGTCGAGGTCGCGGAAGTTTCGGTCCAGCGCCCGATGCCCTTTTTTGATCGCGAGTTGAGCCCGTTCCAGGATCTCGGCGGCGGGGTCGGGCTTGGCCTTGGCGAGCCGCAGTGCCGTCACGACGCGATCGAGCTCGTCGGCGAGACTCGAAGAATCGGCGAGGATTTTTTCGAGCTCCGCGGCCTGGCGGGCAGCGGGGATGCCGGGGGCATTGGCGAGGGGTGCGAGCTGGTCGAGGAGGCGGTGTTGGCGATCGGCCAGTTCTCGAGCCGCCTTTCCGAGGGGGTGCTTGCCCGCTTGCTCGGCGAATTCCCGGAGATACAGCTCGGTGGAGCGTGCGTGGCCGAGGCCGGAGGCGATCCCGCCGGCCTGGAGCTCGGCGGCCGCCTGGTCTGCGGTTTCCCGGATTCGCGGCAGCAGCTCGGTCACGGACTTGGGAAGTTCCGGTTCCGCAGACTGTTTGCCAGGCCGGGGGATCGATTCCGCGATCTCCGATTGCTCGCGGGTCAGGTCGGCGAGGGGGTCTTTCTCGGCGGGTGCGATGGCACGGGCGAGCTCGACCTGGGATTTCGAGACCGCGTCGCGGAGTTCGCGTTGGAGCTGGGCCAGGGTTCTCGCTTCGTCCGCGGCGGCGAGGGTCGGGAGGCGACTGCCGGGTGGTTCCTCCACCAGACCGAGTCGGGGGGGAAGTGGGGAAGCTTCGGAGCGGTCGCCGTTTTTCTTCATTTCCTCGGCGAGTGCGCGGAGCGCGTCAGCAGCGTTTTGCTGGAGGATCGGCTCCCGTTCGGGGTTGGTGGCCTTGCGAAGGCGGATCATGGCATCGAGGGCTTTTCGCTTGGCTTGCTGGGCGTTTCCGGCGCGGGCGTGTTCGAGATCCTCGGTGTCGCAGCGGACCTTGCGGACGGCGTCGGCGGTTTCCGTGGCAGAGGGGATGCGGCCGACGGCTTTGGCGATGACGGTGGCCTCGGCCCGGGATTTCGCCAGTCGCTCGACACGGGCCTGATCGGATTCCGCAAGCGTCAGCCGATCGACAAGCCGACCGAGGATCTGGGCGGAAGCGGCGGCCTTTTTCTGCATGTCCTCGACGTTCTTGCGGTACAGGGCCTGGTCGGCGGCGGCGATGGCTGCCTGGGCTTCGTGGACGACTTCCAGGGCCTCGGCGTTGGGAAAGGTTTCGATGCTACGCAGGATGGTGTGGTGCTTGGCCCGTATCGGGCGGAGTTCGTCGTCGGTCGGGTTGGCGGGGAGTCGTGATGTCGCGGCGGCGACTTCCCCGGCGAGGGTGGCGAGTTGCGAGGCCCGGTCGTCCACGGGGAGCGTTCCTTCCACTGCCGAGCGGAGGCGGAGAAACTGCCGGCGGAGTTCCACCTGCGAGATCGGAAAATCGAGCAGCAAACCCTCCTTGAGGTCGATGTGTGCCCGGCGTGCGGCGGCGATCAGGGCGGTTCGACGATGCTCCAAACCGGGAGCGTCCAGGGATTCGACTCTCTTCAAGAGGGCTTCCTGATCGTCTGCGAGCGTCGCCAGTTTGCGAATCAGTTGGGCCCGGAATGCCGGGGAATCCGGGTTCGTTCTCTCAGCCTTGTTGTAGATCTCGTTGGCTATGCGGTTGACGACTTCCAGATCGCGTTGGAGGACTGGAATTTCCGCCCGGAGTTCGCGAATTCGCATCTCCCGGGTGGGCAGTGCCTCGGCGAGTGCGGTCAGCGCCTCCTCGGCTTCCTGGAGGGTCGTGGCCGCGTCGTTGGTGGTCATCGCCGACACGGCTCGGGTGAGTTTGCGATCGGTGGCGGCCCGGTCGGCGACGAGGGGGGAAGCACCGTCGGGATAACGGAGCCGGAGAAGGGATTCGCGGATCGCTGTCTGCTCGGCCTGGAACTTTTTGCGGAACTTCATCTGGGCGGCGGGAAGCGGGTTGGCCTTGACCGCGTCGGCGAATCGGACGCGGAGGTCGGCCTGCCAGCGGGCGAGTTGCTTCACCGCCTCCTTCTCGTCGAGACGCACTTTGGCGGCGGCGTTCAGGGCATCGGCGAGGCGATCGAGTTCGCTCGCACCTTTCTCCTGCTCGGTGAGCCCTTCCAGTGGCGATCCGGCGGCGAGGTTCTCCGCCGCTTTCTCGAAGGGGGCTGCGGATGGCGGCGGGGCCTCGGCGATCCGGGCGGGAATCGCGAGTCGGGCTGCGAGATTCGCGGCTTGCTTCGCGAGGATTTTCTGCTTCTCGGTGAGCGCCTGGAAGAGTTCGCGTCGGGCGGCCGATTCCGTGGTGGTGGCGGCCCGGTCGAGCCGGCGGAGGCGATCCGCGAGCGACTTGGTTTGCGCCGCGAGCCGGTGGAGATCGTCGACCGAGCCCGTGTCGGTGGCCCGGCTCAGGGGGGGGCTTGCAGCAAGGATCTCTCGCAGCCGGGCGAGAAGCTCCGTCTGCCGGCGGACGAGTTCCTCCGGTGTGCCCGGTTTCTCCAGAAGATTCCGCTGGTCGTGGGCGAGGGATGCGAGCCGACGGCAATCGAGGAGGGACTGGGCGACCCGGTCGGTCTGGCGGGACAGATCGTCGATCCCATCTCGGGCGGCGTCGAGGGAAGCGAGGGCGGCGGCGAGGAACCGACTCCGGTCGGCTGCGTTGACCTCTGACCCGACCCGTTTGAGGGTCGTGGATGCCCGGCGAAGCGGTCCGTTCGCGACGTTCCGGACGGCCTGGCTCAGCGGCCGGAGATCCGGACGCAGCGCGAGTTCCGCCGCCAACTCATCGAGGATTTCCAGAGCGCTTCCCACCCGTTCCTGGATGACACGGAGCCGGACGGTGTGGTCCGGCGAGAGCATTTCGATGCCGGTCGACTCGTTGTCGAGGGCCTGGGTCGCCGTCGCGGCCTCGGTTGTGGGCCGGGTCGCCGCATCGAGCCGGTTCCGCACACCCTCTCGCAGGGCCGTCACCTCCTGCTCGGCGAGGGGTTTTGCACTGGAGGTGAGCTTGAAGGTGGCCCAACCGACTGCCGGGTAGATCACTTCCTGGGGGCGGAGGTCGCCGACTTCTCGCGTGTCGGTGGCCCGCACCCGGAGACTGATCGAGTCCCCCTCCTTGGCACGACCGCGCAGGGGGAAGAAGTGCAACCCCTCTGCCCGGGGGGTGCCGAGTCCGCTGAGGGAAATGGCCTCCGAGTGGACGGGGGAATCGCTGCCGCCGATGCGGTATTCCACCCGGACCGACCCGACGGCAATGTCATCGCGGATGGCGAGGTCGATGCCGATCTTGTCGTCGGGCCGGGCTTCGCGGAGGGCACTGCCGAGGCCGACGATCTTCTCGAAAATTGGCGGTTCGTCGAAGGTGATGCGAACCTGGGCAGGGAACTCGGTGCGGACGTTGCGATCCCCGACAACGACGAGCTTCAAGGATCCCGACGTGGGGAGAGTCAGTTCCCCAGTTCCCACGAGCCGATCGCCGTGGAATCGGACGGGAAACGGTGCGGGAATCGGAGTGCCGTCGCCCGGCCGCCACTCCAGGTGGGCCGAGACGGCGGGCCGGGCCAGTTTCACGGTCACAGTCGCCCGGCTGTATTGCGGCCCGTCGAAGTCCGAGAAGCCGGCAAAGGCACGCGGCTGGAGCACCCCTCTCGCATAGTCCGGCGGTTCCAGAGCGATCGTCGTCCCTTCCTGGATGGTGACGCTGTCCACGGCCACAACGGTGTGCCAGTCGCTGACGACGCCGCCCGCTTCGATGGCGTACTCGAAGCTTCCGGAAACCGGCGGTCGGGTGGTGTGGAACGCGGAACGGGCAGCAGGGTGCATCCCGACCCGCGACTCCGCCCCATTGTCGCGAACCAGGAGGGTGGCCGACGTCGGCAGTGGCACGCCCGGAATCGTGCGATCGAGGTAGCCGGCAAGCGTCACCGGTTCCCCACGGCGGATGGTCGGATCGCCGGAGGAAACCACGATACGGTAACCTGGCTCGGGAACCGGAGCGGTGTACCACGGTGCGAGAAAACGGCGGACCCGTTCCCCGCCGCCGCGGACAAAGCACACCGGCGACAGCACAATCAGGGAAGCCGCCGCCGTCGCCGCCAGGAATCCCACGGCACGCCGGGAATCGGCGACGGCCGACACATCCGCCGCCCGGATCGGTTCGCGGGCCGGCCGGGCGACCAGCCGCCACACCACGAGACACCCCAGAAGCAGCCAGACCGTCAGGAGGATCCCCCGGACGCTTCCGGAAAGCTCGGTCACCGCGTCCGCCGTGATCGCAGCCGTCGCGAAGCCAACCACCACGACCACGGCGTACCCGCACCCCCGCACCACCCGGGCTCGCCGGGCCTCACGGGCCAGGGCCTCGAAATCGACGCGAAGTGCGGACGGCAACGGGGTGGCGGACATGGCACTCCCGGAATCGCAACCAGCACCGACTGGATACGCGAACTCGACGTGATTTGACTATACCCGCCCACCCGGACGTCAGAAAGTACCCTCTCGCCCGATGTTACTTCTTCCACCGCGGGTCGAGCCGGGCCGCTGCGTGGAAATCCTCCGCCGCCTGGTTCTCCCATCCCAAAGTTGTCCGGATCTGTGCCCGCAGGAAATAGGCACCACCCAGTTCCAGTTCGAAACCCGCGGGCACCTGCTTCCCGAATTCTTTGCGAAGTTCGAGGAAGATCTCGATCGCCGCGGTCAGATCCCTCTCGACATCCTGCAATTTTCCGCGAACTGGCTGCGATGCCCGGACCACGATGGCCGTCGCCTCGGCGAATCGCTCGAGCTTCCGCCGGCTCTCCGCTTCCGAATCGCGGTGGGCCGCCGCATCCTTGACCATCGCCGCCTCGGCCGCATCCCGTTCCGCCCGCGTTTTCTCCGCCTCCGACCGGGCGACATCCCGCTCCGCACGAGCCTGCGAAATTCCGAGAAGGAGAACCGCACATCCGATCGAAAGTAGGAACGTCAGCACCGCGAGGGCCGCAAGCGTCAGAGCGACTCCCCGATTCTTCTTCGCCCACCGTCGAGCGAGTTCCATCTTCCCCGGTGGCCGGGACGAGATCGGTTCCCCCGCCGCAAACTTTTCCAGATCGTCCGCCAGATCCGCCGCCGTCGGATACCGCCGGGCTGGGTCCTTCTCCAGGCATTTCTCGACGATCAGCGTCACATCCACCGGCAAGTCCGGCCGGAAAAATCGCAGGTTGACCGCCTCCGTGCTCAGCACCAGCGTCATGATTTCCGCGGGCGAATACCCGGAGAACGGCGGCCGACCCGACAGCAACTCGTACAGAATCCCCCCCAGGGCGTACACATCCGCGGGCGGACCCAGCGGGGCCGACCCCTTCCGCACCTGTTCCGGGGGCATGTAGTTCGGGGTCCCGCACGCCACCCCGGTCGCCGTCAGGCTCATGCCGCCATCGAGGTGCTTGGCCAGCCCAAAATCCGTGATTTTCGGCACGAACGGAAGCTTGCTCGAGGGATCCGTCAAACCCGACCGCTTCGAATCAATCTTCGCCGTCAGGATGTTTGCCGGCTTGAGATCGCGGTGGATGATACCCGCCTCGTGTGCATGTTGCACCGCCCGGGCAATGACGGCGATGATCGACGCCGACGTCCGCGGGCTCTGCGGTTTCCCCGACTGCCACCGCTCCAGTGTCCCCCCCTCGACATACTCCATCGACATGTACGAGTTCCCCTCGGACTCGCCGACGTCGAAAATCTGGACGATATTGGGGTGCTGGAGTTTCGCGACCGCCTCCGCTTCCCGGCGAAACCGGACGCGGTCAATCATGCTGGCATACGCCCCGGTAAGGATCACCTTGAGCGCGACCACCCGCTCCAACCGGATCTGGCGAGCCTTGTAAACCAGCCCCATCCCGCCCCGGCCGATCTCCCCGAGAATCTGGTAGCCCGGAATGTTCGGCCCGACCGGATTGTGGTCGGTCGTGGAATTGAGGGAATCGACGAGAATATCCCAGTTCCCGCCCGCGGTCTTGGCCGGCCCCGGTTTCGTATCCCCACCCCGGGCCGGCACCTGATCGGGCGCAGCACGAGCCGCCCGGTCTCGGTCGCGGTCAGAACCTTCCGCTCGGGTCGGCTGGGCCACGGAACACCTCGACACAAAGCAAGGGGCATCATCTGCCAGGGTATCACGCCCACGAACCGTCGGCCAGAACGCAATTTTTTCGAGATGCTCTCAAATATCCTCAGCCTCGGAACCGCCCGGAACCCCCTCGATCGATCTTGCTTGCCGGATGAAATCGATTAACTTGGAGAGAGTTCAAGCCGGGGTAGCTCAGTGGTTAGAGCAATCGCTTCATAAGCGATGGGTCGCCGGTTCAAACCCGGCCCCCGGTACTCGA
>CAZKIQ010000047.1:0-39292 GCA_964552815.1 uncultured Alcaligenaceae bacterium | reverse complement strand
AGTCGATGCGATGGCTCATGGCGAATCGCTGGAATCATCGCCTCTTGTAGGGTGGGTCCAAGGAGGCTTGGCGACGAAGACCCACCGAAGGCGAAAAATCTTCGATGGGTCAACGAACCTTCCAGGTTTTCCAGGATCTGACCCATGGAACTTCGGAGGTTCAGGGTTTGAGGAGGTTCCGTTGGGTTTGCAAGTCCGCCACCCTTCTGGACTGTCGATCCCTCCAGCGAATTTGGGTACGCCCAATTTTGACACGGTTCACGCCAGAATTTCTCGGACGACGTGGCCGTACACGTCCGTGAGGCGGAAGTCTCGGCCGGCGAACCGGTAGGTCAGCTTCTCGTGGTCGAGCCCGAGCAGGTGGAGGATCGTCGCGTGCAGATCGTGCATGTGGACCTTGTCCTTCGTGGCGAGGTATCCGAAGTCGTCGGTCTCCCCGTGGGCGTGGCCGGGCTTGACGCCGCCACCGGCGAGCCAGATCGTGTACCCGTGCGGGTTGTGGTCCCGGCCGGGCGGGGCGTTCTTGCTCACCTGCGAGACCGGTGTCCGCCCGAACTCGCCGGCCCAAAGGACCAACGTGTCGTCGAGCAACCCGCGACGGGCCAGGTCGGCGACCAGGGCAGCCGCCGGCTGGTCCGTTTTCGCGGCGCTCGTCGGCAGATCTCTCTCGATGTTTCCGTGGTGGTCCCAGTGGTACCCGCTCGACACCTGCACGAACCGCACCCCCGCCTCGATCATCCGGCGGGCGAGCAGGCACTGGCGGCCGAACGTGTCGGTGGGTTCCTTGCCGATGCCGTACAGTTTGTGCGTTTCCGCGGATTCCCTGGAAAGGTCCAGCACCTCCGGGGCGACCTTCTGCATCCGGTAGGCGAGCTCGAAGGAGCCGATCACGCCTTCCAGTTGCGGGTCCGAGCCGGTGGCCTCGAGGTGGGCGGACCCGAGTGCACGGATTACGTCCACCTGCTCCTTCTGCCGGGCCGCGGTCAGGCGGTCGTTGACGAGGTGGCGAACCTCCGGGACCCGGCCGGCCGCGGATGCCAGCTTCACCCGCGTCCCCTGGTGTCCGGCCGGCAGGAACGCGTTGCCGTAGTTCCGCTCCCCGCCGTGGTCCGCGGTGTAGTCCAGGGCGACGAACCCGGGCAGGTTCTCCGAGAGGCTGCCGAGCCCGTACCCGACCCAGCTACCGAGGCTCGGCCGGACGAAGTTCGCGTCCCCGGTGTGCAACCGCAGCACGGCCTGCCCGTGGGCCTCGCCATCGGTGTGCAGGCTGCGGATGAAACACAACTGGTCCGCGATCGCCGCCGTGTGCGGGAACAGTTCGCTGGCCCACCTTCCCGATTCGCCGTGCTGCTTCCATTTCCATTTCGGGGCGAACACGGTCCCGAGCCGGTCGGGGCGGATCAGGCCCGGAAGGTCGAACGGCAGCGGCTTGCCGTGGTCGGTGGTCAGGCGAGGTTTGTAGTCGAACGAGTCCATCTGGCTCACGCCGCCGTGCATGAACAGGAAGATGACCCGCTTCGCTTTGGCAGGATGGTGTGTCTTGGCCGCGGCGTTGGCCAACCCGGCGAACGCGAGCGACCCGAATCCACATGCGGCGGATCGGAGCATCTGGCGGCGGGAGAGTGGCACGGTCATTTCTTGTCCTTCGAAGCGACGCGGTTCTGCTTCAAGAACCACTCGTACAGTTTCGGGTCGTCGTAGGTCTTGGTCCAACAGTCGTGCCCGAGGTCCGGGTAGCGCGTCAGGGTCGCCGAGCCGCCAGCCTTCTTCACCGCCTCGACCATCGTTTCGGACCGCTCAACGGGAACCCCCTTGTCCTTCTCGCCGTGGAACGCCCACACCGGCACGCCCTTCAAGTAGTTCGCCCGCCACGGCATCCCGCTTCCGCAGATGGGGGCGATGGCGGCGAATCGGTTCGGGTAGTGGCACGCCGTGTCCCACGTCCCGGAGCCGCCCATCGACAGTCCGGTCAGATAGACGCGGTCCGGATCGACCCGGTGCTTTTCGACCAGCTCGTCGACCAGAGCGACTACCTTCGATGGCTCCCAGAACCGGTCCTTCGGGCATTGAGGGGACGCAACGATGAACGGGAAGTCCGGCTTCGCGGCGGCCAACTTCGGCGGGCCGTGTTTCTTCACCGCGTCCAGGTCGTCCCCGCGTTCCCCGCTGCCGTGCAAGAACACGATCAGAGGCCACTTCGTCTCGGGCTTCGCCTGGTAATCCCGGGGAAGGAACAGCAAGTACTTCATCTCGACCGGAACCGACCGCTTCAACTCCTGGGGTTGCTGGCCGGGCGAGGCGGTGAGGGTCAACGCGACCAAGGTTCCGAGGAACATCACGGCTGACTCCGGATCAATCCACGTACTGGAACTGGGTGCTGCAGGCGATCGCGTGGCACAACTTCGCCACGTCGTGGAGGGTCATCGTGCCCGGTCCCTCGTACTGGGCCGTCAGGTACTTCACCAGCACCCCCTTCTCGGCGGCGGTCGGTCGGCGGCAGACCAGGAGCCGGAACGCGTGATCGACTGCCTGCTCGCGGTCGCCGACGCCGACCCGTGCGGCCGTTCGCCGGGCCATGTCCTGCACGAAGGGGCTGTTCAACAGGTACAGCGCCTGGGGGGCAACAGTGGTTTTCGGCCGGGAACTCACCGGAATACTCGGGTTGGCGAAGTCGAAGACCTCCAGCAGATCCGCGACCTGGTTCCGGATCACCGGCTGATACACCGTCCGGCGATCGTCTCGGAGCGTGGCGAGATGCGCCGACTCGTTCTCGGCGAGGTCCTTGAGTGGCAGGTGATCGATGAGCGTCGTCCCCGGCGTGCGATCCAGCCGACCGGCAGCGTCGAGAAGAGTATCCCGGATTTCTTCCGGGGTCATCCGACGGCGGGGGTGCCTCCAGAGAAGACGGTTCTCTGGGTCGGCGGACGCGGCGGCGGTTTCACGGGTCGACGCCAGCCGGTAGGCCCGACTCAGGACCAGTTCCCGGACCATCGGCTTCAACTTCCATCCGTCCGCGACGAACTTGCTCGCCAGGAAGTCCAGAAGCTCCGGGTGGGAGGGCAGTTCCCCGCGAACCCCGAAGTTGTCCGCCGTCCGCACGAGCCCGGTGCCGAAGAGGTGCGACCAGATGCGATTGACCTGGACCCGTGCGGTCAAGGGGTGTTTGGGCGACGCGATCCACTCGGCCAGTTCGAGCCGGCCGCTCTGCTTCGGGTTAACCACCGGCTGACCCGGGAAGGATGTGACGCGCAGGAATCCGCGGGGAACCACGTTCCCCAGGCTTGTGGCCACGCCTCGGATGCGGATTCGCTCATCGGCGGGTCGCTGGACATCTCGCGGGGCGATGGCGAGTGGCGGGAGTTTTGCCTCGAGCGTGGCGAGCTTCCGACCCCACTCCGACACGTCGAGCCGTGCGAGCGCCCGTGCAACCGGCGAACGGGCCTCGGCCAGCTTTCGCTTGGCGTTGTGGAACTTTCGCCCGGCCGTTACCCAGGCCCAGCGGTCCTCCTCGGTGAAGCCGGCCAACTTCGCCTCGCCGTCCGGGCCGAGTCCGCGACGGGACCAGTCGTTCTCATCCGCCTTCGGCTCGTCCAGGCGACCGGTCAAGGTCACCGTGCTGCGGAAGATCCCGGCGAGGGCGTAGTAATCTGCCGTCGGAACCGGGTCGAACTTGTGGTCGTGGCAGCGGGCACACCCGAGGGTCAACCCGAGGAGCCCCTTCCCGATTGCGTCGATTTGCTCGTCGGCCACGTCCAGAAACAGGGTTGGCTTGTCGAACTGCCCGAGAACCTTCGACCCGAACATCAGGTACCCGGTGGCGATGATGTTCGCGTCCCGATCTTCCGGGGTGTTGGCCGTCATCAGGTCGCCGGCGATTTGACGGACGAGGAACCGGTCGTAGGGCATGTCCGCCTTGACGGCGGCGATCACCCAGTTGCGGTACTTCCAGGCTTCACGGAAGGGCGCGTTGAAACTCGACCCGTTACTGTCCGCATACCGGGCGATGTCGAGCCACTGGCGGCCCCACTTCTCGCCGAACTGCGGGGAGGCGAGCATTCGATCGACGTGGGCGGCCAACGCAGAAAGGGACGGGTCTTTCTCGAAGGCGGCAGAATCTGCTTCAGACGGCGGAAGCCCGGTCAAATCGTAAGCCACCCGGCGAAGCAGTGTCCGCGGATCTGCATCGGCCACCGGGCGGACGCCTTTGGCCTCCATCGCCGCGAGCAGGAACCGATCGACGTCCCCTGCGGGCCAGGAGGAATCGCGGACCGCTGGTGGCTTGGGGTTCGCGACCGGTCGGAACGACCAGAACTGCCGGCCCTTCTCCAGGTCGATGCCAGCCGCTTTCGCGACCTGACCGCCTGTCCGCGGATCCGGGGCTCCCATCGCGACCCACTTTTCGAGCACGGCGATTTCGTCGGCTGCGAGCTTGCCCTTCGGGGGCATCCGCGTGGCCTCGTCGGCATAACGCACTGCCAGGATCAGCGGCGATTTCTCCGGCTGCCCCGGAACCACTGCCGGCCCGGAATCCCCGCCGGTCGCCCACCCCGCCCGCGTATCGAGGGTCAGCCCACCTTTGACTTTTCCCGCCGCTGCGGAGTGGCAACCCTGGCAATGCTTGACGAGCAGCGGCCGGACTCGCGACTCGAAAAATTCTTCTCCGCCCGGAGTCGGACTTGCCCCTTCGGCAGCCGCTGCGGGTGACATCAGGACCAGAACCAGACCCACGGCTCGAATCACGTCGATTCCTCAGGGGTGCAACGGGATATGTCCCCACGGGAACGGATTCCACGCGGAATCTGCCCCATGGGGACATCTCGGCACTCCTGATGGAAACGCGGCGATTTCTCCGCGGGAACCGGTCCCACTTTGCCGTCGCGCCTCCGGCTCTACTTCCCGCCGATGCCGACGATCGCGGTTCCCTGGCGGGCGTGGGGCCCCTCGAGGTTGCAGGTTCCGACGTAGAGTTCTCTGCCGTGGAAGGTGACGCCGCCGTACACCACCCCGGGAGCCTTGACCGCGGGGTCGGTGCCGACGCACCGTTCGGACTTAGAAGTTGCCCGACTTCACAGCGGTGCGGAGAGTGCCAGTTTCGAGGTTCTTGGGAACCGCTGTCAATTTGACGTTGAAGGATTTGGTTGGCGTGTTGGACTTGAACGCGACCCGAACCTCCGCGGAGCGAGCCGAGGCGTCAACGTTCTTCCCTTTCGAATCGGTTGTTCCGTCGCCGTAGGTTACTCGCACCTCGACGATGTACTCCTTGACATCCTGCGCGGCATTCCGGCTGATATCCCATTTGACTTCGATCCGATCTGTGGAATCATCACCAACGTTGTTCCCGAGGTTCTTGACCGAAGTAATTCGGAAAAGAGCAAACTGAGCTTGCTGGAGTTTGTTGGCCTTGAGAGGAACTGCATTCGCGCCAGTTCCCGCCGGAGCAGAGATCTTCGCAACGTCTTTCGGTGTTTGGACGTTGGAGGGCAGCTTTGGGGTGGAAACGGTCTTCGGTCCTCGGATGGCCCCTGCAACATTGCCTTTTTCGTCGATGATCCAGCCTGCCACGGTGAATTCGCCTGCGATATCCGCCTCGTCGCGGTACAACCCCGAGACGCCGTCGTGAGGCACGTGCGAAGCGGTCGCCGTCAGGTCTGACTTGGCACCGCCGATGGTGAAGGTCGCCGACTTATCCTGGATCTTCCCCTTGAGCGTCCGCTTGTCGTCGTTCGAGGCCTCAATCGTTCCATTCTCAACCTTGCCGCGAAACCAGGTCGCGTGCGTCTTGTTGAAGTCATCGTCTTGACTGCAAAGATAAGCGACAAATTCGCCATCGCCCACAACGATTGCGAACCGGGCTGATGCGTGTCCGCCTTTGACATCACCAACATACATCTCGCCGTGTGTCGGCTTCTCCGCCGCAACCGTGGCGTTCGGGGACAGATTCGCGAGCATCGCGAACCCCAACGCAAACAGAACTCGATTCATGACTTGGGCCTCGGATTTGACAAGAGGAGCCGAGTACTGTCGACTCCGAGGAAACGATACGGATCAGCCAGGAATGGCGGACACGAATTCCCAAGATAACCCTCAGCTTCCTCAATGAGACGGGGAACTGTCGGGCTACTTCCCGCCGATGCCGACGATCGCGGTTCCCTGGCGGGCGTGGGGGCCTTCGAGGTTGCAAGTTCCGACGTAGAGTTTTCCGCCGTGGACGGTGACGCCGCCGTACACCATCCCGGGAGCCTTGACCGCGGGGTCGGTGCCGAGGTCGATGAGGATCTTCCCGACGCCGGTCTTGGCATCGATGGCGTGGATCTTTCCCGAGAGATCGCCGACGTACACGACCCCGCCAGCGACCGCGGGTGGGGCGAAGATCGGACCCTTGGCGTCGTAAATCCACCGCTTGTCGCCATCGGCGAGGGCGAAGGAGCGGACTTTCCCGTCGGTCGCGGTGGTGATGACGAGGCCATCGGCGATGGCGGCACAGGCGACGACGCCACCGGTGGGGATGGTCTTTCGCCACTTCATCGTTCCCTTGGCGAGGTCGAACGCGGTGACATCCCCCTTCGCACCCCGCATTTCCGCGAAGTAGTAGCCGATCGTGCTTCCGGTGACGACGACGGTGTCGCCGTCGACGGACGCGCCGCCCCAGGGGTTGAGCTTGAGTTCCTGGGTCCAGATCGTGTCGCCGGTGTCGGCCTTGAGGCAGTAAAGGGCCCGTTCGCCGACCTTCTCCTTGTCGAGGAAGCTGGTGCAGGCGAGGACCTTGTCGCCGGCGACGCAGACGGGGGCGTCGGCGTGCCATTTCTTTTCCCCCTTCTGCCAGACGCGTTTCGGGGCGGGCTTGAGGAGGTCGTCTTCCGAGGGGGGCACGGCGAGATCGGGGTCCTTTTTCTTCGCTTCCTCGAACTTGGCGAGGAGTTCCTTCCATTTCGCTTCCTGGAGTTTGGCGATCTCGGCCTGGGTGACTTCCTTGCCGTCGAGCAGGGCTTTTTCGAGTTCGACGCAGAAGACGCCGGCCGCCCCGCCGCCCATGTAGACCTTGCCGTTGGCGATGGTGGGTGCCCCTTCGAGATGGTAGAGATCGCCGGGCATCGGGAGCTGCCAGAGTGGTCGACCAGTGTCGGCGGTGAGGCAGTGGAGGACGCCGCCGGAATCTTGGTGCATCCCGTCCCCGAAGACGAGATAGTTCCCGGAAACAGCGGGGCTCGAAACGGACGCGAGCCGCAGGTATGGTGCCGACCGCGTCCACACGGCTTTCCCTTCCCCGGACGCATTCGCCGGAAAGACCGACACGGTCGGCCGGTTGAACGCCCCGAGTTGCGAGACGTACAGATTCTCACCCACCGGCACCGGGGCGGCCACGAAGTGATCCTGCGACTTCGCGACCCAGAGCACCGCCGGCTTCTCGGGAACCGCTTTCCCATCGGTGTTCCCGGTGCGCTGCGGGTTCCCCCGATACGTCGCCCACGGCCCCGGCTCCGCGGCAAGGGTCAGAAACGGGACGACAATCACGATGGCAGCGGAGAGTAAGCGAGTCAAAGTGGCGACTCCGGAAATGGGGCAGGCAGCGATTCGCAATCCGCCCACTGTACCACGTTCCCCGACCGCGTCCATCGCCCGGATCATCCGGTGGGTGTCCCTGTGGATTTTGGCAACACACAAACACTGACACTGACACTATCACTGCTTTCACTGGAAAAGCCGTGATAGTGTCAGTGTCAGTGACAGTGAAGAGGGTCGAGTGCCAAAATCGGGAGGGACATCCTCATCCGGTTCCGCGCGGCAGGAGAAATCAGCTAAAGCAGGAGACCGCAGTTCTTGCTCGCACCTTCCGCTTGACGAAGAAGCTCATTCATCACGGAGGCACGGGGGAAAGCCAGAACCCGTCATTTCCCCAACTTCTGCGGGGGTGTCTCCGGTTCTGCAAGGGCTCTTCTCGAAGAGGTTGGTACAATGCAAGCACCTCCGGGAGGCCTGTCGATGTCGCGCACCGAGTTACGCCGGTTGGGTTTTGCGGTGTTCTGGATCCTCGTCGCGGTCGCCCTGATGTTCCGCAATCTCAGTCAAAACAAAGATGTGATGGCCGAGGGGGATGCTTCCACGCCACGGATTGACACGGCCACGCTGGTCGCGGCCGTGTTCGCGGCCTGGAACTTCCTGATGTGGTACATCGCCTACCAGAACCGTCCCGTCCGGGCGGAAGAATCCCCTCTGCCCCGTCGGAAGCCGCTCGCCCCGCGTGAGGATGGGCCCCGTCAGTTCGAGTACAACCCGGAATTCGACTTCCACAAGCCGGAATCGGCGGAACCCTCAGGGCTGCCCCCCGCGGATTCCGCGAATGGAAGTCACCCGGCGCCGCCGACGCCAGAACCACCGGCTCCGCGAATCGGTGGGTAGCCCAGCACTTCCACGATTCCCGGCCCATCCGGCGTTTCCACCGCCAGTTGCGTTCCCGGATCGGCTGACTTCCAGTGCACATACCCCAGCGCCAGTCGGCCCCCGAGTCGGGGGGAATCCCCGATTGACGTGACAATGCCCACGTCCTGTCCGTCCCGGGAAAGCTTCGAGCCGGGGGCGATCTCCTTTCCATCGGGAAGCTTCAAACCGAGGAACTGCCGGTTGACCCGACCCGCCCGGTCGCGAGCCATCACGATCGGTTCCTGGCCGGGGAAACACCCCTTGGCGTAACTCACCGCCCGGGCGGCGTTCCCGATCTCCATCACGAACCGATTCTCGTCAAAATCCACCCCTGCCACCGCCACCCCTGCGTCGATGCGAAGCATCTCCCAGGTTTCCAGCGACCCGACGACCGCACCCGCTGCTACCAACATCCGCCTTACCCCGTCGGCTCGCTCTGCCCGGCAGACGATGTCGTAGCCCGGTAACTGCAGCGGATCGCGTCGGCGGATGCTGCAGGTCGCCGTCGACCCGAACGTCCGCTCCATGTGCTGGAACTCCGCCAGATCCGGGATCGAATCCGCCAGCGCCGACTCGAGAATGGCTCTGGCCCGCGGTCCGGCCAGGTGGAACTCGGCGTACTGCGGAGTCGCATCTTCAAGTTCCACCGCCTCGGCGATCAGGAACTTGTCGAGGTGCTTGAGGAGCGGTTCCCCGTGGCCAGGAGCGGTTTCGAGCCAGATCGCGTGTCGGTCGCCGAGCCGGACATGGTAAGCCACTGCCAGGAAGAGGGCCCGGGCCCGGGAATCGCAGAAGAAGAGCTCGCAACCCCCTCCGAGGGGGAGATCCTTCACGTCGTTGGTCGAAATGTTGTGCAGGAACTGCGGCGCATCCGGGCCGGACACGATGAGTTTCGCCACGGCAGAGCGATCGAAAAGCCCGGCTGATTCGAGAGTTGCGGTATAGTCCGGGGGCATGGGAACTCCGAAACGGGGAAACGACTGAGCCGGCGATTCCGACGACCGTGTCGATCTAGCATTATTCGCCGATCCCAGTCGCGGGCAGATCTCAATTCCAGACGCAACTCCAGTCCCCGGTAGGAAGTTCGACGAGGGGGCCACAGGACGACTAATGGCAGAACGATCGTCGCACGGATTGTCGGAATTGTGAAGAAACGAAGTTTGTCAGCAAACCGGGTTGAACTGCTTTGAACACGACCTAATTTCATGTCATCCTGGCACTCGCAGCCAGTTGGCAATGCGACGGACCGTGCCAAAATCGCAACACCGCTCGCGTCCTTCGAAGTTGACTTCCATCGTTCCACCAGAAGTCTTTGCAGGCTGGTGCCAGGAACACGGGAAGGTCGCCCTACTTTGAGGAATTCGCGATGACGATGGGTCTTCTGCGTCGTTCTCTGCTCCAGGCTGTCGGGGTTGCAACCCTGGCGGGCCCGTTGAGCCTCTGCCCCGGCATCGCTGCAGATCCTTCCCCCACGACGGGTAGCCCCACGACGGGCACCGCCGACGCCCCGCCCACTGAATATTACGAAATCTGGTATCAGGAAAAGGGCAAGAAACTCCGCAAATACTCGGAAGCGGCGACGCGGGCCAAGGCCGAGGAAGTGATCAAGGCCTTGAAAGTTCCCGGTGGCGCCTCCGAAATTCGCGGGCCGTTCTTCAAGCCTGTCCCGGGTTCCAAGAACAATCCGTTCCAGGTCCCGAAAGGGCAGGTCACCTTCGATTCCGAGGGAACGGAAGGCGGCCCGTACCACACGCGAAAAGCGCACGTCCCCACCGACAGTTCCGGCCTGACGATCGGCCGGGGCTACGACATGAAGGAAAAGACCAAGGATCAGATCAAGAAGGATCTGATGGCCGCCGGGCTTTCCGAGGCCGATGCTACCCTCTTCGCCGGGGCCGCCGGCCTCTCCGGGGCCTCCGCTCGCAAGTACATCACGGACAACAAGCTTCCGGAAATCACCCCCGAACAGCAGAAAGCTCTTTTCGCCATCACCTACGCCGCCATGGAAGCGGATGTCAAGCGGATCGCCAGTAAAGCGGACGTTGTGGCGAAGTACGGAGCCACCGACTGGGACAAACTCGATCCTGCAATCAAAGATTTGCTCGTCGACCTGCGTTACCGCGGAGATTACACTCCAGGAACCCGGGCCAAAATTCAGGAGATGGTCTCCAAGAACGATGTCCGAGGAATCGCGACGGTGATGGCGGACGAAAAGTACTGGGTGACGGAACGGGGCGTGCCCAAAGACCGCTTCCAGCGCCGCAAAGCCCTCATGGATAAGGCGGTTGCGGCTCTCCCGCCGCCTCCGAAAAAATGAGCTCCAGATTGTTGTCCGAAACGGCTGGGAAATCAAATAAGAACGGAAAGTGGTGTCCGACCGGCCAAGCAGTCGCGATTAGAAAGGTGAAGGGGGTTCCGACGGGGTGACTCGGACCGAACGATGAGCCCCACCGAAAAACTCCTCCAGCGAAGCGGGTGCTACGATGAGCCGCCTGTATCGACTCCACCAAGACGACACGGGACTGTCCTCGCTGCAAACGGTGATGATCTTGGCCATCGCGGCAATCATCCTGGCGGCAATCAAATATGTGTGGTGGGACATCAAGAACTGGTTCACGATCTGGGTCTTCAACATCGTCGATTTCGAAGGTTCGTGACCGATCGCCAGCCTTTCGCTGGTAATCGGCTGACGGTCGGCTCGCCGACCCTTTGGTTTGGCTCTAACTTCCTTGCCCGTTTCTTTCAGGAGCGTCCGATGAAGAGCATCAAAAAGTTCCACAGCGATGAGCGTGGGATGGAAGCCCTCCAGGTCATCCTGATCGTGGCCATCGCCGCGATCGTGCTGGCCCTGCTCAAGTTCGCCTGGCCGAACATCAAGGACTGGTTCGTCAAGAACGTCGGTAACATCCTCGGCTTCGGCGACAGCACCGGTGGCGCTTCGCAAAGCAGCCTGTAATCGAGTTGTCTCTCGGCCGGCCGGGAATCGATCCCGGCCGGCTTTTCTCCGAGCAGCGATTCGCGGGGCTCGTGATGGCGACGGTCGTGACCCAACCGAACTCCACCGTCGAATCGGGAGCTCCCGATCCCGGACTGGCTCCCTGGCGACCCATCGCCTGGTATGCAGCAGCGTTGTTTCCCCTGGTTTTTGGTGCCCCCTGGTTGTTTCTGGTAGCCGGGCAAGATTTCCCGGTTCCGTTTTCCTCCCTGTCCGGGCTGATTCTCGCCTCGCTGTTGATCTCGGTGTCCATCACCGACCTGATCTGGCGGCGGATCCCGAACTGGGCAACGTACACAACAGTCATATGGGTCGGCATTCTCCACTCGATCGTGGCGATCGCGCCCGAAACGACCCTGACCCTCCCCGTGCTCGGGGGAGAGCGAACAGCGACGCTGCAAGCCTGGCTGACCGGCGTCTCACCCGACATGGGAATGGCCGGCTTCATTCTCGGTTCGCTCGTGGTTCTCGCACTCTGGTGGGTGTTCGATAGCGGTGGCGGCGATATGAAACTCATCGCTGCCATGGGTACGATCGTGGGAATCGACCGCATTCTGTCAGTGTTCGCCACCGGGATGATCGTGGCGGCGGTCGGAGCGGCCTGCTTTATCGTCTGGGTGGCAGGACCAGCCGGGTTCGTCGACAAGCGGTTGATGAACAAGAAGACGCCGATGGCTCCTTTTTTCGCCTTTGGCGCGTTCCTCGCTCTGCTGTGGTGACCGTTTCCGGAGGTGGTGCGATGCGACTTCGCCGGAATCTCCGACGCAAAGGGCTCTCCGCCCTCGAAGTGGTGATGGCGACCGCAATCGGGTTGCCCATCGCCGGCTTCATTTACTGGACGACAGAACGCCTGCTGGATCAGTTCTGGTTCTTGCTCGGGAATGCCGTCGGGTGGCCCCTCCTCTGACCTGAGGTCGACATGAGCGGACTGCTCGAAATTTTTCGCGGCGTCGAGATCATCTGGGTCATCTGGCTCGTCGGCGTCCTCGTTTTGCTACACGGGCTGACCCGGATTCGCATTGCCGACCGCCGACCGAAACTCGCGGAACTCGTGCAATGTGAGCGGGGTGCGTCCTACTCGCTCGCCTACATTTTCGTGGTCCCCGTCTACCTCCTCTTTCTCTGCGTGGTTTTCGAATCGAGCATGTTGCTGGTCGCGAAGGTCGGCACCATGTACGCCGCCCACGCTGGGGCACGCTCGGCGGTCGTCTGGCAGTCGGCGGATCACAAGAACGGCAAGTCGGTTCGGTCGGAACGGATCCGCCAGTCCATCCGGGTCGCGATGGCTCCGTTCGTCAGCAACCGGAAATCGGATGTTGTCCCGACGAACTTCGGCTCGGTCGGGGACCTGGCACCGGACGGAAACTGGCTGTATCCGAACCAGTACAGCGGCCTGAAGAACGGGACCCAGACATCCCTCGATCTCAACGGCGTGCCCCTCGAAACGGCCCAGTTTACCGGGGCATACAAGGCCTACGAGTTGGGCTCGAAAGGTCAAAATCCTCCGGGGAATCGACCCTATTCCCGCACCGAAGCTCCGATCAGCATCGTTGCGACCAAGTACGCCAACGCCAGCACCCGACTGATTATCCGGGTCAACGACAAGGATTCGCTGCCGGATCAGCCCTGGCCCGCGGGCGAACCGGTCTCTGTGAAGGTGACCTACCGTGCCCCGCTCTACATTCCGGGCGCTCGCCGGTTCCTGACGCGTGGCGGATTGCCGTGGGTGGAGATCACCTCCGTGGCAACCCTGCCCAACGAAACCCCAGTGTCGGCTGACCGTACCCTTGGCATCAAGTACCAATCCCGGTGACCGCCATGCCATACTCCCCGGATCGACCGGAAACCGCCCGCGATCGCTCGTTCTTCTCCGGCGGAGAAGACGGGATGATCTCGATGGTGTCGTTGTTCGCCGTCCTCGGTTTGCTCCTGATTTTCGGGCTTTTCGCGAACGTCGGCCGCACGACGACGCGGAAACTCGAAACGCAGAATGCCGCCGACTCCGCCAGCATTGGTGCCGCCCAGGAAATGGCGCGGGCCATGAACTCCTTCACCTCCGCCAACCACCTGATGGGGGAACTCACCGCCCTCTGCATCCTCCACCACGGGTTTGGTGGCGATGAACTCGACGAGCGGAAATCGCCCAAACGGAACCCCAAATGGTCCGGTCGACCCGGTGCCGAGGGGGGCGACCTGCGGGCCCTGATCGGGATGGCGTACAACATCGCCAAGGCGTTCACGACCACTGCCCCGATCAAGCCGCTCGAAGCTGCCTACAAGCAAATCGACGTTCGCCCACAAGTTCCGATCACCGGCGGAGCGATCGGGGACGCTCACTCCCGACTCAAGCAAGTCGTGACCTGGGCCTTCGTAGCGCACGCCATCGGTGGAATCCTCTACCTTCTGGGGGATGTCGTTCAGGTGATTCCGATCGTCGGCCAAATTCTCGCCGCGATCTTCAAGGTCATCGCGATCATTATCATGACCGCCGCCATGACCTTCGAGGTGAAGTGCCTCGAAGAATTCTTCGTCCTCAAAGGATTGAAGATCATGGCCGAGGTTCTGCTGATCGTGAAACTCCCCCTGATGGGGACACGGGGAGTACCAGGGATCATATCAGCGATTGGCAACCCGACCGCCTCCTACAGCACGGCTGTTTTCGCACAGACCCCCCGCCAGATGGACCTCGCGGTGACCGGGCTGGCGAAGGATAACATGGCTGTGGGAACAACGTACCCGCCATACGCCGCCAAGCAGGCTGCCGCCGTCGCCGAGGCAGGCGCCGCCGCGGTCGGAAACGATCTCGATGTTCCGGTCGCCGGAATGCCCGTGCACCGCGACCAGTCGAAGCCGCCGCAAGAAGTCGACCCCCTGCAACCGCAACGAACCAACCAGGGAATTCCGAACCCGCCGGTTCTCTCGGACAATATCTACGTCTTCGATCACTCCGCCTACACCTCGCTCCTCAAGAGCAACAACAACAAACAGTTGAAGGAGTGGCGGGAATCTCAACTGGTACGGGCGACGACGCCGTGGGTCCAGTACTGGCGCGTTCCGCTCCTCCAGTTCGGCGAAGATGCTCTGCTGCTTTCCCGGTTCAAGTGCTACTACTGGGACCGCACCGACGAGTACACCCTCAAGCTCACCGCCCGGTTGCACCTCGGGAAGACGTCCCCGACCGACGGCGGACGGGCGATCTTTGGGGTTCGACCACTGGTGGTCAAGGGTTGGAAACCCAACGCGAACCCGACCAAGGGGAAGGAAGACTGGACGAAGGAATCTGGCAGCCGGAAAGCGGACGAACTTTTCTGCACCGTCGCCTTCGCCCACCGGGAGAAGATTCCCCTGACGAGCGAGCGAATTTTCCGGCAGCCGAACCCGGACGGGATCGTCTGCTTCTCGCAAGCCATGTGCTACAACGCGAACCCGCAACGCACGAGTTGGCCGCAAGGGTTCCAGCCTCAAATCGGATGGGACACGCTGAACTGGATCAACGAAGTCCGCGAGTTTCCCGGCCTTCGACCGAACGACGACACCTATCCCGTGCCTCGCGGGGTTATCGAACCGAAGTTCCGCGTCAACTGGCAGGCGAAACTCGTCCCTGTCTCGCGGTTGAACGAGCCCGCCTACTTCGCGGCCGCCGCCACCGGGATTTACGGCAAACCGATGCAACGGATGAGCCCTGTTTTCCTGCTCGACACGAGCATCACCAAAACCCACTAACCCGGAGTTCCTGTGGTCGCTGTCGTCCGCCGAGTTCCGGATCGTCGCCCGGCGAATGCCCGCCCGGGGATCGCCACCCTCGAATTCGTGCTCGTTTTCCCATTCCTCTGCGCCATGGTCGCCGGGATCTTCCTGGTCGCCCGCGCGGATGTCCACAAGACATCCGTGGTGACCGCGGCACGGAACGAAGCCTGGAAGAAACGCCCCAACGCGAACCCGGGCGAAATTCTGAAACTGCTCAACGACCCGATGAAAAGCGAGGTTTCCGGGGAAAAAACCTCAGACGTTCCCAAACCCAAAAGTTCCCTCTTTGCCGGGCCCAAGTTCGTCGCGCAGGGGAAAAACCTGAGCGTCGGGCGGACGTGGGACCGGAAAGATCTCCCGTTCAACCCCGGTCGGCCACACCTCGACCCGCACCGCGACGAACTCACCCTGCTGGCCAACAACATCCCCGCGCTCGGGTCGATCGTCAACGCCGGGCTGACGATGTTCTCCCTCACGATGAGCCCGGAACGTGACCCCATCATGATGGCAGCCGCCATTGCCGGAAAGATTGCCAACGCACTGGTCAAAATCGCCGGGATTACCCTCCACCTGCTGGCGGCACCCCTCAACGCGATCCTGGACCTCCTCGACATCGCCGTCAACTTCCTCGAACCCCTTACCTGGTTCAGCAAGTGGGCCCGGAAGATGCTCAAGTTCGTGAAGAACATCATTAAACTGATTCGGTACGGGCTCAACGTCTTCGAAGCGCTCTACCAGGCGTCCAAGGGTCGGCCCGGGGTTTGGGTCGGGAACATTCCGGACTGGTTGAAGAACTTCAAACTCGGGCCGTGACGCCCCCCCCTTCTCACGGGTGGGACGAGTCGCAATCGATTCCCACCCGTGCGTCCCACTTTGGAACTGCGGATTGATCATGACCCCGACCTCGGCGGAATCCACGGTCGCCTCCGCATCCCCACCTGCTGCTCCGCCGCCTGGCGAGTCTCCTGCCTCGGCTGTCGGGAATCCTCCCTCGACCCCCGCCGTCTCGGCCCCGGCTCCAGGGGCAAGTCCCACTCCGCCCGCGAAACCCTCTCTCTTCCTGATGAGTTTCGTCCGCGCGGTGCGGGTGGTGATGATCCTCGCCATCCTCTTCATGGGCTGGGCGATGGTCGACCTGTTTCGCGGCGTCTTTGTGGCCGACGATCCGCTGCCGGTTCCCACCAACGAGGTTGCGAATCCGGGAGGTACGGCAGGACCTGCGATTCTCGGCACGCCGGCGCTTGCCGACGGCGGTTGGTCGGTTGGCGAATCCGGGTGGTCGCTCAAACGGGCCGAGGTGGAGTCTTCCGTTCTCGGCACCCGGCTCGCATCCCTCGGCGAACCGCTCCCGACAGACCGAGCAACCTCGCCGCTCGAAAACGAGATTCTGGAGTGGTTGCGTAGCGGGGGGGCGAGTTCGACGACGGTCGAGGGCGGGGTGCGGGTCTACTCCCTGTCGCTTCGGAAGGCCCAGATTCGCCTGGTCTCGCAGCCGCTCAACGGGTTCGAGCGGATTCGGTTGATGCAACTCATCTGGACCGCGAGCCCCACAACCTTCAACGTTTTCGAGGTGATCCCGGCCCCGCCCACGCATGGAACAGGTGCCGTGCCGCCGATGCTTCCGATTCCTGCCGGGGCAAGTATTGTGGCTCGTCGCTGGTCAGGGAACAAGGTCATCGCCGAACTGGTTGGTCCGCTGGCGGGCGATGCGCCCGAGCCGAGCGAGTGGACGGAGGCGGGGTGGGTCGGGAAGCCGATCGTGATCGAGAACCCGGAAGAGGGGCAATCGGAGGCGGCGTTCACGACGTACACCAAGGGATCCGAATCCGTGGAAGTGTGGAGGGTGTCCCCGCCGGTGAAATCGGTGACCTATCTCCTGATCACCCGCCCGCCGGCCGAGAACCGCCGGTAGGTTCCCCGATTTACGTCAGAAAACAGGACCACCCGCGAATCCCAAGTCGGGACTCGCGGGTAGTCCTGTATTCCGCCGGTCGACGAAACCTCGGGTTAGCCGAGGATTCCCGAGACGGCCTCGGCCTTGACGAGTTCCCGCGGTTGGTTGAGGTGGTTGTAGACCACGGTGTCGGGCTTGATTCCGACGCTGTGGTAGATGGTGGCGAGCAGTTCGTTGGGGTGGACGGGGTTTTCGACGGGCGCGGATGCGGTCTTGTCGGATTTCCCGTGGACGTAGCCGCGTTTGACGCCGGCCCCGGCGACGAGGGCGGTGTAGCAGTACGGCCAGTGGTCGCGGCCGTCGTCGGAGTTGGAGTTCCCGGAGGTGCTGACCCCACGGCGGGGGCTGCGGCCGAACTCACCGACGGCGACGACGAGGGTTTCCTTGAGCAGCCCGCGTTCGTCGAGGTCTTCGATCAGGGCGGAGAGGCCGGCGTCGAGCATGGGGGCGGCCTGCTTCTTCATCCGGTTCGACAGCCCGACGTGGACATCCCACGAGTGGTTGTCGGAGTTGGCGACCTTCGGCCAGTTGATCTCGACGAAGCGGGTCCCGGCCTCGACGAGTCGCCGGCCGAGGAGGCAGCACTGCCCGAAGGTGTTTTTGCCGTAGCGTTCGCGGAGCTTGGCGGTTTCCTTGGTGAGATCGAAGGCTTCGCGGGCCCGGCCGGACAGGACCAGGCCGAGTGCCTTGCCGTAGTAGGAGTCGAGGTCGTATTTGCTGACGGCTTTTTCGAGTTCGGGCATGCCCTTGGCGACGGTGTCCCGCAGGTTGGCCCGGCGTTCCATCCGCTCGGCGGAGAGTTCCTCGCGGATCTTGAGGTCATCGACCTTGATCCGGTTCATCTTGTCCATGTCCATGTCGTCGCCGGCCGGGTAGAGCAGGTAGGGGTCGTAGGCCTTGCCGAGGAAGCCGGCGGTGCCCCCTTTCCCGACGACGTTGGACTCTTGCAGGGGTCGGGGCATCATCACGAACGGAAGCATCGGCACTTCCGGCGGCTTGAACTTGATGATGTTCGAGCCGGCGGTGGGATAGTCCTTGGGGCTCGGCGGTTCGAGCTGGCCGGACGGGCTGACCTTGTCGGTCGTGTAGCCGGTCAGCATCTGGTAGATGGCGGCGGTGTGGTTGAAGAGCCCGTTGGGGGTGTAGCTCATCGAGCGAATCAGGGTCGTCTTGTCGAGAACCTGGCCGATTTTCGGGAGGAGTTCGGTGACGTGGACGCCGGTGAGCTTGGTGGATTCGCCCTTGAAGATGCTCTTCACGGTATCGGGGACGTTTTCCTTGGGGTCCCAGAGGTCGAGGTGGCTTGGGCCGCCCTGCAGGTAGATCAGGATGACGCTTTTCGCCTTGCCGAAGCCTTTTCCGCCGCCTTTTTCGTCAGTGGGGGCGGGGTTATTGGAGGCTTTGAGGAGGGTCGGAAGGGACAGCCCGGCGAGGGAAAGGCTGCCGACTCGGAGGAGTTCCCGGCGGGAGACACCGTCACAGGTGTCGCGACCGACGGCACCGGGGATGACAAACATGGAGGAACTCCGGCGGGAATCAACAGGAGAAAGATCCAGGTGGGCTTTCTCAAGATGTACCCGAGTTCCCGCCGATCCGCAACTTTTTTCTCGGGTTTGGACGAGGTTCCAGAGTGTGACCGGTCTTCTCGTTGACGGGCCAGGAAGGTGAGGGCGTTTCTGGGCCGGCGACCGCGAACGTGACCGTCACGGTCTGGCCGGGCCCGCCAGGCGCACCGCGAAATCCTGAGGTGCCTCGGATGGAACTTTCGCCCGGAGTGGCGTCTGGTCGCGGTCGGTGAAGCAGGCGTCGAGCGTCTCGACTGCCGGGGACTCGATCGGCGATAGTTTCAGATTGGCGGGGGAGCCGTCCGGGTTTCGGCGACGGCTGGCGGTGACCCTGTACTCGCCGGCGGGCAAGCCGCGACCGCCGTTCCGACCCAGAACTTCGAATATGCCGTCGTCACCGGAGACGGCGTGTCCGCCGACCCCGATGGTGTTCCCGGTCGGGATGAACTCGAGCAGGACTCCACCCGCCGGTTTCCCGTCGAGAACGACCCGACCGCTCACGGGCAAGTCGGTCGTCGAACCGCCGCCTCGACAGCCGATGCAGAGACCAAACAACACCGGAACAAGCCAGACCAAACGCATCATGGGTTCCCCTAAGTTCAGTCGGTGCTCGCGACGACTCCCTCGGCCATCGTGCTCATGTTGCGCAAGGTGGTTTGGCCGACGGATTGGTTGACGAAGCGAACGGAGCCGTCCGCCATTCCGAAGTGGCACCCCTGCGGGTGGAGGCTGCCAGCCTGGCCCCAACTGGCGAGCGTCCCGTAGACTTCTGTCGGCGTGCAGTACGAGCAGAACCAATTGTTGATGCCCGCCGACCCGGGGTCGATGCCGGTCATCACCCAGCCCCGATACGCCCAGGTTGGTGCCTCGCCGTTGTTGACGTTTCGCGTGGTCTCGCCGATCAGGAACGTGTTGCTCGCACCATCGGTGATGGATACAAGTTTCGTCCGGCTGTTCTCGCCGGATGCGTACTTCTGGCCCGGTGACGCTACCTTCCAGTGATTGCAGGAGAGACTGGGGTACGTCACGAAGTCGTAGTTCGTCCGCCGACCCTTGAAGGAACCACCGGGACCGTAGGCGGTCGACGCACCCTGCTCCGAGCTCGAAACGTCTGAGGGGCACAGGAAAATCGAAACGAGAGTGGACGCGGCGGCGGCGTTGCCGTTGGTCGTGGGATCACCGAGCAGAGAACCGGATGTGTTCCCAACAAGCGAGCAGCAGTAGCCCGTGTTCTGGTTCGATGCCGCCTCGGAGAAATTCAGCTTCTCGAAAAGGGCCGTCTGCTCCAGGTACGGCAGCAGCAGGGCGAGCCCGTTCGTGTTCAAGATTTGCGAATCCCCGACGAAACTTCCGCCAACGGAGCACCACCCGTAGGACTTCCCCGCCGGCGGAAGTACGCCGTTCGCGTTCTCGTACATATGGCAGGCCAGGGTCACCTGCTTGACGTTGTTCGAGCACTTGCTTCGGGCAGCGGCCTCCCGCACCTTCTGGACCGCCGGAAGCAAAAGACCGATCAGGATCGCGATGATCGCGATGACCACGAGCAATTCGATGAGCGTAAAGCCCCTGCGGCGAGCACGCACCAGCATGTCTGACTCCCGATATGGACGCGGGCCTGGATGCGAGTCCGGTCGCGTGAAAATGAACCTACTCGGTGAAGGCCGTGGATAGCAAGCTAGCCTGTGGTACAAAAGGTGTAACACTACGATAGACCGGAGCTAGACCATGCCCCCCGCGTACAAAGACCTCTCGCTTGCCCAGTTGCGGGCATTTTGTGAGACGGTCCGGCTCGGGTCGCTCGCCGCCGCCGCCGATCAACTCGGGCTCGCCCAGCCGACCGTCTGGAAGCTCGTGCACGCTTTCGAGAAGCGGATTGGTCAAAAACTGTTCGATACCAGCCGTCGCGGCACCGTTCCGAACCCCGCGGGTTTGGCCCTCTTCCCGATTGCGTCCGCAAGCCTTTCCAACGTCGAGTCCCTGCCGAAACGCCTTGCCGAGTTGTTGGCCAGCGCGGAGGTCCGGATCACGATCGCGGCCCCGCCTCGGATGCTGGCGGAGGAGATCGTCCCGACCGTCGCCGCGTTCGTGCGGCGGCACCCCAATACGCGGTTCACGCTCGTCGAGACGGAAACCAACGAGGTCGCCCGTGTGGTAGACGCCGGGGCGGCGGAAATCGGCTTCACTCCGACCCCGGTCGTCGCTGCGGAGTTCCCCCGGCTCCGGTGCGTCCGGTGGTATGACCTCGACGTGCTGTTGATTCTGCGGCCGGACCACCCGCTGGCAGGTCGGCGAACGGTGCGGGTTCGCGACCTGGCGAAGTACCCGCTCCTTTTCCCGCGGGCGAACCTGAACGACTTCCCGAACCCGGCCGCCCTCGCCGCCGAGCGGTTCGACGAGCGGCAGACGCAGTGGGTCAGCGCCCGGCAGGCGTCCGTTTTGCGGCGGTGCGTGGCCCACGGACTCGGGGCCGCCCTGCTCCTCGGCCGGCCGGGGCAGGGCAATCACCCGGAACTCGTCGAACGGGTCATGTCCGGGGAACTGGGTCAGGCGCCGGTCTACCTCGTCCGACAGGTCGGGGTGGCACACAACCCTGCCGTTGAAGAGTTCGCTGACAAGCTCAAAGAGGATCTTGCCCGGTCCGCGAAGGGCTGATGAGGATCAATAGCCCCCGGCTAGAGCGGTGCGACATCTTTTGCACATCCTGGTTGCTTGCGACCGCCGGCGAGATGGTGTAGAACTTAAAAAATCCTACCTGCCGGTCCCTTTTCCCGGCCGTCTTCTTCGACGCGGTTTACAGTCCCACCCCGCCGCGGCTGAGGTTCGGATGAGATCGCCCCTGCTCTACGCCGTCCCGGCCCTGATCGCGATTTCCGCAGTTTCCGGGGCCGCAGACCGCCCGGTCAGTTTCACGAACGAGGTCGTCCCCGTTCTCACCCGCGCGGGGTGCAACGGCGGGGCGTGTCACGCCAAGGCGGGCGGTGGGCGGAACGGGTTCCAACTTTCCGTTCTGGGCTTCGAGCCGAAGGAAGACTTTGAACACATCGTCCTCGAATCCCGCGGTCGCCGGCTCATGCACGGCGACGCGGATGCGAGTTTGCTCCTCCTCAAAGGGGCAGGCATCTTGCCCCACGGCGGCGGGGCACGGCTGCCGAAGAACTCGACCGGTTACGCACTCGTGCGGGACTGGATTCGCCAGGGGGCGAAGTTCGACCCGACGACGGTTCCGAAACTCGTCGAACTCCGGGCGGAACCCGACCGCGGCACGCTGCAACGGAACTCGACGGTTCAACTGAAGGCGTTCGCCCGCTTCTCGGACGGCACCACACGCGACGTCACGGAACTGGCCGTCTTCGAGTCGAACGACAAGGCCATGCTGGAAGTCTCGGAGGCTGGCCGCGTGCGGTCGTCGGACCTGCCGGGGAAGGCGTCGGTGATGGTGCGGTATCAAGGTCGCATCGCGGTGTTCGACGCGACGATCCCCCTGGGCGTTCCAGTTGGGAAGCTGCCTCCGGAACGGAACTTCGTCGACACCGCGGTTTTCGCCAACTTGAAGACGCTCGGAATCCCGCCGTCGGAACTCTGCGACGACGCTACATTCCTGCGACGGGTCACGCTCGACGTCGCGGGCCGGTTGCCGACACTGGACGAGGCGAAGGCGTTTCTCGCGGACAAGAGCCCCAAGAAGCGGGAGGCCTGGGTCGACGAGTTGCTGAAATCCCCGGACTATGCGGACCACTTCGCCGGGAAGTGGACGGCGATGCTGAAGAACCGCCGGGACGAAACCAGCGACATCGAGTCGAACTTCGCGTTCCACGCCTGGGTCCGCGACAGCCTGCTCCAGAACAAACCCTACGACCAGTTCGTCCGGGAGCTTTTGGGCGCGACCGGCACCGTCATCGCGAACCCGCCGGTGGCGTGGTACAAGCGGGTGAAGGACCCGAAAAACCAGATCGAGGACGTGGCCCAGTTGTTCCTCGGCGTCCGCGTGCAGTGCGCCCAGTGCCACCACCACCCGGCCGAGCGCTGGAGCCAGGACGACTACTACTCGCTGGCGGCGTTCTTCGCCCAGGTGGGCCGCAAGCCGTCCGGCACCCGCGGCGAAGACCTCATCTTCCACAAGCGCGGCACCGCCACCGCGACGAACATCAAGACGCTCGCCGCCCTCAAGCCCGCCGCACTTGGCGACGCCGTCCCCGCCATCGCCCCGGAGCAAGACCCCCGGCTGTTCCTCGCGGACTGGATGAAGTCGCCGAAGAACCCATTCTTCGCGAAGGCACTCGTCAACCGGTACTGGAAGCACTTCTTCCAGCGCGGGCTGATCGAGCCCGAGGACGACATCCGCGACTCGAACCCGCCGACGAACCCGGAACTGCTCGCGGCCCTGGAAAAGCACTTCATTTCCAGCGGGTTCGACCTGAAAGACCTGATCCGCGTCATCACGCGGTCGAACGCCTACCAGCTATCCGCGAAACCGAACGAGCACAACCGCGGCGACCGGCAAAACTTCTCCCGCTACTATCCCCGACGCATGTCCGCCGAGGTCATGCTCGACGCGATCGACCAACTCGCGGGAACGCAAACGGACTTCCCGAACCTGCCGCCCGGGACGCGGGCCGTGGCGCTGCCGGACAACAGCTACAACCGCTCGACGCCGTTCCTGCGGGTGTTCGGCCGGCCCGAAGGGGAAAGCGTCTGCGAGTGCGAACGAGTGCAGTCGCCGAACCTCGCGCAGAGTCTGCACCTGATGAACGCCCAGGACATCCGCGGGAAGCTGGCTCACCCGGCCGGCCGCGCCGAACGGTTGGCGAAGGATCTTCGCAGCCCCGACGCCCGGATCGAGGAGTTGTACTTCGCCGCGTTCGCCCGCCCGCCGAAGCCGAGCGAGATCAAGACCGCGATGGACTACCTGAACGAGCCGCGGACGACCGCGGCCGGCCAGAAGGTCGATCCCCAGAAGGCGGCCCGCGAGAACTATCAGGATTTGATCTGGGCGTTGATGACGACGAAAGAGTTCCTCTTCAACCACTGAGGCAGGACCCGCGATGAGTTCGCCCGCACGATTTTGCTGGCTCGGGATCGCGGCCGCGGCACTCGCCCCCGCCCCGTTTGCGAACGCGCAATCCGTCGGCCTGCCGACGCCGCGGTTGCTCACCGTCGTGCCGTCCGGCGGGAAGGTCGGCACCGAGTTCGAAGTCGCCGTCGCCGGCGAGTACCTCGACGACGCGGCGGACCTCGTCTTCTCGGACCGCCGGATCACCGCGGCTCGCAAGCCCGACGCGCCCGACCGCTACATTGTGAAGGTCGCCGCCGACTGTCCGCCAGGGTTGGTCGAGGCCCGCGTGTTGACCCGCCTCGGCCTCTCGTCGCCGCGGATTTTCACCGTCGGCACGTCGCCGGAAATGGTGCCCGCGAAGCCGAACCGCTCCGCCGCCACCGCTTGCGACCTGCCGTTGAACACCGTCTGCACCGGCCACGTTGCGGACCGATCCATCGACTTCTACCGCTTCGAGGCCAAGCAAGGCCAGCGACTGATCGTCGAGTGCGCCACCCGTGGCGTCGACTCGAAGCTGAACGCGACGGTCATCCTCGCCGACGAATCCGGCCGCGACATCCTCGTCGAACGGCGCGGCGGGGTCATCGACTTCGAGGTGCCGAAGGACGGCCGCTACCTCGTCAAAATCCACGAACTCACGTTCAAGGGCGGCCCCGCGTTCTTCTACCGCCTCGCCGTGCGGGAAGTCCCGAAGGGCTCGGCCATCGACCGCCACCCGACGACGCAACCGGTCAACGCCTTCTCCTGGCCGCCTACAGGATTGCCGGCGAAAGCGCCACGGGAAGAAGCGGAACCGAACGACACGAAGCCGCAGAGGGTCTCGCTTCCCTGCAACATCGCCGGCCGGTTCTTCCCCGCCGCGGACGTCGACGTATTCGAGTTCGACGCGAAAAAGGGCGACGAATGGTGGGTCGAAGTCGCGTCCGAACGGCTCGGGTTGCCGACGGACCCTGCCGTAGTGGTGCAGCGGGTCAACGGAACCGAACTCGTCGACGTGCTGGAACTGTCCGACATTCCGAGCCCCGTGAAGGTGTCGTCGAACGGCTACGCCTACGACGGCCCGCCGTACAACCCGGGGTCCGCGGACGTGCTTGGCAAGCTGACGATCCCCGAAACCGGGACGTACCGCCTCCGCCTGACGGACCTGTTCGGCGGCACCCGGACCGACCCGCGGAACGCCTACCGCCTCGTCATTCGCCGGGCGACGCCGGACTTCGCCCTGGTCGGTTGGCCGCTGCACATGGAACTCCGCAACGGCGACCGGAATGCCGTGTCGAAGCCCGTCACCCTCCGCGGCGGGGCGACGACGGCCTACGAGGTCGTCGCGTTCCGCCGCGACGGGTTCGACGGTGACATCGAACTGTCAATGGACGGCCTGCCGCCGGGCGTGACCGCGGCCGGGCTCACGATCCCGGCCGGCCAGTCCCGCGGGTTGATGCTCGTCACCGCGAAACCGGACGCCCCGCGGGGATACGCGAACGCGAACTTCACCGGCCGGGCGACGATCGCCGGGCAACGCGTCACCCGCCCGTGCCGGATCGCGTCGATGGCGTGGCCGGTCCTCGACCACTGGCAGGAAATCCCCAGCCCGCGGCTGCTCATGGACGTACCCGTTTCCGTCAGCGGCATCGAACACGCTCCGCTCTCTGTCGCGTTGAAGGCTCCGGTGATCGAGGCAAAGCCCGGCGAGAAACTGACCCTGCCGATCGCCCTGGCCCGCCGCAGCGAGTATTCCGGCAACACGATCTCGATGAAGCTCGTCGGCCCCGGCTTCGACAAACTCCCCGCGTTCGACTTGCCCCTGTCCGCCGATTCCGCGGACGTGAGCGTCGATCTCAAGTCGCTGAACGTCCCGCCCGGCGAGTACCGGGTCTCGTTCCTCGGCGGCGGCGTGGTGAAGTACCGCCACCGGCCCGAACTCGTCGCCGAGGCGGAAGCGAAGACGAAGACGGTCCAGAGCGAAGTCGCGTCGCTCGAAGGCGAGGTCAAGAAACTGACCGCCGACGCGACCGCGGCCCCGCCGGAAAAGAAGGCGGAGATGACGAAGGCACTCGCATCCATGACCGCGAAAATGAAGGCCGCCACCGATTCGCTCGCCGCCAGCAAGGCCCAGCTACAGAAGATCGCTGATGCGGCCAAGCCCAAGGACATCGTCGATATCGTCGTCTGCGAACCGTTCACGATCCGCGTCCTGCCCCGGGAGAAGAAGTGATGACCCAGGACCGCCGCGCCTTTCTGCAAGCCGGCCTCGCCGGGGCCGCCTCGTTGAGCTTGCCGGGGATTCTGAAACTCCAGAACGCCCAGGCTGCCGCGACGAACGCCGAGAAGAAAGCCATCATCATGGTGTGGCTCCCCGGCGGGCTGTCGCACCTCGACACCTACGACCCGAAGCCGGACGCCGGCAGCGAGTACGCCGGGCCGTTCAAGCCGATCGACACGAAGGTGCCCGGCCTGCGGTTCACCGAACTGCTCCCGAAGCAAGCCGCCCTCGCGGACAAGATGGTCGTCCTCCGGTCGATGCGGCAGACCGCCGGCGGGCACCCGGCCGGGTCGATGCAGCTGCTGTCCGGCGACCCGGACACCCGCGACAAGCCGAAGCCGAAGTACCCGGACTGGATGACCGTTTCAAAATACCTGCTGGCGAAGGCCGGGCCGCGGAAGACCGCCCTCCCGTCCTACGTCGGGGTCAACCCGCCGCTGGAGTACAACGGCCCCGCGTACCTCGGCGACGCCTACTCGCCATTCGTGGTCCGCGGCGACCCGAACAACCCGACGTTCTCCGTGCCGAACATCGGCCTGACGAACGCGGACGAAATCCAGCGGCTCGGCCGACGGGCCTCGCTTCGCGAAAAGCTCGACACGATGGAACGCAGCTTCGACACGGCCCGCGAACTCTCTGCCCTGGACGAGTTCGAGACCCAGGCGATGACGTTGCTGACGAGCCCGGAAGCGAAGGTCGCGTTCGATTTGTCCAAGGAACCCGCGAAAATCCGCGACCGGTACGGCCGCAACGCCTGGGGCCAGCAACTCCTCCTCGCCCGGCGACTGATCGAAGCCGGCGTCGACGTGCTGACGACGAGCCTGTCCGGGCCGCTCTGCGGGCGGGTCGGGAACTGGGACGACCACGCCGTGAACCACCACGTCTTCAACGCGATGAAGTTCCGCTCCGGGGTCTACGACCAGGCCGTGTCCGCGCTGATCGAGGACATCTACGACCGCGGGCTCGACAAGCGGGTCCTCGTCGTCGTGACCAGCGAGTTCGGTCGGACGCCAAAGATCAACTACGCGGCGAGCACCGGGGCCGGTGACGCGAGCGCCCCAGCCGGCACCCAACAACCCGGCCGCGACCACTGGCCGCGCGGCTACTCGAACATCTGGTTCGGCGGCGGGCTGAAGACCGGCCGGTTCATCGGGGCCACGGACAAGCGAGGCGAAGACTCGATCGAGCGAGTCAGCGGCCCCGGCGACTTCCTGGCAACGATCTACCACCACCTGGGCATCGACTACGCCAAGACCTTCATCAAGGACCTCAACGGCCGCCCGACCGCCATCGTCGACCACGGCCACGCGATCGCGGAATTGACGGGCTGACGACAATTCGCAAGACTACGGCACTTGCGCTCCGATTTCCGCAGCGACACCGGGGAGATGTCGCGTCCCTTGAGAAAAGGTACCCGTCCGGGTGCCGGAACTGCTTGTGAGCCCCGCGCTTCTGGTGCGATACCTCACTTCAGAAACAGCGCCACCCCCACGCCGGCGGCGATGACCAGAAGGCCGACGAGCACGTACAGCATAAAGTCCGGCTTCTGCTTGGGGTTTCGGAACGGTGCGTCGGTTGGCGGAAGCTTGGGGTGTCGGCCCGTGGGGCTCACCATCGGCAGCCGGTTCGACGTTTCCACCATTGCAACCGGCGGCGGGGACCGGGTGCCTGTCGACTGGGGCGTCGGTGGCATCCGCGTCGCGGAGACCTGCCCGACCGGGGAAAGACGCTGACCCGATTTCGGACCGGCGTTGAGTCGGCCCGATGCGGGGCCGGAAGAACCGGAACTCGGCAGTTCGCCCAGCTGGACGGAGTTCGGATCCGACGGCGGTTTCAACCGGGTCGAGGAACCCTTGGAACCCGCCATCGCCGCCAGGCCGATCCCCGATGGGGCGGGACCGATCAGAAGATCCCGGAACTCGGGGATCGTCTTGAGCGGCTGGAACTGCCCCGTTTTGGTCCGGCTGACGAGGATCGAGCCGATGTCGCCGAGCGAACCGCTCTGGATGTTTTTGCGGATGCTGTCGGTGTTCCCTTTGACGGTCCGCATCTGGCCGGTTTCGTCGCGGTAGACCATGTACCAGAGGTCTTCCCCGAAGAGCTGGACGGAATCCGTCATGCCCTTGTTCCAGCCCGCGCCGGTCAGATCCTCCATGAATTCGCGACAAGATGCGGGACGCTGGGCGGGGTCGGCACTCATCGCCCGGCGGACGGCCCAGCTGACTCGCTCGGAAACTTGCGGGTTGAGCTGCCTCGGCTCCGCGAAGTCGTTCTTGCTCTTCTTCACCCAGCAATCGAGGGGGCTGGTTTTGTCGAACGGAATCGCCCCGGTGAGCATCGTGTACAGGGTGGCCCCGAGGGAGTAGACATCGCAGCGGACGTCGGCGTTTTTCGCGTTGCGGAACTGCTCCGGTGCCATGAAGTGGGGCGTGCCGAGCCCCCGACCGGTCTTGGTGAGGTTGAGTTCGCCTTCGATGTCCTTGACCAGGCCGAGGTCGGTGAGCTTCGCGGTCTGGCCGTCCCGGGTGACGAGGATGTTGTCCGGCTTGACGTCGCGGTGAATCAGGCCCTGTTTGTGGGCGCGGTGCAGCCCCTCGCAAACCTGGCCGATGATGCGGATCGCCTCGGCCTCGGGCATCGCCCCGTCGCGTTCGACCTGCTGGCCGAGGGATTCGCCGTCGACGAATTCCATGACGAGGAAAGGGGAATTGCCGGTGCCGCAGTAGTCGATCGCCTTGACGACGTTGGGGTGGTCGATGAGGCTGGCGGCCTTGAATTCCTGCTCGAAGCGTTTGAGGAGCAGCGGGCTCTTGGCCGCTTCGGGCGGGACGATCTTGATGGCAACGATCTGGCCGGTTTCGCGAGACCGTCCCTTATAGACGGCCCCCATCCCGCCCTCGGCGATCTTCGCCAGGAGGTCATAGTTGCCGAACGGTTTCGGCCCGCGGGACAAATCCAGGGACATTCCGGTCTCCGGTCGCGGTACGTAGCGGGCGAGGGCGTGAACCGGGCGGAGGACACGGTCCACGAACCCGGCGGCGACCTGCTGGATACTACCGATGATATAGTTTATGCCCGGGCTGCGGATCGGAAAACCTCGAACCGTCCTTCTGTTTCCCGTTCTTTCGAAACGAGCAGGGCTTGCGAGCGAATCACCCCCAGCCCGAACTTTCCCGGCCGGCGGGAAGTTTGGGCGGTTCCCGACGCGGCTGGGTTCCTTGACGACACTCCAACCCCGCCGCAGACTGTCCTTGCCGTCCCGCAACCCGAGACCTGCCATGATTCGGTACGCCTGCCCCGGTTGCTCGGCCGAACTCTCCGCTCCGGACGAGCGAGCCAACGGCGAAGACGTCTGCCCCCGGTGCGGGACCCGATTCCTGATTCCCGGCCTGCAGGATGACCCCACTCCTTCCGCCCCACCGGGAACCGAGCCGGTTCCGCCAGTCCCCGTTTCCCCAGTTCCCTCGGTCTCGCCCCGGCAGCGATGGGGCGACCAACCCCGCCGGGAAACCCAGGATCCCGATCGCAATCCGCCGCAACCCCGAGAACGGGATCGCGACCGGGAACGGGACTGGGGGCGAGATGATCGGGACCGGGACCGCGACGAGAGAGATCGGGATCGCGACCGGGACGACCGCGATTACCCATCGCGTCGGCGACGGCGACCCGAAAAAGTGGGGGCGATCGGCGGGATGCTGCTCGGCGGCGGAATCTACGCGCTCGTGCAGGCGGTCCTCGCGATTCTGGGCTCCGGCTTCCTGTGCTGCCTCTGGCCGCCCGTCTACTTCGCCCTGGTCTGGGGCATTCTCGCGATTATCCGCGGAGCCTCGATCACGAACGACACCGACAAGGGACCCCCGCCGCGGGTCCTGATGATTTGTCAAATTCTAATGATTTTGAACCTCGACATCCCTAACACGATCCTCGGAATCCTCGGACTGGTCTTCCTTGGAGAGCCCGAGGTGAACGACTATTTCAACCGACACTCGCCGGATTACTTCGTCGACGATCGGTAACCCCACGAGCACTCCTCGATGATCCGCTTCGCGTGCCCGGCCTGCCAGGCCCCATTTTCCGTCGCGGATGAGAAGGCGGGGAAGCAAGGGAAGTGCCCGAAATGTCAGTCGGCGTTCCTGATTCCCGGGGCAGAACCGAAATCCCTGCCTTCCGCCTCGGCGTCGTCCTCGGGTATCGCCCGCGCTCGCCCCGCGAGTGTGCCGCAAACCGTGGAAATCGACCCCTGCCCGAACTGTGACACCCGTCTGACGATCTCCGCATCGGACGTCGGGATGAACGTGAAGTGCCCCACCTGCAACACCACCTTCCTCGCGATCCAGTCGGCCGAGGTGGTCGTCCCCCCCAAGGCCGCGCTCGCCCCAAAATCCCGGCTCGCGAAGGAGGAACCGGAGGAAGAAGAGGAGGAGGAGGAGCGCCCGACACGTCGCCGCCGCCCGAAACGCCGTAGCTCGTCGATCCCGCCGGACGCCCCGATCGGCTTCCTGATGTGCACGTTCCCGGTGTCGCCGTACATTCTGCCGTTGGTCTTTTGGTCCGCCACCCTGGTGTACATCTATGTGATGGGTCGGGCGATGTATGAGCTCACGAGATTCAAGGGGTTCTGGGACCAGGATTCGGAAGTCCTTGTACTCAAGCTGTTCGTGATTTTCGGGCTGCCGACGTTGTACATGATCGGCCTGCGTGCGGTGATCGAGGTCATCATCGCGGTGCTGCGAATGCGAGAGCTAGCCGAGGATGATCGCAATTCGCGATAGTCGCCGAAGCGTGGCCCCGTCTCTATTCTAACCATCAAAACGTTTTCCCACGAGTGGAGCCCATGATCCGTTTCCAGTGTCCCGGTTGTCAGGCGACTTACAACGTCGGGGACGAAAAGGCTGGCAAGCAGGGGAAGTGCCCGAAATGCCAGACGGCATTCGTGATCCCCGGGCCAGAACCCGCCGCGGCACCACCCCCGCCTTCCTTTCCCGCCCCACCGCCACCCGCGGCTGCTCCGAACCAGTCCGTCGAAATCGCGCCGTGCCCGGGGTGCGGGACTCGACTCACGGTCGACGCGAGCGACCTGGGGATGAACGTGCAGTGCCCATCCTGCAGCACAACGTTCATGGCCGCCCGCCCCGGTGCCGCACCGCCGCCACCTCCGCCCGCTTCTGCACCGGCACCGCGATCCTCAAGTTTCGACGATGTCGATGAAGATCGGCCGCGGAAACGTCGCCGGAAACCCCCGGAAGCACCCTCGGGAATCGGCGCAATCTTGACCTTCAAGAAAATGATCACGCCGTTCGTGATCCAGATCGTGTTTTGGCTTTCGGTGGTCGGGATTATTCTTTTCGGACTGTATAACGCCTACCAGTTTATCACGAATGTTTCCCGCCTACCGGGTATCGCCGTGGCGATCGGCGGCTTGACGGTGCTATTCGGGCCACCACTGCTGATCCTGTTCGCCCGCGTATATGCGGAAGTCATCATCGTGTTCTTCCGCATCCACGAGACGCTGGTGGACATCAAGTATCAGAACGAACGCGACGACTGAGCCCTTCGGAATCGCAGATTTTGCTCCCACTCGGGTGACGGTTTTCCCCCGAGTGGCCGCACTTCCTGTCGGACATTTTTCTGAGCAGTTCTTCCGGTCGGCGGAGATGATACGGGTGTAGCCCCCGCGGAGACCCGCATGCCGATTCGGCTTCTGCCCCGCCGAGCCAAGTTGCCGCCCCCGGACGCCGACGACGATCGCAGCCTGCTCGCCCGCTTCGCCGCCACCCGCGACGAGTTGGCGTTCGCGGCGCTGGTCGATCGCCACGGCTCGATGGTTCTGGGCGTGTGTCGGCGAGTCGTGCGCGATCCGCACCTCGCGGACGACGCATTCCAGGCAGTATTTCTCGTCCTGGCCCGGAAAGCGGGGCGGATCGAGGTGGGCCCGTCGCTGGCGAACTGGCTCTTTGCCGTCGCCCGCCGAGTCGCTCTGACGGCCCGGCGAAACCAGCGGCGGTTCGAGAATCGCAACGCCACGGCGGGGAAACCGCCGTTGGGGGAGCCGAAGTTCGACGACCTGCTGCTCGCGCTCGACGAGGAACTGTCTCGGTTGCCCGACCCACTTCGGGCCGCCGTGCTGGAGTGTTTCGTGCGCGAAAAGACGCAGGACGAGGCGGCAAAAACCCTCGGCTGGAGTCTGTCCACGCTCCGTCGGCGGCTCGATCAGGCGAAGGAACTGCTGCGAAATCGCCTGACCGCACGGGGTGCGACGCTATCGGCGGGGTTGCTCGCGGGGGCAGTTCTCGGGGCGGCGGCAACGGCTGGGGTGCCGCCCACTCTCGCCCAGATCACGGTCGAAAACGCGACGGCCTGCCTCGCTGGCAAGGCCGTCGCCGGCTCGGTCACCACACTCGCAAACGGAGCTATGGCCATGTCCACGCTGGCGAAACTCGGAATCGGAGTCGGCTTGCTCGGCACCATCGCCGTCATCGGAGTCGCTGTGGCTGGGGGATTCCAGGGCGATTCTCCGCCCGTCGGAAAGACCTCACCGATCGCCGTGCAACTTCCCCCAGCCACGGCAGCGGCGAAACCCCAAATCACTCCGAATCCGGAGGAGCCACCGAAACCGGTGACCCCGTCGACACCCGTGGCCCCCGCCACGGAGTGGGTCACCCTCCGGGGCCGGGTGATTCTCTCGGAACCGCCGGAACCGAAGAAAATCGACGTCACCGCGGACAAGGGGCACTGCCTCAAAAACGGGCCGCTTCTCGACGGGGCGGTGGTCGTGAATCCGAAATCGAAGGGGCTCAAGAATGTTGTCGTCTGGCTCCGGCCGGACGACGACAACCGCCGGGTAAAGTTCCCGCAAGATCGCATCCACCCGGACCTGCTCAAGCCCAGGTCGAGGCACCACGTCATCGATCAGCCTTGCTGCCAGTTCGAGCCGCGAATCCTGGCCGCCCGGGATGGGGATACGCTCGAAGTGAAGAACTCTGCACCGGTCGCCCACAACATCAATTTCAACTCGGATTCGGAGCAGTTCAATCTCACGCTGCAAACCGGGAAGTCGTATCGCTCCGCCACGCCGCTGACGGCCCAGAACACGCCGATCCTATTCAAGTGCGACATCCACCCCTGGATGCAGGGCCGACTCCGGGTCTTCGATCACCCCTACTTCGCGATCACCGACGACGACGGCAACTTCGAAATCAGGAACGCACCGCCAGGGAAATGGCGAGTCGTCTACTGGCACGAGAACGGTTTCCACAAGGGCCGGAACGGACTGCTCGGGTTTCCGGTCGAGTTGAAGGGGGAGAAAGTGGAAGCGAAGGAAATCGACTTCGAGTTCCCGAAGTAGCGTCGGCGTGTCGAGGAGCTGGCGAACTCTACGCCGAGGCAGCTCGGCGTTCTTCGCGTTGGAGCCAGCGTTGCATTCGGGCGAGCGTGTCGGGCCAGGCCTTGCCGAGACGGGCGGTGCAGAACGCGTCGTAGATCAGGTCGAGGGTTTCCATCAGGTGCCGAATCTGGTCGGCACGCTCGTCGAGGCGGGCCCGGGCGTTCTCCTCGCCGGGTGCGGGGAACTTCGCACCGCCAACCGCCAGCGTCTCCGCGTGGAGCGTGAGTTCGAACTGGGCATCGTGGCGGACGATCGTCATACCCACTTTCCGCGGCAGTTTCCCGGACTGGATCGCCCGGCGAGATTCCGGCAGGCGGGTCGGGCCCTCGCTGGAGATCGTCTCGTGCCCGGTCTGGCCGCGAGGGCATTCCAGCGTCAGCGTCCTCGAGAGCATCAGCGTCGCCTCGGACTTGTCCGACAGCGTCAGCGTGTCCGAGTCGACATCGAGGGAGAACCACAGCCAGAGGAGGAACTCGTTGCCGAGGAAATCCCGGCTCCCCTCGTCGGCGATCCAGGCGACGTCTTCCGCCGCCCCGGGCACGAACGCGGAGGGGGTGGAATCGTCGACGGACCGGGTATGGTTGTGCAGTTCTGCGAGGCGGTAGGCCAGCCGACCGGCGGTGATCGCTTCGAGGTCGTGGCCGAAACTGTGGCGGAAAAGCGTGGTCAGGCGGTCGACGTGCGACAGCGAGGTGGCCCCGAAAAGGACCTCGTTCGAGGCTGCGTCCCAGAGAACTGGGATGCACTTGCGTTTCCGGAACCGGCCGTCTTTTGCTTCCTGTTCCAGCCGATCGCGGGCGTTTTCCTTCGCCTCCCGTTTCTGCCGGGCGGATGCGAAGCCGCTGGGGTTGTTCGCCGCAAGGCCCTTGAGCTCGACCGCGGTGTACGCCCGGAGCAGGTCGTTGGGGAGCTTGTCGACATCGACGCGGAGCTCGCAGTGGAGCGTCCCGTTGATGATGTTTTTATCGAGGGTGAAGTCGGTGTCGAGAACGTGGTCGCCGGCGGTCCAGCCGACTTCGACGCCATCTGCGGAGGCGATGCGTTGTCGGCCGGCTTCGTGCTCGCGGAGACGGTCGAGATGCTCGTCCGAGAAGGACCGGGGACTAGGCCCGGCGACGCGGAAGCGGAGGAATGTGGCCCGCCCGGAGAAGAAACCCATCGACCAACTCCGGGTGCGAACCGAGCGAGAAACGACGCGGCGTGCCTGGGAACAGGCACGCCAGTGGGGTCAGCGGCGTGGCGGCATTAGCTGGCCAGCGCGGCTTCCTGAGACTCACCGTCTTTCCGGCTCATCTCGTCCAGAATGATCGGGTGCCACGCGGAATCCCGTTCCGGGGCCGGAACGTAGTTCTCCCGGGCCCACCGGCGGAGGCGGAGTTCCTCGATGAAATCCACGGAAATGAGGGGTGAGGAGGCAAACATGGCCCAAACCCTTGCACGTAGACGGAAGAGGTCCCGCCCGGCAAACGGCAGGGCGGGAAGGAAATATAGGAATCGGCAGAACGACGGCCAGGGGAATATCAAAATTTTTCGCACTCAATTCGACACCCGCACCCGGATGCGAAGCTGCCACCTCGTCTTCCGGAACGGCCTCGCGTCCTGGTAACCTGTCGAGCCCCCACCCGGCCGGATGCCGGGAGAAAATCCGCCACGGATGTGCCATGCAAGTCTTCGTCAGTGCCGGCGAACCCAGCGGCGACCTCCACGGGTCCAATCTCGTGGCCGCGATCAAGAAGCTCGCACCAGACGCGGAAATCGTCGGGTTCGGCGGCGGGAAGATGCTCGATGCCGGCCAGAAACAGCACTTCCCCCTGACCAGCCTGGCCGTGATGTGGTTCGGCCGGGTGCTCCTCAACCTCGGGACGTTCTTCCGAATCGCCCGGCAATCGGAGGTGCACTTCCGCAGCCAGAAGCCGGCGGCACTCGTGGTCATCGACTACCCCGGCTTCCACTTTGCCCTCGCGAAACGAGCCCACCGGGCGGGCGTGCCGGTCTACTGGTTCGTGCCGCCGCAACTCTGGGCGTGGGCCGGCTGGCGGTCGGAAAAGATGCGAAAGTGGGTCCGGACCGTGCTGACGGCCCTCCCGTTCGAGGACGACTGGTACCGCCGACGCGGGGTCAACTCGCACTTCATCGGGCACCCGTATTTCGACGAGCTCGCCCACCAGAAGCTCGACGAGAAGTTCGTGGAAGCGCAGAAATCCCGCGTCGGGCCGATCGTCGCGGTGCTTCCGGGTTCGCGGAACCAGGAGGTGCGGGAGAACTTCGCGATCATGGTGTCGGCGGCGAAGCGGATTCGCGAGGCGGTGCCGGGCGTGCGGTTTCTCGTCGCGTCCTTCAACGAGAAACAGGCCGGGGTGGCCCGGGAAGTTCTCGTGGCGGCGGGGTTCGACGCGGAGATTCACGTCGGGAAAACGCCAGAAATCATCGAGTGTGCGGACGTCTGCCTGGCGGTGTCGGGGTCGGTCGGGCTGGAGATGATGTTCCGCCTCAAGCCGGCCGTGATCACGTACAAGGTCGCGTGGATCGGCTGGTTCCTGGCCCGGAAAATTTTCATGACCTGCCGGTGGGTCAGCCTGGTCAACCTGCTAGCAGGGGAGGAAGTGTACCCGGAGTTCTTCTCGTACCGCAACGAGTCGGCCGGGATTGCGGAGCGGGTGATCCGGTTGCTGCAAAACCCTGTGGAACGTGAGGAAGTGGAAGCGAAACTTCGGGATCTCCGCAGCCGGGTCGCCATCCCCGGGGCAACCGAGCGGGCTGCCGAGTACATCGTCCGCGACCTCCAGGCCAGTGCAGCAACCTGACGAGATCCTCCCTGCCAGTCCCGATTCTCCTCCAGACGGCACTGGAGTTGCCCGGAATGGTGTGCACCATGCGGGTGCACATCTCCGAATTGGGAGGAGCATCATGAGTACCGTAACTATCCGCCGTTGCCCGGTTTGCAGCACGATCGGGAGCGAAGCACAAGAACTCGCCAGCGAACTTCGCGGCGACCCGAACCTCCAGGTTCGGATCGTCGATGGGCAGAAGGGCGAGTTCCACGTTGACGTGGACGGCCGGCCGGTTCAAGCGATGTCGGGAGATTCGATGCGAGCACCGTCCGAAATTGCAGACGAAGTTCGCGGCGCCGTCGGAACCGCCGGAAGTCGGTGATTCTCCCCGTTTTCTTGGCCAAACCGGTTCCGCCCCGACTTCTCCCGTTCTTTCCAGACGACCGGGTGAAGTCGGGGCGGCTGCATTTTCGAGCATTTCCTCGGGCTTGTGAAAAATTTCACGACATGGTCGTTGACGATCCTCTCCGGCTTCCCAAAATACCGATACCACGGAGAAGAATCAGCCTGTTGGTCGCGTGGTGAGCAGGCCAGGGAGTGGACGATGTCCCCAACCGGGCCGAGCCGGCGACCGATCAGCCCGATTGCGTTCATCGTCATCGGGTCGGAGATGGTTTCGTTCACCCTGCTGGGTGTGGGAATCGACTATTTCGCCGGGACGATGCCGTGGGCGACCGTCGGACTGACCCTGGCCGGAACGATCGCGGCGATGATCCATCTGGTCCGGATGGCGACGCGGAAACCGCCGGCGGACGAGGAATGAGCTGGCGGGAAGCCGCCTGGCTGGTCGGGGCCGGGGTGCCGATCCTGGTCGGAAGCGGGATCGCTTTCGGAATCGGTCGACAGCAGCAGGGGCTCGCCGGTGTGATCGCCTTTGCCCTGTGCGTGCCGACGGCGATCCTCACCCTCGCAGCGACCCGGTGGTTCGCAAAACGGCATCCGCTCGGTGGCTTGCTCGGAATGATGGTCGGAATTGCGGTGCGGTTGATAGTGGCCCTCGGCGGCGGGTTGGCGATTTTCTTCGCCACCGGGTGGTTCGAGGGCACGCCGGTCGGATTTTTGTTCTGGTTGCTGGCTGCCTACCTGCTGACGCTGGTGGCGGAAACAGTCCTTCTCGCGGTGCCTCTCCCGGCCCCCGCGATTGGCTCTCGGTCGGAGGGGGAATAGCGTGTTGTTCGCCATTGCGACCGCTGCGACCGAGGCTGCTCCGGCCGTCAAAAAGCAGGTCGCACCCTTCGACCACGTCCGGGATTCGCACGAATTTCACATCTTCGACCACGTTCACATCCACCTTCCGGAACCGATCACCAAATTTCACGTCATCCTCGTGCTGTCGGCGGTTCTCGTCGGGCTGCTGGTGATGTGGGTGGCGAAGAAGATCGCGTCCGGGGAACCGCCCAAGGGTCGGATGTGGAACTTCGTCGAGACGTTGCTTCTTTTCGTCCGCGACAAGATTGCCCGGCCGAGCCTCGGGGAGCACGACGCGGATCGATACATGCCGTTCCTGTCGACGCTGTTCCTGTTCATCTTCGCGTGCAACCTCTTCGGAATGCTGCCCTTCATGGGTTCTCCGACGGCTCACATCTATGTGACCGGGGCGCTGGCGATCGTCGCCTTCTTTGTGATCCACACCGGCGGGGTGATCGAGAACGGTTTTGGGCCTTACCTCAAGTCGTTCATTCCGCACATCGAGGTCGATAACCCGCTGATCAAGTACGGAATGATTGCGATGATGGCGCCGCTGGAGTACCTGACGGCGTTTATCCGGATCATCATCCTCGCGGTGCGGTTGTTCGCCAACATGCTCGCGGGGCACACGGTTCTATTCGTGATCCTGTTCTTCATTCAGCTGGTCGCGAACCCGGAATATCAGATCGAAATTTCGAAGGGGCAGGGGTGGATGTACTGGTTCGTAGCCCCGTTCAGCGTGATTTTGTCGACGGCGTTGAGCCTGTTGGAACTGTTCATCGCGGGATTGCAGGCGTTCATCTTCACGTTCCTGACCGCGATTTTCATTGGCCTGGCGAAGCATCCGCCGCACTGATCGGGTTTGGAGTTTGGTGCGGCGATAAGGATTAACCGGAACGACCCGAAGGGATTCTCCACACGAAAGGGACGAGTTACCCATGCGTCACGTTTTCGCACTGTTGGCCGCCGTCGTGATCCTGCTGTCGCTGGCGAGCCCGGCTTCCGCTGCCGAGGGGGCTGGTCACGCGGCCGCCATCGGGATGGGGCTGAGCGTTCTCGGGATCGGTCTCGGCCTGGGTTTGATCGGGTTCGCGGCTCTGAGCGGGATCGCCCGTCAGCCGGAACAGGCCGGCACGATCCAAGGGGCGATGTTCATTGTCGCCGGGCTGGTCGAAGGGGCGGGGATCATCAGCCTGGTGCTCTGCCTCGTGACGATCTTCGTGTGAGAATGGCCACTCGCTCTGCGAGTGGTTCGGACCGATCTCCTGGACCTTTGCACGGAGAAGCCGCCATGCGGTGGCCGTTGATATTCGTCGTTGCGATCGCAGCCGTGGTCGCCGTGGTCGACCCTGCCTTCGCCTCTGCTGCCGCCGATCACGGTGGGGGCGAAGCGAAGAAGGAAGGGGGGCTGGCGTTCCTCGACCTCCAGCGGTACGACCTGGGGATCTTCACGCTGATCGTCTTCGGTCTGCTGTGCTGGATTCTTTCCGTCTACGCCTGGCCGCAAATTCGCGATGGCCTGGCCAAACGGGAGGCGGACATCCACGGTGCCCGCGATGAGGCCCAGAAACTTCGCAAGGAAGCGGAGGATCTCCGGGCGGAAATGAAGGCGACCCTGGCGAAAGCCCACGAGGACGTGAAGGCGATGCTCGAGGAGGCCCGCCGGGATGCGGCCGCACTCCGGGCGACGGAGAAGGAGGCCGGCGTGAAAGACGCCGCCGCCGAGCGGGACCGGGCGAAACGCGAGATTTCCGCCGCCAAGGACGCCGCCCTTTCGGAAATCTACGACACGGCGGTCAACCTCGCCACGAACCTGTCGGCGAAGACCCTCGCGCGGTCCATCACCCCGGACGATCACCGAAAACTCCTCGACGAATCGCTGGCCGAGCTTTCCTCG
>CAZKIQ010000046.1:0-41903 GCA_964552815.1 uncultured Alcaligenaceae bacterium | reverse complement strand
TGAATCCGTCGCGAACCTTGCGGCCGGCGAGTACGGCTTGCAGGGCGAGGGCCCCAGCGAACGCCATGACCGGTTCGGGGTACGGGGCGGTAGCGAGCGAATACTGCATCACCTCCTCGACGAATCCCGGGACGCGGATCAGGTCGTCGGACACCGGACCCGGGTCGGGGAACGGCAAACCGGCCTCGTCGTCCTCCGGGTCGGGGTGCATCTGTTCGTAGTGGTTCTCGACCAGAGCGACGGTGACGGCGTCCGGCTCGTATCGGGCGATGCTGGTCGCGATCCGGGCGACCTCGATTCCCGTGAGCGGCGGTTCGCAGCGGTCCTGGTTGGCCCGGCTCAGGGCGGCGGCGATCTCGGTCTGGGTCATGTCGACGACCGCACCGTGATCCCGGACCCGTTCTCGGCGGCGGAGATCACCGGCGGAACACCTCGGCGATCGAACGGTCGGGGATTCCCGCCGCTCTCGGACTCGATATTCGCATGGGCGCGTCGGCCTCGGAGGTGGTGGCCCTGGCAACAAGCCAAGTGATTCGGGAGGAGTTTCCCAACGACCCGGATCGGAAATTCTTCAGCTTCGCGCACGGGCCCTTTGACATGTAAGCGATCGTTTCAGCCAGTAACGGTCTTCTCCGGCTCGAAATCATCCGGCGTGACCTACTTCAAGCGAATGACCGAGGTTATTGATCGTCATCCCTGAATGCCGATTCTTCGCCCTCGGGTGGTGTTGACCCGGTTGCCGCTCAGTTACCGATCAGAAATCATCCCACTTTTTCAAGCCGCCCGGTTCTGCTTCGAGCGGCTCGATTCGTTCCCGGCGGTTGCCGGGAATGGTTGCCGTTCCCGGATTCTGGTCGTGCGAACCGCGCTGTGCGGACACGCGACTTCGGAAGCGACTTCATGGATCAACCCCTCAACCCACTCGCCCTGCGGCCTCGCGAGGCGGCCAAGGCACTCGGGATTAGCCCGCGGCTGTTGTGGCAACTCACGAAGGAGGGTCGGGTGCCTTGCGTTCGCGTCGGCGGGGCAAAACGGCAAACAGTGCTTTACCCCATCGCGGAATTGCAAGCCTGGCTGACCCGAACCGCTCGTGGATCGCTCGGAACCGAGTCGGAGAAAACCTCGGAATTGCCTGGAAATTCCTGACCAGATCCGCGTCACTGTCACCTGCGCGACGGTCCGTCTTCGATTCTCACGGAGTCCAGTTCATGGCGAGCATTGTCACACACAAAAACGGCAAACGTTGCATCCAGTTTTTGAACGCAGAGGGATGCCGCAAAACCATCCGCCTCGGCGACTGCGACCGCAAGTCCGCCGAGAGTATCTGCCGACATGTTGAGACCATGTTGTCCGCGAAGCAGACCGGGGAGCCGCTCAAGCCGGGCACGGCGGTTTGGCTCAAAGAGGTGGGTCCGAAACTCCGGGAACGGCTCTCGGCCGTCGGGTTGATCGAAGCTCCACAGCGGACCATGCTAGGCGAATTCCTTCGGACTCACGTCCTCAACCGACCGGACGTGAAGTCGTCCACCCTCGAGGTCTGGCAGCAACCCTATCGCAACCTCGTCACGTTCTTCGGCGAGGAGATGCCACTGCGGAAGATCACTGCCGGCGACGCGGACCGGTTCGCCCAGTGGTTGCGGACGCAGAACCTCGCGGCGGCGACGGTGGCGAAACGGTTGTCCTTCGCCCGCACGTTCCTTCATGTCGCCCGGAAGCACAAGCTCATCGACGAGAACCCTTTTGCCGAGGTGAAGATCCCGACGGTGGATGTCAGCAAGCGCCAGGCGTTCGTGGGGCGAGACGTGATCGACAAGCTCCTCAACGTGGCGACACCGACATGGAAGACGATCGTCGCGTTGTCGCGGTTCGGCGGGTTGCGGGAGTTACGCGACTATTTGCGACTCGATGCGATTAAACGATCAAACATTCAGCGGAGCGGGAGGGATTTGAACCCTCGATACGGGGTTGCCGTATACGGCATTTCCAGTGCCGCCTCTTCAGCCGCTCGAGCACCGCTCCGTGCACCGGCCAGAAAAACAATCCTAGCAGTGACACCGCATATCGACAACGGGTCTCGCATTTCCGCCGATTTCAGAAAAAAACCGCTCTTGCCAGAATCCTTAGAATGCGGATAAAGATTGTGCCGCCGCGATCTCGCGAACCGGAGATTCCGACTCCATGACCGACGCGACCCCGCAATCTCCGCTCTCTTTGGATGCCATCTCGGCGGCGAATCGCGATCTGCATACCGCCACCCCGCAGGAAATCCTGCGCTGGTCGGTGAAGATTTTTCATCCACGACTTCTGATGGCGACCGCGTTCGGGGCGGAGGGGTGCTGCATCATCCACATGCTGGCTGACATTGAACCGACCGTGACCATGATCAACCTCGAGACGGGCTACCAGTTCTCGGAAACGCTGGATCTTCGCGAACGGATTCGCCACCGGTACGGGATCGCGGTCGAGTTCATCCGCCCGGAAGTTTCCGTCGAGGACTACGAGAAAGAGCATGGCGGCCCGCTTCACGGCATTCGGCCGGACCAGTGCTGCCATGACCGCAAGATCTTGCCGCTGCGAAAGACGCTGGCCCGGTACCAACCGCGGGCGTGGATTAGCGCGATTCGCAAGGATCAAACCACCGACCGAGCGGTTGCGGGCGTGGTGCAATGGGATGCAAAGTTCAACCTTGTGAAGGTGAATCCGCTGTTGAACTGGACGAAAAAAGAGGTGTGGAAGTTCATCGTCGACCACGACGTGCCCTACAACCCACTCCACGACCGGGGTTACCCGAGTATCGGGTGTTGGCCCTGCACCCGGGCCGTCGGGGAAGGGGAAGACGACCGGGCCGGCCGGTGGGCGGGAAAGGTCAAGAAGGAGTGCGGGTTGCACGTGATCGAGGTCAACAACGGAGCGGGGATCTGAGCAAAAGACAAAAGGAAAAAGGAAAAAGGAAAAAAAGAAGTACGGCCTAATAGCTCTTCTTTCTTCCGACTTTTCCTTTTTCCTTTTTCCCTTTGGTTTCTAGATCTAGAAAGCCATGCTTTTTTCCGCCAAGGCCGAATATGCGTGTCTGTCGATGCTGGAGCTTGCCGCCCAGCATGGGGACCCGCGTCCGGTTCGGCTGGCGGACATTGCGGACAAGCACGGGATTCCTCAGCGGTTCCTGGTGCAGATTCTGCTGCAATTGAAAGGGGCAGGGTTGATCGCCAGCACGCGCGGGGCGGCGGGGGGATACCAGCTGGCCCGGTCGCCGCGGGAAATCTCACTCGCCGACATTTTGGGCGTCGTCGACCGCACGGATGCCCCGACCCCCCGGAAACCCCGCACGCCCGGCGAACCGTCGTCCCTCGCGTCGACCTTGCACAATGTCTGGGACGAAATCATCCGTGCCCGCCAGGACATCCTGACCCGCACCACCCTCGCCGAGCTCGTCGAAGCGGGCCAGGGCTTGCAGTATGTGATTTGACCGGAAACCGAAGGAAAAAGGGAAAAGTCAAGATTCAAAAACGGCCGACAGCACGACCTGTCTGATCCGCGTTGGGTTCTACTTTTTCCTTTTTCCCTTTCCTTTTTCCTTCCGCAGGATCCGAGATGCCTGATCTGATTGCCCCGCACGGTGGTGTTGCTGCTCCGGTGAGCCGGACCGTTCCGACGCTCGAAAAGCCCGGCACCTCGCCGATTCCCGTTTCCGACGCGGATCTCTCCACGCTTTGCCGCATCGCGGACGGGGGTCTGTCGCCGCTCACCGGGCCGATGACCAAGGCGGAGTACGATCAGGTCCTCGAAGAGGAAGTCATCGTTCGCGGCGGGAAGAAGTACGCCTGGACGATCCCTCTCGCGTTCCCCGTCTCCGAGGAACTCGCGAAGACGCTGACCACCGGCACGACCTACCCTCTGACCAACGAAAAAGGCGAGTTCGTCGGCACCATCGCGGTGTCGGACGTCTACCCGTGGGACAAGAAAAAGTACAACGCCTCGGTGTATGCGACGCCGCGGGAGGACCACCCGGGTGCCCGCATCGCGAACAGCGACCCGCGGACGTTTCTGGTCGGCGGTGAAGTGCAAGTCCTGCCGCAACCGAAGCACCCCGAGTACGGCGACCTCGTGCTGTCGCCGCTCGAAACACGGGCTCTGTTTGCGAAACGCGGGTTCCAGCGGGTCGTCGCCTTCCAGACGCGGAACGCCCTGCACCGGGCGCACGAATATGCCCTGGTCCTCGGGCTGGAACGGCTCACACGGGAAGGATTTTTTGCCGGGGCCGTGCTCAACCCGCTCGTGGGGGAAACCAAGTCCGACGACGTTGACGCCGCCACGCGAATGAAGACGTACCGCGCCCTGATCGACAACAAGGCCCTCGGCACCGGCGACACCGACGAGGAACTGTGGAAGAAGGTCGGTCGGAACTTTATCGACAACGTGCTGCTGATCGGGCTCGACATCAAGATGTTCTACGCCGGCCCGAAAGAAGCCGTGATGCACGCGATTTACCGGCAAAACTTCGGATTCACAGACATCGTCATCGGTCGGAAGCACGCCGACGCCCCGTTCGATGACAAAGGGGAAATCTGGGACGGGCTGGCGGCTCACCGCAAGTTCGACGAACTCAAGGGGGAACTCCTCATCAAGCCGGTCAAGGTCGGGTTCGCGGCGTTCTATGCGGAAGCGGGCCGCGTCCGGCTAGTCGAGGAGTGCCCGAAGGAGTGGAAGCCGGTGAGCATCAGCGGCACCGATCTGCGGGCAAAACTCTCCCGCGGCGAACTCCCGGACCCGGGTGCGATGCGTCCGGAAACGGCCCGCGTTCTGATGGAAAAGTACGCAGCCAAGTAACGCTTTCCCTCGCGGCCGGTCGGCGTAGAAGGTCCTACAATCTCCGGGCATACGAGTTCCCGCCCGGAGCCCGTCGATGGCCATCGAGATCAACTGCCAGTCCTGCGGAGCCACCCTCCGCGCTCCGGAAAACGCCTCGGGCAAACGCGTCCGTTGCCCGGGGTGCCAGGTGATGAACAAGATCCCCGGCGCCCAGCTTCCCTCCTCCGACTGGGACGACGGTGCCACCGCAGCCATCGCCGAGAAACCCGCACCCCCGCCGCCTCCCCCGCCTTCTCGACCGAGTAAACCCACACCTTCCGCTGCACCGCCGAAGAAGTCGGAGGCACCGGCTTTCTCCCCCGTTGCCGTGGTTGATCCACCGGCTGCCCCACCGACGCCGCAGGTCATCGACCCGTTACAGTCGCTGCCGCAGGAACTGCAAATTGCCGCGCAGTCGGAACTCGCATCGGGGGAAACGCTGGTCTGGGCCGGCCGACCGTCGAAGCGGGTCTCGCTGTTCCGGACCCTGCAGCCGGTCTCGAGTGCGTGCCTGTACTCGGGGCTGCTGTTCTTCGCCGGTGGGGCCGCTTTCTGGGCGTTTGGGAAGAACCCGCTCCCGCCTCTCGCCGCCCTCCTCGGGGGAATCTTCGTACTCGTCGCAATTGTCCGGGCTCTTTCCCAACGCGGGTTCGCCGACCGCACCCTGTACCTCCTCACGAGTCGCCGGGCGATCGTCGCGACCGTGAAGAAGGGCCGGACGGAAGACGTCATGAGCTTCCCCGCGAGCACCGCCGCCGGCCTGCAGCGGGTCGACTCAAAATACTTCCCCAACGGCGGCGACGTGGTCTTCGAGCGAATCGAGAAACCGGGCGGCTTCACGAAGAAAGGGAAACCCCGGCCCCCGATCATCGAACTTCGCGGATTCTTGCACGTCGAACCGGTCCGCGAGATCGAGAAACTCGTCCGCGACACCCTCCACGAACCGGGGAAGCCGACTCGCCCGGACACGACCGCCGTCACGGTCGCGGCCCGGGAAGCCGGTGCGAAAGGCGGCGGAACGCTCGCGATGGGCTACCTCGCCGTCTCCTTGCTCTGCTTCGGCCCCGCGATGATGGGCCTGATCCTCGGAGCGTCCGGCGGCGGCGTGGCACAGCTCGGTAATCCCTTCTCCGAGCTCAGCGACGGCGACGGACCCAGCCCGCAACGCAAGCAGGTTCTGGAAGACTTGAAATCAACGGATGCGAAGAAGCGTCTCGAGGCCGTCCAGAAGATCGAGAAGGCGGACCCGGACCCAAAGAAAACCAAGGATCCGCAGGTTCTTTCCGCCGCCATCGCACCGTTGATCAGCGACCCGGACCCGAAAGTGGCGGAGGCGGCGGCGAAAGCTCTCGAAAAATGGGCCACCCCCGTCGAGGCTTCCGCGGTCGCCACCGGGCTCACCGCCGAGTCGAAGAACGTCCGAGAATCCTCCATCAAGGCGGCTCAACGGATCGCGAAGGAGGCCAAGACCCCGGAAGAGAAGAAAACGTTGGCCCCGCTTGCACCCGGGCTGGTGAAACTCCTCGGGAAGCCGGACGCCGCGAAGGCGAAGGAAATCCTCAAAGTTCTCGGTTCCCACGCGGAACCCGCCCTGACCGAAGCCCTCAAGGATCCGGACAACAAGGTCCGGCAGGCCGCCCGCGAATTGCTCGGCCCCCCTTCCGCGGCTTCTCTCAAAAAGCAGTTGGAAGACCTCCACAAGGGGCTGGACGATCCCGATCCCAAGGTGAAGATCGCCGCCTGTCAGCAACTCGAGGAGGTCGGCACCGCGGACAGTCTGCTCTACCTCGGAAACCTCGCCGGCGACCCCGACCCCGCCGTCAAGGAGGCCGCCGACAAAGCCTTCAAGGCCATCAAAGCTCGAACCGGCCGGTGAAGCGGATCCAAGAACCCACAAAGTCACGCCTTGCCAAGAACCTGATCGACAACCCAGCACCCCCGAACGTGGGGGCCATCGCCGCGGCAGTGGGCGAGGATGTCAGCGTCGTTGCAGCCGGCATCCTGGAGGGCGTCCGCGAGAATGGGCATGTTCCCGAAATCCCGGGAATCGTACATCTTCGCCGCAATCCCGACAGCCGCATCGCTTCGCCAGGCGGGATCGAAGCTCACAGGGCGAAACGGGTTGCCGAAGATATCTCGGAGCAAACCTGACCATTCATGAGACGCAAGCAATGGGACAAGGTCATCATCACCTAGGTCCTTGCATGTGGTGAAAAGGAGTGCGAAAAGCAGCCCCTCGGTTTCCTTTATCCGTTTGCTTGCAGATGATTTGAACCAGGCCGGACCTTCGATCAACGTGCCGACGTTCGCGCCAGGAATCGACGGATTATCGGCATGTGCTTCGATAGCAAGGATTTCCTTCTGTAGTCGCTGACGAAGCCCAGTCCACACGGTTCTCGCGCAGGCAACCGTGAGGAGGTCGGACTTCCGAGTCTCGGGAGCGAAATTCACGAAACGGAGAGCTTCCTGCAAGTTCACTGACTGCCATTCAGCGTCCGTCATCGTGCCCTCCGTGCTGATGCCGCGGCCAGGGGTGGCCCTGCCCGGAGGTGGTGCGATCACCCTTTCCACACGGCGGTTTGGCCGGTCCGCATCGCCTGATTCGCGAGGTGGGCGGCGGCGGCGCCGGAGACGCCGGCTCGCAACGGGGCCGTCGGTTCCTTGCCGCTGCGGATGCAATCGAGCCAGTTTTGCAGGTGCAACTTCTCGCCGTCCGGTTCGTCGTAGAAGTCGGCACCGCGGTAGTCGGGCTTCTTGCCGAGAACCTCGGAGACAGCCTCGACGGTTTTGTTGCGTTCGGGAATCAGTTCCATCCGGCCGCGGTCGACATAAATGGTCGCGTCGGTGCCCTGGAATTCGATGTGCGCCCCGTTGCGGGCGTTGCTGAAGGTTCCTTCGAAGTGCATCTGGATGTTGCCCGGGTAACTGAGCAGCGTTTGCACCGTGTCCGGGGTTTCCCAGACGTCCTTGGCGACGAAGAATTCGCCGAGGCTGACGGCCTTTTCCGGGTGGTCGAGTTCGAGGACCCAGTGGGCGACGTCGACCCAGTGGACCATGAGGTCGGTGAAGATGCCGCCGCCGAAATCCCAGAACCACCGCCAGTTTCGGAAGCGGTACTCGTCGAAGGGCTGCTCCCTCGCGGTGCCGAGGAAGGCTTTCCAGTCGACGCTCTTCGCATCGACGCCAAGGGGAAAGCGTTTCACGCGGTTGGTGTTGCGGTTCCAACTCATCTTCACCTTGAAGACCTTCCCGATCTTCCCTGCTTTGACGAGTTCCTTCGCCTTCGCAATGTGCGGCATGCTCCGTTGCTGGGTGCCGACCTGCACGATGAGCTTCGGGTTCGTGTGGGCGTCGAGGACGGTTTTGCCCTCGGAAAGTTCGTGGGTCAGCGGTTTCTCGACGTAGATGTGCTTCTCTGCCTTCAGTGCGGCCACGGTGACCGGGACGTGCTGGTGGTCCGGCGTGCCGATCAGGACGGCGTGGATGTCCTTGTCCGCGAGGAGTTCAGAGTAGACCTTTGTGGAAGTGGCCATCTTGTCGGCGATCGGGGCGGCCTGGCTGAGGGCGGCGTCCCAGACGTCGCAGAGCTTCGTCATGCGGGCTTTTTCGATGGTGGCGAGCGACTTCATGAGATGGCGGGCGCGACCGCCGGTGCCAATGACGCCGATGTTGATCGTTTCATTGGCGGGAAATCCGTGAGCGACGGAGCCGACGACAGTGGCGGCGGCAGCGGTGCTGGCGGAGAGCAAGAAACTGCGGCGGGTCGGCTCGGCGGACGGAGAGTGCATGGCGATTCCTCGGAGATGGGGCGGGTGGCCCTATCTTCGGCACGCCAGGCGGGAGTTGCAAGGATCGGCCCGATTTTCCGAGCCGGGGGAGAACAAGAGATCAGAAAAGCTTGGCCCACCGGGTTTCCGCCAACCCGCGAACAAACCTGGCACACTGCTTCGCCTGCGACCGAAACATGAACAACATCGACCTGCTGCGAGTGCTCGGCTACGACTTCCTTTCCGCTATCGCACTCCTCGAACGCTGGCTGGTCGACTACGAAACCCGCCAGCCTCGTCGCGCGTCTACGCTCTGAGTTTCTTCCCATTGCAAGACTGTTGCCGTGGCCTGGATGGTGGAAAACCTTGTCGAACCGCTCTCCAAAATTCCAGGCAATTCGGGAATCCAGCGGCTCAAGCAGCCAAATCCATGCACTCCGAAATCGGCAACGACTGCGTCCACAATTTGGTGCGCCACACCTGGGCGGGAAACCGCCCGGGGCTAACCGGCTGCGCCACACACACACATTCGCCCCGCAACCATCGTGACAACCCGCCCTCTCTCGGTCCAAAGCAATCTTTCGTTACCACTCATTTTGCAGGGAATTGAATATTTTTACCGGACGGACGAGATGCGCAGATTGTAATTGATATGGGATGAGCAAACCGCATCGACAGAAGTTCACGATCATCGCCGACAAGATGGCCCAGCAGCAGATTTGCCAACTTCACCACGATTGCGAAATTGTCATCCCGAGATCGTATGGAATATAATGCATATGTGCCATAAGATTGGCGATGGCAGCTAAAAGGAGGCTTTTTACATAAGAGATTGATTTGTAGAGTATCAATTTGTTCAAAAACCAGACGCCAAGCCGCATCTTCAATCGAATCAATGTTCATGTCCAGAGGATGAGACTTTTGGGGGACACCTTGTGTCACAGTAAGCAGAAAATCACATCGCGGGCAAGGCAATGGAGGAATCATTTCTAACCCAGATGGCAAATCGATCGGGAGTGAAATCCGAAGGCCATCAATCGCAATAGTTTCAACTAAAGGCTTCACAACATCATATACGTTCTTATACTCGGCAGATTGTACAGATGTATACATATAGTTGGTTAAATCAATGACTATTTTGAGAGTATGCTGGGATGCATGGTGTGATCCGATGGCATTTATGGAGTGATTATTTGATTCAGACATAAGATGGGGCAACTCGCCTGAAGTGAACAGGCACTGATTGCACCGGAGGTAATGACTTTGCATTGGCATCATATACAATCTCCAAATCGACACGTGGCCAAACACTGGCCTTTGGATGCTCTAGAGCGTTATCCGGGGAGCTATGGTCTGTCGCGATTGCCAGTAACATCAGCCTGAGGAGTCATTACGATTCTCGGCGGCTGGATGATTTCAGGGGGGTTTAAGGGCACTTGAGACGAAAATCGTGAGGCTGAATACCACTCCGTCAATGCTGGCAAATACTCCATGAACGCATCCATGCCATATCGACCTTGCGAAATATTGTCTATCATCCTATCGAATTCGCCCTTGTGATATCGCTCAGTCATCGCATCCTCGTTCGCCTTGATTCGGGAGTGTCCTTCTTCGTAAAAAACAGTTTTGGAGTCTCTCTGTGCTTTCCCACCCTCTGGTCGCACTTTTGATGCGATTCTTGCCAAACTCGGATCCGATCGCGTGACCGCGATTCCCTCGCGAATTCGGCAATCTCTCTGCTCCGGTTCTGACGAATCTGACGGACATCGGACCCCGCTTCTTCGGTTTTTGGCTGTCCCTTCTCAGACTGCTTGCCGGCCGACCCGCCGACACCGGTACAGTCGTCCCACGCGGGAGGGCGACAAGTGCAGGGCGAACGCTGGTTCTATCGCTCCGACGACGAGTGGAACGCGTTCGCCGAGCGGCTCAAACTCACCGTCTGCCCGCACTTTTGCACCGTCGGGACTCTCATTCGGCACGGCACACTCGGCGGGAGTTGCAAGGATCGGCCCGATTTTCCGAGCCGATGAGAAAGCACGGATCCCACTCGCGGATTCAGATCTGTCCAACGACTGGTTCACGCTCTTTCCTCAAGCGCCGCGACTGCCAAGGAGCGGTCACTCCCTGGCTGGGAAACTTCCGTTTTGAGTACAACACTGCAATTCTTCCCTGGAAGCAGCCGCTCCTTGGCAGTCGCGGCTCCTGTTCCATCACCCGCTAGGGAAGCTTCCACCAACTACTTCAGGAGCCACTACTGCCAAGGAGCGGCCGCTTTCGGAGAAGTATCGCATCCTTTCCAGCCGGGAATTGCGACTTCGTCAGGTCGCTTCTCACAGGGAGTTGCCGCTCATCCCTCACGGGCGGACGTAGGGGTTCGCCCGTTTCTCGGTTCCGATCGTGGTGACGGGCCCGTGGCCGGGGTAGACCTGCGTCTCGTCCGGTAGTGGCCAGAGCTTGGTGCGGATCCCAGACACCAACAATGACATGCTCCCGCCGGGGAAATCGGTCCGTCCGACACTTCCCTGGAACAGCACGTCCCCGCCCAGCACCATCCCGGCATCGTGGGTCACGAAGACGACGTGCCCCGGCGAATGGCCTGGGATTTCCAGCACTTCCAGGCGAATTCCCGCAAACTCGACCACGTCCCCTTCGACGAGCAGTCGATCCGCCGGGGGGCTGGTGACGTCGAATCCGAAGTCTGCACTCAAATTCAATCGCGAATTCGTGAGCATTTCCGCGTCGCCACGGCCGATTACGAGCGGAGCATCCGGGAACGCCAACTTCATCGCCCGATTCCCCGCGATGTGATCGACATGCCCGTGCGTGTTGAGGATCGCGACCAGCCGGAGTTTCTGGTTCCGCAACGACTCCAGAATCAGGTCCGGTTCGAATCCCGGATCGACGACGATTGCCTCCGCCGACCCCTCCCGGCGAACGATGTACGAATTCTCCGCGAACGGCATCGAAACGATGGTGTGGACATGCACCGTCAAGGGCAGACTCCGAAGGTGGTGGGGATTTTGACTGGGTCGGACTCATCAAGGGAAACCCGGTATGGGTTCCTCGACGTTGAGTCCGCGGTCGGCGGGGTTGTAGAACTTCACGTCTTTGAGACGCCACTGGCCGTCCGGGTCGCGGACGAAGCGGGTGCGAGTGTAACGCATCACGAAGCCGTTCGCGGCCTCGCCCTTGGACATGAAGCCAATCTCGATTTCGCCGTCGGAAATCCACTGGAAGGTGTCGTGCCCGAAGTCCCAGACGGCGACGCGGGCCCCGAGTTGCTTGACGATCCCGGAGGAAACCGTGGTCCGAAGTTTTTCGCGGTTCGCCGGCCCCACCGCGAATGTCGGGGAAACGTGCTCGACAAAACCGTCGCCATTCGCGGCGGTGGCGGCAGCGGCCATCGCCTGGACCTTCCGTGTCGCCTCCTCTCGCGGGCTTTCGAAGAACAGATCGAGGAGAAAGACGAGGAGGAGCAACCCGACGGTGATGCCGGCGATGCGAAATGCCCGGCGATCCTGTTTGCTGTACGCGAAGCACACCCCAACGATCGCCCCCACAATCAGGAGCAGGTACAGAATCGGCGGGGGGTCGGAGAGGAGGGTGGGCATCGGGGCGGGGGCTCCGTCACTCGCCGGGGCCGGCGACCTTGGTAACGTCGGCACCGGCGTCGGTCGGTTTCGCACCGGGGATGGCGGTTTCCGTCACCTTGAAGTCGGCGGCCCGCACGGTCGCGAGCTTGCGGATCGGCAGAGACGCGGGGAAGGTCACCTTCCCGGCCTGCGTTGTTTTCTCGGTCGTAAACGTGAACCACGCCTCGCCGAGGATTTGCTTGGGAGTCACCGCATCGTCGGCCGGCGAGAGCTCCGCGAAGACGGCGGAGGCACCGTCGCGATCCGGATACCAGCACGGGCCATCGCCCGTCCGCCAACCGAGGTAGCGATCGAGGTCGGCGGAGGGCTCGGTGCCGGTGATCGCGACGAGCGGCGGGCCGCTTCCACCCGGAACGAAGATGCAGCGGTCGGCGACGACCTGCACCGGGGCCCACGGCACCACCTTGGTTCCGGACGGTCGGCTGACGTGAAATTCGAGCGTCGGAGCGGAAACGACGGCGGTCACCCGGGAGAACTTCGCGTGCACCGCCCCACCGTTGAGCGGCCGGGCCGGAGCATCCACGCACAGCAGTGAGCCGGTCAGGGCAGCGACCGAGTTGGCCATCTGCACATCCGCAGGTCGGGCCGCCTGCACCCAAACCCCCCGACACGATCCCCGCAGCAGGCAATTCTCGATGCGAACCTCCGGCGAACCCGCCGTCCCCGGCAGCTTCATCTCCCCGTCGGGGTCGGCGATCGCGACCACCGCGAGTTTTTCCGGGTCCGCGCCGTCGCCGTCGTCGGCGGTGATGACGCAATCGCGGAGGATGCATCGCCCACCGTTGACCGTAACGGCACTGCGGGTCCGGATATCGCGGAGGCTCTCTCCCTTCGCCTTGAGGCGGATTCCGAGCCCTTCCAGGCGGAGTTCCCCCTGCTCGAGGAGGAACAGCCGGCCATCTTGCTGCTTCGTGGACGCCACCAGAACCGGGGCGAAGTTGGGGTCGGGCCGGATTGCGACGGGGAATTTGAGGGAGAACGTCGTGGGCGGAATCGTCACCGGCCCGGTGTGGCGGATCTGGATCTCGTCGCCCGGCTTGAGGGCCTTGATCGCGTCGGCGAGCGAGTCGTAGGCGTTGCGGGGTAGGTTTCCCTTGACGTCGTCCGGCGGTTCCGGCCACCAGAGTTTGACGCGGGCGGGGATCGTTTCCGTCTCGAAAATCGGCGGCCAGGCTCCGCGGTAGATCTTGGCGTTCTCGTCGCCGGCGGGGGCAAATCGGACGCCGAAAATGACGACTTCCGAGCCGGGTCGGCGGATGGAGCGGATCGTCGTCTGGAGTCGGAAACCTTCCCACGGCGCGTCCCCGACGAGGTCTGCAACGGGGTCGGTGGAGTGCCAGGGGGACTTGGTCAGGATGACCGCGCCGGGGTCGATGGCGGGTGCGGGCCGCCAGCGTCGGCAGGTTTCGAAGGTGTACCCCGTCGAACCCGCCGCGAACGGATCGACCCGGAAATACGCGTTGGGCTGGGCGGATTTCGCGGAGAATCGGGCAGCCGGCGCCTCGGTGCGGTCGGTCGCCACGTGGAGCACCGCAGACCGACGCTCCATTTTCGGCGTCATCATCTCAGCCGGGTCGGGGTCTGCCGGGGGCGGGGCCGCGAAGACGCAGAAACCGGCGGAGACTTCCCATCGAGCCGAGTCATCCGCGTCGGCGACAACCCCCTTGTTCTCGAGAAGGAACGTGCAGTGTCGCAGCGACAGATCGGACGGCGTCGATGCGTCCGAGGATTTGAGCTGGAACGAGGCAAGGTGCGGGGCAAAACCGGTTTCCGAGACGTCGGCCCGGACTCGACCGGAGAGCCGGACCCCGATCGAGCGGCGGACCGAGACATAGCTGTTGGCGAGGACCAGTTCGTTCGCGGTTTCCCGGGACGTGTTGGCGACGGCCACACCGGTCACGGTGGCGGGCAGGTCCTTGTCCGCCTCGATGCGGCACCGCACAAACTCGGCCTTTTGCGTATCGGTGACGGCGATTCCGACTGGATCTTCCCGGGTGGCGCCGGGGGTGCCGGTGTCGACGATCTCGAAGTGGATCCGTTCGAAGCGGACGGGGTCGCAGGAGGCGATGGTGAGGGTGCCGGGCCGAGCGTCGCCGGGGTTGGCGGTGCTGACGCCGACGGCGGCGAGGCGGATCACCGGGGGAATCGGGCCGCCGCCGACGACGGTGACGCGTTTCCGGCGGACCAGCACCCCGTTCGCTTCTCCGGTCAGGTCGTATCGCTTTCCGCCTTCGAGGTGGATCTCCGTAACCCCGCGGGTCGTCAGGGCCTTTACGAGTTGCTCCGTGGTCTCGGCCTTGACGCTAGCCGTCACGGTGGGGGTCGTCGTGGTGGTGGGGGTTGCGCTCGTGTCCGGAGTCTGCGGACCCTTGACCTGGGCGAAGGAATCGTCCCACGGTGGCGGAGTGGAGGTGCGGGATGGTCCGGAGGAGAGCCCCGCGAAGACAGCCACGGCGGCGGCGATCCCGACGATTCCGAGAATCAGACCGATCGGCATCCGGGGCGGCTCAGCGGTGAGTCCGGCGATCCGACCGGTGCTGGGCGTCGAGATTCCCGTTTCCGCGGGGATTCCCTCGGTCGACAGGTTGAGCCGCTGGGCAAGGATGGTGAGGTCGGAGGCGAGCTCGGCCGGGGTCTGGTACCGCCGATTCGGGTCCTTCGCCATCATCTTCGCGAGAACGGCGGCCAGATCGTCGGGTACCGCGGGGTTGAGCACACGCGGGTCGGTCACCGCCTCGAACTGGTGGGCATGCAATTTCTTCGCCGCCGTTCCCTCCGGCACCACCGGTCGACCGGCCAACGCGTGGTAGAACGCACAGCCGAGGCTGTAAATGTCGCTGCGAATGTCCGCTCGCCGGGGGTCGAGGGCCTGTTCCGGAGAGATGTAATCGAAGGTGCCCAGCGTCATTCCGGACTGGGTGACGCCCCCGTTCATGGAATGGGAACCCATCGCCCGGGCGAGGCCCATGTCAACGATTTTGGCCCGGCCATCCCGGGTGACGATGATGTTCGAGGGTTTGATGTCGCGGTGGACGACGCCCCGGGCAGCCGCGTGCCCGAGCCCTGCCGTCACCTGCAGCATGTACCGGACGCAATCCGCGGGCGGAATCAGGCCCTTCTTGTCCATCAGGACGCGGAGATTGTCCCCATCGACGAATTCGAATGCGATGAAGTGGAGCCCGCGGTCCTCGCCGCAGAAAAAGACTCGTGCAATGTTGTCGTGGTCGAGCCGGGCCGCCGCACGGGCTTCCTGTTTGAAGCGGGTGACGTTCTCGGTGTCGCGGGCCATCGCCGGTGGAAGGATCTTCAACGCCACGATCCGGCCGAGTTCCAGGTCCCGGGCTTTGAGGACGGCGGCCATGCCCCCGGCACCGATCGCTTCCAGAACCTCGTAGTGGCCGAGTTTTGTGCCGGCCGCCGCGGGAATTTCCGGATCGGTCGAGCGGACCGGCGTGATGACGGTCGGGGCGTCGTCGGTCCCGGGAGTCGCGGTTTGCGGCGGCGTGCGAGTGGTTGCGGGAAGCAGGGTCACCAACGAGGAGCCGGCATCGCCGTTGCCACCCGAAGGGAGTTCCGTCGGAGTCGATTCTGTTGGCGTGAGATCACCGTTCCCGCTGCCGGCCGGGTGGTGATATGTCGCGGTTTTGCGAGGCTCGGTGGAATCGGGCAGAGATGGCATACGCTCGCACCTCGGCCACGGGGAATCCGGGCGACTGCGAGAAGGGATTGCCCCGATTCGTGCGCGGGCAACGCCAGACCGTAGAAGCGACGGATTTCAACATCCCAGTTGTACCCGAGAATCCGCGGCGAGTCAATTCGCGGACGCGTTCCCGCAGGGCAAAGCATCGTCTGAAGTTCGGCGAAGATAGTCGATCTCTCGATCAGGCGTCTATTTCATGCGGCCCCCGAACTCGGGGCGAAGATCGCGGCGGTTGCGAAGTCGGAAGGCATGGCTGGCAGCTGAAACTAAGCGACACGGGGAAAACGGCTTGGGACATGGGACCGGCTCGGTGAAATTTCCACGTCACGATTCGCCGAGTTCCTCTTGAAGTTCGACCCACCGCTCTTCCGCCTCGGCGAGCGGGCCGGCGATCGCTTCCAGTTCGTTGTGGAGCTTCAGCGCCTCGGCGGCGTTCGTCGTCTTCATCATCTGGGCCGTCAGCGCCCGCTTCTGGTCGTCGAGCTGGGCGATCGTCCGCTCGACGGCCTTCAGTTCCTTCCGGGCCTCCTTCTCGGACCGCCGGGGCCGCTGGACCTTCACTTTCTCCGGGGCCGCGGTCGCCACGCCGGCCGGGAGCTTCGCCTTCGCCGTGAGAAGTTCCCGCTCGCCGGCCTCGATCTCCTTGTTGACCGCGTCGACGTAGGCGTCGTAGGTGCCGAGGTAGTTGATGACCTTCCCGTCCCGGACCTCGACGACGCACGTCGCGACCCGCTTCGTGAAGTGCCGGTCGTGGCTCGTGAAGATCAGCGTCCCCTCGTACTCGACGAGGGCGTCGACGAGGGCGTCGACGGTGTCCACGTCGAGGTGGTTCCCGGGTTCGTCGAGGATCAGGACGTTGTGCCCGCTGAGCAGCAGCCCGGCGAGGCAGAGCCGGGCGCGTTCGCCCCCGGACAGCACCCCGATCCGCTTCTCGACGTGCGACCCGCGGAACAGGAACGACCCGGCCACGTCGAGCACTTCCTGGTCCTTCTTGCCGACGGCCGCCTTGCTCCGGAGGTAGTCGAAGACGGTGAATTTCTCCGGGAGCGTGGTGTAGACGTGCTGGGCGTACACGCCGATGTCGCACCCGAAGCCCCACCGGACTTCCCCGGCGATCGGCTTGAGCGAGTCGACGATCGTCCGCAGGAACGTCGTCTTGCCCTGGCCGTTGTCGCCGACGATCGCGGCCCGGGACCCGTGGTCGAGTTCGAGCCCGACGTCGGCCGCGATGACCCGGTCGGGGTACCCGATGCTCAGGTCCTTGCACCGCAGGGCGGGGCCTTTCCGCGGTTTGATGAGCGGCGGCCGGATGCGGACCGTCGGCTCCTCGCCGACGATCTCCGTGAGTTCGAGCTTCTCCAGGGCCTTCGCCTTGGACTGGGCGAGGGCGGCGGTGCTGGCCCGGGCCTTGTTCCGGGCGATGAAGTCTTCGAGGTGCTTCTTCTTGGTCAGGACGGCGGCGTTCGACCGCTCCTCGTGCAGCCGCTTCTCGGCCTTGTACGCCGCGTAAGCCTCGACCTTGCCGGGGAAGAGCGTGAGCTTCCCGCGGGACAGGTCGAGGGTGTGCGTGCAGGTCGTCCCGAGGAACGCCCGGTCGTGCGAGACGACGATGCACCCGGCCCGGAAGTCGAGCAAAAAGTGTTCGAGCAGGATCTGCGTCCGGAGGTCGAGGAAGTTCGTCGGTTCGTCGAGCAGGAGCAGGTTCGGCTCGTGGAGCAGGAGGGCGGCGAGTTTGAGCCGCGTCTGCCACCCGCCGGACAGGGCCGCGACCGGGCCGGTCAGGTACGTGCCCTTGATCTCGAACCGGCCGGCGACCTCGCCGCACTTCCAGTCGGGTTGTTCGCTGTCCCGCATCAGGAAGTCGAGCGAGGTTTCGCCGGGCAGGAACGGGTCGTGCTGGCGGAGGTACCCGAGCCGGAGCGACGGGTGGCGGATGACCTCGCCGGAATCGAGTTCTTCCTCCCCGAGGATGATCCGCAGGAGGGTCGATTTCCCGGCCCCGTTCCGGCCGATGAACCCGATCTTGGTGTTGTCGCTGAGGGTCGCCTCGGCGTGGTCGAGGAGGATCTGGTCGCCGTAGCTCTTGGAGGCGTTCGTGATCTGGATCAGGCTGGCCATCGGCAACGGCACCGTGAGTCGGGGGCAGGGACGAGCCCCTCTTGTCCGGTTGACGGAAATCGGGGTCACCGTAAAGATACGAGTCCGCTCCCTCGGGGGGATGTTCTCTCAACTCCGAATCCCAAGGGAGCGATTCGGCACGGCGACTCGTACTGCTCCATCGCCTCGGACAAGTCAGTGGCCAAGCGCTCCGCTTCCACCGACACGCCGGCCCCCGCGGCTCGGTCGAGATACTCGGCCGCTTTCGCGAAGGAGTACTTCTCGGCTCGGGCCGGTTTGCGCCCGCATGTCTCCGCTGTCGTCGTAGCCGTAGATCGTCCCCTCGAACGCGATGGGTTGGACGCCGACCGGGCCGATCGCCGAGCGTTTCTTGTCCTTCCACACCATCTCCGCCTTGGGCTCGTCCTTGGCGAGCTTGATCAGGATGTTCTTGTCCTGGTAGCCGCCCGCGAACATCAGGTCGCCGGAAACGACCGGGGTCATGATCGACTGCCCGCTGGAGGCGGTGTAGGGGATCGACCAGTAGGGTTTGCCGGTTTCGGGGTCGAGGGACACAACGGCGTTCGGGCGGAAGACGATCAGTTGCCGCTTCCCGCCCGCCTCGATGATCGACGGGGGGCTGTAGCCCATCTCGGCGGAGGAACCGGATCGCCAGAGTTCCTTGCCGGTGAGTTTGTCGAGGGCGACGGTGTGGGCTCCGTCTCCGCCGGCTAGGATGATGAGTTTCTTTCCGTCGACGAGCGTCTTCCCGTCCGGGTCGAGGGCGAGCAGGTCGAGTTCGCCCCGCCGGTCGGCGACGTTCGCGGCGAGGACGCGGTACCCGCGGGCCCGCAGGTAGCGGGCGGCGAACCGTTCGGAGCGTTGCCCGAACCACCGCCGCCAGAACGGCCACCGTGCGAAGTCGGCCGGCGGCTCGGGCATCGGGGCGGGCGGCATGGGACGGGTTCGCGGCGGGGGCGGGACCGGCGGGTATTCTACACGCCGGGTCGGGCGTCATGCCGAATCCCAGACCAGCACGCGGCCGTGGTTCGACCCGGCCGCGAGTTGAAACCACGCCGTGCTCATTCGGTCGGGGTGATCTCGCCGGCCGCTTCGGCTTCGAGGTAAGACATGGCTTTGTGGAACGGGTCGCGGACATCGGGCCGTAATTCGCGTGACCAGGGTATGCCGGTCTCGTGTCGGTGCCGGGCGAATCGCGCCAGTGCGTAACCGTACGCGGGCATCGTCAGGTAGCCCCGACGCGACACCTGCCAACCCGAGAGTTGTCCGTCCTGCCACGACTTCTCGCGAATCACGGCACTCGACGTGATGACGCCGAGGCCGAAGTAGACCGTCAACAAGTCGGTCAACGGCTCGTGATCCACCGCGTCGGGCGAAACTCGCTCGTGCCCGAGGAGATGGACGTGCCCGAGTTCGTGGGCCATCGTCGCGACGAGTGCGAGCGGGTCGGCGAGGTCGTTCCATTCGACCCCGATGCAAAACGCGTCCCCGTCGCGCAGATACAGGCCGACTGTTCCGTTCCAACTCCCCGCATAGAGCGGTTGCCCCGCCATCGGCGACTGGTCGTCGTACAGCGACAGCTGGACCCGGCCAGGGTCGATGTCCATGTACCCGCAGAGCCGGTCGAGCAGCCGTCGGGCCGCGTCTTCGGTTTCGTCGTACTCGTCGGGAAAGAACTCGGGGGTCGCCAGGACGACCGGAGACTTTCGAGGGCGATCCGGCCCGAACTCGCGTTGGAGCCAGTCCCAGCGTCCGTCGATCCAGCGCCGCGTCTCGGGATCGACGGGGCACACGTACTCGGGCCAGAACCAGCCGCGAAGACTCATCGGAGTTCCGTCCACAAACGTCAGGAATTCGCGATAATGACACCTCCAATCTTATGAAACCGGCTCCGCAGGCAGGCCCACCCATGTCCGATCTGCTCGACTCCCGCGACCCCGGCGTCTTCGAACTCACGTCCACCGTGAAGGGGCCGGGCGGGAAGTTGCCGCTCACCGACGAGTTGTTGCGGCACGCCCCGAGCGGCGACCTCTTCGGCTGGTCGCAGAACGTCGGCATGGGGCTGAACCCGGAATTCCTCGGGCGGAAAGAGTTCCTCATCCTCTCGACGCACGGCGGGCTGCGGGCCGCGGACGGGTCGCCGGTCGCGCTCGGGTTCCACAGCGGGCACTGGGAAGTCGGGCTGCTCGTCGAGGCGGCGGCGAAGGAGTTCACCCGCGTCGGGACGCTCCCGTTCGCGGGGGCCGTCACCGACCCGTGCGACGGCCGGACGCAGGGCACCATCGGGATGTTCGACAGCCTGCCGTTCCGCAACGATTCCGCGATGGTCCTCCGCCGGCTGATGCGAAGTCTTCCGACGCGGGCCGGGGTGATGGGCGTCGCCACCTGCGACAAGGGCCTGCCGGCGATGATGATGGCCCTCGCCAGCCAGCACGATTTCCCGACGATTCTGGTTCCGGGCGGCGTGATGCTCGCCGGCGAACCGGGGCAGGAAGACACCGGGAAGGTGCAGAGCATCGGGGCCCGCTTCGCGAACGGCGAGATAACCTTGGACGAAGCAGCGGAAGCGGGCTGCCACGCCTGCGCGTCCCCCGGCGGCGGCTGTCAATTCCTCGGCACCGCGGCCACGTCGCAAGTCGTCGGCGAAGCGCTCGGGTTGAGCTTGCCGCACTCCGCACTGTCGCCATCCGGACAACCGATCTGGCTCGACATGGCGAAGCGGTCGGCACGGGCTCTCACCAACATGGCGAAGCAGGGCATCCGCACGACGGACGTGCTCACCGAAGCCGCGTTCCAGAACGCACTCGCCGTGTTCGCGGCGTTCGGCGGCAGCACGAATCTGCTGCTCCACACCCCCGCGATCGCTTTCCACGCCGGCGTTCGCCGACCCACCGTCGACGACTGGACGGCCGTCAACCGCAAGGTTCCCCGGCTCGTCGACGCGTTGCCGAACGGCCCGGTCGGGCACCCGACGATCCGCGCGTTCCTGGCCGGCGGCGTTCCGGAAGTCATGCTCCACCTCCGCGAAATGGGCCTGCTCGCCCTCGACGCCTTGACCGCCGCCGGCGAACCGCTCGGGGCGGTGCTCGACTGGTGGAAGACGTCCGAACGCCGGGAACGCCTGCGAAACCTGCTCCGAACCCGCGACGGCATCGACCCGGATTCCGTCATCATGTCCCCGGATGCGGCGAAGAAACGCGGCCTGACGAGCACCGTCACGTTCCCCCGCGGCAACATTTCCCCGGAGGGCAGCGTCATCAAATCGACTTCGATCGATCCGTCGGTCGTGGACGCGGACGGCATCTACCGCAAGACGGGGCCGGCGAAAGTCTTCACCACGGAGAAGGCGGCCATCGCGGCGTTGAAGGGGCAGGGGCCGAAGGCGGTCGTCCCCGGCGACGTGCTGGTGCTCTGTTGCCGGGGTCCGCTCGGGTCCGGGATGGAGGAGACATATCAGGTGACGAGCGCCCTGAAATTCATCCCGTGGGGCAAGCACGTCGCGGTGCTGACGGACGCCCGTTTCAGCGGCGTGAGCACCGGCGCGTGCATCGGCCACGTCACCCCGGAAGCGTTGGCCGGCGGCCCGATCGGAAGGCTCCGCGACGGCGACCGCATCCGCATCCTGGTCGACCGCGTCCGCCTCGAAGGTTCGATCGACCTGATCGGCAACGCGGAAGGCGATTTTGGCCCGGACTGGGGCACTGACGAACTGGCGAAGCGTCCCCCACGCGAGGATCTGCAACCCGACCCCGCGTTGCCGGCAGACACGCGGCTGTGGGCAGCCCTCGTCACCGCCAGCGGCGGCGTCTGGGGCGGGTGCGTGTACGATGCGGACGCGATTATTGGGAGGCTCGCCCGGTAAGGGGTGTTGATTGAATGAATGCCTTTAGCTGGGACCACGGCGTAGATATCCGCGACATGCTGCGTGCGGTTGAATCGCAACCCAGCAGCCGCAAGAACCGACTTTTTAGTTGTACATGCGCTCGTCGAATACCGGAACTGATCCGTGATGACCGACTGCGAAACTGTGTCGATGTTGCCGAATCCTTTGCCGATTGGGCTGCGAGCAAAGAGCAACTCAAAACAGCGCGTAAGGAAGGTCGCCGATTACTCGGAGAAATCGAAACGCCCGGACGCATTCTCACAGGATTACTGCGGCTACCCGACCAAACTATCGCTTGGGATAATCTTGACCTGACTCTACGTCGTGGTCGGGAGGAGCAGAGCATCACTTTGCTCGCGAGACGAATCGCGGTTGCGGTTTGTGATACATCAACTCCGACATCTCCGCACCTCGCTCCAGTCGTATGGTGGAGCTATCATTCCCTGCCGCCTGACGGGTTATTCTCGCAACGCGAGATCCCGAGTTATTGCAACTTACTCCGCGAGATCTTCGGCAACCCGTTCTGCCCCGTGACCTTGGACCCCGCGTGGCGAACCGAGGCCGCCGTCGGCATCGCGCAAGCCGCCTACGATTCCCGCGAGTTCGGCAACCTTCCCATTCTCGCGGACGCGCTGCAAGACGCCGGGTGCGACCACCCCGACATCCTCGCCCACCTCCGCGGCCCCGGCCCCCACGTCCGCGGCTGCTGGGTCGTCGATCTCGTGCTGGGGAAGGCGTGACACTCACGATATGATAGAGGTGATCCATGAGTCCGTCCGTGGCCGTCACGAAGTTGTTCGACGACAAGTCGCCGGTCCTGGTCGAGGTGCGGTTCCCCGGTCTGGGAACGTCGCCGGACTGGTACCTCTGCCGCGAGGAGGCGGAGCTCGAACCCATCCTCACGCGGCTCGGCTCCGGGGCAGAGGTGCGGTTGCACAGCGTGTGGGATCTGTGCGACCCCACGGGCGGGGTCACGCCCGGGACGTGACGGCGTCCGGGGCGGCTGCGTGTACGATGCGGACGCGATTATTGGGAGATTGGGAGGGTGCGATGTCTAAAGGAATCACAGAAGCGATGTGGCTGAACGCACCTTCCTGGAATCCGATCTACTACGCGGTTGAGTCGAAGCGTCACGCCCGAAAAATGCGACTGTTCGGGTGTGCCTGTTGTCGCAGAATCGACCGACTCCTCACTGATCCGCGAAGTCGCGAAGCGATTGAAGTCGCTGAACAATATGCCGACGGAATGGTGAATACAGAAATCATGGTCACAGCCCGTAAATTGGCCAATGCTGTTTTGAAACGGAAGAAATCGGATGATTGGACAGACTCGCATTTATGGGCGGCAAGTGCTGCAGAAATGGTTGTGCATCTTACACATCAAGATGCATTTAGTACTGCGGCGGCGCGAGTCTGTAGCGCGATCGACTCGGATGAACTGCGTATGGAACGCGATGAAGAGGTCGCGCAAACTGAGCTTCTCCGCGACATCTTCGGCAACCCGTTCCGCCCCGTGACCTTCGACCCCGCGTGGCGAACCGAAGCCGCCGTCGGCATCGCGCAAGCCGCCTACGACTCCCGCAAGTTCGGCAACCTTCCCATTCTCGCGGACGCGCTCCAAGACGCCGGCTGCGACCACCCCGACATCCTCGCCCACCTCCGCGGCCCCGGCCCCCACGTCCGCGGCTGCTGGGTCGTCGACCTCGTACTGGGGAAGGCGTGACGGCTTGCGCTTGCGTGTGAGATAAATCCGATACCCGCACCGAGGCAAAACATGAACGCCGAAGATGCCGAACGCCGGATTCGCGAACTGGAGGACGAAGTTCGCCGGCTCCGCACGGAAGCGTCGATGTATAAGGAAACCGTCCACGACCTGCTGCGCGACACCATACCCGACGACCCGCCGACGAAAGCGGAGATTCACAAGCTCCTCACTCAACGCGACGGCAAACCCATCGCGGAGATCCTCGCCGAGCTTGAACGGGAGTTGACGTGACTTCGGATCGCTACCGCGTCGTGGTCTTTCTGCGTCGATTCTGGCTGATGCGGTAGAGATGCATGAATGAATCCGACTGGCTCTCGGCCAACGACCCGGACCCACTCCTGAAGTGGTTGATGCGGAGCAAGCGACATCGCGCGAGACGGCGGAAGGTTCATCACTTCGCGGTCGCATGCATGCTGACCAGACCGGGCATACCAGACACGGGGTATGTCGGCGAAGTACTCAAACGTCCCGCTCGGGAAGTGAACCCCGCTGCCTGCGTCAGAACGGGGCATCTTCCTTCGCGAGCGGGATGGTCGCCGGCACGACCGGTCGCGGGGCGGGGGCAATCTCGGCTCCGCTCGGAGAAACAAAACTCGTCGGCTGGACCCGAGACGGTGCGAACGCGATTCCCGCATCAAAATCGAGGATGGGCAATCGTCGTGGTTCGGGGATCGGGTCGGCCATCACCTGCTCGAATTCCACGACATCGATGACATCCGAGGTCGTGGGCCGGCTAACCGGCGACATGACGGGTGCATTTTCCACCGGGGAGCTCGCCTTCCTTGCCGGCACCGAGACGTCGGGGCAGACGCAGGTTCCGCAGTGGCTGCGCTCGCCGCCTCCCTGGGCGACCCACCAAATTCCTCCGGCCACCACGCAAGCCACCCCAGCCCAACCGAACCAGTTCCGCATCGGTATCCCTCCCACGCGTCCGCAACAGGACGCCGGGGTATACTCCGATGCGAGAATCCGCGCCAAGCCCGGTGTTCCGTGGGGTGTCCCTGCGGATTGGGGCATCGGACGGGAGGGCGAGGCTCCTGCCGAGCCGGACTTTCTCCCCGAGATGTCTCCCCAGACCCCGGAAGTTCGGCTCGGCAGGAGCCTCGCCCTCCCGGTCGCCCAAACAATAGGGACACCCGTTCCGTGACCGTTCAGGTGTCGGTTGAGACAGAACCGAGCAGCGAAACACCGGATTCGCCCGATCGCAGACACGTTCGCTTCTCAAGATTCCCGAGCATGAAGAGAGGAAAGGCCCTGGAACAGGAGGGAAACCGGAGAAGTCCTTCGGATTGACCCGTCCGGATTGAAAGGGTAGAACCCTTCGGCCACGAAAACCGGGCGAACATGGAAGGCCCGGGGAACGGCGAATGGGACCGGAACCCCAACCGCCGGACGGAACAGCCAGAGGAGGGCGATCGCGTGAGCCGTGTTTTGATTATCCTGTCGGCACTGGCCGGTCTCGGCGGGGTGGCTTACCTCGCCGGCCAATCTCGGGCGCAAACGGCCCCCGCTCCCAAGCCCGCGACCGGCAAAATCGCCGTCTTCAACGTCGCGAAGGTCATGCGCGAATACAAACGCTGGCAGTACTATGCCGGCGTCATGAACGCCAAGCGGACGTCCATCTCCGGCGACCTCGGAAAGATTCGCGCCGAAATCGCCGACCTCCAGCAGAAGGCCCAGACCGAGCCGGTTTCCACCAAGAAGGAAGAGTACGCCAAGCAACTCGTCCAGAAGCAGCGGGAATTCGAGGACAAGGATCGGGCCGCTCGGATGGCGCTCGACCAGGAATCGTCGGCTCACCTGCAGACGCTCTTCGCCGAAATCCAGGCGGGGGTGAAGGCGTTTGTGGAATCCAACGGTTACGACGTCGTTTTCGCCTACCCGGACGCGGTGACCGAGGAAGAGAAGAAGTCGCCGATCTACTACGACCTGAAGATGCGTCCGCCGGCCGCCATGCCGTTCTACGTTTCCCCGTCGGCGGACATCACGCCGATGCTGATCGAGACGCTGAACAAGCACTTCCCGCCGCCGGTCCAGCCTGCGGGTGCGACCAACGTCGTCCCGACCCCGGGCGGTCAGAAGTAACGCGAAACCCCGGTCGGGGTGGTGGGTCAGAAGCCCTGCCGCCTCGACCGCTGCGACGATTTTTTCTCCGGGAAGGGGGTTCTCATGCAGCGTGTCGCCTCTCGCTTCCAGCGAACTCTCGCCCGGCCCGCGGACGTTTGCGGCGTCGGCTTCATCACCGGATCCCGCGTTCGTGTGCGATTCCAGCCGGCACCGGTGGATACGGGAATCGTCTTCGTCCGCACCGACATTCCGGCCTGCCCGAGCATTCCCGCCCGCGCGGACCAGGTGACGGCCACCAATCGCCGCACCACGATCGGCCCCCCCGAGTCCGGCGTGACCCTCGTCGAACACGTTCTCTCGGCCCTCGCCGGACTTCGCATCGACAACTGCCTGATCGAAATCGACGGCCCGGAACCGCCGGGGCTGGATGGATCCGCCCGCGGTTTCGTGGATGCACTGCTCGCCGCCGAAACGACACTCCTGCCCGGCCGGCGGATCGTCTGGGGCGTGACAGAACCGGTGGTGCTGGCCCACAACGGGGCGACGATCGGCATCCACCCGCCGGAACCCGAGATGGGGCCCATGTTGCGGGTGAGCTACGTCCTGGACTACGGCCCGACCTCGCCGATCGCCCGCCAGGCGGTGAGCCTGCCAATCTCGCCGGAAACGTTCACGCGCGACCTGTCCGCTTGCCGAACTTTCCTTCTGGAACATGAGGCGGCGGCATTGCGGTCCCAGGGGATCGGCAAGCACCTCGCGCCGTCGGATTTGCTCGTCTTCGGCCCCCGCGGTCCGATCGCGAACCGGGTCCGATTCGCCGACGAGCCCGCCCGGCACAAGGTTCTCGACCTGCTCGGGGACCTCGCCCTGTGCGGATTCGACCTGGCGGGCCATGTGGTGGCGTACCGCTCGGGACACTCGCTCAACGCGGCGCTGGCGAACACGCTCCTGAAGATGCACAAAAATTTGGCGGCACCCCGGAAGGTGGCCGCCTGAAGACGGACGAAAGGCGGACTGCGGATCCCATCGCTTTCCGAATCTGCGGACCGGGAGCGTGGGCACGGAAAAATCATCAGCCCTGGCGGAATCCAAGGATGGAGACCGCCGCATGACGAAGGCTAGGACGGCATGACACGCCTGCGGCTCGCGGTTGTCGGGGTCGGGCACCTCGGCCAGCACCACGCCCGGATTCTTTCCACCTTCCCGGATGTGGAACTGGTCGGCGTTGTCGACCCGAACCCGGATCAGGCCGCCGCCGTCGCTGCCAAGTGCGGAACTCATCCCTTCACGAGCATCGAGGCCCTCGTCGGCCAGGTCGATGCGGTCTCGATCGCAGCCCCCACGGTCCACCACCACGCAGTCGCCAGCACGTTCCTGCAATCGGGAACGCCGGTTCTCGTGGAGAAGCCGATCTGCCGAACCGTCGCCGAGGCGGACGAACTGATCGCGATGGCCGAAGCCGCCGGCGTTCCCCTCCAGGTCGGGCACATCGAGCGATTCAACCCGGCTTTCGAGGAACTCGTCAAACGGCCGATCAATGCGAAGTTCATCGAGGCGGAACGGCACGGACCTTTCACCGGCCGAAGCACCGACATCGGCGCTGTCCTCGACCTCATGATCCACGATATCGACCTGCTTCTGTCGCTGGTCGGAAGTGCCGTGACGGATGTCTCTGCCGTCGGGGCCTCGGTCTTCGGCGGGCAGGAGGACATGGTCAACGCCCGTCTGGTGTTCGCTTCCGGGTGTGTCGCCCACGTGACGGCGAGCCGGATCGCGGCGAAGCCAAAGCGTCGCCTCCGAGTGTGGGCACCGGAGGGGTACGCGGGAATCGACTTTGTGAGTCGGAAACTGACGCTGGTCCAGCAGAGCGACGAGTTGCGTCGGCACGGGTTGCGGCCGGAACGGATGGATGCCTCCGCCCGGGCTCGACTCAAGGACGAGATTTTCGGCCGCTGGCTGGAGGTCCTGCACCTCGACGGCGACCGGAAGTGGGACCAACTCACCGCGGAATTGCGGCACTTCGTCGATTGCGTCCGCACCGGCCGTCGCCCCCGCGTCCCCGGCGAAGACGGCCGGGAAGCCCTCGCCCTCGCCGAGCGGATCCTCACCAGTGTCCGCTCCCACCGCTGGGAAGGCGAAATGAGCAGCGGCGTCTCCGTCGGCCCTCGCCGAATGCCCCGGCCGCAGGGGAAACTCTTCGATTCCCCCGCGAAACCCCAAAGCGAGGCGGCGTAACTCAGGTCCGCGAGACACTCGGGTCGGGCAGAACGATCAGCCGGCGAAACGTCAGGCTGATCCGACCACCGATTTCGTCGGCAACTGCCTCGATGCCGTGCCTCCAGTCGATCTGCAACTCCGGCGTCATGTACAGCAGCGAGCCATTCCGAAGCAAGCGTCGGTAAATTTCCGGTTTGTTCTTCCACCGGAAGGCGATCTCACGCTCCGCCCCCAGAGAGACCACTGCAATCCCGGTCCCCGCTTCGAGGTCCGTGATAGCGTCCCGATGGAAGCCCATCGTCGACGAGCCGTCCGGGTAGAAGTTGACCAGACAGTTATTGGGTTGGAACCCGACTCGGGCCGCAACCATTTCGAGAACCGATTCCAGTTCCGCAGGAATCGGGCACGCGGGCCATTGCATTCCCGAGTAGTTGTATGGGACCCCATAACTGGCAACCCTCCGCGCCCGGATCCTCGAATCCCAGGCGATTTCCGCGACGAGTCGGTCGAACAACGCAGTCGGATTGGGCAGGAACTGATTCTCCAGCCAACACAAATTCTCGAGCGCAGGCGGTGACACGATCGTCCCTCCGGGTGGGTGACAAATCACTGACACCAGCCGGATCCGTGGGTTCACCCGCTACTTCCCGTACTCGTCCTTCCACTCCTCGTACCACGCCATCTGGATCGCTTCGAGGATCTTCTCGTTCGAGTCGCCGGGCTTGCCCTCGAAGCCCTCGAGGTCGAGCACCCACTTGTGCAGGTCCGTGAAGCGCACCGTGAGTGGGTCGAGGGTGTCATACCGCTCAAAGAGAAGTTCGCCGATCTGACGGGAATCGGTCCAGGTCATGGGTTCCTCACGGGTGAGTGCGGGGTTCTCGCGTCTATGGTACACCCCGGGTCGCCAGGCGCTGCCGACGATCGCAATTTCGCCGGGGCCTGTGCAAGGTCGTCGCGATGGTCCCGGTGTATATTGTCGGGAACGCCCGTGCCCGGCCGCCGCCTTCGAGAAGTGAGACTCTTCCATGCGATTCATCGACCCGCACATCCACATGTCCGCCCGGACGACCGACGACTACGAAGCGATGGCAGCCGCCGGGGTGGTGGCGGTGATCGAACCGGCGTTCTGGCTGGGCCAGCCCCGTACCAGTGTCGGCACGTTCCGCGATTACTTCGCCTCGCTCGTCGGGTTTGAGCGGTTCCGGGCCGGGCAGTTCGGGATCCGGCACTACTGCACGATCGGGCTCAACTCCAAGGAGGCGAACAACGAGCCGCTCGCGGAGCAGGTGCTCGAAATTCTCCCGCTTTTCCTCGCCAAAGAGGGAGTCGTCGCGGTCGGGGAGATCGGCTACGACGAGATGTCCCCGGCCGAGGAAAAATTCTTCCGGGCCCAGCTGGAACTGGCGAAGCAGGTCGACCTGCCGGTGATGGTCCACACGCCGCACCGGAACAAGAAACAGGGGACGACGCGCAGCATGGATGTCGCTCTGGAGCACGGGCTGCCGCCGCATCGCGTGGTGATCGACCACAATAACGAGGAAACGGTCAAAGAGGTGCTCGACCGCGGATTCTGGGCCGCGTTCACGATCTATCCCAAGACCAAGATGGGCAACGAGCGGATGGTCGAGGTGGTGCGGAAGTACGGGTCGGAACGGATCATCGTCGATTCGTCCGCGGACTGGGGCGTCTCCGACCCCCTGGCGGTGCCGAAAACCGCGCGGCTGATGCTTGAGCGGGGCATCCCGGCCGAGCACGTCGAGGCGACTTGCTACCGCAACGCGATCGCGTCGTACGGCCAGAGCGGTCGGTTCCACGAATCCGACTGGCTCACGCCGACGCCGATCGATCAGCGGATGCTTTTCGAGGGGAACACAGTTCTTCGCGGCCAATCGCCCCGCGTGGACGAGGCGAAGCCGGACACGGCCGTGATTTCGTGACCGCACTCGCCGCGGTCATTTCTTCTGCCACTTGTCGTTCTTTTCCAGGATCTTCGACGGGCCGTCCCCGTCGAGCCATTTCTTCGCGGCCGGGTCGTTGCGGAGGTACGTATCCCAGAACGCCGTCGACAGGGCGAGAATCACCTTGTGGTGGTTGGGATTTCGCTTCTCCTTGTCCCCCGGCAATAGCCGATCGGTGAACGCGGAGTGCTCGGCGTTGTCGAGGACGAGTTCGTATTTCCCGCCCTTGGGAAGAGCAGGGTACACCGACAACCGGGATTCCAGGTCGATGTTTCCGATCGGCGAGGTGTCCTTGGTGCCGGTCATCAGCAACCAGGGTATGTTGACCTTTCCGAATGCTTTGGCGGGATCGCCCTTCCGGGGTGCGCTCGGGGACATGACGACGGCGGCCTTGATGCGGGCATCGGTGAAGCCGTTGCCGATGGGTGCCGACTGCCCGCTGACGGCCTGGGTGGTGACCGCGCCGAAGGAATGGCCGGACATGCCGACCTTCGAGAAATCGAGCCGCCCGTTGAGCGGGTGGTCGCTGGTTTTGGCCCAAACCTCGAGTTGATCGAGAACGGCGGGGATGTCCTTGACCCGGAGCAGGAGGTTTTGCGGGCTGGCGGCCTTGTTCATCGCGGCCATCCGCTGGGCGACGGGGGCATCCTTCCACACGGAATCGTCGCTGCCGGGGTGCTGTGGGAAGACGGCCACATACCCGCGATTCGCCCAGTGATTCCCGAGGTAGGGGTGCATTTCCCGACTTCCCCCGAGGCCGTGGCTGAAGATCACGATCGGGGCCGGGTCCGAGGATTTCGGAAGGTAGACGCGGATCGGGATTTCCCGCGTTCGCTTCTCGTCCTTGACCGTGAAATCCCTGAAGACCGGCTTCCCCTCCGAAACCGCGAGCGGGTTGTAGTCCCCGGCCGGTGAATAAATCGGGGCCAGAACGAGCAGCAGACCGGTGCAGGCGAGTCGCATTCGAGATTCCTCAAAGTTCGGAAATGTCGGAGGTTCACCCGATCCAACCCGAAACTTCAGGAACCGTTACACCCTTCCGACCGGGCATCACTCGGGCTGCGGGAATTGCAGCAGGGCCAGTTTCGCGACGGGGTCGTGTTCCCGGGTGAAGAGCAACTCGACGGCGGCGATGTTGCTGACGCGTGCGGTCATCTCGGCGACCCGGCCCTGGCTGACCCCGTCGATGAAACCGCGAAGTGGCCGTTTCCGAAGGTCGAGGTTCCGGACCCGCACCTCGGAATCGGTCGTCAGCACTGCGGGGTGCCAGAACTCCGGTTTGAGGACGTTGGAACCCGCAAGCGTCAGAAGCGGGGCATTGAAGGGCATCGGCGTCGCGCCCATCGCCCGGGCGTAGCTCGTCGACCCGGCCGCCGTCGAGACGAGCATTCCGTCCGCCACGACTTTGGGCATCTGCACCCGACCGTTGACCGAAACCTCGATCCACGCCGTCTGCCCGGTCTCGCGTTCGACCCAGCAATCGTTGAACGCGAGTTCCCCGTGGCCGGAACCCTCCGGGCAGGTGATTTCCACCCAAAGCAGCGGGAGCTGGTAGAGCCGGAGGTCCGCCTCCCAGAATTTCAGGCGGTTCGCAGTGTTGAGGAGGAAGCCGACGTGGCCGGTGTTGATGCCGTAGAACGGTCGGCGGTCGCGCCAGTGGGTGCGGATTGCCCGCAACATCGTGCCGTCCCCGCCGATGACGACGATGAGCTCGGGGTCGGGGTGCTCGAATTCCCGCAACCGGGCCGCGACCGCGTTGGCATCCTCGTTCTTGGTGTCGACGAAGAGTTGAAGCTTCGGAGAGCTCGCCCGGAAGAGGCATTCCCGGGCAGGTGGGGTGGGCCGGAACAGGCCGTGCCGACGGACATACGCCGCCACCGCAGGGTGGAGCAGGCCGTCGGCGGATTCCCCGTCGAACAGCAGCGTGCGGATCAGCCCCGAGGTCGTATGCGGAGGAACCTGCATCACCTCGTGCCGGGGTGGAAGATCTTCCAGATTGAGGGGCTCGTTGGCTTCCCGCAGGACAAGGAACGGAACGGACCGCCACAATTCGCGGCCGTTGGTCCATTCGCGGTGGATTTTGCTCTCGCCGCACGCCCCGCGGTCGACGGCCGACCAGGGTACGACGTGCCAGATCTCGTGGTTTTCGTGGGCGAAGTGGGTCTGGAATTCGTGGTTCGCCGTGAACCGGCTCTTTTCGAGGTCGGAAAGTTCGACCGTGACGCGGTGCAGCCCCCGGAAATTGAGGTCAGCCATCACCGCCCTATGGACAGGGAGGCTGTCCGCGGAGATGCGGTCGGGCCGCGGCCCCGAGGGGAAGACGATGACGCGATCAAATCGCTCGGCAATCCGCTCCGCAATCTGCCGGTGGTGAATCGCGGGCGGGTCGAACGATCCGGCATAGACGGCGAGTCGACGCATCGGCATCTCCGGTGCCCTCCCGGTGGAAGTTCGCACAGGAGATCATACCTGACCGGGCCGGGGAGTTACAGTTTGCCGGCTTCCTTGTAGGTCACGTGCTTGCGGACGATCGGGTCGTACTTCCGAAGGGAAATCCGTTCCTTGGTGTTGTTCCGGTTCTTTTGCGTGAAGTAGCAGTGGCTGCTCTCGCTGCTCTGCATTTTGATGATGGAACGTGCTTCCTTCCCCTTGGCCATGGCTCGCCTCGACGTATTTGTGTGTGACCAGTTCCGCTCGGAAACTCTGATGCTATCAGCCGTCCGTCGGACCGTCCAGTGGGTTCGGCTCTTCGGAAAACGGAGACGGTCGCTGCCCCGAACCCGTTGGATCGCCGCGAAGAATCACGATGTCGGCCAGCAAGAGTGCCAGTCTATCAGGATCAAACGGTTTTGCGAGGTGGAGATCGAAACCCGCGGCGGATGTGGCCCGGTGGGCTTCCTCGTCATCCCAGCCGGTCACGGCAACCAGCGGAAGCGAGCGATCCCCCGCCCATTCCCGGAGCCGACGGGCAAGCGTGCACCCATCCATTCTCGGCATCGTCAGATCGATGATACACGCGTCCGGGCAGAATTCGGGAACCGCTTCCAGGGCAGAAATTCCGTCGTAGAACACATACGGTTCGAAACCGACCAATTCCAGGTACGCCGCGAGCGAGTTTGCCGTGTCCGGGTCGTCGTCGACGCAGAGAACGCGTAACCCGAGCGAAGTTGAGATGTTCGACATGACGCGACCTCGACCCATCCAGTCTCGACCAGGGTCGGGGTGCATCAGCCGTGCCAATCGGGAGTTTCAGCGTTTCAACTTTCAGCGTTTCAAGTTTCGATCCGGCCATTGGCCGGAGCTTCTTCTCACCCCCAATCCTCCAGCTTTCTCGAACCCTGGAACTTGAAACTCTGAAACTTGAAACTTCAAACTTCTCACTCCCCGTTCGCCGGTGCCAATCTCGGGGTGCTAGCCAGGTTCTCTGTTGGGATACCCGCGTTGGGGAGTATTCTAAAGGGGGGCTGCTCTCAACCGTCCGCCAGGGTAGGGGATCCGCACCGTGTCTCAGATCGATCACGAATCGAACCAGGAAAAGACCGGGCTCGGGAATTACTTCATCGCGAACTACCCGCCGTTCTCGTTCTGGAAACCGTCCCACGTTCCGGATGCCCTCGCGGCCTTGAATCGCCCCCCTGTCCCGGGCACGCCGCTGGGGCTGTACTTGCACATTCCCTTCTGCCGGAAGCGGTGCAAGTTCTGCTATTTCCGCGTCTACACCGACAAAAACGCCCGCGACGTGGAAACGTACCTCACCGCTCTGACCCGGGAAATCGAGCTTTTGAGCCAGACCGCGTGCATCGGTGGGCGGAAGGTCGACTACGTCTACGTCGGGGGCGGCACCCCCTCCTACCTTTCCGCGACGCAACTTCGCAGCCTGTTCGAGCGAGTGCAGCAACACCTCCCGTGGGATGGCACCCGCGAGGTCGCCTTCGAGTGCGAACCGGGGACGCTGCAACAGCACAAGCTCGAAACCCTCAAGGCACTCGGTGTCACCCGGCTGTCACTGGGGATCGAGAACTTCTCCGACGAGATTCTTTCCTCCAACGGCCGGGCCCACCTCTCCGCGGAGATTTACCGGGCGTACGGCTGGGCACGCGAGGTCGGCTTCGACCAGATCAACATCGACCTCATCGCGGGAATGGTCGGCGAAACGTGGGACAACTGGAAGGATTGCGTCCGCAAAACCATCGAGCTTTCCCCGGAGTCGGTGACGGTCTACCAGATGGAGTTGCCATACAACACGCGATATTCCAAGGAGTTGACGGTGCTCGGGCAGGAATCCGCACCCCCCGAGATGATCGCGGATTGGCCCACGAAACGGGAGTGGGTCGAGTATGCGTTTGCCGAATTTCAAAAAGCCGGGTACGAGATTTCCTCCGCGTACACCGTCGTGAAGAACAAATCGAAGACGCAGTTCGTGTACCGTGACGCCCTCTGGCACGGGGCGGACATGTTTGGCACCGGCGTCGCGTCCTTCGGGCACGTCAACGGCGTCCACATCCAGAATGTCGATTCCTGGGAGGCGTACACCGGGATGCTCGAGAAGGGGGAACTGCCGATCGGGCGGGCACTGCCGGTCACAGATAAGCAACGGCTGATCCGTGAGATGATCCTGCAGTTGAAGACGGGCCACCTCGATGCGGGGTATTTCCGCGAGAAATTCCACGCCGACATCGCCAAGGATTTCCAGGAAGGCTACCGCAAACTCGAATCCGAGGGCTGGCTCAAGCTGACCCCCACCGGCGTTGACCTGACCCCCGCCGGTTTCCTGCAGATCGACCGCCACCTCCCCGCGTTCTTCGAGCCGGAACACGTCTCGAAACGCTACGCCTGAGCCTTGAAGTCCGAGAGAACGCGGCTCCCGCCGAGCTGCGGTTGACTCTGGATTTGGGGAGGGCGAGGCTCCCGCCGAGCCGCGTTTTTCCACGAACGAACACTCTTCTCCCCCACGCCTACCCCAGCAACTCCCGGAGCTCGGAGAATCGCGCCAGCACCTTCTCCGGCCCCGCGTCGGTGGCGGACTGTTGACCGACTGCTCCGCCCAAAACCAGCCAGGTCGGAATTTTTGCGGCCCGGCCGGCTTGCACGTCGATCCACATGTCGCCAACGTAAACCGATTCTTCCGATGAAACTTCTAGCCGGGTCAGCCCCTCCAACAGCATGGCGGGATCCGGCTTGGGCCGGCCCGCGACATCGTCCGGTCCCAGCACTGCCGCGAAATAGTCGGCGATTTGTAGGCTTCGCACGAGGTCTTTCGTGAAGGCGACTGCCTTGTTACTGCACACGGCCATCCGCAAACCCCGGCGGTGCAGTTCCCGCAACGTCTCGCCGACGCCGGGCAGGAGCCGCGTCCCGGTGAGCATGACGGAGGGATGGTGCTCGCGGTACGCCGCCACCGCCTCTTCCGTCGGGGCGGTCGGAACCATGGTCTGCATGAGATTCGGCAACCCGAGCCCGACATACTCGCGGACGACCTCCTCCGTCACGGCCGGCAATCCGTACCGTTCCCGGACATGGTTGGTGCTGGAGGTGATCGCCTCGAAACTGTCGGCGAGAGTTCCGTCGAAGTCGAATAACGCGGCACGGATGGGCATGAGTGGCTCCGAGGGGGAGGCCAGGATATCGTATAGGGGTGCCCACCCCCGAGGATGCCCCATGCCGGAACCCCCGGCCGAGACCCAACCCGACCTTCCCCCGCCGACTGCGGAATTCGTGTTCCGCGAGTACGCTCCGCGAATCTACCACCTCGCCCGGCGACTTCTCGGCAACGACGCCGACGCCGAGGACGTCACGCAAGACGTGCTTCTGCAAGTCGTGCGGAAGCTCCACACTTTCCGCGGCGAGTCTGCGCTGCCGACCTGGCTGCACCGCGTGACGGTCAACGCCGCTCTCGCCCACCGGGAGAAGCGAGCCAACCGCCAGAAACATGAGACATCCACCCGGGAAGAGTCCACACTCGAGAATCACGGTGCGGACGATCCGCCGGGTCCGGTGAAGCTGCCCCGTTCCTCCCCGGATGCTCTGGTTCTGCAAGGGGAGCAACGGGAACTGATCGATCGTGCGATCGCGCGCCTGCCCGACATCTTCCGCGAGGTGTACGTGTTGGCGGATGTGGAAGGTTTGCCCAACCCGGAAATCGCAGACATGCTCGGGATGTCGGTGCCGGCGGTGAAGAGCCGGCTGCACCGAGCCCGGCAGCGGATGCGGGACGCCCTCGCCCCGCATTTCGAGGAGGCTACGACATGAATCTGACCTGCGACGAACTTGTGGATTTGCTGGTCGACTACCTCGACGGTGCCCTGACCACCGAGCAAACCGAGGCGATCCGGACGCACATCTGCGGCTGTGGAAGTTGCGGAAACTACGTGATGTCCTACCAGTTGACGATCCGCATCACCCGGACGCTTCCGAAATGCGAGGCGCCGCTTCCCGCCGATTGCGAAGCCCGGCTCCGGACCCGCCTCGGTTTGTGAGGAACCAGGGAAACACGCTTCCGATCACGAAACCTCCGGCTCGGTCGGCAGGTTTCGATTTCGACTGTTCCGACGCAGCATTGCCTGTCGGTACCTCACGACCGCCGCCGTCCCCGCCGCCGCGAGCAGATCGAGCCAAAATTCTCGCTGCCAACCCGGCGCCTCGGCCGGAAGCCCCAGATCGGCCAGGAATCCTGCCACGTCCTTTTGCAACTCTCCGATGTCGAACGGAACCAGTCCCTCCACATCGACCCCTCCCCAGAGCGGCTCGAATTCCTCCAGATTTCCGGGCGAATCGCCGTCGACAGCGAGACTTTGCCGCGGGGTTGGTTCCACCTGCGGCTCTTCTGCCACGGACCGGATCACATTCGTGGTCGTACGTTTCGCACACTCCGAGCCTCGCCCCGGTTCCAGGTCCACTAACGGCGGGGTCGAGATGAAGAAACTCTCGGATCCGGTCGTTGGAATCTCGACCGGAGTCTCGGCGGAGCCGTGCAAGACGGGGAGGGGCACCAGGGCTTCCCCAATGGAACTCGCCGGGCGGTGTTCCCCGACCGTCGAATCTCCCCCGGGCAGACCGAGCAGCACCCCGGTCGCGGTCGGGGGCGGCGGTGGAGGCCCGGGAAGCAGGGCGTAGAACGCGGGTTGGCTCGCCAGAACACTGCGGATATCCGACAACACCCGGTTCGCCCAGCGCTCGCCGTATTCCGGAAACATCCGGTCGCGACCCTCATCGTAGGCATTGACGAGCCGGAGAACGCTCGGCAGATCATCCCGCGAGATGGGAACACGCTCGACTCCCTCCGGCGAAGCGAGGAGGACATCCACGACCGGCGGCTCCGATCCGTCGAGATTCATGAGGGGATCCGCGGGGGGGACCACCATCACCGATGTCTCAGCCGCCGACAGCAGCGAAAAGAAAATCACCGGAGGAAGCCACTCCGCCGGCGGCGCCTCGGGAGAGAATCCGAGATGCTCCGCCAACTGGAACAGCGGTTGCAAATCCGCTTCCCGGGGGACGTAAATCGCGTTGACCCCGGGAACTTCGAGCAATCCGAGCCGGGAAAGATCCATCGACAACGTCGCACTCGGAAGCGCCCGGTCATCCAGCGACTCGCACCGCGGGTGGAACGAGGTTCCCGACTGACCCGGTTTTTCCTTCCGGAAGAAAATTCGTCGAAGCCAGCTTCGCATCTCGGTTCCTCCGAGGTCGTCGGTGCCGGTCACTGCCTGCCTTCGAGATTTCGCAACAGCCGTCGCGCTGGGAACAGCGATCCGTCGACGGCCACCGCCTCGCGAGCCGCCGCGAGCGCCGCCGGTCGATTCCCCGTTGCCTCGAGACCGAGCGCGAGGTGGTACGCCACCACGCCCGGAGAATGCCCCAGTTTCCGGGCGATCTCGAAATCGCGGATCGCTTCCGCCGGCCGATTCTGGCGAAGTCGAGCCAGCCCCCGGTTGAGCGCAGCCGCGGAAAGCCGTGGTTCCCGCTCGAGAGCCTGGTCGAACTGGATGATGGCCGCTTCGAGATCCCCGGCTGCCGCGTGGGCAAGTCCAAGGTGGTACGCGACCCGGCCGCGATGTTCCTGGGCCACCGCGAGCGCCGCCGCAAACCCGGCCACCGCTTCCGTCGGGCGACCTTGCCGCAGAGCCAAGCTTCCCAGCAGAAACTGAGGCCAGAACGCGCCCGGTTCCTTCCCCACCGACCGCCGCAGCACGACCGTGGCCGACTCGTACTGCTCCGCATCCACCAGCATCCGGCCGAGCGTGTACAGTTCCCGGGACGTCGCGGTTGCTGCCAGGGTCGGTGGAACAGGATGCGATCCGCCAACCGCTCGAAATCGCTGCAATTCCTTGGAGAAATCGAGCAGCGGATGGTTCCCCAACGATCTCTCCGCCTCGTCGAGCCGCGTTGCCGCCTCCGGGTGTCGGCCGATCCTCGTCAGCAATTCCGCGGAAAAGAGGGCGAGATCCCGGAGATCCTCCCGCAGCCGACCCTCGAGGCCGGTGTGAAGTTCCCCCCCCGGCTCCGGTGACACTAGCCGACCCCGCACGGACCACAAAGTCGTCGCGAGATCCGAAATTTGTCGAAGATTCTGCATCGTCAGCGACCCCGGCTCGAACCCGAACCGGAGTCGGTCGACGAGCCGGTGAAGCTCGTCCGCAATCCTGCCCCGCTCGCACAGCTTCTGGCCACGGAGGAATCGCTCCGTCAGATCGCCCGGATGCGGGGAGTGGCGGGCGACCTCCAGACCGCGATCGAACTCCGCACGTGCCGCCGCGAACTCGCCCCGTTCCAGAAGCCGGAGACCGGTCTGCTCGCACGCTTCGGCTTCGCGAAGCGGGTCGACCGCGACCCCGACCGGCCGCCAGAACCATCCGCTTCCCGCAACTGCGAGGACCAACGCGACGACTGCCAGCCTCCAGCCCACTCGCTGGGTCCGGCGAGTGAGCCGACCCGATCGGGCTCGAACCGGTTCTCCCGCCGCGACCCGGTCCAGATCCGCCGCGAACTCGGCCGAGCTTGAGTATCGGCGGTCCAGATTCTTCGCCAGCGCCGTCAGGCAGATGGCGTCCAGAGACCGGGGAAGCCCTGTCCGCAACCGGCTCGGTGGGACCGGATCGTCGTCCGCGACTCGCCGCATAACCTCCCAACCGGTCCGCCCCTCGAACGGTGTCCGTCCGGTCAGGCACTCGTACAGGATGACGCCGAGGGCGTAGACATCCGCCGCCGGACCCGCCGCCCGTGACCCTTCCGCGATCGTTTCCGGTGCCATGTAGTGCGGCGTCCCGACGACGGTCCCGCTTGCAGTCTTCCCGAGGTCCCGGTCGAGCAGCCGGGCGAGCCCGAAATCGGCGATCTTCGCCTCTCCCGTTTCGGCAAGCAGCACATTCGCGGGCTTGAGATCGCGGTGGACAACGCCGCGTTCGTGGGCATGCTCGACGGCGAGAGCAAGCGTGCGGAGGAGACGGATCGCTTCTGACGGTTCGAGAATCCCGCGGGAAAGGCGTGACGTCAGCGGTTCCCCACGGACGAGTTCGAGCACGAGGTAGGGGTTCCCGTCGACCTCGCCGACCTCGTAGATCTGCACGAGATTCGGATGGTTCAATCGAGCCGCGGCGACGCCCTCGCCGCGTAACCGGGCGGCAGACCGGCGGGAGATGGTTCCCTCAACGACGAGCTTCAACGCGACCAGACGATCGAGCCGGAGATCGTGAGCCTCGTACACGACCCCCATCCCGCCCCGACCAAGCTCGCGGATCACCCGGTATCCCGGGATTGTCCGGAGCACCGAGGGAACGGCAAAGCGGACGGAATCTCCCGCAGGTTCCAGAACCGGCGTGGGATGATCGGGTTGAAGTTGGCTGGGATCGTGGTGGAAGGTGGAGCTCACCGGGTCCTCCTGATCCGGCTTGCGAATCCGCGGGGCATCCTCGCCCGGTTGAAACGGACCGCAATTCTCGAAAGCTTCGAGAAACAAATGGTGGCAGACCAGCCCCCCTCTTGTCAACCAAAATCAATGGATGGAAGATGCCGACACTCAAGTCGGCGGATGATCGATGAGCCTGGGGTTGCACTATCACTGACACTTGTACCAACACCGTTCTCACCTGCTAAACAGTGACAGTGCCGGTGTTTGTGTGAGATCAGAAGAAAATGGGCTCAAATCCCCAGTAGCTCCTCCGGCCCTAATCCAGTGCCGGGGCGTCATCCGGCGACAGAGGTGCTGATCGTGATCCGGTGGGCCCGAATCTTGTTCCGCAAACGTCGCTGCGGCGAAAGGTGGCCGGGCAGGACGCGAGTAGGTGGGGGAAGCCATGACCTCGAAACAGTCTGCCTTCTGCCGCGAATACACAGTGGACATGAACGCCACGCAAACCGCCGTCCGCGCCGGTTACTCGGCCCAGGCTGCGAATCGCGAGGGTGCCCGGTTGTTGGCGAATCCTTAGGTGAAGGCCGAGGTCGACCGGTTGCTTGCCGAGCGGGCGGGCAACGTCGACCTCACCGCTGAGTGGGTGCTGACCCGGCTTCGTGAGGAAGCGGACTGCACCGGCGAAGGTTCGAGCCACTCCGCCCGTGTCCGTGCCCTCGAACTCCTCGGCAAAAGGCTGATCGAACACGCTGCACCGTTCGCCGGTGACCAGCGTCACCACATCACCGAGTCGGCGAGCGTGTTGGAGGAGTCGGAAAGTCGTCCAGGTGAGGGTGACCCCGGAGTTCTGATTGCCGGTCCGGTGGGACTCGTACTTGAACGGGTGCGAACAAGAGGGCCCACGCTTTCCCGCCTGGCAAAACGCGGATTGGAACACCGCGAACTACCGTCTCGGGAACTGGGATTCGGTATCCCCCATGCTTGAAGGCGGGGGCGGATTGAAACACATCATCCCGGCGGTGGATCTTTGTAGACATTCTCCCCCTGGTAATCTCTGCGGCGAGCTGCTGCCAAAGGAATGGCGCATTGCTCAGAACTTGTCAAGAATCGCGTCAACAACCCAGCATCCTCGGACGTGATTGGATTTAGAATAACAATGTTCCAGCACCTGAGTGTCGCCACACCCTTGATCCTGCAAAGCGTCGGCGAGAATAGGGAGGTCATCAAAAGTGCTTAAGTCATAGATTCGCAGTGCAATATCAACCAAAGTTTCACTGCGATATGTGTTTCCCAGGCGGAAGATATCGAATGGGTCACCGTATACGCAATCCACAAGCCATCGGCTAGGCCAGCCCGGATGGTTAAGCAGGGCTAACAATCGATCGATGTCGAGCTCGTCAAATGAGGTCACGCTACATAGTTCGGCAAGAATGGCCATTTGCACACAATGACGCCTGATATCCTCGGGAATCGAATAACCAATAGTAATGCGAGAGGCCGGAATAACCCCACGCTTGACAAGCCTGGAAACAATCTCGTTGTGCTGATCTGCATCCGCAGATCGGGGAAAGTCATCCATGTCGAGTCCATCGCCGAATGTTGGGATATCTGCAATATATCGCGCCCCGTTAAGTGCGAGATCATCAACAAGTCCATCCGCATACTGCTCACCAAGATATATGGCCGGCATGCTGCGATCTGGGTCATGCAAGAACTGAGACGAGTGGCGGCAGCCGCCACATAAATACAATCGGTTTTTGCGATCAGAGGCTCTCGGCCAGACAAATCATATTAACTCACCTATATCGCTGGACCGCTCTCACTCATACTTGTCATCATCGTATCCCCAAAAGGCATCACCAAGCAAGGTTTCAGAATATATAAGTAGTAGGGTGGTTATTTCCCGGCAGTTCTAGTTCGGAAGTTGCGCATCTCACGCCATTCGGGGATATATTCGGAAGGCTGGCCCCTGAATTGGCCTAGATCGTAGCGTGTAGGAGGTCGCCAATACGTAACCGTTCAGCGTTTTTCAACCCGCGCAGCGGAGTCGCCGCGTTTTTGTTAAACTTGGATCAGGAACG
>CAZKIQ010000045.1:0-43389 GCA_964552815.1 uncultured Alcaligenaceae bacterium | reverse complement strand
TTTCGGGCCGGCCGATCTCGTTCAAGATGGACCTGTACAACCCGCTGTACGTCCCCCGGCCGACGGTGGAGCCGGAGCTCTTCGCCTCGCTGCGGCCACCGACTTACCGGGGCGGGTTTGGGCCAAACGCGAACAACCTTGCCATGGAACCTTCCGCCGACTCGTTCGCAGCCGGCCCTGGCAAACCCGGAGCAGGCTCCCGGCAGAAGAAGCAGCTGGAAGAATTCCGCGCACTCCGCGAAACAGTCAGGGGAGATAGCGATGGTGTGTACGGCAAGGCTCTGAGCGGAGAGTTGAAAGAAAAAATGAACCTCGGTGCGGGTGTCTCCTCCTCGGCGACGGCCTCGCAACTAGGTGACTTCTTCCAGTACGCCATTGACCACCCGGTGTCACTGGCTCGCCAAAAGTCGGCCCTGCTCCCGATCATCGGTAAGGACGTGCAGGCTGACCGCGTCAGCATCTACAACCCGAGCGTGCAAGCCAAGCACCCGCTGCTCGGCGTCCGCTTCAAAAACACGACCGGAAGCCACCTCGCCCAGGGTCCGATCACCGTATTCGAAGGCAGCACCTACGCCGGCGACGCCCGCATCCTGGATGTCCAGCCGAAGGAAGAACGGCTGATCGCCTACGCCATCGACCTCGGAACGGAAGTGACACCCCAGGTCGGGCACGGCACCAGCACCATCACCGGAGTCTGGGCCCAGAAGGGGATCGTCCACATCTCCCGCACGTTCCGCGAGGAGAAAGTCTACAAGGCGATCAACCGTTCCGAGACGGATCGGCAACTGGTGATCGAGCACCCGAACCGGACCAACCAGCTCTTCAAGCTCGTCGAGACGGCGAAACCTGTGGAAGAAACGCCCGAACTCTGGCGGTTTCAGACCCCGATCAAGGCGGGGGAAACCACCGAGTTCAAGGTCGTCGAGGAACGCCCTGACCAGGACAACATCACGCTGACGAATTCGAACGATGACCAGATTCGAATCGTGATGAACATGAAGGAGGCATCGAAGAACCTCCGGCAACAACTGGCAACCGCGATCGCGAAGAAGGGCGAGTGGGACAACACCCGCCGAGATCTGAGCCATGTTCTCGAGGATCTGGCCCGAATCACCCGCGACCAGGATCGAATCCGCAAGAACCTTCGCGAAACGCCGAAGGAAGCGCCCGTCTACAAGGAATACCTCGACACCCTCGGCGAGCAAGAGAAGGAAATCAAAGCCCTCACGAAACGCCAGAAGGAACTCATGACCGAGGAATTCGCGAAGAAGAAGGCGTACGAGAACTTCCTCTACTCCATCAACGACGTGAAGCCCAGCAGCAGCAAGTAACCGATGATGCCCAGTCGGCGTGCGAGCCCGCGGTTCTCCGCGGGCTCGCTCGTTTCTGCCCAGACCCGCCCCGAACACGCCCCAGAGGAAGTAAACTGACATCCCACACGATTCCCCAGGCACTCCGGCAGGTGCCGAGTTTCCGCAAAGTTGGAGGAGCGTCATGAACTTCTCGGTCGCGTACTACGGTCGGAGCGGGGTGTCAGCGAGGCCGGGCGGGATGGGCCTCTCCTTTGCTCCGAATCTGCGGCGCGACCGCGTCAGTTTCACCGGCGACCTCCTCGACCCCGTCCGCTTCCGCGAGGCGGTCAGCGCCCTCCACGCGGTCGTGGTCGGAGACCTGAAGTTCAAGCCCAAGGATCGGTCGGCCCACCAGGCGTACCTGAAACAGGTGCAAGAACGGGAGTCCGCCATCCGCTCGGCGGTGTACCGGAAGGCGAAGTCGACGCTGCTCGCGGAAGAACCGGAGCCGATGCCCGAGGGGTTGGAGGGGCGATTCCGCAAACTTCGCAGCCGATACTGGGAAGCTCGGCAGGAGTACGCCAATTACCTGAGCCGGAACGACCCCGCTCTCTTCCGGGTGCTGGTCCCGTGCGATCCGGTCGTGACCGTCGCCCCGGATGTGGTTCTCTTCGAGTGCTTCAGCAAGGACGAGGCAAGCTACGGCTGCCTGACGGTCGACCGCGGTGCGTTCGCTGCCCAGGGGGATGTTTCCGTCGGCACCACGAATGTCGACTACTCGCTTGCCCTCTTCGAGGAATTCCAGCGGTTGCGGACGTACCGGAAGACGCGATTCGCCGTGGATCCGGGCGGGTTCGAGGTCCGCACGGAGGGGTCGGCGGACTACCGGGAGGAGAAGATCGACCTGCCGCCGTCGTGGTTGCGGGGCTTCATGCAAGTCCAGGCGGCGATGAGCCTGCCGGCCCGGCGGGTGCCGATTTCCCGTGAAGGGATGTACGCACTGCTCGGGTTTCTGAAGAAACACCGGGCCCGGAAAAGCCCGCGTGCGGTGCGGTTCGAACTTGTTCCCGGTCAACCGGTTCGGATCGTGCTCGAACCGTGGGAAACGCGGATCACGCTGCACGACACGCCCTACCCGGGGCCGCACGCGGAGACGATCCGCACCTGGGGTCGGGACCGGCTGCTGGTTCTCGCCCGGTTGCTGCCGCTCGTCGAGGGGGCGGACATCTACCTGCTCGGGACGGGGTTGCCGAACTTCTGGAACGTCCGGCTCGGGGGGATGCGGTTCCTCCTCGGGCTTTCCGGGTGGACGGCCAACGACTGGACCAGCGGCGGCGGGGCACTCGCGGATCTCGCACCCCCCGCGGACCCGAGCGAGGATGTCCTCGGGGACATCGCAACCGTCTTCCAGCAGAACCCGACGCGGACGTTCGCGCAGGTCCAGCAGGCGACTGGGGCCGCCCCGCACCTTGTCGCTGCGGGCTTGAACCGATTCGCACTTCTCGGCCAGCTCTGCCCCGACCTCGCGATCGGAGCCTACCGCTGGCGGCAGATTCTGCCCGTCGAGCTCGCCCTGAAACAGGTCAAACTCGACAGCCCGGAAGCGGAGGCGGCCCGCGAACTCGTCCGGTGGAAACGCGTGAAGGTGACCCGAGACGAGGATGTCGCCGGCGTCCGGGCGGTGGTCGGAACCGTCGAGAATCGGGATGTCGAGATCGTCTGCGACCCGGACGACCGCATCACCCGGGGGCAGTGCAACTGCTCGCACTACTTCCGCTTCAAACTCCGGGCGGGGCCATGCCGACACATGCAGGCTCTCCGCCGGGCGGCGAACGGCGAGCAACCGACCACCGACCTTGAAGCGTGGTACCGCTGGCTCGTTCGCTGATCCGTCCCCGTTTGCGTGGAGTTTTCGAGTGACGGAACGGGATGCCCTTCTCCGGGGAATCGCGGCCAACCCGTCCGACGACGTGGCCCGGCTCGTGTTCGCGGACTGGCTCGACGAGCACGGCGAGCCCGCCCGTGCCGAGTTCATCCGCGCCCAGATCGAGGCGGAGAACCTGCACCGCAATTCCCCTCGCCGACGAGCCCTGGAGAAGCGAGCGGAGGAACTCTTTTCCGAGAACTGGTTCTACTGGCTCGCGGAGATTGCGACCAAGGTCGGGTTGCCGGAGGTTACGTTGCCGAAACCGCGGGGGTGGTGGCAGCGGATTCTGGGAAGTGCGGAGAAATCGCCGGGGTGGCCTTACCTGAAGCGAGGGAGATGGGGAGTCGCGAAGGATGTGTATTTCCCCGGACCACAGTTCCAGCGAGGGTTCCCCGATTGCATACGCATCTATGCCTGGGAAACCGATAACGGGATTGTCATCACTTCCGGAGACCTTCTCCTTAACAGCTGGATCGATCTCTTTCCCCTGACAACTCTCTCCCTCATGCAGGTTGAATCATTGTTCGTCCTGATGCGATCCTCACAGGAAAGTTTGATATCGCCCTTGGCTGAGTGTCCATTCGAGACGGTAACCCAGCTTCTGGTAGGAAGTGGCTCTCCAACCGCGTTGGTCGCTCTATTCTCGGCATGGAATTATTCTGCACTTCAGAACCTGACATTTCGATCCCTGGGTCCCGAAGAGGGCCTTCGCGAGGTGCGAACACTCGCCAATTCCCGGCTCGCACCGCAGATTCGAAATTTCACCCTCGACGTTGGCGAAGTGACGCCCGACCTGATCGACGCCGTCGCGGAGGCGGAGAAACTCGCGAATCTGGAGGAACTCGTGATCTCCCGGGAATCCGGGGTCGGGGAAACCCGGGAGTGGGAATTCGCCCCCCGCGTCGCGGGACTCGCCCGGGCACCGCACCTCGCGGGGTTGCGGTCGCTCGACCTGCCTTCCAGCCACCTGTCGGCCGTCGAGGGGTTGGTGCACAATCCGGTCTGGAAGGGACTTCGCCGACTCGCGTTGCGGCACCCGCTGCCCCTGGAATCCGCCCGGGTGCTGGCGTCGCCGACGGGGGTGCCGGATCTCGAAGATTTGACCATCGAACTCGCCGGCGGACCGCGTCTGGTCGAAATCTGCCAGACGCTGTCCGAAGGAACGCTCTGGCCGCGACTCCGCCATCTCGAGATCGGCTACGGACCCTGCGGCTGGCCGCTCGGCAACACCATCGTCACGGCGATAATCCAGAACCTCGACCCCGATCGCCTGGAAACCCTGCGAATCTGGGGCGACACCCTCCCCCGGCGAACCCGAAAGCTGCTCGAAGCACGCTTTCCCGATCGCGTGCTGGTCGATTGATCGGAAACCTCATCCGGATATCCCGGCGAGTGGTCAGTCGTTGAGCTCACGATCGTTGAGAAGCCGACACCCGAAAACGCTCGTCCGTACGGGCGGGTGATCGGTCTCCATCATCGCATTCTCCAACATCCGGCCCCCTTCCCCGGCGTGGTGTCCGCTGCGGGCCTCCGAAAGTCCCCCGCTAAACAGCAGTCGACCGTCGGGGGCGTACCCCAGCACGTGCCCGGAAGTTCGCACACCGAGGGATTTCGCCAACTTCCCGTTGCTATCTACTTCCACGTGCGCGAGCGGGATTGCCCGGGCACGGTCCCAGTTCTCGCCGAGATACCAGTCCGCAGCGGTGTCGGCGGGATGCACGAAATAGAACCGCAACTCGAACGTTCCAGGATGTCTCGCCAGCAGTTTTTCGAATTCCATCAGTGTGTTTCTTGAACACGGACACCGAGGGTGAAGAAACACCAGCAGCAGGGGTTTCTGGTGATCCGTGGTTCGAGAAATTCGTTCCGTGAACGTCTCGGGAACCGCCCCTGTTTCCCCGGGAATGTGGTCGTACACCCCCAGCGCGACCCAGGCGGTCAGAACGAGAGTCAGCCAGAAAATCACGAAAATTGGGCAGGGGATCCGGGAGAACCGACCGCACATGAAATGACCGCCGTTTCGTGAGACCGTGGGCGTGGCCTCACTTCAAGTGTGAACCGAGTGTCATCCGTCCATTCGACCGCTCGAACAGCTTCTGGGGAAGATCGAAGCTCCGAAAACGGGAGTTGCCCGAATCGGGACTGCTTCAGTGCGAACTCGACCCAAGCTGCGGTCCCGGAAAGCCGTAGCGATCGGAACGGCTCGCGAATCCGTCACGACCGGCGAAGCTGGCGAATTCACTGATTTCGGTTGAAGCCCCCCGCCGAACAAATCTGGCGAAGACGGAAAAGATCGCAAACCCCGGCAGTGTAGGAGGGCACGACCATGCGAAAATCCTGGAAGAAACTCTGGGCCGCCAGCCTCGCAGCCGGTGCGACCGGATCGGTCAGCCTCGGCCAATCGGCGACGACCCCCGTTGCCCCTGCCGATTCCGCCGAGAAACCCGGATTCTTCGAACGCACCCGGGAAGCCTTCGAGAATCTCAAGCGGAAGCAGCCCGCCCCCCGCGAGGTCGGTCAAACGGCGGAACCCCGCCTTCCCGGCACCGCCAAGCAATCGCCGCCCCCGAAGGTTGTCGCCGCCGCGACCGAAACTGTGACCCCCTTCCCCGCCCGGGTGCCGACCGACACCGACCTCCAGAAGCCCGGAGTGGCCGGGGCGGCGTACCTCGCCCGCAAGAACGCGATGGAAGCGACGGAACGCCTCGCCGCCATCCGCTACCTCGGCACCCTCGACTGTCGCTACTTCCCGGAAGCCGAGAACGCCCTGGTTTCCGCTCTGCGAACCGACGGCAACGAGTCCGTGCGCCACGAAGCCGCCACTGTCCTCGCCCGCGGGTGCTGCTACACGAAGCGGGTGATGGAAGCGCTCGAAATCTGCGTCTCCGGCAGCGACCGCGACGGCCACCCCGCCGAGCGCTCCGCCCGCATCCGCTCCACGGCTGCCCGCGCCCTCGAAGGTTGCCTGGTCTGCTTCACCGGGAAAGACGCCTCCGACGACCACTCCCCCGCGGTGGCGAAATCCGGTCCGGACGATGGTTCCATCCCGAAATTCGAGCCCGGCGAACCGGAAGCCCCGTCCCCGCGAATGCCCGACGCCAAGCTCCTCGACCGCGTCAGACGGACCCTCGCCGACTTCCGCGATGGCCCGGTCACGACCACAACCACGCTCGGCACCCCGATCGGCCGGGCCCCTGCCGGTCTCGGGAAAGGCAACCCCGGCCCCGAAGTCACCGTGATCGGCGGCACCCCCGTCAAACCGATCGAAATCGTCGTCGCTTCGACCCCCGCCCCGGCTCCGAAGGTGGCACCGAAAATCGAAGCGACCGTCGCCACCGCCCCGAAAGTCGAACCCACAATCGCCCCCGCCTCGAAACCAGTGGAAACACCGAGCGTTCCCTCTCCGACACCGACACCGAAGGTCGAGGTGGCAGCGATCGCCCCACCCCCGAAACCGACGCCCGCTCCGACGATGCCCACCCCGAAACCGACGGTTTCCCCCGCGAAATCGCCAAGCCCCAGCACCGCATCCCACCCCTTCCTGAGCCCACCGACAACCTGGAAGATCCCCACCACGGTGGAATCCCCGAAGATGGTGGAAGTCCCGAAGGTTGCGGAATCCCCGAAAGTGGTGGAAGCCCCGAAGATCGTCGAAGCTCCGAAAGTCGTGGTGGAAGCCCCGAAATCAGCGGATTCCGCAAAGGAACCGACTGCAAAACTCCCGACGGTCGAGGTTCCGCCGCTCCCGGCAGCGAAGCCAACCCCCGCTTCCGAGTCCGCTTCGACCCTGCCGCGGGTGGAAACGCCGATCCCGACGGTCACGATCCCCGAATCGAAGCCGCTCCCCGTGGCGAAGGTGCCGACGGTCACCATCCCCGAAACGGTGACGATCGCACCGCCGGCTCCGGTTCCGCAACCGGCCCCCACGACGCCCGCTCCGGTCGCAACGCGATCGCCCGAGCCGACGCCGCTGGTGCCGCACATCCCGCCCGCCACGACCGTCGTCCCCGCGTCGCGGACGGAAACGACGATGGTCCCGGAGGGAAGCACCCTCTTCCGAGAACTCGTGATCAAGCTCTACACCTCGCCCTTCCCGGAGGACCGCCACGCTGCCATCCGGGAACTGGTGAAGCTCGATCCGAAGGAAAATCCGTCGCTGGTGCGTGCCCTGATCGCCCGGGCGAAGTTCGACCCCAGCGAGGTCGTGCGAGTCGACTGCATCCGCCACATCGTGGCCTACAACCTCGCCACCCCGGAAGTGGTGCGGGAACTGGACAAGCTCAAGAGTGACCGCAACGAGTGGGTCCGGACGGAAGCCGTCAAGGCGGTGAAGGAGTTGAAGCCGGAGAAGTAACCGCGACGGTTCCTGAATCGGTGAGGGCAGCGGCCTCCTCCTCGGAAATCGTCGGGGAATCCCCGGCAAACGCGAGGCGGAGGCCGCACCACGCCCACAACGCCAGCACCAGCAACGTGTCCCACGCGTAGAAATACCCAACCGCCGCCGTGAGTTTCGGAACCTGCCGCACCGGTCGACCAAACGGATCCGTTGTCATGGTTCCGTATCCGTGCGCTTCCAGCGTCACCTGCGGCTCGAACGTCGAAAACTTGAAGCCCGGCTCGATCTTGTACACCCAGTTCTCGCACAGCAGCAGCAACACGACGATCGCCAGTGACACCGAGTTGACATACCCCCCCACCCGCGGCCCACACGGGTCCCCGTTCCCCATCGCCGGCTGCATCTCGAACCGCCAGGTCCGGAACGCCAGCGTCGGATTCGCAAACAGAACCAGGATCGCGACCGCCGCCAGCAGCGAGTCGTAGTACATGAACCGGTAGCAGCACAGGTACGCACCCAGGAACAGGAACCCGACCGCGAGCCCCGTCCGATTCTCCGGCTTCCCCCGCCACAGGTAGACCCCCGCGGTCACGAGCAACACGAAGCCCCACATCCCCCACCCGATCCGCCCCGGAAGTGGATCTTTCCCCCGCTGGGCCTCGGGCACCGTGAAGTCGAGCAAAATCCGCCGTGGAATCCCGTGCAGATCCCGGCTCAGGCCGATCCAGTTCTTGTTGACCTTGTACGTCTCCGACGCCTCCGCCCCCACCTTGAGCCAGTCCTTCCACACCTCGACACCCGTGAACGGAAGCGTCGCCGCCGCCAACCCGCACCCGGTCACCGCCATGGCGATGCACATCTTCCACCGCCCCATCACCAGCGGCACGATCACAAACGCGAGCCCCCACACTGGCTTGATCGCAAACAACCCCCACACCATCCCGCCCAGCCCCTCCCGTCCGCGAGCGGCAAGGGCCCACCCCCACACCGCCACCGCGAGCGTGAAGACCTGGTTCTGCCCCAGATCGAGCCCGCTGCGGTAACCCGGGAAGAGCAGAAACACAAGCGTCGCCGCCGGCACCGCAATCTTCCCCCGGCTAAGATACCACACTCCGAGCCCCGCCACGAACGTCATCGCGAGGGAAAGCACCTGCAAGATCGCGTACGCATCCGCCGGGCGAAACATCCCCAGCGGCGCGTACACGAACCCGTGGATCGGCGGATAGAGCGGCCCCCCGACCTCCTTCGCATTGACGGCGGCGACCAGCTCCGGCGTCAGTTGCACCCGCGAAGCTTCCGCATACGCCGACGTTCCCACCGGGACCGGCACCAGCGCATCCGCGGCGAACGCGACTCCGATCGCCTCGCCGACCTCTTGCCAGCGGGGGGAATCCCGACCCATGAACCATTCCATCATCGAGTCGGAATCGTGGCGTGCGACTTCCGTCCGTGGCGGCCAGGGCTGCAGGTGCGACGGAAAAACATGGTCGCGAATCTCCGGCGGCTCGTCGGATACGGGGAACCCCTGCTGCACGACATGCCGCAGCCGGTTGCGGTCGTACAGTTCCCGCGCGTGACCCGCCGCGACCATCCGACCCATGACCCACTGGCCGCCGAAGTCGATGTGGGTGTGCCCCGAGTTCCCGTCAGAGCGGTCCGAGGCAGCCGGAATTTCCCCGCGATCCGGCGTGTCGAAGACATGGCGAGCGGTGTGCAGCCGATAGCCGGCGAGGCCCAGGCAGAGAAGCCAGAGAAAGGCGAGGCGAGCGGTTGCGGTGCCGGCCCACCGCCAGTATTTTGGCGAAACCACCCAGTCGCGCGGCAGGGTCGAACCCACGGGAACCTCGGATGTCACGACGCTTTCCGCAACGGCATCGGGGGGGCCGGCAGTACCAGTTTCCCCGTCTCCGCCCACTTCTCCGCTGCCCCGCATAGCCGATCCATCTCCGCTTGCACCAGTTCCCGGTACGGTTCGAGCTCCGCCGCCCGCAACCGGTCGGGCACGAAAATCGGGTCGCCCGGCACGAGCTTCGCCACGCTGCCCGGTTTGGGAATCGCGAACCGATCCCAACTTCCGAGCCGCCACGGCCGACGGTAACCCACCCCGATCGGCACGATGTGCATCCCCGTCCGCGAGGCGATGTACACGATCCCCGACTGCACCACTCGCCGGGGCCCCCGCGGGCCGTCCGGGGTGACCGCGAGGTGTCGCCGACCTGTCTCGTTCCGCACCAGTTGTCGGACCGCCTCGATCCCGCCGCGATTCGTGGACCCCTGCACCTGCACCATCCCGAGAGCGTCAATCAAGCCGCCGAGCAACCGGCCGTCCGCATGCTTGCTGATCAGAACCGCGAGGTCGGTTCCCCCGTGCCAGATCGCCGGCAGCAGGAGATTCTCGTGCCAGATGCAGTAGATGCACCGCGGCCCCGGCGGCGGAATCGTGTGCGTCAGTTCCTGCGTCCCCCCGCACCGGGTCTGCACGCGAAGACTGCGCACCAAGCCAATCGCGACGCGTCCGGCGAGCCAGCCCGCCGCGTGGACAAGTCGCTTGTTTCGGATTTTCATTGGCTTCCTGCCTCCCAGATCACGTTAGCCCGAAGCGTAAGCGAGGGATCGTGCTACCCCTCGCTTACGCTTCGGGCGACCACGGATCACTCCTGCCACTCCCCGGTAAACACCTCGGTCGCCGGGCCGGTCATGTAGACGTGGTTGTCGCTCGCGGACCACTCGAGTTCGAGGTCGCCGCCGGGGAGATGCGCAAGTAACTTTCGATCCGTCTTCCCCGTCAACACGCCGGCGACGCAGACGGCACACGCGCCGGTGCCGCAAGCGAGGGTGATGCCGCTACCGCGTTCCCAGGTTCGCATCGTGACTTCGCCGGGGGAATGCACATGCACGAAGTGGACGTTGACCCGTCGCGGAAATTCCGGGGCGTGTTCCAACTTCGGGCCGATCGCTTCGAGAGGCACCGACTTCACGTCGTCGACGTAAATCACGGCATGCGGGTTGCCCATCGACACCGCTGTCACCGCGAACGCCTCGGAACCGACCCGCAGTTCCGCGTTGACCGGCGGATTCCCCGGCAGTTTCGTGGGAATATCCGACCCCTGGAGGATCGGTTCCCCCATGTTGACGCGAACCCGGCTCACCTTGTCCTGCTGCACCTCGAGATCGAGAGCGAGCACGCCCCGCCCGGTTTCGAGGCGGAGCTGCGGTTTCCGGGCGATGCCGTGGTCATACACGAATTTTGCGACACAGCGGATCCCGTTGCCGCACATCTCGGATTCCGAGCCGTCGGCGTTGAACATCCGCATCCGGGCGTCGGCGACCGAACTGGGGCAGATGAGAATGAGGCCATCTGATCCGACGCCGAAATGCCGGTCGGAAATGGTCCGGGCGAGGGCCACGGGGTCCGCGGGCGGCGGGTTGCGGACGCAATCGACATAGACGTAATCGTTGCCGATCCCGTGCATCTTCGTGAAACGCATGGTGTCCTCGCGGGGTTTTCGTGGTAGATCTTACCGAATTGCGACCTCGCGCGACAGGCCAACCCCATGCCCGCACTCCAATCGAAGGTCGTGGCGATCGGCGAGATCCTCTGGGATCTTCTCCCGGACGGCCCCCGCATCGGCGGTGCCCCGGCCAACTTCGCGATGACCGCCCACGAACTCGGAGCCGACTCGCACCTGATTTCCCGCGTCGCCGCCGACCAACGCGGGCAGGAGATCCGGACCTGGCTCGAATCCCGCAACTTCCCCACGGAAACCGTCCAGGTCGACTGGCACGCCCCGACTGGCACGGTTGGCGTCACCATCGGCCCCGACGGCCAGCCCCTGTACGACATCCACACCGCGGTCGCCTGGGACTACCTCGCCGTCGATGAGCCCGGGGTTTCCGCCGTCTACGATGCCGACGCGGTCTGCTTCGGAACGCTGGGCCAACGCAGCGAGCGGTCGCGGAACTCGATCCGCCGACTGCTTGCATCGAGCCCCATGGATGCATTCCGGCTGCTCGATGTGAATCTCCGCCCGCCCTTCGACAACCGCGACATTCTCCGAGAATCCCTGAGTTTCGCGAACGCGCTCAAGGTCAACGAGGCGGAGTTGCCGATCGTCGCGGAATTGTTCGGCCGGCAGGGAACCCCGGCGATGTTGATTGGCCGACTCGTCGAGCGGCTCGGGTTGCGGCTCCTGATCCACACCCGCGGGTCAGAAGGGAGCATCATCTACTTCGACAACCAGTGGTCGGAGCTCCCCGCCGAACCGGTGCAGGTCGTTGATTCTGTCGGTGCCGGCGATGCGTTCGCGGCGGCGGTTCTGGTCGGGCTGTTGCGGAAACGCCCGCTCGAAGCAGTCCACCGACACGCGACCGCGGTGGCCGGCTACGTCTGCACTCGCCCCGGTGCCGCACCCCCGATCCCCCGCGAACTTCGCGAGGCATAGCGCCGTCACTACGATAGTGTAGCCGCGACGCGCAGCGGAGCGCGGGACGCACAACCGCGCTCCGCTGCGCGTCGCGGCTACACGGTTCCCCCATTTTGGATCCCGCAATGGCCGAGTTTCGACCCGTCGACGAGCAACTCTCCCTCCTCCTCCGCGGGGCCGCGCAGGTCGAGACAGTCGCCGACCTCCGCAAAAAGCTCGAAAGAAGCCGGGAAACGGGAACCCCCCTCCGCGTGAAGTACGGCATCGACCCGACCGGGTTCGACGTCCACCTCGGGCACACCGTGCCGTTGCGGAAGCTGCGCCAGTTCCAGGAACTCGGCCACACGGCGGTCCTCATCATCGGCACCGCCACCGCCCAGGTCGGCGACCCGAGCGGACGGGACGAGTCGCGTTCTGGCCTGACCCCCGAGCAGATCGAGAAGAACGCCCAGAGTTACCTCACGCAGATCGCGAAGGTCGTCGATACCACGAAGGCGGAAGTCCGGCCGAACGCGGAGTGGTTCCACAAGTTCGACTTCGCCGCGATGCTGAAGCTCCTCGGAACCACAACGGTCCAGCGGATGCTCGAGCGCGACGACTTCCAGAAACGCCTCCAGGCCGGCACGCCGATCTACCTCCACGAGTGCCTGTACCCGCTGATGCAAGGGCATGATTCCGTCGAAATCCACGCGGACGTGGAACTCGGCGGCACGGAGCAACTCTTCAACCTGATGGTCGGTCGGCGACTGCAATCGGCCGCAGGGCAGGAACCGCAGGTCTGCCTGACCCTCCCGATCCTCGTCGGCACCGACGGCGAGAAGAAGATGGGCAAGAGCGTCGGCAACTACATCGGCGTCGGCGAAGTGCCGAACGAGCAGTTCGGGAAAACCATGCGGATTCCCGACGGCCTGATGCGATCCTGGTTCGAGTTGCTGACCGATCGGACTTCGGACGAGATCGACACTCTTCTGGCCGGGAAGCCGAACGAGGCGAAGAAAACCCTCGCGGCGGACATCGTGCGGTGGTTCCACGGGGAATCTGGGGCGACCGCCGCCCGCGAATTCTGGCGGCGGTTTGAGACCGGGGACGATCCCGAGAAAATGGACGAGATCACCCTCGCCCCTGGTCCGATGCCGGTGCTCGATTTGCTCGTTGCCGTGGGCTTCGCGAAGAGTAAGTCCGAAGCCCGGAAAAAGGTCGAGGAAGGGGCGTTCAACTACGGCCCGGACAAGACCAAGGTGACGGACTGGAAAGCGAACGTGGATGTGATCGACGGACTGGTGCTGCGGCTCGGGCGCAAAATCGTGCGGGTTCGGCAGGGGTGATGCGAGAAAAAAACCGGGGCTGGACCAGGTGTTGGCCCAACCCCGGAAGTTGGCTCCGAGTTCCGATCACCACTTCTCGTTGATGTCAAAACCCTTGCGGTATTCGCGGGTCAGCATCGCGTTGGCCTTGGCGAGGTCGTCGATGCCGGCGGTGAATTTCTCCGTCTTGGTGTCGATGGTCAGCTTCGGCCCGACCCGGCCGATCGCCTTGGCGAGGTCGATGTTGTTGTCCTTGAGGTGGGCGATCATCCGACCGAGGGCGTCCTTCGCGCCGGGGGTGCCATCGAAGACGGCAATTTCCTTGTCGAAGGCGGTCTCCGCACCGAGGCGGTAGCTAATGTTGGCAAGGTGGCAGAGGGCGGCGGAGAGGTGGCCTTCCGTCGCGGGGCAGTTGAGGAGCGCGGCCTTGTTGGCCCGGACCGCCTTGACGAAGTTGTCGAAGTGGTGCTGGTCGCCACCGCCCTTGAATTCCTCGAGTTTCTTGCCTTCCGGGTCGTAGGCGGCCCCGCCGCTGTAGCTGGGGCAGACGACGTATCCCTTTTCGCCGAACCAGATGTTGCCGATCTTCACGCCCTTGAAGTCCTTGGTGTCGAGCCCGCGAACTTCGAAGACCATGGGGACGTCGCCGTAATCGAAGAGGGCGAGTTGGGTGTTGGCCGTCTCGCCGTCATCGACGTACCCGAACCGGCCGCCGATGCTGACGACGGAACTCGGCAGGGTGGACTTGGAGATCCCCCAGCGGGCCTTGTCCATTTCGTGGACGCCCTGGTTCCCGAGGTCGCCGTTCCCGTATTCCCAGGTCCAGTGCCAGTCGTAGTGGACCCGCTTCCGCATGACGGGCAGTTCCTTCGCGGGGCCGCACCAGAGGTTGTAGTCCATCGACTTTGGCGGTGCGGTGGCGGCGTCGACCTTGCCGATGCTCTTGCGGGGCTTGTAACAGGAGCCATAGGCGAGGAGGACCTTGCCGATCTTGCCGGACTGGATGTATTCGATGGCGGCCCGCATTCCGGGGTTAGAGCGGGATTGGGTGCCGGTCTGGCAGATCTTGCCGGTCTTCTCGGCGGTTTCCGCGATGATCCGGCCTTCGAGAACGTTGTGCGTCAGCGGCTTCTCGCAGTAGACGTGCTTGCCCGCCTTCATCGCCCACACCGCCATCGTCGCGTGCCAGTGGTTCGGCGTCGCGATCGAGATCACGTCGATGTTCGAATCGTCGAGCAGTTTGCGGAAATCCTTGACGTACCGCGGCGCTTCCCCCTGCTTCTTCTTGATCGCATCCATCGCCTTGCCGATGACCGCCTCGTCGGCGTCGCAGACGACATCGATGGTGCAGTTGTTCTTCCCGAGAAAACCACCGACGTGGCTCATGCCCCGGCCGTTGACGCCGACGACGGCCACGCGAAGACGGTCGTTGACTTCGCCCTTGGCATTGGCGGCGGCTTTCTCGGCGGCGATGGCCGAGGAAGGATCGTAACCCACGGCGGCGGCAGTTGCGGAGAGAATCGCAGAACGCCGGAGAAACTCACGACGCGAAAACGGACCCATCGAAGACTCCTGGCAGCGGAAAAGGAGGGGAGGCGAGGGAGGGAGGCGAGTCGATTCTTCGAGTGTACTTCCCCCTCGCGAACGGAGCAACCGCCTGCAGGTGCTTTCTCTCTGGAGTGCGAGGGCAGGCGGGGCGAAAATCGGGCGATCACAATCCGACCTGTTCCGGTTCCGTCGTCGCGGGGGTTTCGAGTTTCTCGCCCTTGACGCGGAACAGGAGCATATTTCGCCCGTATCGGCGGATGTCCCACAACTCGGGCTCGGGCAACTCCGCTTCGGGGAAACCCTCCTCGGCCTGGATCGTCAGCACGGAATCGTCGGGTGCCTTGGCGAGAAGGTCCGTCACGAGTTTGAGGAACTCGGTTCCGCGCTCTCCGGAGAGGTCCGGGAACGGGGGGCTCAGGAAGAGATTCACCGGGGCCACCGGGGGAATCCACCGCTCGGCCCAGCGGTAAGCGTCCGCACGGAGTACCTGCACCTTGCCGGCGACGCCGAACTTGTCCGCATAGTCCTGGATGTCCTTGACCTGCCGGGGTTCTTTCTCGATCAGCACCGCGCGTGTGGCACCGCGGCTGACGGCTTCGAGCCCGACCACGCCGGTGCCGGAGAAAATGTCGTAGAAGACGCGATCCGGGACGGCGTTGCCGAGAATGGAGAAGAGCGCCTCGCGGACCATCTGGGGCGTCGGCCGCAACCCCGGGTGGACGTAGCAGGTGATCTTCCGCCCGCGAAGCGACCCGGCGACGATGCGAATTTCCGTTTTTTCTGTTTTCTCGGCCATCGGTGACCCTGCAGATGGTGGTCTTCGAACGACACGCGAAGTGGCGACAGGTTCGCTCGGCCGTCCTTGTTCACTATCCACGGGTTTCGGCGGAGGACAATGTCAACTCCGCCGGATCCGGAGATTCTCATCTCGGATCGCGGGTCAGGATCGATCACTCGGCTCGCATCACCCGGGCGACGTTCGGCGGGGCGATGCCGGGGGGCACGGATTCGAGCGTGACGGTGAGCTTTTGCAGGTTCCCGGCGGGTTTGATCTCCTTCACGACCCCCGGAACCGCGTCTCCCCGGGCAGCACGGTCCTCACCAGCGGCGACGAGCTTGATCTTCGACCCGGCTTTCAACCCCTTCGCGGCGACCCCGGATTCCTGGAAAAGCGTCAGCTTCACGTCCTTCCCGTCGACCGAGTCGACGTAGCCGGGCATTCCCAGTTCCGCGAGGCGTTTCGCGTGGACGGCCTTCTGCTCTTCCTGGAATTTCAGGAGGCTCTCGTCGTCGAGGAAGATCTCCCAGCAGACGCGAACCTTTCCTTTGCCGATGCCGTGGGTCTTGGTGCGGAGTTTGTCGCCGACCTTGATGTCCGCAAAGGTGACGGGTTTGCCGGCCTTCCAGTATCGCGTGTTTTTGTCGGTTTCGAGTGTGAGGTTCTTTTCCCGGACGAAGGATTTGTCCCCGTTGGCCTGGGTGAAGGTGATCTTGCCCGTTTTCTCGTCAATGGCGTCGACCCAGTAGTACTCCTTGTGGCCGTTGAGGAAGTTCATTTCGTCCTGGATGTAGGTCAGCCAGGTCCATTTTCCGTCGGCGTCTTCGTGGAGTCGGAAGATGGCCCTTTCTCCGGGGCGGTAGTCCTGGACGTCTCCGAAGGCGGCGTGGTGGAGGAGTTCGGCGTAGGGCATGATCCGGAAGGCCATGACCTCGTCGTTCCCCTCGTTGCGGAAGGTGCCGGTGCGGGTCTTGGGGTCGATGGCGATGAGCTCGCCCCAGATTCGCCGCATTTTCTCGGTGGGGACGATCACCTGGCCGGGTGTGATTTTCCGCACCGGTTTCGGGTCCGAGGCCTTCGCAGGGTCGGCGGCGACACCAGAACCGACACGGAAACTCACCACGGTGGCGAGGGCGAGGAGAAGAAAGGATCGCATCGCGGAACCTCATCGGGGGCAGGATGGGCTCTTCTTATGCCGGCAAAGCGGAATCGACCGGCTTTCGATTTCTGGGTGATAGCCGATGTGTCCAACTCGGAGGCGGGGTGGTAAACTAGGCCACCGCTGCCGCCCCCGCACCCTCTCCGACTTCTCCCATGCCATTCGCTGCCGTCGCGTACACCCAGGATCTCAATCCACTCGGGAATCGTCTGGCCAGCACGCTGATCGCGGCGATGCCGGTGCTGGTGCTGTTCTACCTTCTCGTGGGTCGTCGCTGGCTGGCGAGCTGGGCCGGGGCCACCGGCGCCGCCGTTGCCGTGCTGATCGCCTGGGCGGTGTACGGCATGCCCTTCGAGATGGCCGGCTGGGCCTTCGTGCACGGCTCGATCTTCGGGTTGCTCCCGATCGGGTGGACCGTCTTCGCGGCGATGCTGCTATACAACCTCACCGTGGAAACCGGACAATTTGCGGTGATTCGCCGGAGCATCGGCGGGCTCAGCGGCGACGCCCGGGTGCAGGCGGTCCTGATCGGATTCTGCTTTGGTGCGTTTATGGAAGGAGCCGCCGGTGCCGGGTCGCCGGTCGCGATTTGCGGGGCCATGCTGGTCGGGCTCGGAGTGCCACCGTTTCGAGCCGCCGTGATCTGCCTGATCGCCAACACCTCCCCGGTGTGTTACGGCGGGCTCGGGGTGCCAATCCTGACCCTCGGGAACGTGACGGGAATCCCGGCGGAAACGATCAGCATCATGTGCGGGCACCAGCTTCCGTTTCTGTCGTGCCTGGTGCCGCTGTACATGGTCAAGTGCATGTGCAGTTGGCGGGACACGCTCAAAATCTGGCCGGCACTCCTAGTCGGCGGCGGGTCGTTCGCGCTCTTCCAGTACACTTTCGCCACCTTCCACCTCTGGGTTCCCGGCGTCGCGTTGTGGCCCCTCACCGACATCGGCGGCGGCCTGTTCTCTCTCGCCACGCTCGCACTGTTCCTGAAATTCGGGTGGAAGCCGCGCGACGAGTGGAAGTTCCCCGCCGAGACGCGAATGCTCGAGTCGCCGCCGACAAAAGTCTTCGATGATCCCCATGTCGTCGAGGCCGCCGAGGAAGTCAAAGCGCTTCTGCAATCCAGCGGAAAAGGGGAAACGACCCCGCTCACCGCGTGGTCTGTGACCAAGGCGTGGTCGCCGTTTCTGCTCATGGCCGCGTGCCTGGCCGTGGCGGGGGTCGCCCGGGAGAAGGAAAACTCCGGGAAAAAACCACTCGATCTGGGCATCCCTTCCTACTTCGAGGCACCCGTGCCCACCCTGCACCACGAAGTGCAACGGGCCGAGCGGCTCGCGAAACCGGGTGCCACCGAGGACGAGCGCAAGGAAGACGCGAAGTTCAAAATCACCTGGCTGACGGCCCCGGGAACGCCGGTGTTCGCGGCTGCGATTCTGTCGATGCTCGTTTTGCGAGCTTCGCGTGAGACGGTTCGAACCGTCTTTCGCAAAACCGTGATTCAGATGAAGGTGCCGATTCCGACGATCGCCTGCATGCTCGGGCTGAGCTACGTCACGAAATACGCGGGAATCGACGCGACTCTCGGCGTCGCGTTCGCCGAAACCGGAGCGTTATACCCCTTCTTCGCCGCGATTTTGGGGTGGCTCGGCGTCTTCCTCACCGGCACCGACGCGGGCAGTAACGCCCTCTTTGGGAGCCTGCAGAAGATCACTGCCGGGGAAGTCTTCAAGGCCGGCGCGATCACGCACTTGACCCAACCGCAGGCAGAGGTCCTCATTTGCACCGCCAACAGCACGGGTGGCGTGATGGGGAAAATGATCGACGCCCAGAGCATCTGCGTCGCCACGGCCGGGACCAATCAGATCGGAAAAGAAGCGGACATCTTCAAGGCCGTGATCTGGCACAGCATTATCCTGGCCAGCATCGTCGGGGCGATGACGATGCTGCAGGCCTACGTCTTCCCCTTCACGCGGATGGTCCCCTCGCCGTGAGGTGTGGTGCCCCGCGGGGCAATTCACAGGTTTATCCCACACCACCGTGTCTCACTCTTCCACTGACATTGCAGTGTCACCCAGTGACACCCTGCCGTCACCGGCTCGAGAGTCACTTCACAACCCTCGCAATTCCAGCACTTCCCAGAGGGAGGGATCCTCGGTGATGGGGAAATCGGAGTTGACGCCGAGGAACTGGCCGCCGAGTTCGGTGTCGCGGACGTGGTAGAAGATGCCGAGTCGCGGGTGTTGCTCCGGGTCGTAACCGGCGAGGACGGTCGCGGTCAGGAACGCTTCGAGGCGATAACCGCGTTTCTGGCGGATGCACCGGAACGGGATGGCGGAGGTGTCGCAAATCGGGGCGTCTTGCAGCGCCCGGTTGATCTTGGATTGCACGATCGCCGGCTCGTCCTTTTCTGGGCCGCCGCCGACCGGAAGGAAGTGGAACTGGTGGCAGAACCGCGATGCTCGGTGGCTCGAGCGGGCATCCCGGGTGTCGATCCAGAGCGTGATTCCGTCGGAACCCGTGGGCTTCTCCGCGTCGCCGTCCGGATCTTTCTCCTTCCCCGAGACGAGGACCTGCAGGCCGATCCCGAGCTCGTTCCATGCTAGCCGCACTTCCGCGAAGTTTTTGTCGCCGTCGAGCGCCGCGAAGTTCTCCAGGCGGGCCGGTTCCGGCAGGTCGAGCAGGGAATCCCCCGCCCCGTCGGTGTCGCCGGGCATCTCCTTGACGTAGGGGCACGAGTGGGCGATGCGGACGAGGAACCGGTTGGGAACAAGCGCTGGCATCGGCACCCCGGAACGGTCCTGGCGAGGTTCGATTGGGTCAGTCCGCTGTCACCCAGACGCGGCCGACCGTCAAACCCAGGTCCTCGATTTGCGAATCGAAGAAGACCACGAACGCACACGGCTTGTTGTAGGGCTTCCAAACCCGGGTCGGCTTGAAATCCTGGATCGGAACGTGGACCGTGTGCCATTTCCCCCCCGGTAGCCCGGAAGCGACTCCGTCTCGCAGGAAGACCTGAGCCGAGTGCTTGGGGTCCGGCACCGCCTCCCGGGCGACAATAAACGCCTGCACGAACCCGGGGCGTTCCATGTAGAGTTCCGCATGCAGGACGGTGCTCGGGCGGATCTCGAAGAGTCCGTCGACCCACGCGTTGTGGCAGACGACCTGGTGGAACGGCCGGCTCCACTCCTTGTTCCAAACCGGTTCCGCCCGCACCCCCGCAACCAGATTCCCATCCAGACCCGGGACGTGGACGAGTTGCCCGGTCTTCCAGGCGGTCAGCACATCGGGATTCCAGGTTCGGGGGACCTCCGATTGCACCCGCGGTTTGGGGCGGGCGGCGGGTGAAACGGTTGCCGCCTCCCCTGCGCGGACAGTGATCGTGTCGTGCCGGGCCCGATCCGTGACTTTGACTTCCCCGTGGGAAACGCCGACATCCGTGCGTTTGCCGGCGGTTGACGACACCGCCAGTCGGGTTCCCACCACCTCGACCACGGCGTTGGGCGTCTCGACCCGCATCGGGTGGTTCGCAGGTTGCGGGGCGACGTCGGCACTGACATCCCCGCGGGCGACTTGCAGGAGCTTGTAGCCGGGCTGCGAGATGGTCACGGTCGTGTCGCCGGCCAGGGAAACGCGGGTACCGTCGGGGTAGACGAGGGACGCGACGGCGGCCGGGCCGGCGGTGCGAATCGTTTCCCCGCTCTGGATCTTGTCACCGGGCTGGCAGGGAACATCGCCGTGCGGTGCGACGCGCCAAACCTCGCCATCCACGGATGCAACCTCTGCCACCGCTTCCGGGGTCACCGGTGAGGTGGAGCGGTCCAACCCAAACCCGACGAGAACCGCGGCCGCGATCGACAGTGCGAGGGAAACCCAGGGCAGAATCCGCCGGCCACGACGAGGTTCCCGACGCGGCTCGATCAGCCGATCGACCCCAAGTTGCTCCCCGATCGCCACGTTGACCAGCGTCCGGGTCAGGAATTCTCGACGGAGTTCCGCGTTCGCGAGCAAGGCAGCACCGAGCGCATCCACTTCCGACTGCGGCAATTCCCCATCGAGGAGCCGATCGAAGGTGTTCTCCCCCTCAAGCCGGTCGTCCGGACGGGCGGAGAGCGGGTCGTTGCTGGTCATGCTTCACTCCCGTTCGAGCGGATCCGCCGTTCCACGCACTTGCGAAGATGGGCATGGGTGCGGGAAAGCGACTGATACACGGCGTCGACACTGCGGCCCAGTTGCTCGGCAATCACTCCACAGGCGAGCCCGTGCTCGTGCCGCAGTGCCAGAAGTCGGCGAAGATCCGACGACAACCCGGCAATGCATTCCCGAAGTGCCCGGACGCGAGCGGCTTGCTCGTCCGCCGGGGCCTCCTCGATCTCGGTCGCCAGAACCTCGTAGACGGAATCGTCGAGCACGAGCCGTTTCCGGGCCCGGGCCAGGTCGATCGCACGGTGCCGGGCGGTTCGCAGAGCCCACCGCAGCAGGTGGGTCGAATCCGTATAGCGGGCCGGATCTTCGAGCGCCTGTACGACCACCTGCTGGAACACGTCATCGACAAGGTCGTGTTCCCGGATGATCATCGCCGCGACAGCCATGACGCGGAACCGGTTGGCGAGCAATTCCCGACCGACAGTCGCAGCATCGAGCGCCATCTCGTCCAGGGGGTAACGCGGAATGGCAGGAAACCTGACACGGTTTCACGATACCAGGATCTCCGCCACCGGGCACGCCAACTCCAAGCCCCATATCAAGCCGCACAAGTCCCCCAACCCATCTCAAACTCCCATTTGATTCGCTCGTTGCATGTCATGCATTGCCCACAACTGGCCGATAAGGTCGTAGCGGATTCATCGGTCGTAGCTCGCGCAGATACCGCGGGCTTCCTCGGCTTCGGAGATTTCCATGCGCGCCCGACTCCTGGGGCTCGGTCTGACCTTTGGTCTGGCGTCCACTGCCACGGCTCAGGTCCCCGCCCCCGTCCCAGCTTACCCCCAACCGGTACCCGTCCCGACGCCGAGCGTCGTATTCACTCAAGCTCTGGCTCAACCTCAGCCGATGGTGCCGCCCGTTGCCGCGCCGAGTCCCGCACCGGCCCCTCATGCGATCCCGGCCACACCGTACGGTCAGCCGGGTGCGGTCAGCGCGTATTCGACATACGGTAGCCCCCTGCCCGGGTGCGTCGACCTCTGTGCCCCGGCGTGTTGTGAAACCTGCGGACCGCCCGGACGGGTGTGGGTCTCGGCCGAGTGGCTGTATTGGGTCGCGGCCGGGAACCCGATGCCCGTTCTGGCGACCGCGTCCGTGCCCGGCACCGCACTTCCCGCGGCGGGCGTTCTGGGGCAACCCGGCACGTCCACTCTCATTGGCGGATCGCGGTTCAACGGCGGCGAGTTCCGCAATGGCTTCCGCCTGAACGCCGGGGCCTGGCTGGACGAGTGCCAGACGTGCGGCATCGAAGGGGACTTCTTCTTCCTGGGTCAAAGCGGTCAGAACCCCGTCGCGTCGTCGCCGGGCACCGGGATCATTTCCCGGCCGTTCTTCAACGCCCTGACGGGGTTGAATGATGCCCAACTGGTGTCATTCCCGGGTATCGTGAGCGGAAGTGTCAGCGTCAACTCAACCAGCGACGTGATCGGCGGCGGCATCAACGGCGTCTGCAACCTCTGCTGCGACCCGTGTGGACGCGTGGATCTGATCGCCGGCTATCGCTACTTGAATCTCTCCGACGACCTGACAATCACGGAAAACCTCACGTCGCTGGGTGGAACCGGTGTCGCGCCGGGGACGCGGATCATCGTGCAGGACCGCTTCCAGACCAGCAACGACTTCCATGGCGGCGTGGTCGGACTGAGGGCAGAAAAGCGTTACGGCATGATGTACTTCATGGTCCGCGGCTCAGTCGCACTCGGCGTCTCGCACGAAACCGTGACAATTTCAGGCTCGACGACGACCATTCCCCCAGGTGCGGCACCGACAACGCTGCCGGGTGGGCTGTACGCCCAGCCTTCGAACATTGGTTCTTACAGCAGCGACAAATTTGCAGTAATTCCCGAGGTGGGACTGCGGGTCGGGTTGCAGGTGACCGACTACACTCGCGTGTTCGTCGGTTACAACTGGCTCTACTGGTCAAATGTGGCCCGGTCCGGCGATCAGATCGACCAGCGGGTGAACACCAACCTGATCCCCCCTGCCGTGCCAGGTGGCCCTGCTCTGCCCGCAGTGCTCTTCAAGACGACCGACTTCTGGCTGCAAGGCATCAGCATCGGCGGCGAAGTGCGGTTTTAACTTGTGTTTCCCGATGACTTCGACCACAAACCTGAGCCTCGCGTCTGGAGCGGAAGCCCCGGACGCGAGGCTTCTGCCTTGAAAGCCATTTCCAAGATTCTCCATTTTCACCGTTTTTCGGTGTTGCGGAACGCCATTCAGCCGACAACATAACTGTGTCGAATCGTCTGATTCCCAGCGGCTTTTGGGGATGCAGGCATTCTGCGAAAAGGGAGTTGTCCAAAAAAAAGACAACTCGGTGGCAAATCTGCCCTCGCGACGTAAATCAAATTTTGCGATTCGTCTGGTTGCCCATTCGCTCATGGGGCTTCTGCACGATCGCACACCAGTGGAGTCGCCCCCATGGTCAGCAAGTTACTTCTCAATTCGTGGCTTCATTTCCAATCAATACATGTCAGAATGATATCCTGTTAGCGTCGATGTTCGATTTTCATCTCTTGTCAAAACTCGCTCGTTGACGGACTCCGTCCGCCACCGATCTCTCGTTGTTCATTCGCGAACATAACCGGCCGCATCACGGCCTCGGAGTGATCTTGATGTCTCCGTTCAATGGTAAGAATTGGGTGCGTTCGCTCTTCCGCCAATCGCGCCAGGACCGTTGCCCCAAGCCAGCCCGTTCGGCGGTCGCCTCGGTGTTGGAAGAACTCGAAAGCCGCGTCAACCCCGCGCCGGTCATTAGCGTTCGGAAGGGCGTGGTCGCGGTGGGCGCCACCAGTGCCGGTGTCTTCACCCCCGCCGACCCTGCTCCTGGTCCGCTGACGTTCACCGCGCCCGGTACGGCGGGAACCCGGTTCAGCGGCGGCACCATCAACAACGCCTACATCGCGGCGAACCCGACCGCTTTGAACAGCGATGTGAGCGGCGTCGACGCCGGGGACGTGATTACATTCGCCATCGTCGTTCGCAACACCGGCGACCAGAACGCCTTCGACATCCGCCTTCGGGATACGCTCCTGAACGGTTACGCCAGAACCGGCGTCGGTGCGCAGGGGGTCAACCTGACCGTTACAGACGGGGCCGGCAATCCGGTTGCGTTCACTGGTTCGGACATCTTCAGCGCGAACGGGATCGAGATCACGGACGACGCGAACGGTCGCCTGGACCGGGGCGATGCAGCCGGCACTGGTCCTGCCAACGATGCGGCCGGCACTTCAACGGTGGTCATCACCTACGACTTGCAGGTGGTGAACATTTTTGAAACGATTCCGATCGACACGTTCAACGCCCCGACTCAGAATCTCGTCGTAACTCCGCCGGGGGGGGTGCAGTCCGGCCAGGTCACCGGAAGCACTTCGAACATCATCGGTGCCCAGGGGGACTCGACGCCCCAGCGGGATGCGTACATCCTCACGCAAAACCTCGGGGCCGGCGGCGGGGGTAACCTTCGGATCGACAACCTCGATTCGAACATCCTGACGTTCTCGCTCGACTCCCAAACGGCCGGCTTTGGGGTGATTCAGTGGGACGGCGACGACGGCAGTTCCGTACCCAGCAACCTCACGTCACCTGGCCTCCAGGTCAACGGCCTGAACAACCTGAACGTCACGCAGACCGGCGGCCAGCCGAACGGGGCCGACCGAATCATCGTCAACGTCCTGACCTCCGACCTCGGTGCCTCGATCACGTTGCGGGTTTGGTCGAACGGTTCCGCGACGCCGGTTGAGGTGACCAAGTCCCCCGCGTCGTCGGGTGCGGAAGCACTGACGTTCCTCTTCTCCGAGTTCGCGGGGGCGGACTTCACCCGCCTCGGCGCGATCGAGATGCAAATCGACCCGCCGGCAGAGGGGGATGTCGCGATCGACCAGGTTGTGATCGGAGCCCCGCGGTTGCCGTGCGGCCTCACGAACACCGCCACCGTGTACAACGCGGCTACCGCCAACTTCGGGGCCAACATACTGGGCTCGCCGCTTTCCGACTCCGCGGTGATGCAGACCGGGGTGCCCATCGTGAAGACCGTGACGGCCACCAGTGTGACGGGAACGAACAACTCCGCGACCGGCCAGGCGACCATCGGCGAGACGATCACTTACCAGATCACCTACCGCGTTCCAGAAGGGATCGTCGGACCGGTCAACATCGTGGATACCCTGGACAGTCCGGGATTGGTCTTCGTCACGGGCAGCGCCAACATTGTGATCCCCGGCACGGTGTCGCAAACCGGCGGTTCGGCCACGCCGTCGGTCTCCGGGAACGTGCTGACCTTCAACCTGGGGACTCTCACCAACAACCAGAACGACATCGCGGGCGAGCTCATCACGATCACCTACCAGGTACGGGTGGAAAACGACCCGTCAGTTAACGCTGGTGTTTCTCTTAACAACTCCGCGCAGTTGACCGACCACTGCAGCACCCGGCCCGCCGTCTCCGGCCCGCAGGTCGAGGTGGTGGAACCGACCGTCGGCGTCACGAAGACGCTGCAAACGCCTGCGACAGTCGCGCCGGGGGCGACCGGAACCTATCGCATCGTGCTGACCGCCGACCCGAACGACCCGACCGCGTTCGAAGTCTCGATCAGCGACACGGTGCCGTCGCAACTCACCGGGTTGTCCTTCAACGTCGTGACGACGACTGGCACGTTCAACGGCGCGACGCCGTCGAACGCCAACTTCAGCCTGTCCGGGAACGACTTCACGACGACGACGCCGTTCGACATGGACCCCGGCGCGAGCATCACCATCGACATCACGGGGACAATCGCCTCGACGACCCTTCCGCAACAGTTCAGCAACACGGCCGACGTCGATTGGTCGAGCTTGAACGGCCTCGGCGCGACCGGCGAGCGGACCTACACCGACAGCGACGGGCCGACGGCCCAGATCACGGTGACGGGCGATTACGGAGACGCCCCTAACAGCTACGGCACGACCCTGGCCTCGGACGGTGCCCGACACAACATCGTCGGTGCGAACAACCCGTTCCTGGGTGCGACACCTCCGGACGCCGAGGCCGACGCGACCCCGAACGCCGCCGCCAACGGGGACGGCGGGGACGAGGACGGCATCACCGGCGCGGTGACGCTGACCCAGGGTGCCACCACGACGGTGCCCGTCGTCGTCGGGTCGAGCACTGCAGGGCAAGTCCTGTATGCCTTCGTCGACTTCAACCGCGACGGCGACTTCGCAGACAGCGGGGAGACACTGACGACGCCTGTCATCACCGGCGGAGCGGGAACGTACAACCTGGTCATTCCGACCCCCGTCGGGGCGTCGGTCGGCACGTCCTACCTGCGCCTCCGGATCAGCACCGACGGCGGGTTGACGTTCGTCGGGGCCGCGCCCAACGGGGAAGTCGAAGACTACCAAATCAACATCACCCAGGGCTTCGACTGGGGCGACCTGCCCGACACCGGCGTGGGCACCGGCACCGGGAACTACCAGACATCCACCGCCGACAACGGGCCGCGTCACGGCGTGAGCAACCTCCGGATGGGTGCAGCCACGACCGACTCGGAAGCCGATGGCCAACCAAATGCCGGGGCGACTGGCGACGACGGGGCCGGTCAGACCCCGGACGACGAGGACGGCGTCACGGTCGTCGGGGGCGCGTTCATCCAAGGTCGGCAAGGCTCGGTCCAGGTCGTCATCTCCGGCTCCACCGGGAACGCTCGCCTGTACGGCTTCATCGACTGGAACCAGGACGGCGACTTCGCCGACACCGGCGAAGTCGTCAGCGACGGCACCACCACGTTCGGCAATGGGACCCAGACGGTCAACTTCGCCGTCCCCGACACCGCCCTGGGCGGCACCACCGGCATGCGATGGCGGATCAGCACAGCATCCGGCCTGACTTCGGTTGGCTCGGCAGCCAACGGCGAAGTGGAAGACTACATCGTCACCGTGACACCGAGCTTCGATTTCGGCGATGCCCCCGGAGCAGGATACAGCACGGGCACGGCTTCCCACGCACTGGGTGGCGGGCTCCGTCTGGGAACGGTCGTGGATTCGGAAGACTCCCCGACGACCAACGTCGCCGCCACCGGGGACGACACGACCGGTACCCCCGACGACGAAGACGGCGTCACCTTCGTGGACCTGCTCGGCCGCGGGCAGACCGGACGGGCGATCACCATCGTCTCGTCGGGGACGGGTGTCGTGGATGCGTGGTTCGACTGGGACCAGAGCGGGACGTTCGATGCGGGCGAGCGGGTCACATACAACGTGGTCGCCGGGACCAACAATCTCACTGTGGACGTTCCCTCGACCGCAGTCGCCGGCGACACCTATGCCCGCTTCCGACTGACGACGGCCGGAATCGCCAGCCCGACTGCCTCTGCACCAGACGGGGAAATTGAAGACTACCTTATCACGGTTCGCAACGTCGCCGACCTTCAGTTGACCAAGGATGTCAACGCACCGACGTTCAACCTGGGCGACACGGTGACATTCACGATTACTGTGACCAACACCGGACCCAGCACAGCGACCGGGGTCACGATCCGGGACACCCTGCCCGCCGGGCTGACTTCCATCAGCCAATTCAGCGGTGGCGGAACGTTCGATACTTCGACGCCTGGGGAGATCACCTGGACCCCAACGGGTGGAACCATTGCCGCGTCTGGGTCTGTGACCTTGGTCTTCACGGGGGTGGCAACCCAGTCTGGGTCATTCAACAACTATGCTCAGATCTTCACTGCGAACGAGATCGACCCGAACTCGACCCCCGGCGACGGAACACCCCCGACCCCGAATGATGACGACGAAGACGACGCCCCTTACTCGGTCAACGGCCTTGATTTCGGCGACGCGCCTGACCCCACCTACCCGACCCTTTTGGCGTCAAACGGTGCCCGGCACATCACGACCGGCAGCACGCTCGGTGCGACGCGGGACTCGGAAAACAACGGCCAGCAGAGCGCGAACGCCACCGGCGACGGGTCCGACGAGGACGGCGTCGTCCTGGTCAACGGCTCGACGATCGCGGCTGCGGGCGGGTTCTTCTTGACCCAGGGTCAGAACAACACCGTCACCGTGAACACGAGCGCCGGCGGGTTCCTGAGCCTCTGGGTCGACTTGAACCAGGACGGCGACTGGAACGACACGGGCGAGCAGATCTTCAACGGCACGGCCGTGGCAGCCGGTGACAACACGCTGACGGTCAACCCCGGCCTGTTCGCGAGTCCGTCCTTCACCACGTTTGCCCGGTTCCGGTTGTCCTCGACCGCCGGACAGATCGCGACGCCGACCGGGCTGGCTTCCGACGGGGAAGTGGAAGACTACCAACTCACTATCCGGCAAGTGGCCGACCTGAACCTTGTCAAGGACGTGACCCCGACCAGCCTGACGCCAGGCGACACGGTCACGTTTACGATCACCGTGACCAACTCCGGCCCGAACGCGGCGACCGGGGTCGTCGTTCGCGACACACTGCCTTCTGGGTTGACGTCGATCACCCAGACGGGTGGCGGCGGGACGTTCAACACGTCCACGCCAGGCCAGATCACCTGGACGCCCGGCGGCACGCTCGCCGTGGGGGGTAGCGTTGTACTGACCTACACCGCCGTGGTCACAGCCGAGGGTTCATTCAACAACTACGCCCAAATTCAAGCGGTCGACCAGTTCGACAGCGACTCCCAACCGAACAACGGCACCCCGCCGACGCCCAACGAAGACGACGAGGACGACGCGCCGTACACCGTTCAGGGGGTGGACTTCGGCGATGCCCCGAACACCGGGGTCGGCACCACCTATCCGGTCACGCTGGCCCAGAACGGCGCTCGGCACATCGCAACTGGTCCGACCCTGGGTGCCACCCGCGACACCGAGAACGACGGCCAACCGAACGCCACCGCGACCGGGGACGGTGCCGACGAGGACGGTGTGACGATCGGCGGCCCACTGACCCAGGGTGTGAGCAACTCTATTACGGTCAATGCGTCCGCACCGGGCTTCCTCAATGCCTGGATTGACTTCAATCACGACGGGGACTGGGACGATGTCGGCGAGCAAATCGCAACCAATCTTGCGGTGGTTGCCGGGGACAACACCCTGACGTTCACCGCCCCGCTCGACCCGTCACTCGTCACCTTCGACACGTTCGCCCGGTTCCGATTGACCAGTGCCACGGTGGTCGCAGCTACCCCGACCGGGTTGTTGCCCGATGGGGAAGTCGAAGACTACCAGTTGACCTTGCGGCAAGTCATCGACCTGTCAGTCACCAAGGGCGTCAGTAATCCGACCCCAGCCCTCGGGACGAACGTGGTGTACACGATCACCGTGGCCAACGGCGGGCCGAACGGTGCGACCAACGTCACCGTGAGGGACCTTCTGCCCGCTGGCGTCACCTACGTGAGCGACGACAGCGGAACGACTGGGACGACGTTCGATTCCGGCACGGGTGTCTGGACGATCGGATCGCTGGCGAACGGCGGATCGATCACGCTCCAGATCACCGTCCAAACCATCGCGGCAGGAACGTTCAACAATTTCGTTCAAGTTACGACCGCGGACCAGTTCGACGTCGACTCGCAACCGAACAACGGCACCCCGCCGACACCGGTCCAGGACGACGAGGCGGCTGTTTCCATCACGGTCCCACCTGCCGATTTCGGCGACGCCCCCACCGCCGCCCAGTCCGGGTTCGCCGGCAGCTACCCGACGACTTTGGCCCAGAACGGGGCGAGACACGGGATTGGCGGGCCGACGCTCGGTACGGCACGCGACTCCGAGAACAATGGCTTGCCATCGGTTACCGCGACAGGTGATGACCTGGACAACACCGACGACGAGGACGGCGTCACGACGCTGAACGTGACTATCGGCACCAACCAGACGATCCAGGTGAACGCCAGCGGGAGCGGGTTCCTGAACGCGTGGATCGACTTCAACCAGGATGGGGACTGGGACGATCCGGGCGAGCAGGTCTTCACCAACACCCCCGTCTTCGCCGGCAGCAACTTCCCGGTCGTGCCGCTCATCCCGCTGACGGCCACGCCAGGAAACACCTACGCCCGGTTCCGGCTCACGTCGGCGACCGTGACCACCCCGACTCCGACGGGTACGTTGCCCGACGGCGAGGTGGAAGACTACCAGATCACGGTGCAGCGGATCGCCGACTACGGCGACGCCCCGGACACCTATGGCACGACCATCGGCAACAGCGGGGCGGGTCACATCGCCCTGGGTGTCGGCCCCTACCTGGGCACCAACCGGCCCGATACCGAAGTGGACGGCGTGCCAACGATCGGTGCCGACGGTGACGATGCCGCCGGCACCGACGACGAGGACGGTGTCACGATTCCGAACCTGTTCGCGGGTCAGACCGCGGCGTTCACCATCCTCGCGCCGGAAGGCGGACGCCTGGATGCATTCATCGACTGGAACGGCGACGGGGACTTCAACGATGCGGGCGAGCGGGTCACGGCTGCGGGGGGCACGTTGTTGACGGCGGGCTCGAACACCCTAAACGTCACCGTCCCCGCGAACTTCGTGGGTGGGCCGAACACCTACCTCCGGTTCCGGATCAGTGCCGTTGGTGGCCTCAACCCCACGGGCCTGGCAGCGAACGGCGAGGTCGAGGACTATCGCTACACGAACAGCAGCATCGCCGGCCGAGTCTACGTCGACAACCGACTGACTGGCTGGCAAGACGCCGGGGTCGGCTCGCCCCCGCTGGCCGGCGTGACGATCAACCTGTTGGACGGAACCGGGACGTTCATCACGTCCACCGTGACCGACGCGAACGGGAACTACCTGTTCCCCAACCTCGCGCCGGGGAACTATCAGGTCCAGGAGGTTCAGCCGACGACGGGCAACTTCTTTGAAGGCTTTGATACCCCCGGTTCGACCGGCGGCACGACGGTGCTTCCGGGTCAGGTGGGGAAGAACCTCATCACAGGGATCGTGCTGCCCATCGGGACCAACAGCATCAACAACAACTTCGGTGAGATCCCCCCGGCGGACCCGAACGGGTTCGTGTACAACGACCTGAACGCCAACGGGCTCCGCGACCCCGGCGAGCCCGGCATCCCCGGCGTCACCATCCGGATCTCGGGCACCGCGTTCGCCGGCACACCGATCGCTCGCCCGGTCGTGGACGCCGACATCCCCGGAGGCGGCCTGACCCGTGTGACCGACGCTAACGGGTTCTACGAGTACGCGATCATGCCTCCGGGCGTGTACACGATCACGGAGGCGGCCAACCCGCCGGGTTTCATCGACGGCCTGGAGCAGAATGCCGACACCGTTGGGCCGAACACGGTGGTGGTCGGGAACGACAACTTCTCGAACATTTTCCTGGCCCCGAACCCGATCCGCGGGCCGTTCAACTTCGGCGAGGTGCTGCCGGCGTCCGTCGCTGGGGCGGTCTACCAGGACGGCAACCGCAATGGCGTCCGCGACACGGGCGACCAGCCCATCGCGGGCGTGGTCATCACCCTGACCGGGACCGACTTCCTTGGCAACCCGGTCGGGCCGATCACCACGACGACCGACGCGAACGGGAACTTCTCGTTCACCGGACTTCGGCCGGGGACGTACAACGTGGCCGAGGCCCAACCGCAGAGCTTCTCCCAGGGGACAAACGCAGCTGGTTCCGCGGGTGGCATCCTGGTCGCGACGGACATCTTCGGCCAGATCGTACTCGGGTCCGGGACCAACGCGACGAACTACCTGTTCGGGGAAGTCAACCCGCTGGGCACGACTCCGGAACCGGTCGCCCCTCCGGGACCGCTACCGCCGCTCACGACGACCGCACCGGGTGGCATCTCCAAACGGTCGTTCCTCAGCAGCACGGGTTCAAGCATCACCGGCCCGTTCGACCCCGACTACAACGCGCTCGGGTCACTGGTCGCGGGTGCCAACCGGTTCCTGTCCACTTCCGAAGGCGAGGGCGGCGAACTGGTTCGCACGTTCGACCTGGGTCGTGGCCAGGAGCGGTTCCGGTTCCGACCGTTCCCCGGCAATCCGGGTGGCGTTCGAGCCGTGACCGCCGACATCACCGGCGACGGCGTCCCGGACACGATCGCTGTCCCTGGTCCGGGGACCGGGGCTCGGTTGATCGCGTACAACGGCAACAACGGCGCGATCGTTCAAGACATTCAGCCCTTTGAATCCACCTTCACGGGTGGGATGTTTGTCGCGTCCGGCGACTTCAACGGGGACGGTGTCGCGGACCTTGTCGTGTCCGCAGACGTGGGCGGCGGCCCGCGGGTCAAGGTGATAGATGGGGCGACCGGTGCGACGCTGGCCGACTTCATGGGGATTGACGACGCCAGCTTCCGCGGTGGGGCCCGGGTCGCGGTCGGTGACATCAACGGAGACGGCATCGCGGACCTTGTTGTCGCGGCCGGCTTCGGCGGCGGGCCACGGGTGGCGGTCTTCGACGGGGCGTCTGTCGCGGCCGGCAACCCGACCCGGTTGGCACCAGACTTCTTCGCCTTCGAAAGCACCCTCCGCAACGGCGTGTTCGTCGCGGTGGGCGACATCGACGGCGACGGGTTCGGCGACATCATCACCGGTGCCGGACCGGGCGGCGGCCCGCGCGTCCTCGGGTTCAGCGGAACCAGCATCTTCGGGGGTCAGCCGACGATCATCACGGACTTCTTCGCAGGCGATCAGTCGCAACGCGGTGGCGTGCCCGTGTCCGCACTCGACGTGGACTCGGACGGTCGGGTCGAGATCATCACGGGGTCCGCGCCAGGCGGTGTGGCCTCGGTGAAGTTCTTCAACCCACAAACGGGTGCCCAACTGAACGAGTTCTTCGCCGAACGGGGCGAGTTCCTCGGCGGAGTGTTTGTGGGCTAACTGGAATGGCGGTCTTGGGAATCGCAACAAGCCGGGCGGGACACAAAGTGAATGTGTCCCGCCCGGCTTGTTCTCGTTTGGTGTCCGGTTTCCCCGAGTTTCGCTAGGGCGAGGAGTGCGCCGGGTGTGTCATCCGCGTCGGGAACCCTAACGAGAGGCCTCGGATGCGGCCATTGATTCGATTTACCACAATCCGGCGGTTTCGGGGTAGCCGAGCATGAGGTTGAAGTTCTGCACGGCGACGCCGCTCGCGCCGCGGATCAGGTTGTCCTCGGCCGCGAGGACGATGACCCGGCCGCGGACGACGCGAACCGAGACGTCGAGGAAGTTCGAGTGAACCGTGTCCTTCGTGGCGGGGAGACTGTCGCGGACACGCACGAACGGTTTGCCAGCGTAGAATTCCCGCATTTCCACGAGCAGTTCCTTTTCCGACACCGGGCCTGTCGGCGTTGCGTAGATCGTGCTCAGAATCCCGCGGTCCATCGGAATCAGGTGCGGGGTAAAGATCACCTCCACCCGGTTGCCCGCGACTTCCGTCAGGGCTTGCTCGATTTCCGGGGTGTGGCGGTGCTTGCCGACGTTGTAGGCGGTCACGCTCTCGTTGCATTCCGGGAAATGCGTCGTGAGTTTCGGCGATCGGCCGGCTCCGCTGACGCCGCTGAGACTATTGATGATGATCCCCGTTGGTTCAATTTTCTTGGATGCGAGAAGCGGCGCGAGTCCGAGAATCGCGGTCTGCGGGTAACACCCCGGATTGGCGATCAGCCGGGCGGAGGGAATGCGATCGCCGAAAAGCTCGGGGAGCCCGTACACCGCGTGGGTCAGGTTCGCCGTGTCGTGGTGCGGTTCGCCGTACCATTCGGAATAGACTGCAGCATCCCGAAGGCGGTAGTCCGCGCTCAGATCCACAACGCGAACTCCGCGTTCCAGCAGCGGCCCGACGACTTTCTTGCTCTCTCCGTGCGGCAGGCACCCAAACGCGACCTCGACGTGCTTCGCCCGCAGTGCGTCAGGGTCGAACGGCTCGCAACGCAGGTCGATCCGGCCATGCAGAGACGGGTGGTGATCCGTGACGAGTTGCGGTTCCCGCGACGTCACCGCGACAATCTTCGCGTGCGGATGGCGGAGCAGGATCTTCATGAGTTCGACGGCTGTGTACCCCGAACCGCCGAGGATCGCGACGTTGGTCATGGTGCAACTCTCGGAAAAAGCGGAGAAATCAGAATGCCATCAGCCCCGCGGCCAGGAGGGCGAGGATCAGGCAGATCCAGATCCACATCGGCTTCCGGTCGCCGGGGGAATCTTCCCGGGAGATGTAGTTCTCGCAGCGGGGGCAGAACTGGGCGGTTTCGTAGACGGGTTCCCGGCAGTAGGGGCAGGGGATCGTCGGTGGGCCATCGTCCGGGTCGTCCCGATAGACCCCTTCCGGGAGATCCTCGTCATCCTCGTCCCAGTCATCGCGCGGTCGGGGCATATCGGCGGCGAACCCTGGAAGATGGTGTCCACGGAAAGTATACGCGGGGCTGGAATCGCGGGCAGAAGTGATTTCGGGCCGGTGGGTCAACCCGCTTCAACGTCGACCCACCGGTCAAACTTTCGAGACTGCGATTTCCGAGGGTGCTGACACATTCCCTCACCGCCGATCTTCGCGCGGCTTTCCGGAAGATGCCAGCCGTCGGGCGGCCTGCGAAGCCAGCGACCGCAGCGATGCCGACACCTCTTCGAGCGTCGGCGGTTCCGGCCGACTTCGCGGAATCACGACCAGGTCCACTCCCACCGGCAACTCGTGCTGCTGCAACCGGAATGCCTCCCGGAAAAGTCGCTTGTAGCGGTTCCGCACGACCGCGTTGCCGACCTTCTTCGAAACGGAGCACCCCAGCCGCGGCTGCGGGTGGTCATTCTCGCACGCATACACCACGAGCACGGAATCCCCGGCAGACTTCTTGCGGTCAAAGACTCGCTTGAACTCGGCCGGCGTCTTGAGGCGAACTTCCGCCGGGAAACGAAACATGGCCCGCATCTCCGACACCACACCGACCACCCCGCAGGAACCACAATACCTGGGTATCTCTCAGAGCCAAGAAAAAGCGAATCGGTTCGGTTCCCGCTCGGAGTTCACGTTCCAGAGGCCGTCCCACGATGGTGTTTTCCGAGCAATCGCCGGCGGAAGCCGACCGCCAACCCCACCGCCGCGATCCCGATGACCCCCAGTGGTTCCGGCACCGGCGTCGGCACAAGCTCGTAGCGACCACCCGTGCTGGCGATGAACTGCGCCTCGCCCTGCGAATATCCCGAAAATTGCACACCCGACAGGAAGTTCGCGTAGGCCTGGTTCGGGTCCGAACCGAGGTTGGAGAAGAGGATCTTCCCCCGCGACCCTGTCTGTTCCGGCACCCCCTGCCAACCGGTCACCGTCAACCATGCCGAGGTGGGAAACGCGGGGTAGGATCCGTCGATTCCGGTGAAAATCAGGGAGAACGTCCGGTTGTCCAGGGCCAGTGTCGACGGGCTGGCCACGGTCAAGGCCCCAACCGTGTCGTTGTATCCGACCGCCAATGTGCCTCCGGAAAGCGAGATGGCTCCGGCATCGGCCAGCACATTCGCGGCCCCGAGTCGAAGCGTTCCCTCACGGATGGTCGTCCCGCCGGTGTAGGTGTTGCGGCCGGTGAGAACCCACGTTCCAGTGCCGGTCTTCTCGACGCTCGTCCGCCCGGAGGACGGATTGCGAATCACGGATCGGATGGTGTTGGCGTCGGAAGTGTTCCCGGTCAGGGTGAGAGTCCGGTTCCCCGTTCCGGACGCGGAGATGTTGCCGGTGCCAAGGAACGCAACGGCTCCGGATCCGCTGGCATCGATGGTTCCGCCCTGGTTGCCGATCGAAAAGAGCCGGTTGGTGGTCTCGCCGCTGCCGGTGTAGCGTAGGGTTCCACCGTTGATGACGAGGTTCCCTGCCGATGTCGACGCCGCCCCGATGCTGCTCGCCGATCCGCCGTTGGCCAGCACCGTGACTTCCAGCACGCCTCCGGTGATGGTGGTCGGGCGGGTGTAGGTGTTGGATCCGGAAAGGGTCAACGTTCCGGTGCCCGACTTCGTGATGCCCAGCCCCCCGGCCGCGCCGTTCTGGATGACTCCGGAAAAGGTGGTGTTGGAATTCGAAGCGATGGTCAGGTTCCGATTTCCCGGCCGACCGTTCTCGACGATTCCGTCCCCCGACAGGCCACCGATCGTGAAGGTTTGCTGAACCTGGAAGAGACCGTCGGGTTTGTCCGCACTGGATGCTTCCACGCGAATGGTCGAGTTCGCCCCGAATGATGACGTTCCGGTTCCCACCGCGGTGCCACCGGCTCGAATGGTCACGTCGGAAGAAAGCCTGTTGGCAACCGAGAGCGTCCCCGCGGTGACATCCGTGGGACCGGTGAAGGTGTTGGCCCGGCTCAGAATCACCGTCCCGCCGCCGGATTTGGTCAGACCCGGCGAGCCCGAGATTCCGGAAACGAGCCCAGTCACCGTCAACGTCCGCCCGTCGGCCACCGACCACATCTGATCGGCGGCCACGACGATATTCGCGGAAACCGTGAGGTCCCGAATCGCCGAAGAGAGATCAACTCCTCCACCGCCGATCGCAATGGGATTCCCCGAAACGGTGATATTCCCGCCGGGGTCCGAAACTTGTAGCTGGAAGATCTGCAAACTCGAGAGATTGTTCCGACTCGAGAACGACCCCGAGGCGGAGGAGGAGAACTCGATAGTCGTGTTGGTGAGGCTGCTCGCGGGAACGGTTCCGCCAACCCAGTTGCCGGGCGTACTCCAACGATTCCCGGACTCTGCTCCCAACCAGGAGTAGGTTTGGGCGTTGCCGATCGAGTTGCAAGCCGCACTGAGACATGCAGAGAGGAGAAACACCAGGGCGGGGCGAATCGCCGGCACGGTTGCTCAAGGGTTAGAGGGCGTAACACAACTCGTCGAAAGATCCTCAACCGGGACGGGGCGGAGGAACACTGCGAAATTATTGGTTACGATTCAGCCCCGAGTCACGCTTCTCGCGAATCGAGTGGCTTTTCCCCACACCCCTCTCAGGAGCTCGCGCAAAATTCTCGTCGCAAAGGAAAAAGGAAAAAGGAAAAATTAAAAAGAGAACCGGATCATTCCCAATCGCTTGCTCTTCTAACTCTTTTTTCCTTTTTCCTTATTCCTTCTGAATCCTCACATCGTGAGGTAAACCCAGGTTCCGAATCCGACGGCGATGAGCCCGGAGACCCCCGCGACGAGCCAGAGGGCACTTTGCTGCTTACGGGCCAGACCCAGGGACGCGACCGTCGCACCGGCCTGGGCGGCGAGCATGGCGTAGAAAAAGTTCTCGCTGCGGGTCCGGTGCCGATCGGACTCGGAAGTCGACTTCTTCACCCGCACCTCGAAGAAGAATCCGACCCACAAATTCATGGTCGACTCGGCCCGGTATCGGCGGTAGTCGACCTCGTAGCGGGCGGCCTGGGCGAGGTTCGCGTCGGCGATGGCTTTTGCGTCCCCGGGTGATTTGGCCGCCACCGCCATCGCTTCCTTGGCCACCTTGGCGAGCCGGTCGACCTCGGAATCCCAGGCCTTCTCGACTTCCAGCGATTGCGTTTCCGCAGCCGTGATCGACTTCTGGATCTCCTCGAAGCTCAGATTCCGGGCGATGCGGACCAGTTCCTCCTCGGACTTTTTCTCCCGAACGGCCGTGAGGGCGGAGCCGATCGCCGGGTCCGCAACCGGCGGTTCCCCCTTGCCGGCAAGCCATTTTCCGATCCGGTCGACGATCTCCGGGGTCGCGGTGGGTTTGTGTTCCCCGGGTGACGCAACCGCCCGGAACCCCGCCATCGACTGGAACTGGGCGGAAGTCGTCTGCACGATCAGCGACCGATCCCGTTTGAAGCCGGCGAGGGTCCACTGATCATTGGCCTTGGACTGGTCCTGGGCGGCGGCACTACGCCAGTACATCGCCCGCGTCATCTCGGAGGTGCTCATGCCGGCGAACGCCGTCGCGATTGCGGTCAACGCGATCGGCAAGGCGGCCCCAATCTTCTGGGAGAAGCTCTGCGGTTCTGACGAGTCGGGTGCGTCCGACGCCATGGGAGAACTCCGGGAGAAAAGTTGTGGCGGCGTCCGACAGTGTAGTCGCCGGGTTCCCGGTCGGCTGGATCCTGTAAAATGGCAATGTCCCACGCGAACCCCGAACCCCGAGTCTGCTGTGTCGACCGACCCCACGCCGCCGGTTCCCCCTTCCGATGCTGACCTTTCCGATCAGGCCGCCGCCCGTCTGGCGAATCTGCGGAAACTCGAAGCGCTCGGAATCGATCCGTGGGGGCAGCGGTTCGAGAACAAGACCACGATCGGGGAAATCCGGCATCTGCCGTGCGCTCCGTTTTCCGACGAGTCGCCAGTTCTGCCCGTCCGCGCCGCCGGGCGAGTCGTCCGCAAGCGGGGGCAAGGGAAGCTCTTTTTCCTCGAAATCTGGGACCAGACCGGCCGGGTCCAGGTCATGGTCGGAGCCAAGCAGGTCGGCGAGCAATCCTGGAGCATCGCCCAGCTTCTCGACCTCGGCGACATCATCGGTGTCGACGGCGAGTACGGCATGACCAAGACCGGCGAGCCCACCATCCGCGCCACCAAAATCACCTTCCTCTCCAAATCCCTGGAGCCGCACCCCAAGGATGTTTACGGCATCGGCGACATGGAGTTCCGGCTCCGCCACCGGTACCTGGACATGATCTACACCCCGGACACGCTCCGGCGGGCCCACCAGCGAGTCGGGATCATCAAGGCGATCCGCCATTTCCTCGACGGCAAGGGTTTCCTCGAAGTCGAAACTCCGACGCTCCACGCCATCGCCGGCGGGGCAGCCGCACGCCCGTTCGAGACGCACCACAATGCCCTCGACATCGACCTCTTCGTGCGGATCGCCCTGGAATTGCCCCTGAAACGGCTGCTCGTCGGCGGGCTGGAAAAGGTCTACGAGATCGGCCGGGTCTTCCGCAACGAGGGAATCAGCCCCCGGCACAACCCCGAATTCACCATGCTCGAACTCTACGAGGCCTACGGCGATCTCTTCTCCATCATGGATCTCACCGAGGGGATCATCGCCGCCGCCGTCGAAGCCGTCGGCACCAGCCGTACCCTGCCCTACGGCGAACAGACCGTCGACTTCACCACGCCATTCCCACGGGTGAAGTACGAGGACGTCTTCCGCGAGCACGTCGGCGTTTCGCTCACCGACCAGGAGGGGGTGCGGAAGCGGGCGGTGGAATCGAAGATTCACCTAGAATTGCGGGACGCCGCCGCGGGAACGTCGATTCCCAAGGAGCACGACGTTCTGGTCCACGAACTGTTCGAGCACCACGTCGAACCGCAGCTGGCGAAGTCCGAGAAGCCCGTCTTCGTCTACGATTACCCGGCCGCATTGTGCCCGCTGACCAAGCGGAAACGGGAAAACCCGGCCCTCGCGGAGCGGTTCGAGCTCTACGTCCGCGGGATGGAACTGGCGAACGCCTACACCGAACTCAACGACCCGATCTGCCAGGAGGAAACGTTCCGTCGCCAACTGGCCGGGTTCTCGGAAGAAGATTCGATGGCGAAGATGGATGAGGATTTCATCCGCGCCTTGCGGCACGGCATGCCCCCCGCTGGCGGGCTCGGCATCGGAATCGATCGCCTGGTGATGTTGCTCACGAACACGCAAACGATCCGCGATGTGATCCTCTTCCCGCTTCTGCGACCGGAAGCGAAGTGAAGCGAACTCAAACTCGGAACTTTTTCCCTACGGTGATTCGTGAACCCGTCCGATCCAACCGATCCCCCGCCGCACTCGCCCCCGCCAGGCGATGAGCCACCCCGTCGCAGGCGGCGACGCCGTGACGATGATGACTACGAAGACGACTTCGAGCCTCGGGGAAGAGGTGGTATCAGCGCCTTGACGGTCGGGCTGATCGTCGGCGGCGCCTTTCTGTTCTTGGGCTGCCCGATGGTGATCATCGTCTGCATCGCGGCGATTACCGCCCTCGGATCCAACGCCAATAGCACCTTCCAGACCCAGCAAGGAGTGGTCAAACCCAGCTTCGGCGGAGCAGTTCAACCCGGGAATACGCCCAAGCCCGGCAAGGGGTGGTGATTTTTGGCCGCCCGCTGGCGAGTGATCCACACGCACAGGCCGACGCTGCCCACCCCGGCGGCGATGTATCCCGCGAGGTGGTAATTCGCCACCACAAACAGCATGCGAGCGCGGTCCGCGGGAACCTGTGCCTCGAATCGCGGGTCCAGACGGATCGCGAAAAACTCCGCGTGCCGGTACGTCACGGCTCCGGTCAACGCCGACACGAACCCCACGCCGGCGACGAGCACCATCAGTGGGCGGATCAAGTCACGGATCGGCATCGGTGGATGCGAACCCGAGGTGGCCGCGATTCCCGCCGTGTAACCCAGAATCGCACCGCCCCACCACGCCCCCAGGAAACCCCACGCCATCCCCAGAAGCGTCGGATCGGTGACGCCCGGAATCGGGTTGTGGAAGACAGTGAAGTACTCCGGACACAACCGGGCCGACACCTGATCCTGCCCGACCGCGTACCCCACCAGCACCGCGATTCCCAGCAGCATCGCCCGGAATCGCGGCAAATCCTGGATCGCACAGATCACGGCCAGCCCCGCCACAAACGCCACCGGTGCCGCAATCCGATACCACTCCAACGGCTCCATGCGGTGTCACTCCGGATTCTGGCACTCTCCCGTCTTCGCCATCACTGACACGGACACATTCACCGCGTTTCCAAATGACAAAAGTGGTCAGAAGCCCAGTCCGGCCCGCACCATCCAGGTCGCGCTTGGGCGGTACTCCAGGCCGTCGGTGAACCAGAGTTGTCGGCCGAACACCGGGCCGGTCTCGACTTTCAAGTTCCACCCATCCGGCCGTCGCACCTCGGTTCCCAGGATCGCTCGATAGTCGTTGTAGTCGACGGAGGCGGCCTTGCCGTCGGGCCGCTGGACAGCCCACGTCCCTCCGCCAAACTCGCCGGCGACGTATCCCCACGCCTGGTGGTCCCGCCACACCCCGAGCCGCTTGCTTACCTTCGGAACCGGGAAGACAAGTTGATAGTCGGTCCACTCGTTGGGTTTCCACAGGATGCCGCCGGCCGGAATCAGCTTCGTCTGGTTGCGGTTGACGTAGAGCACCCCGGCGACGAACTGGAACTGCTCGGACAGGGCGATGATCGCCAGCCCCCGTCCGCGGAGTCGGAAGAAATCCGCCGACGTGGTGCGGAAGTCGCCATACACGCCGGGGGTCACGCCGAGGTCGGCGAACAGCCACTCGGCCAGCCTCGGCCGCCAGCCGACGTCCAGGTACAGGTCGTACACGGACCCCGGCAGAGCTGGGTCCGGCCCGACCGGGACGACGCGGGAATCTGTGGCTCGCGACATCTGGAACTCGAAAGATCGGTACGTCCCGTCCGTCTCAGGCATCCAGCCTTGCACCGTCTCGGAGTAGACGAGACGGTCCCGCTTCCGGCCCGGCCCGTCCCACTGGTGGAACCCCGCCCCAGCCTTCAAGCGGATCGGCTTGCCGAGTGGCTCCCACGGGGTTGTTAGGGTGACGGCCAGTTCCGTGTCGTCGACTCCGAAGCCCTTGTGCTGGTCCGTCCGCGGCAGATGGGTGTGGTCGATTTGAAAACCGGTCAGAACAGGCTTCCTGCTCTCGTTCGCGGTCGGGACCGACCGGGGCGGATACGCGGGCTCACTGAGCGGATCGGGGGTCCGGATGTCCTGCGGCAGGTTCGGGTTCGACGCCGGGATGATTCCCTCCGTCTGACCGGGTGCGGACGTTCCCCATACTACCGCGGCCAGCCCGATTACCCAGCGGAGCGAGATGGGCACGGGCAACCTCCTGAGCCGTTGGTAAGCAACATTTTTCTCGCGAATACCCTCACTCGCTCAGACGATCAACCCCGTCCCTGATATTGTTGGACGCTTCCTCAGAAACAGAATTTCCCGCGGATGTCGCAGACGTCGTACTCGTTGGCGGGGTCGTCGTAGAAGTCGTTCGCGTAGAGTGTTGAGCCGCTGCGGATTTTGAAGCGGCCGAACTGCTCGTTGATTTCGCGTTTCACCCGGGCAATCGCGTCGGCCTGGGCTTCCCCCTCGTCGAAGAGAGATCGCGTCCAGCCCTGCGGGGGCACAAGGTCCGTTGCGATCAGGTGGAGGTGGGTGCCGACCCAGCCGGGCCGCCAGGCGCGGCGGAGCCCCACCTTCGCCGCCTCCAGAAGGGTGTCGAAGCGGTCGGTCGGCACCCCGAGGCGGACGGTGCCGGACATCGTGCCCTGCTCGAAGTACGAGATCAGGACGGTAAGCGTCTTCGGGCGGAGTTCGTGGAAGTGGAGTTCCTCGACGAGTCGTTCGAGGTTGCGGACGACCCAGCCGTAGAGGATACGGGGATCGTGGACCCGGCCGGCGAGGCTTCCACCGCGAGAAACCGTCTTCTGACGCGGTTTCGCCGGGCGGATCGGTGTGACCGGGGTGCCGTTGAGTTCCAGCCAGAGGTCGTGCCCGGTCGCCGTCAGAAGGTGCTTGACGATCCGCCCCTCGGCGTCGGCGAGGTCCAGGCAGGTGCGGATTCCGTACGGTTCCAGGCGGGCGGCGCGGCGGCGGGCGATGCCGGCAATCTCCGTCACCGGCAGGCGGGCCAGCAGGTGACGCTCGTGGTCCCGGTCCAGAACGGCGACGGCTCCGAACGGTTTCGAGGTATCCGCGAAGAGCTTCGCCAGCGTCCGGGTGCGGGCGAACGCCACCGTCATCGGCACCCCCACGACGGACTTGATGTGGTCCCGGATTGCGACGGCGGTCTGCTGGTAGCTGTGCTGGGGTTCGCGGTCGGCCTGCCAGAAAAACTCGTCGATGCTGTGGTACTCGACGCGGGGGGAGAAGTTTTCGCGGATCTCGGCGAGCATCCGCCGACTCAGGGTCTCGTACCATCGGAAATCGCGCTTGACGTAGACGCCATCGGGGCACTTGCGTTTCGCTTCCCAGATGGGCTCGCCGACGGTGACGCCCGCTTTTTTCATGGGGCGGTTGCGGGCGATGACGCAGGCCCCCTGGTTTCCGAGCACGCCGATGGGAAGGCTGCCCATCCACGGTCGGCGGGCAATCTCGGCACTGGCGTAGAAGGAGTCGGCGTCGCCGAACCCGACGGGGGTGACCATACCCCATCAATAGACGTGATCGGATGTACAAAAAATGTCAGCAGACCCACTTTCCCCGGTTTTCCCCCCGATGGGATGTCGCAACCGGCGGCGGCGCTGAGCTCGCGACGAGCGCGTGGGCTAACAGCTAATCGCTGGAATGGAGAAAAGTCGAATCCTTTTCCATTCCAGCGATTAGCTCTTGGTCGTTAGCTGTTAGCCGGAATAGCCACTCGATGCTCACCCCCCCAAGATTTAGCTGCACCCGTGAGCGACTTTCCCGAGGGTGTCCCTGCGGATTGGGGCATCTGGCGGGAGGGCGAGGCTCCCGCCGAGCCGGAAATCTGGCGGGAGGGCGAGGCTCCCGCCGAGCCGGACTTCCTGCCCGAAATGGCTCCCCGGA
>CAZKIQ010000044.1:0-43817 GCA_964552815.1 uncultured Alcaligenaceae bacterium | reverse complement strand
GCGCTGAGGAAGAGGATGACGCCGGCGTAAGAAACCCCGCTTCCGGTTGCCATCAGCAGAATCTCGACCTGCCGGCGCTGCTCGTCCGGTTCGAGCCCGCGGGGCCAGTTGCCGGCGACGATGACAACCGCCCCGACCATCCCGACCGCGACGGTCTGCCAGTTTCGGCGATCCGCTTTCTCCCCGAGCATGAAGACGCCGATGACGAAAACCCAAACCGGGGCGCTGTTCTGCAGCAGGATCGCGTTCGCCGCCTGGCCCAGCCCGAGAGCGGAGAGGTAGAGCCCGCTCATCACGCCGAAGCAGAGCACCATCGCCCCCATCGCGGGTCGGAAGCGGAGGTCGGCCCGGCGGAGCAGTGGAATCAGGACGGCACCCGCGAAGATTCCCCGGAAAAACGCAATCTGCAGCGGCGTCAACAGTGGCGAATGCAAGTCGAGCGGCGTCGGTTCCCGCAGGATGCGAATGAACGCGGAGGAACTGCTCCAGAGCACGGCCGCCAGGACGAGTATCAACCGAGCCGACGTCAAATTGGGGGCCACCGTGCCCATCGGGGACACCTCGGAAAGATTCGCACCGCCGAATTTCGTCAATCGGCATCCTACGAGATCCGGGAATCGCGGAGGGTTTGCGATTCCCACCCGTGCGGGTTGTCCGGATCGGATCGCTTCCGATGCTGGGGGAAAGTCGCCGACATCTCGGTTTCTCGTCGAATTCCCGGATTCCCCTTCCCCTCCCCTGCCCTGCCCCGCCGACTTCGCGAATTCCGACAATTCCCCTCCCCTGCCCTGGCCGATCCCCGGGGATGGCAGTCGATTTCGCGAAAGGGGCGCTGCGATGAGTGCACTACCCAGTCGACCTTTCGATCCGATGATGGGCTCGAATCGCACACTGGGAATCGGATATTATGAACGGAACGTGCCGCCACCTCGTGGCTGGTGGGAGGTTTCTGGCCCCATGATGGATACGCTGGTACTCGCGTTCGCGGATGCCATCCTCGATCGTGCTCTCCCTGCCCTCACCGGTGGTGCTCGCTTCGCGGACTCGTTCCCCGCCATCGCCCGCGCGACCCTTGCGGACATGCTGCGAACCACGCCGGTAGACGGGCTGCGGATGGCGGTGCGGGAGCTGGCGGGCGCGACGGACCGGGAGTTTTCTCGGGTTCTGTCGCGGGTCTTCGAGCGGCTCGCCGCGTCGCGGGAAGTACCGGCTCGAGAGGAACTGGCCGAGTATCTCGCTTTCCTTCCGGGAAGCGTGCGGCTTGCACTCCGCCGGCCAACGGACCCAGCCGGGCGAACGCTCCCGGATCGCCTCCGTTTCGGGGACGAGGACGGTTTGCTGACCTTCCTTCCCGCCCGGCTGCCCCAGTTCCGACGGGGAATGGTGCCGGCCCAGCTCGGGTCGTGGAAGCTGTCCGAACTTTCCGGGTTTGGCGAATGCTCCGAGGTCTGGTCCGCGACTGACGACGCGGCCCCGGAGCTCTCGCCGGCGGCTCTGAAGTTTGTGACCGACCACCCTTCTGCCGAGGAACTGTTCGCGAATCAGGATCTTCTGGTCAAGGTCTTCGAACTCAACGAGGAACCGGGCGTGGTGCCGTTGCGGGCGGTCCACCTCGACACGGACCCGCCGTGCCTGGAGTCGCCGTTTGTGTCGGGGTACGACCTCGCCGGGGTCATGTTCGACTGGCGATACCGCTACGACGTCGCGAAGCCGGAAGCGTCGTTGAAGCTGGTGCGTCGGCTGGCGGAAGTGGTGGCCCGGGCCCACATTCGCGGCGTGGTCCACCGGGACTTGAAGCCATCGAACGTGATCCTGCACCCGACCGACGGGGGCCGCTTCACGCTATGGGTCACGGATTTCGGATGGGGCCAGATCTCCGCGGCCCGCTCGGCGGAGATCGTGCGTCAGGGGCTTCCCCGACCGGACGAGGCACGACTCGCCGCCCTCGGAAGCTTCACACCGCTCTACGCATCGCCACAAGTCAGCCGATCGACACTGCCCGACCCGCGGGACGACGTCTACGCGATTGGCATGATCTGGTACCAGCTTCTCCGCCGGGATCCGCGGGCGAAGTTGCTCGAAGAAAACTGGGCGGAGGATCTCACGAACTACGGGATCACGGAAGAATACGTCCAGCTCATGGAACGCTGCCTCACGCCGGAACCGGGGAAGCGCCTGGCGAACGCGGTCGAGCTGGCCAACGCTCTGGCCAACATCACGATTCCGTCCGGGGCGTCGATGGACGGTTCGCGGATCATCTCGGTCAAGGGGATGCAGTCGGCGACATTCCGGGCTCCGTTCGCTGCGTCGCCGGTGGGTCAGGTTGCGACTCCGGCCCGCCCCCCCGCCGTCGCCCAGCTGGCGGACCCAGGTCGGCCAATCCTCGGGGCTCGCCGGGAAGGACCGCCGTCCGGCTGGGGCGGGCTTCCGAAGCAGATCAAGAATTCCATCGGGATGACATTCGCGCTCGTGCCGCCGGGCAAGTTCAAGATGGGTTCGACGGAGAACGAGGACGGCCACGAGGACGACGAGGGGCCGGTCCGCATCGTGACGCTCACCGCGCCGTTCTACCTCGCGGTGACCCCGGTGTCGCAGGCGCAATTCCAGGCGGTTCTCGGGCGGAATCCCTCGACGTTCCGCAAGGCCAAGGGGGGCGGCCCCGACTACCCCGTCGAGTCCGTCACCTGGTTCGACGCGGAGCAGTTCTGCACGAAACTGGCGACCATGTCCGACGAGGCCCACCTCGCCCGGAATTACCGGCTGCCGACGGAAGCGGAGTGGGAGTACGCCTGCCGAGCGGGTACGACGACCCCCTTTTCCTGCGGCGATCGCCTTTCCCCGTTCGATGCTCACTACCTGGCGGCGTCGGTGCTGGAAGGGGGCGGGCCGGGGAAAACCGCACCGGCGGGGCAGTTCCTTCCCAACGGTTTCGGCCTCCGCGACATGCACGGCAACGTCGGCGAGTGGGTTTCCGACTGGTACGACTCGACCGCCTACCGGGATGCCGCCACCACCGACCCCACCGGCCCGGTTCGCGGGGCGCTCAAGGTTGTCCGCGGGGGAAGCTGGGCCACGCTGGCCCGGCAGTGCCGTTGCGCCGCCCGGAAAGGGCAGAACCCCGAGTCGGCCTCCCACACCGTCGGGTTCCGGGTGCTACTCAGCATCCGCCCCGCGAACGGGAAGTAGACCTGCCCTGAGGCGGATCGAGTCGGGATTTGGGCGGAGCCAACCCGGATTCCCTCTTGAACAACCGACTCGACCCGCCATAATTCGAGAATCCGCGGGAGTGGCGGAATTGGCAGACGCACCAGCTTGAGGGGCTGGCGGCCTCACGGCCGTGGAGGTTCAAGTCCTCTCTCCCGCACTATCCCGAAACCCCCGGAAATTCGCGAATTTCCGGGGGTTTCGGCGTTTCCAGCAGGATCGCGATCTTTCTCCCGGACTCTTTCCATGGAACTCAACTTCGAGAAAGCCGGCGGGCTCGTCTCCGCGATTGCCCAGGATGCCGACACCGGCGAAGTTCTCATGATCGCCTGGATGAACCGAGAAGCTTTCGAGGAAACCGTCCGCACCCGTCGGGCCGTCTACTTCTCGCGCACCCGGAATCGGCTCTGGCGGAAAGGGGAGGAGAGCGGCCACTTCCAGGAAGTCCGGCAGATTCTCGTCGATTGCGACGCCGACGCCGTCCTCATCAAGGTCAAGCAGATCGGCGGGGCTGCCTGCCACGAGGGGTACAAGTCCTGCTTCTTCCGCGACATCACCGGCGACGAACCGCGGGTCGTCGGCGAGCGAGTCTTCGACCCGGCGTCCGTTTACGGCAAATCCTGAGCCGTGCCCCGATCAGTGGGCGTGGACCTTCTTGAAGTGGTCGGCGACCCGTTCCATCGCGACGTGCCAGCCGCAGTCGTCACAGGCGGGGACGTGAGGATAGCACTTGGCGCAGTAAAGCGGTCCGCCGCGGTGGAACTGCTCCAGGCGTTTGCGATCCGCGGCCGGGGCGCTCTCGACGCTCAGCGGAATCTCGACGAGGGTTTTGCACTTCTCGCAGGGTCGCCGGTTCTGCTCGGCGATGACGGGCTTGTAATGGTCGTGGATTCCCTTGGGAACGACGCCGGTGCCAGTGCAAAGCGGGCAGGTCATTCCGAACTGGGCGAGAATGGCTTTGCGGATGAAGTCGCTTTTGTTCGGCAGATCGTTGAGAAACTCCGCCAGTTCTTCCTCGACTTTGAACGCGACGATCTTCGACTTCTTCGAATCCACGGGTTTGCTGCGGGCCATTGGGGTGCTTCCGAGAGGAATTAGATGGTAAATCCTACTCGCGCGGGTGCGGCGGGGAAAGCCAGAAACGGTGATGCCCCACGGGGTTGATCCGAGGGGCATCGAGGCGAGGCCGGGAGCAAACTCAGTCCTTCTTCTTTTTGCCACCCACGAGTTTGATTTCGGTAACTTTGCCGTCGGCTACGGTGAAGTCGTACTTGGATTTCCCTTCCTTGGCCTTGCCGAAGAACTTCTCGCCGTCGAACTTGCCCTTGAACTTTCCGCCGACGACCTTGGTGTCTTCGGTGACCTTGTAAGCCACTTCCTTGTCACCTTCCTTGACGGTGACTTCGTTCTTGTCCTTGTCGAACTTCACGAAGACGACTTCGGCGGCGAGGGTGAAACCGACCAGGCAGAGCATCGAGGCGACAGCCAGAACGAACTTGCGCACGAGAGGCACTCCGAATAGGGTTGGACAGATCCAATCCGCCGGGGGAATCGGCGGGCGGCGGGGGCGGCAGCCTGCGGGACCATTCTTCGAGGTCGGGCCGACGATGGCCACGGAAAACCTGATGAGAACACCCGATACCTGCGGCGCGACCACACAGTATCATGAACACCACCGGAAACGGATCGTTTCGCCGGAAATCGGAGGAATCTGGACCATGACCTCGCGACTCGTCCCCGGTCTCCTCCTGACCACCCTTGGCTGCATTCTGCTCACCGTCCCCCGTCCAAACCTCCTCTTCGCCCAGCCCACCGAGGAGGAGGAGACGAATCCGAAGAAGCCGGTGAAAACTATCGTCGTCGAGGACGACGAGACCGCCGTCGACGTCCCAGACGGGGCCGTCTATTTCCCGCTTCGTGCCGTCAGCCGGGCCGTCAACAACGAAACCAACCCGTCCCTGAAGCAGTTCTTCGCGAAGTTCACCGTCGCCTTCGACCGCGCCACCGACACCAAGGGCCAGTCTGCCCGGCTGACGCCGATTCCGTTTGTCCTCGGGAAAGACAAGTTTCCCCCGCAATTCGACGGTTACCCCATCGACGACCAGAACCGACCCCAACCGTTCCAGCCCGTTTTCACGGCCCGCCTCCGGCGGATCGAACCCTTCGAAAAGGTCGCGATCCTCGAAGTGGAAAAGCTTCTGACTTCCGAGTCCAAAACTCCGGCGGATCCGAAATCGAAGGCGAAACTCGCCGCCGCGGAGCTCGTGCTCTCGGAGGTCCTGCTGTTCCACGATCAGGCCCGGGAGAAGGAGATTCGCCGGGGGCCCTCGTGGGGTCCGTTCAAGTCCGCCCTCGACGAGAAACTTCGGGAAGTCCGGATTTCCCGGGTAAAACTGGCGGCCGCGGATCGCGACTGGCCCCGAGTTCGCGACCTGACCGCCCGCCTCGCCGAGCGCTACCGCAAGGACCCGGCCACCCTCGAACCCGTCTTCGCCGCCCGGCTCGGGGAAGCGGAAGAACTTCTCCAGTCCCAGAGTGTCGTCGATCTCGAGCGAGCCCGGGAACTCGTCAACGACTTCGATTCCCGATTCCCCAACTCCGCAGACGAGACAGCCAAGCGGGTGCGGAAGGCGATCACGAGCCGGGCCGCCAAGATGTTCCTCGACGCGGAACGGCTCGCCAACCAGGACCCGACGCAGGCCCGGAACATCCTCCGCACCGTCGAAACCCTGGAGCCGGACCTCCCAGGGCTCCGGGATTTCCAGCAGAAACTCAAGATCGGGTACTCCGTCCTGCTGGTGGGAACGCGGCAACTTCCGGAGCGGATGTCGCCGGCAACGGCCCGATCCGACAGCGAGAAGCAAGCGGTCGAGTTGCTCTTCGAGAGTCTGATGACGACGGTGCCGGACGACCAGCTTGGGGTGCGATACATTCCCGAACTTTCCGCAGATCGGCCGGCGGTTGGTCCCGGATCCCGTGAGTTTTCCCTGGTTCGGGCCGAGTGGGCGGGGCCGGAGAAAGGAACGCTCGATTCCTCCGACATCGTCGAGACGTTCCGTCTGCTGCGTCAGCAGCCGGAATCGTGGGCCGCGGAACCGCTGGAGTGGCTGGGGGAACCGGGTCAGAACCCCGAAGATCTCGCCCGGGTCCGGTTGCGGTTCCGTCGCGGCCACCCGGATTCCCGATCTCTGCTCACGTTCAAGATCCTTCCGGGCCGCTACCTCACCGCGAAAAACAAGACGTCGGACGACACCGAGTTCGCGAAGAAACCGTTTGGAACCGGCCCGTTCCGTCTTGCGCCGCCGAAACAGGCGGGCGAGGTGATCTTCGTTGCGAACCCGGGTTATGCCCACCGGCCGGGAAAACTGGGGCAGCCGGCCATCAAGGAAGTCCGATTCGTGGATGTGTCGAAGCTCAAGGATCTGCCAGCGGAGTTCCGGGGGGATCGGCTCCACATTCTCACCGACGTGCCAACCCGGGATCTTGCGAAGTACACGGCCCAGACCAATCTCGGCGGCAAGGTCCGCGTCGCCACCGCCGCCGCACCGCGTCGCGTCCACATCCTCGCCATCAACCATCGGCGACCGGCCATGCAATCCGCCGACCTGCGACGCGGGCTGATGCACGCCATCGACCGGAACGCGATCCTCAACGAGGTTTTCCGCGTTAGCCCGGACGAGTTCCACCGGCCGATGGCGGGCCCCTTCCCTCCCAATTCCTGGGCGACCCCCCACGCGGTCGGCCTGCCCCCGACCCCCCTCCTCGACCGGGACAAGGCGCTCGCCGGCTTCCGGAAATACCTCGCCGACAAGTCCGCGATCGCGGTGGTGTCGCTCTCCTTCCCGGATGACGACCCCCTCGCCCGGGAAGCCTGCGAGAAAATCAAAACCCAAATCGAGGCGGTTACCGCGACAGAAACCCGGAAACTCAGCATCCACCTCGACCCGGTGCCGGCGAAGGACCTGCTACAACGGGTCGACGAGGAGCACCGCTTCGACCTGGCGTACCTGCCCTACGATTACCGCGACGACTGGTTCCCCCTGGACCTCGGCAGTTTCCTCGATCCGGCCGCGGCCGGAAGTCGGGCGCGAAACCTGACCGGGTATCTTTCCCGGGATTCGAAGCCGAATCCGGACGATCATCGGCTCGGGGAACTGCTGCAAGAGGTCCGCAATTACCGGGACGTCTCGGGCAAACTGAGTCCGCTTGCGTTCGACATCCACCGTCAGTTCAACAAAACCGTCCCGTTTGTGCCCCTCTGGCACCTCGATCGGCATACGATCTTCTCGACCTCGCTGAAGATTTTCCTCGACGGCACGACCGGCGAGGCGTCGCCGCGATTGCTCGACCCGACAACCCTTTTCAACAGCGTCGGACGATGGCGGCTCGATTGACCTCTCGAAGTTCGACCGCTCGCGGTTAAAACGGAAGCATGCTTCCCGGTCTTCCGTACGTGGACCGGTGGACGGTGAAGAAGGGACGCTCCGATGATCGAACTCCTCGATACGACGAAAACCTACGAGCAAGGTCGCCGAACGGTCAACGCCGTTCGCGGGGTTTCGCTCACCGTGCGGGGCGGCGAGTTCGTCACGATCATGGGGCCGTCCGGTTCGGGCAAATCGACGCTGATGCACCTGATGGGAGCCCTCGACACTCCCACCACCGGGCGTGCAGTCTTCGACGGCCAGGACATCCAGACCATGACCGATGCCCAGCGGTCGCGGTTGCGGCGGACCCGGATCGGGTTCGTTTTCCAGGCTTTCAACCTGCTCCCCACCCTGACCGCGGCGGAAAACGTGGCCCTGCCGTTGTTGCTGGGCGGCGGGAATCGCCGGGAGTCGATCAACCGGGCCGGCGCGTCCCTCGAACGAGTCGGGCTTGCCCACCGGGCCGAGCACTTCCCGGAAGAAATGTCCGGCGGGGAAATGCAACGCGTCGCGGTGGCCCGGGCTCTGGTCGGCGATCCGGAGGCGGTCCTGTGCGACGAGCCGACGGGGAACCTCGACACGGCGAACGCTCAGGAAGTGCTCGAACTTCTCGCCTCGCTGCCGGAGGTCGACAAGCGAGCCGTGATCATGGTCACCCACGACACCACGGCGGCGAAGTACGGGACGCGGATTGTCCGCATCCGCGATGGTGTGATCGAATCAGACGAGCCCGTCGGCCGCTAACCCCCGTGGTGCAAGATGCCCCCGCTGTATCGCCTTCTCGCCCTCCGATACATCCTGCAACGGTGGGATCGAGCGGCCCTGATCGTCGCCAGTATCGCGCTCGGAGTCGCGACACTGGTCTCGTCGCGGATCCTGAATCAGTGCCTGCAGACGGCCGCCGCCTCCACGACCACCCCCCTTGGCGTCGGCGACCTCTACGTCACCAACGGTGGCGTCGGGGTGCAACGGAAGGTCGTGGACGACATCCGGAATGCCGAAATTCCCGGTGTGGAATCGGTCCAACCGCTCGCGATCGACCGGGTCACGCTGCCGAGCCTCGACGGCCGGTGGGCCGTGCTCGTCGGTGCGGAACTCTCTCTGCAACTTCTTCGTGACAAGGCGGAGAACCCGCTTCACCTCGAGTTCCACCGCACGGTGGAGGAAGACTGGCGGCTTCTGCGGTACAGCATTTCCCGCCGGCTGGTCGTGCTGTCGAAGCCGGTGTACGAGGACTGGGTCGCGAAGCGGGCGGATCTGTATTCCCCGTTTGTGGTCAAATACGGAACGCTGACGATCGACTGCCTGCCGGTCGGCTACATCGACTACGACGAGCGTTCGCCCCTGGCGGCACTCGGGCGGAACATCGTGGGGATGGAGATCAACCAGGCGGCGCGCTTTATGCGCCCGCCGCCGCCGGAACCTCCTGCCGCGATGGCGGCCCTCGTTGGTCCTTCCGCGACACCCCCCGCCTGGGAAGATCTGCACCCGACGCGGATCAACCGGATCGACGTGATCCTCAAGAAGGGCGTGGATGCGGGAACGGTGCAGAATTCGCTTCGACAAGTCGTCGGCAATCGGGCGGATGTCCGCACCCCGGAAGCTCAGGGGCAGTCCACGCAGGAAATCATCGACGGGATGCAGGCCGGCTTCGCGCTCTGCTCCGCGGGGGCGATGGTGGTGGGCCTCTTCCTGGTTTACAACGCACTTTCGGTGACGGTCGCGGAACGTCGGCACGACATTGGAATTCTGCGATCCATCGGAGCGACCCGCTGGCAGATCGTCGCCGTCTTCGCGGCAACCGCCCTCTTCCTCGGGATTCTCGGGGCGTTGCTGGGCTTGCCGCTCGGTGTGGGGATGGCCCGCATCATCCTCGGGGAATTCCGGACGGAACTTGGCGGCATCTTCCTCAATCCGGAAGTCGACCCAGGAAAACCGACCCCGATGACGCTGGTTCTGGCCGCGATTGCCGGCATCGCGACGGCCGTGGTCGCCGCCCTGATCCCCGCCATCCAGGCGGCGACTCAGGATCCGGCCGATGCTGTCCGACGGGTCCCCGGAGTGGCCGGCGGGGTCTGGTTGATTGCCCACCGGGCCACCTGCGCCACCCTCGTCGCCGGGGGCGTTGCGATGATCCTGACCCGCCACGACCTCCCTCCGCGCGTCGGAGCGTTCGCGGGGATGCTGGTTGCCCTGGTCGGGTTGCTGCTCGCGGCCCCGATAATCGTCGGATTCCTCGTGCGGATCGCGCACCCGCTTCTGCGGCGGTTCCTGCCGATCGAGGCGCGACTCGCGGCGGACAACCTCATCCGGTCGCCGGGCCGGACGGGGGTCGTGATTGGAGCCCTCGGGGCCGGCGTTGCTGTCATGATCCAGACCGCGGGCGTCGGTCGCAGCAACGAGGAACCCGTCGTCCAGTGGATCGACAAGGTCATCCAGGCGGACCGTTACGTCGCGGCGGGGAACATCTCGGAGGTCACCAGTTCCTCGACGCCGATGGCTCCGAAGGTGGTGCGAGAGATCGGCCAGCTCCCCGGGGTGCAGGGGGTCGTCGGGGTGCGGTACTGCCAGCCGGAGTACAACGGGACCCGCGTCTTCGTGCTGGCGATCGATGCCCAGGAATACGCGGACAACACCGAGCCCCGGGTGGCGGAGGGGTTGGGCGGCTACGAGAAATTGCGGGTGCTCACCGGTTCGGAACGGGCTCTGATCTCGGAGAATTTCGCGGTCAAGCACCGCGTTCGCGTCGGGGACACGCTGACCCTGCCGGGCCCCCGTGGGCCGGTGAACCTGCACGTGGCGGGCACCGTCACCGACTACACCTGGGCCCGCGGGACCGTTATCGTCGACCGCGGCGTCTACGCCCGGCTCTTCCAGGACGAGCTGGTCGACCACTGCCATGTCTACCTGTCCGGCCCCGATTCCTCCACCAACCCCGGCTCGGAACGACTGGCGAAGTTCTCCTCCGATCGCGGGTTGTTCGTCCTCGACCGGAACACCTTTCGGAAGGGGTACGCGGACATCATCGACAAGGTCTACGTGGTTGCGTTCCTGCAGCAGATCGTGGTCGGAATCGTGGCGGCACTGGGTGTCGTGACGTCCCTGCTCATCTCGGTGCTGCAACGCCGACGGGAACTCGGACTCCTTCTTGCGGTCGGGGCGACGCCGGCGCAGGTGATCCGGACGGTTCTCGCGGAAGCGGTTTTGATGGGAGTTTTTGGCACGATTCTGGGGATTCTGATCGGTCTCCCGCTGGAGTGGTACGTCCTTCGGGTCGTGATGCCGGAAGAATCCGGGTTCGTGTTCGACCTCCTGATTCCGTGGCGGCAGACGGCGACGATCGCGATCGGAGCCATCGCGATCGCAACTCTCGCCGGCCTTCTGCCAGCCCTCCACGCCGTCCGGATGCGAATCACCGACGCGATTGCGTACCAGTGAATCGGGCGAGATCGGGAGCGACCCAGGAAATCCCTCGCTGATGCTGGGGCAATTCTGGGTGAGTGGTCTTTGTCAATCCGACCACTTCACGAACGCTTCCAGGGCATAGTACTCCGGAAGGCCAAGTCGGTCGAAGACGCGGGCGGTGTTGAGGTTGCGGTCCTCGGCCCGCTGCCAGAACTCGCGACGGTCGCTTCCGCCGGGGAACATTGCACGGTCTTTTTGCGATTGGTGTCGGAAAATCGCCTGCTTTTTCCGTTCCAACACCTCCGGCGAAAGCGGGACCGCCATCTCGATCTCGTGCGGTTCCCACTCTTCCCACGCCCCCTTGTAGAGCCAGACATCGAAGCCTGGCTCGGAATCGGGCCGCTTCGCCCAGATCCGCCGGCTGGCCTCGAAGACGGCCTCTGCACAGGTCCGGTGGGTTCCGTGTGGGTCGGAAAGTTCCCCGGCGACGTAGATCTGGGCCGGTGCAAGCCGCTCGATCAGTGCGACGATGTCGTCGATGTCTTGCGGCTGGATCGGGGCCTTGGTGACGGTCCCGGTGCGGTAGAAGCGGAGGTTCATGAACTCGAGTTGTTCCGGGGGAATGCCGCACGCCAGCGCAGCCGAGCGGGCTTCCGTGGTGCGGATCATTCGCTTGACCTCGAGCAGATCCGGACTGTCCGCCTGCCCCGGTTTCTTGGCGGCCATGTACTGGTCAATGCGTTGCTTGACCGTCCCGACGGCGGCGGTGTCGAGCCCGAAGACGCGGGCGAACTCGTCGACGAAATCGGTGAATCGTCGGGCGTCGTGGTCGTAGACGGCGATGTTCCCGCTGGTCATGTACGCCACGTGCACGCGGTGCCCCTGCTCGACGAGGCGGATGATCGTTCCGCCCATGCTGATGACGTCGTCGTCCGGGTGGGGGGAGAAAACGAGGATGGTGCGAGACTGTTTCCCCGCCGGGAACGGTTTGATGGTTTCCAGCCGATCGAGGAACACCGTCTCGCCGATCTTCTCCGCTGGTCCCTTGTTGCGAAGGAGTTCGTAGAGGTGGTGCTCGCGGAAGTCGTCGTCCGACAGTTTCTGCAAGCCCTTGTTGACGGTAAGGGAAAGCTGGACGACCGCCCGCCGGGTGACATCCGGGGTCCAGTCGCAGGGCCCGACATGCCAGGGTCGCTTGACGGCGGTGAGTTCTGCCGCCGCCGCCGAGTCGAGGGCGAACGTCGCATCCGGGTGCTCCTGGAGGAAACTCGCCGACACCGCTTCGCTCGGAGCCTGCTCCGCAGCCTTGTACACCGTCGGGGCCTTGTGTTCTCCGAAGGCCATCAGGAAGATTTTCTTCGCATCGAGGATGCTCTGCACCCCCATCGTGATCGCCTGGAGCGGGACGTTTTCCTCGCCGAAGAAACCGCCGGCGGCGTCGCGTCGGGTAATGCTGTCGAGGGTGACCATCCGGGTGCGGGAATTCCGTGGGCTGCCCGGCTCGTTGAAGCCGATGTGCCCCGTGCGGCCGATGCCCAGGATCTGCACGTCCACCCCGCCCGCGGCCCGGATCTTCTGCTCGTACCGGGCGCAGAAGTCGTCCACCTCGTCGATCCGCAAGGTCCCATCCGGGATGTGGATGTTCTCCCACTTGATGTTGACGTGGTTGAAGAACGTCTCGTGCATCCACCGGAAATACGAGTGCGGATCCTCCTTGGGCATCGGGAAGTATTCGTCGAGGTTGAAGGTGATCACCCGGGAAAAGTCGAGGTTTTCCTCCCGGTGGAGCCGGATCAACTCGCGGTAGAGCCCGACGGGTGTGGACCCGGTGGCGAGGCCGAGGACGGTCGATCGGCCGGCGGCGTTGCGGGCCCGGATGAGCTTGTCCAGTTCCCGCGCCACGAACTTCGACGCAGCGGTGCTGCTCGGAAATCGCAGGCAGGGAACGCGGGTGTGCGGAAGCGGATGGGGGACCATGCTGGGGAGGGTTTGGAGTTTCGGGGTCAGGAGAGGGTGTTATACGAGAAACCGCTGACGGGTTCCGGGCCCCTGTTCGCGGCGAGATTCTCGACTAACATTTGGGCGGTGCCGTTTCGCCGGGTTTGATTCGGAGTTGGATCGATGACCATTCCATGGTGGGGATACGTCATTCTCGCGGGGCTCTCCTGGGGGACCTACGTTCCGATCATTTTCTACGGTGGGACGGAACTCGCTGCCCCGAAGAGCCCGCTCGGGGGCCGATTCGCATCCATTCTTTGCGTCGGAATCGCGTACTTCGTGATGGCAGTGGTGATTCCGCTGGTCATGATGCAACTCCGCGACGATGTGCAGCCGGAATGGAAGGCGAACGGGCTGATCTTCTCCGGGTTGGCCGGCGTCATGGGTGCGGTCGGCGCGATCTGCGTCATCTTCGCCAGCAAGGCTGCCGTCGACGCCGCCAAGGTCGACTACGACATGCAGGAGATGGTCTTGAAGGCAGCGGTGGAGAAAGGCCCCGACCCGACTGCAGCGGCCCAGGAATTGAAGGATTTCCAGGCGGAGAAATCGAAGTACCTCGCGTCGTACCGGATCTACATCGCCCCGCTGATCTTCTGTCTGGCCCCGATGATCAACACGGTGATGAGCCTGTTCTGGCACCCGAAACCGGGCCACCCCTGGCACTTCGGTTTCGACATCCCGAGCTGGCACCTTCCGATGGGGATTGTTCTGATCGCCGGCGGGGTGTTTCTGGTCCTGTACTCGAAGGAAGCCGCCGAGGCCGCCAAGGGCGGAGCCAAACCGGCGACCCCCGCCCCTGCCCCGGTCACACCCCCGGCGACGGCCAACGGTTGAGGTCATGGATTCTCCCCCCGGCGCCGAGAAGCAGGCGGACCGGGGGAATTCATGAAAGTTCTCTGAGAGGCCGGCTTCGTCGTTGACTTCGGGTCTTCCCTTCCTGAAATTGCAACTTCTCTCCTGGTCGCTGTCACAAGTTTGCTCACCAAGGTTCCCCCATGACTCGCGTCTGCGGACTGGGTCTGGTTACGGTTTGTCTCGTCCTGGGTTGCACCAGCAGCGACATGCCACCGCTCGCGACGGTGCACGGGAAGGTCACGCTCGCGGATGGAACCCCGGTAACTCTGGCGACGGTGATCTTCACCCCGGATTCTTCCCAGGGAACGAAGGGGCCGATCGCCACGTGCGCGGTGGACGGTTCGGGCAACTATCGGCTGGAGACCGCGGGTCGGCTCAGTGGAGCCGTCATCGGGCACCACATTGTCACCATCGAACCCGAGTACCACCCGGACATTCCCGCCAGCAATCGCGTCAAAATTCCCGGCAAATATGGGGATCGAAAAACTTCGCCATTGAAGGTCGAGGTCAAGGCCGGCCAGGAGAACACGCTCGATTTCCAACTCTCCCCGTGATTCGCTTCCCAACCCCGATTCCGCCCGTTCGTTGGAGGGAGACCTGCCATGCCCAGTCGCCGAGGTGCCTTCACTTTGATCGAACTTCTCGTGGTGATTGCGATCATCGCGATTCTGATCGGGCTGCTTCTGCCGGCGGTGCAGAAGGTGCGGGAGGCCGCCGCCCGGGCGAAGTGCACCAACAACGTGAAGCAGATCTCGCTCGGCCTGCATTCGTACCACGCCGCCGAGGGCCGATTCCCTGCCGCCCAGAAGTTCAAGAACATCCTCCCGGATCCGCTGTGGAACTCGAACTCGGATGGCTGGGGGAGCTACATGGCCAACTGGGCGAACGAGATTTTCCCGTACATCGAGCAGCAATCGCTTTACGCCACCCTGGATTTTGACGCGAACCCGAAGACCACGTCCGCCGCGAACGTTGCCGCCGCCCAGGTGAAGATTCCGGTGTATCTCTGCCCCAGCGACCCTTACCAGGCGACGACGACACCGTGGTCCGGTAATTCCCAGACCGGCGGGCAGATCATGCACTACTTCGCCGTCGCCGGCAGCACCAGGGGATGGAACTGGGTGGATCAGCTCGACGGCACGTTCCGCCCGAACCTCCGCACCCGGCTGACCGACATCTCGGATGGCACCAGCAACACCGCGTTCATCTGCGAGACCTGGGCTCGCCGACACGCCAACCATTCCAGCACCCCCGGCGGCGTCTCCGGTGAAATGTCCCGGATGTGGATGTTGCACAACTGGGTTTCCCTCCAGTGGACGCCAAATTCGCTGCACGGGAAGGACCAGAACACCTGGGCGGCCGCCAGCTTCCACACCGGCGGCGTGACTGTCGGATTCGCCGACGGCTCCGTCCGCTTCGTCCGCGACAGCGTTGACGCCGGCGCCTTCGCCGGTGCCGGCAGCATTGCCGGAAACGAGATCCCCGGCGATATTTGACAGGAGAGTTTCCGACCCCCTTCCCTCGGAACCATCCCATGATTCGCCTCGGATTGCTTGACTTTGACACCTCGCACTGTGTCGAGTTCACGAAGCGGCTCAACGGCGATGCGCCGGAAGATCAACGGGTGGAGGGGGCGAAGGTTGTCATCGCGTGTCCGGGGGAGTCCAGGATTTCGCCGGAGCGGATTCCCGGGTTCACCGAGACGATCAAGAAACTCGGGGTGCCGCTCGTCGAGAAGCCGGCAGAGATGATCGGCAAGGTGGACGGGATGCTCATCGAAGCGGTCGATGGGTCCGTGCACCTCGAGCGGGCGAAGCCGTTCCTCGAAGCGGGAATTCCTTGCTTTGTCGACAAGCCCTTCGCCTGCAGCCTGACAGATGCGAAGAAAATGGTCGAACTCGCGGCGGCGAAAAAACTGCCCATCTTCAGTTCCTCGTCGCTGCGGTATGCCCCGGAGGTGGTGGAGTACCTGGCCGACCCGAAGCACGGGGCGGTCGTCGGGGCGGCAACCTGGGGACCGGCGACGGTGCACGACCGCAATCCGGGCCTGTTTCATTACGGGATTCACGCCGTCGAAATGCTCTACGCTCTGATGGGCCCGGGGTGCGACCGCGTGACCTGCACCCACGAGAAGAACGCCGATGTCGTCACCGGGCACTGGAAAGACGGCCGGGTTGCGACGATTCGCGGCATCCGGTCGGGCTCCAGCGGCTTCGGGTTCACCGCCTTCGCAGAGAAGGCGATCACGTCCGTGCCGGTGGGGACGAAGTTCATCTACCGCGAGTTGTTGAAGCAGGTCGTGGCGATGTTCAAGACGGGCAAATCCCCGCTGGACGTTTCCGTAACGCTGGAAATCGTGGCGTTCATCGAAGCGGCGAACAAGAGCGGGGCCAACCACGGGTCGGGCGAAACCGTCAAGGTGTGAGCCCTCGTCATCGGGTAGGATTCCTTTCTATCCGGATCGCCTCCCCGCGACTTGCTGGGTGCTTACGGAGCAATTGACGAGGGAATCCTGACGAGGTAGTTTTATTTGCGTCATCCTCATAGTTGAGAGTCGGCCGTCGCATGCCGCCACCGACCTGGGTGGATGCCGCCCTTCTGAGTGAGTTCGAGGCCGACGCCCGTCAGGGGTTCGCCCGTTTGCTCACGGCCGTCCAGCGGGGAATCTCCGCGAAATCGTCGAATTCGACCCCGCCAACGGAGGCGATGAAGCGATCCCTGGAGGATCTGGCCGCCTGCCTGGCCACGGCCCGGGCCCTGGCGACGGATGGCGATCTCCGCCACCGCTTCCCCCTCGCCGACTCCGGAACAGTCAGCTGCGTGCTGACGTTGTTCGCGGTTGTTTCGTATTCCTCTGGCGGACCCCCGGAAGTTTTCGAGAAACTGGAACGGATGGTGCGTCGGCTGAGCGCAACCGCCGTCACCCCGCATCCGCAGGAACTCCCGGCCGCCTGAGGAGGGAACCATGTCCCCCATCGCTTCTGCCCCCCTGCCCTCTCCTGTTTCCCCTGCGAACCCGGGCAACGGAACCGCTGCCGCTGTCTTCCCGACTCCTGTCTCCCACGCCCCGAGACCGGTGGTGTGGTCGGTGGAGGACTTCCACAAGGCAAAGAGTCAGGGCCTTTTCCACGGTCGGCGTCCGTTCCTGGTCAACGGCATCATCCTGGAGCAGGGCGAAATGAATCCGCCACATGCCATTGCGATCGAACTCGTCGACGCCGCTCTTCGGACAGTTTTCGGCGTCGGATGGCGAATTCGAGTCCAGCTTCCTCTTTTGCTCGGCCAACACACCGATCCGCATCCCGATTTTGCCGTGCTTCCTGGCACACCGCGGGGACCCGTTGTGCACCCGACCTCGGCGGCTCTGGTCGTTGAGGTCAGCGACACGACTCTGGGTTACGACCTGACCGTGAAGGCGGAACTCTACGCCGCCGCGGGCGTGGCCGAGTACTGGGTTCTCGACCTGGCGATGCGGTGCCTCTTCGTGTTCCGCGACCCCGCACCGGTGGCGGCCAACGGCAACTCGTACCGCACGCACCTCACCGTCCGATCTGGCGAAACGATCGCAACGCTGGCCGTTCCGGAGAAGATAATGGAAGTATCCGCCCTGCTCCCCGAGTAGCCCTCACCCGGAAGTGCCCTTGCTCCGCTCCCGAGAAGTACCACGTAGTCGGTGGACGGTTCCTTGCCACCACTTAGCCGGTCACCGATCGCGAAGATGGTCTTTCACAAACTTCGCGATTCCGTCGGCGACTTTTGGGGCCAACGGGAGGGATGGGTCGGTGTAGGCCTTGAGTTGATCCTTCGGGTCGGTGACTGTTTTGAAGACGTGGTTCATGTCCGGGATCGTCAGCCGATCGATTCCCTTTTTGGCGCCGGCGAGCTTGTCCGCGTCCGCGAGTGACACCTGGATGTCAGCGGTCCCCTGCACCACGAGGATCGGGCACTTCAGGCGAGCGATTTCCTTTGGCGGGTCGATCTTGAAGATCGAGATCAGGAACGGCTGGACGCTCGGCCGGTAGAGGACCTGCAATTCCTTCGGGACATCCGCGATTTTCTCCCCGGTTTCGAGGGATTTCAGGATCGCCTCGTTCTTTTCCGCGAGGGCTTCGAGCTTTCCCTTCAATTGCTCGCGAAGAACGTCGGACATTCGCCGACCGGGGCCGCACACGGAGACGTAGGCATCGACGGGGGATTTCTGGCAGGCGAGGAGCCCGACGATCGCTCCCTCGCTGTGACCGAGAAATGCGACTTTGTGGGACCGCTTGTCTTTCCGAAGAAACTCGATCCACGCGGCGGCGTCGGTGGCGTAAGCATCGATCGTCGCGTTCTCCTCTTTCCCGAGAGCCTTCGCACTTTCCCCGACGCCGCGTTTGTCGATCCTCAGGCAGGCGATGCCGTGCCCCGCGAGGGCCTTGCCGAGGAGCAGGAGGGCGTCGCACTTCAAGCCCAGGGGGGCGTTGCCGTCGCGATCGGTAGGCCCGGAACCGGGGTGGATCAGGACGACGGGGAACGGACCTTTCCCCGCGGGAAGATCCAGAGTCCCCGCGAGTTCCCCGGTTTCCGTGGTGAGTTTGACCTTTTCCGCCCGGATTTCCGCATCGGCACCGACCATCGCGAGTGCGAGAACGATCGGGAGCATGGCCTCCTCCGGGGTCAGTAGTCGGTGAGTTCCCGCGGTGCGATGCCGACGCGTAACGCGTTGAGGACGGCAACGACGTCGATCAGTTCCTGCAGAATCGCGCCGGCGACGGGTGGGAGGAAGCCGGCCGCGGCCACCGCCATGCCGGCGACGCTGAGGAAGATCCCGCCCAGGGCACTCTGCAATGCGATCGTCCGCAATCGTCGGCTGATGTGCAAGAACTCGTCGACCCGTTTCAGGTTGGCGTCGAGAATCACCGCCCCGGCCGCCTCCGCGGTCACGTCGCTGTTTTGCCCAAACGCAATGCCCACGGTGCTGGCCAGCAATGCTGGGGCGTCGTTGATGCCATCCCCCACAAAGAGCGTCCGGGCCGACGCCGTCTCTTTCCGCGCGATCGCAACTTTCTCCTCCGGACTCTGCCCCGCGTGAATCTCGTCGATGCCCACCGCATCCGCGAGGTAGCGAACCTCTTCCTCCCGATCTCCGGACACGAGCAGAATCCGCGCGATGCCGTGCCGACTGCCGAGGTGTCGGATAAAGGCCCTGCCATCGGGCCGTGGACGGTCGCGAAATCGCACGGTTCCAGCTAGCTTCCCCTCGATCAGGACAACGCACTCGAGCCCGCCGACGCTCGGGGGAAGCTGGGCGGCAACGTCCGGGTCGGTGGTTGCGAGTTTCGACCGACCGGTGACGCGGACCGCCCGGCCGCCGACGGTTCCGACCAGGCCCATTCCCGGGTTTTCCGCAACCTCCGAGGTTTCGAGCAGATTCAAATCGCTCGATTTCGCAGAATCCAGCACCGCCCCGGCGAGGGGATGTCGGGAATACTGCTCCAGGCTCGCCAGCACGCGAAGCACCTCGTCGCGGGTGGTTCCCACGCCGGGGAGAATTTCCACAATCGCCGGTCGGCCGTAGGTCAGGGTGCCGGTCTTGTCGAAGATCGCGACCCGGCAGGTGTCGACGGTTTCGAGCACCGCAGGGTCCCGGATCACGATTCCCCGACGGGCCGAGAGCGAAACCGCCCCGATGATCGCGACAGGAATGGCGATCAGGAGCGGGCACGGGGTTGCCACCACGAGCACAGCAAGGAACCGGACCGGGTCTCCGGTCGCGAACCAGGCGACCAGCGCGATGGCGACGGCGAAAGGCGTGTACCACGCCCCGAGGCGATCTCCGAGTCTCCGCAATCGCGGGCGACGTTGCTCGGATTCCAGCATCACCCGCATGATCTTGGCGTACCGCGAATCCTTCGTCGGTCGGTCCATCCGCACCGTCAGAGCGTGTTCGCCGTTGACCGCCCCGGACAGGACCGTCGAGCCCGGTGCCTTGGCGAGAAGGTACGGCTCGCCGGTGAGGTACGACTCGTCCATGGTGCCGTGCCCTTCCACGACGGTCCCATCGACCGGGCAGGTTTCGTGCGGAAAAACGACGACGCGATCGCCGACGGCGAGGTCGGAAAGGGGAACGTCGACCATCGCCCCGTTCCGGTTGCAGTGGGCGACGGAGGGCATCCGCCGGGCGAGGGCGAGCAGTGCGGAGGATGCTCGTCGGACGGCGTACGCTTCGAGGGCTTCGCCGCCGGAAAGCATCAGGACCACCAGCGTCCCGGCGAGGTATTCCCCGAGAATCACGGCGGTGACGATCGAAATTCCCGCAAGCAGGTCAGATCCGAACTCGGCCTGGAGAAGCCGTTGGAGGAGGCCGAGGACGAGCCACCCGCCGCCGAGCCCGAGAGCAAGCAGGAGAGGAATGTCGGCCGGGGCGACGGGGTCTGCGTCGGTCGGTGGGCTGGCGAATCGCCACGCGAGGTGGACGAGGATCGCCACCACCGCCCCGATGGCGATGATGGTCTGGGTTCGGCCGGTGTTCACAACAGGTGTGGTGCTGGCCATGGGGCATGCCGGTGGCGATTCGGGAACTGTGGCAGTGTACGGGGCGTGCCGACGAGAACCCAATCCGCGAGGAGTGTTCGCGGACCGCTTCGTCGGGTAGAATTTCGATATCCAATCTCCCCCGCCGACCGGTGGCGTTGATGCGTACCTGGCTCTCCAACGTGGCCCTCGCCATCCGCACGATCGCGAAGGGGATGTACGTCACGCTCTGGTACTTCGCCCAGACGTTTCGGCGGAAGGCGTTCACGGAACACTTCGCCTACCCGGAAACTCCCGTCCCCGTCCGGCCGCGATACCGGGGCTTCCACCGCTTCGACCTCACCACCTGCATCGGGTGCGACAAGTGCGCCCGGGCGTGCCCCGTCGATTGCATCTACATCGACAAGGAAAAGGCCGCACCGCCGGCGAAGGGTTTCGTGGTGACCGGCTTCAAGATCGACTACACGAAGTGCATGTTCTGCGCGTTGTGCGTCGACCCGTGCCCCGTCGATTGCATCTTCATGGGGAGCACGTACGACATCAGCACCTACACCCGCGACGGTTGCATCGTGGACTTCGCGAAGCTTCCGCTCGAAACCGCCTGGGGCCCGGACACGCTCAACCCGACGGCGGTGCAGGAGTCGAAGAAGGTGGCGTTGCCGGTATGGACGAAAACCGCGTGAGGTTTCGCGTCCTGGCGAAGCATTTTGGAGTTTAGCCGCGACACGAAGCGGAGCGTGGGTGGTTGCCCGTCGCGGGCTGCCCGTCGCGCTCCGCTTCGCGTCGCGGCTAAACGGTCCTCGCGGTGCGGGAAACCGGTGTTTGGGTTTCGGAGAAACGGGGGACATCCATGACCGAACTCGTCGCAACCCTGCTCGTTTTCATCGCGGTTGGGATCGTCTTTCTGGCCGCGAACCTTGTGCTGGGGTGGTTCGTTCGACCGGATCGGCCGTCGCCGGAAAAGGCGGAGGTTTACGAGTGCGGCGAGTCGCCGATCGGGCCGGCGTGGGTGCAGTTCGACCTGCGGTTCTACGTGGTGGCCCTTCTGTTTGTGATTTTCGACGTGGAAATCGCGTTCTTCTTCCCGTGGGCGGTCGTGTTTGGGACGGCGACGCGAACCGCCGAGGCGGCCCCTCCGGGCTCGGCGACGGCGACCGGCGCGTCGGCGTTTGCCCAGTTCGCGTTCCTGGAATTGCTGGTCTTTTTCGGGATCCTGCTGGTCGGGTTCGCCTATTTGTGGAAACGTGGGGATCTGGAATGGGTCCGCAGTCTGGCGGCCCAGCAGGAGCCGGAAACGGCTGCGAAGAAGCCGTGATGGCGGTTGGGCCTGGGTTGGGTGTGTTGCGGAATGGTTGGCGCGACGACGATTGCCCCTCATACTGAGAGAATCTCGATTCCCGCACGGACCCGGCCGGTCTCATGGTGTTTGCGTCGTTCGTACTTCCGGCCGTCGCCGTCGCCGCCGCAGCGGGTGCTGCCGCCGTCCCCATCCTCGTCCACCTTCTGAGTCGGCAACGGTACCAGGTCGTGCCGTGGGCTGCAGTACGCTTCTTGCTGGCGGCCCAGAAACGGCATCGCCGGCGGATCGACCGCTGGCTGCTCCTCGCGATCCGGATTCTCGCGGTCCTGCTTCCCCTGGCCGGGATGTGTGCGGCGACGCCGTGGGCGGAGTCGGTGTGGCAGTGGATATCCCCGGGTCCGCCGGAAGCCGTCTCGAGTGCCCCGCGGACGCACCACATTCTGGTCATCGACGGATCCCTGAGCCTGACCGCCCACGCAGACGGGGGAACACGGTTCGAGAAGGCGATCTCGCTGGCGGAGCGGTCGGTTCGCACGGCGAATTCGGGGGATGGTTTCTCGCTGATTTTCCTGGCGGGGCCGGCACAGGTGATTGTTCCGGGGCCGTCGAACGATGCGGAGAAGGTCGTTGCGGAGATCCGGAATTTGCGGCCGACGCACGGAACGGCGGATCTGACCGCTGGGCTTTCGAGCGTCGCGGATGTGCTCGCCCGCTCGCCGAGGTCGTACCCGCGACGGGAAGTGCTGGTGTTCTCCGATCTGCAACGGTCGGCGTGCGCACCGCTTCTGCCGCGACCCGACGGGCCCCCTCCGGAAGTGTGGGCTCGGGTCCTTCCCCGGGCGGATGTGGCGGTGGTCGACGCGGCGGGGTCGGATCTCGAGAACCTCGCGGTGACGGATCTGACTCTGACCGAGCCGATCCCCCTCGTCGATGCCCCAAGCGCGGTGACTGCGGCGATCCAGAATTTCGGGAAAGTCGACCGCAGGGGGGTCCGGGTGGAACTGGCCCTGGGTCGGCCATCCGCCGCCGGGGTCGAGGGGACGCTTCTGCCGGTCGAGCAGCGGGTCATCGATGTGCCGGCGGGGCAGCGGATCACGGTGACGTTTGCCCTCGAGGGAGCGTCGCGATTCCGGGATCCGGGGACGCATCTGCTGCAGTTTCGGATCACCGATGCGGACGATCTCCCGGCGGACGACACGCGATCCCTGGCGTTCGAGGTGCGGTCCCAACTTTCCGCGGTGCTCGTCAACGGCCAGCCTTCCGCGGATCCGTGGAAGCGGGCATCCGAGTATTTACAGGAAGCCCTTGACCCGGGGGGAAAGAAGGACCCCGGGAACCCGGCTCGACCGCGGACGCTGACGCTCGGCGAGTTCGCGGATCCCACGCTCGGCGACCTGACCGGGGTGGATTGCGTCTTCCTGTGCGATGTTCCGTCGCTGTCGAACTTGCAGGTGGCCCGGCTGGAGGCGCACCTCAAGCGGGGAGGAGGGCTCGTCATCGGGCTCGGGCCCAACGCAGCGGGGAATCTGGAGGTCTACAACCGGCTGCTGTGGCGGGACGGGAACGGCCTGCTGCCGGCAAAGTTGCTCGGAATCGCGGAAGCGGAGGGGGCGGACGACCCGGGTTTCCGGCTGGCGGCGGACGAGGATGCGTACCGCCGACCGCCGCTGTCCGGCTTCAAAGACGACAACAGCCGGGCCGGCCTGACCAGCGTCCCGTTCAAGAAGTACGTCCGGATCGACGCCCCCCGCGACGGCCCGGCCCGTCGGATCCTTTCTTTCGTTCCCGCCGTCATCCGGCCGGGCAGTGACGGCTCCAAACCCGCACCCGCCGTCGTGGAGTGGCCCCGGCATCGCGGTCGGGTCGTCGTCTACACCAGCAGCTTCAACACGGAGTGGACGGACTGGCCGGTGCTGCCCAGTTTCCTCCCGTTCGCGCACGAGCTTCTGCGGTTCGCGGCCGCCAATCCCGATCGGCACACCGTCCGCGTCGGGGAACCGCTCGAAGAATTTCTTCCCGTTTCCCTGGTGGGCCTGACGGCGGGGGTGACCGGTCCGGACGGACTCTCCGCCAACGTGCCGGTGGTCGTCGGAGACGAGACGGGAATCGCCCGGTTCCCGGAAACGAGCCGGAGCGGGATTTACCGGATGGTCGTCGGTCGGCGGGACGACATCTTCGCCGTCAACGTCCCGGAATCGACCGCGGGCGGTGGCAGCGAGTCCGATCTGCGGCGAGTCTCTCCGGACGAGCTTGGCACCGTCGGCCCGGTGCAGGTGGTCTCGGATCCCGGGGACGTCAAGTTCGGCGAGAACGGGGAGACGGTGCTGGTGCTCGCCCCGCGACCGCATGGCCCGACCGTCGCCCGCTGGCTGCTTCTGGCCGCCGTGGCGGTGATCCTGCTGGAACTATGGATCGCGTGGCGATTCGGGCCGGCTCGCATGGCGGGGTTGGCTCCTTCCCAGGATCGCGGCGAGCGGCGGTTCCGCTGGGCGTGGGCGATGCTCGGGATGGTGCCGGTTCTGGCCGTCGCCGCCGTCCTTCTGACGCTGGCTCACGCCCACCTGACCGGGGACTTGCTCGGTTTCCTCCCGGAATCCTGGCGTCTCGGCATCGAGAGAGCCGTCGGCGTGCCGGACGCGGGGCCGGGGGAAGGAACCCGGTGGCGGCTTGAGGGGCTGACCGTCTTCCTTCGCGATGGCCGCATCGACGGGCGACTTCTGCTCGGGTTCGCGGTGCTGCTGGTGGTCGCCGTGGTGTGGATCTACCGGCTGGAACGGCGGGCGGCGGGGCGGTTCTCCCGGATTGCGGTGCCGATGTTGCTGCGATCAGCCGTCCTGCTCTTCGCGTGCTTCGTGCTGCTGCCGCAACTTCGGCTCGGGTTTGACCGGGAAGGCTGGCCGGATGTCGCCGTCATCCTCGACACCTCCGCAAGCATGGCGACCGTCGACGACCTCCGCGACCCGGCGGTTCGGGCCAAGGCCGCGGAACTGGCCCGGGTCGCGGATGTTCCGGACGCCGACCGACTCCGGCTCGCGAAGCTGCTTCTGACCCGGCCGGAAACGGACTGGCTCAGCCGGCTCGTTTCGGAGCGGCAGGTCAAAATCCACGTCTATTCGGTCTCCGAGCAGCCGCAGATCGCTGCGACGATCGCGGAACCGGCTGACGTATCCGCCGCCCGGGAGGCGGTGCAGAAGCTCGCCGCCACCGGGGAATCAAGCCGTCTCGGCGATGGGGTCGAGGCCGTGCTCAAGTCCTTCCGGGGCAGTTCCCTCGCCGCCATCGTCATGTTCACAGACGGCGTCACCACCACCGGCGACGACCTGCCGCGAGCCGGTCGGGAAGCGGCCCGTGCCGGCGTCCCCCTCTACCTCGTCGGCCTCGGCGATGCCCGCGACCCGCCTGACCTGATCCTCGGCGACCTCAAGGCCGACGATGTCGTCCTCAAGGGGGACCAGATGGTCTTCGAGGCACGCCTCACCGCACGCGGCCCGGACCCGGTCAAGTCCGTCCCGGTGATCCTCTACGAACGGCAGGGGGAACGCCTCGTCGAACGCACCCGGGTCGTCGTGAATCCGGATCCATCCGGGAAACCGGTACCGGTCCGGCTGACCCACACCCCGGAGGAACTCGGCGAGAAATCCTTCGTGATCGAGGTTCCCGTCCAACCGCGGGAGGCGGAATCGGGAAACAACCGACTCGAGCGGGTCGTTCTGGTTGCGGAGTCGAAGAAACTCCGGGTCCTTCTCATCGACGGGATGCCGCGCTACGAGTTCCGCTTCCTCAAGGCGTTGCTGGAGCGGGAACTCGACACGGTCCGCGGGAACCGATCCGTCGAGTTGCGGACGCTGCTGCTCGATGCCTCGCCGGGGTACGCGGACCAGGACAAGTCGGCCCTCCGCGGCCCGCCGACGCCGTCGGAACTTCTGGAGTACGACGTTGTGATCCTCGGGGACATCGACCCCAAGGATCTTCCGAAGACGGGCAATCTGCTCGGGAACATCGCAGATTTCGTGAAGAATCACCGAGGCGGACTGCTGTTCGTCGCCGGGGAACAATCCAACCCTCACAAGCTGTTCGCAACTCCGCTCGGCGAACTGCTGCCGATCTCACCGTCAGAATCGGCCCCGCGGGATGGTCCCAAACCGACACCGGACAGTGCCCCGATCATCGAGGGATACCACCCGCGACTGAGCCCGTTCGGGATGTCGCATCCGCTCTTCCGATTCGCGGCCGACGAGGCTGACAATGCACGGATTTGGGCCGGTTTGCAGCCGCTGCTCTGGGTGGCTGGCGGGTACGTCCGCAAACCCACCGCCGAGGTGCTCGCGTTCCACCCGAAGAAGCCCGCGGAGGGGAACTCGGCAGAACTGCACCCGATCGTGTTGCAGCAGTTCGTGGGTTCCGGGCGGGTGCTGTTCTTCGCCTTCGACGAAACCTGGCGGTGGCGGTTCCGCACCGGCGAGCCGCGGTTCGACCAGTTCTGGACCCAGGCCATCCGCGTGCTCGCCCGCAGCCGGGTGACCCGAATCGAGCTGCGGACGGACAAGCAGACGGCGTACCGTCGCGGCGAGCCGATCCGCCTGACGGTCCGCTTCCCCGACGATGCGCCGGCACCCGCCGCCGATTCTCCGGTGAAGGTGCAGGTCGACCGCTCGCCGCCGCGAAACCCGGACGGTTCGCCGGGGTCCGGCCCACTCGAATCCCAGACGGTGCAACTCGCGAAGGTGGAGGGGACCCGGGCGACGTATCAAACGTTGCTGACGCGAACGCCGGAGGGGGAGTACAAGTTCGCGATGACGGAGCCGCTGTTGCCGGGAATTCGCCCGCGAGCCGAGGCACGGGTCCTGCCGCCGCCGGGGGAACTCGACCGTCTCGAAATGAACCGGGCCGACCTCCTCCGGGCGGCGACCGAGAGCCGTGGCCGATTCTACACCCTCGCCGATGCCGACAAACTCATCGACGACCTCCCCGAGGCGGCCCGCATCCCGCTGAACCAACCCGTTGCTCCGATTCCCCTGTGGAACCACGCAGGGACGTTTGGAATCGTCGTCTTGCTGCTCGCCACCGAGTGGTGGCTACGCCGCCGCGAAAGATTGTTGTGATCGGAAGTGTCGGCGGGGAAACGCAAAAACGGGCGGGGAGGTCCCCGCCCGTCGGCGTGCCAGGCCGTCGATCGACTCAGTAGCGGAGTTGGAAGCCGAACGTCACACCCTGGATCCAGAACTCGTCCTGGGTGAAGAGCGGGTTCGCCACCGGGACCGCGGCGCCGAAGCCATAGCTCGGGCTGGTCGGCACCACGGCCGGGTTGACCGAGGTCGCGAACTGGCTGCCCGGGCGGACAACGCGGTTCGTGTACAACCCGTTGTACCCGATCGTCGTCGAGAACCAGCTGGTCCAGTTGTAGCCGATCAACGCCGACACCTGCGGGATCGCGGTGAACTCGTCGTTGTTGAACCGACCGCTATTGGTCGAGTTCGCGAACAGGCCGCCCGGCACGGTCGAGTTGAACCCGCGGGTCAGGTCCGTCAGGGTGCTTGTCCCCTGGATGTCAACCCTCTGGTTCATCACCCCGAGGCCCACTTTGCCGGCGAAGGAGAACATCCAGTTGCAGTAGGCGAACTGGGCGGAGGCTCCGATCGCACCGCCGTAAAAGCGGTTTAGGGTGTGGATGTTGTCGTTGACGCCGATCTGGGCAGGGTCGAGGTAAGTCTTCCCGTCGAAGACCGCCGAGGATCCGGGCCGCAGGGTCGACGAGGAGATCATGTCCAGGTTCTCGTCGACTTCCAGGTACTGGAACCCGGTAGTGAGGTTAACAGCGTAGAGGCACTTGTCGCCCGGGCAAGACCGCAGGATGTTGACGATCGGGCCGCCATCCGCACCCCAGGTACGGTTGTCGGTGACGATGCGGACATTCCCGCTGGCGTAGTTCGGGAAGGAGACAGTCAGGACGGCGGGCGTGCCGCTGGCGGCGCTCAGGAACGGCCGGGCGAGCAGCGGCTGACCGGTGAGGTCGGAGGAGGCGAAGAAGTTGTTCTCCGCTCGCTGCATGGCGAAGCCGGTCGCCTCGACCCCCCATCGCTGGCAGGAATCGCAGAAGAAGCCGCCGCTGACGCGGAAACCGCTGACGACGTTGTAATTCATGTCCGAGGTCGAGTGGAGAACCCGAGTGGTCGGAGCACCGGGAATTCCGCCATCGCCCGGTGCGGAGGTGGTCACGAAGGGAACCACGGCCGGCTGGGACTTGACGAAGTTGAGCAAATAATCCGCGGACCACCACATGTGCGGAGCGACCGGCCGGGTCGCCCAGCGGGGTGTTTGCTGCTCCCACCGCGGCTGACCATACAGCCCCGGCGGGGGGTAGCCCGGAGCCCCAGACGGGTCGCCGCCGGGCATTCCACCGGGGAAGCCCATCGGGTCACCGCCCGGGAAGCCGCCGACGGGCGGCGGAACCGGGTCAACATGGGTCGCGGGCGTCAGCCCGTCCCCGTACATTCCCAGCGGCGCGATGGCCGCGGGAGGGGCAGGAACCGGCGAAGCGGGGGCCTGTCCAAACGCCGCCCCCGCCCCGGCGGCCACCGCCGCGATCGTACCGAGTAACTTCTTCCGCATGGCACGCTCCTGAACGGACTGCCGCCCCGGGGCGGGAACTCGGCCGTAGCCCAAGCTTCCCCTGCCCGGCGGTGTGAGCGGGTCACCCCCTCGGCGGCGGTTCCCCTCTCGGAGCCCCGCGCCGCCCGGAAGGACGTACCCTTCCTGTTGTCACTTTCAATCGGCTCCCTCGAACCCGGACATGAGGCGGATTCCGCAGAGACGACAAGACCCGCCAAAACACTCCGACCCCTGCCCCAGGACCCGGTAACCACGGGAAGATGGGGACCCATTTGCACCCTTCCAGAACCGAGGTACACTTCCCACACCTCTCCCGCGACCCACCACGTCAGCGAGACCATCTGTGTCAACTCCCATTCTCATTATCGATGCATTCTCGGACGCCCCCTTCGCCGGAAACCCCGCAGCCGTCTGCCTTTCCGACACTACCCAGGCAGCGGACTGGATGCAGAAGGTTGCGAACGAAATGAACCTTTCCGAAACGGCGTTCCCCGTACGCGAGAATGAGGATTGGCGGCTCCGTTGGTTTACCCCTGCCGTCGAGGTCGACCTGTGCGGCCACGCCACCCTCGCCGCCGCTCACGCGCTCTGGGAAACCGGACGGGTTCCGACCGGCGAACCGATCCGGTTCCGGAGCAAGTCCGGATTGCTGACGGCTCACCGGGATGGGGAATGGATTTCCCTCGACTTTCCGTCGCACAAGGTCTCGAGACGGGAGCCGCCGCCGGCGTTGATTGAAGCTCTGAGCCTGGAACCGACGTTCGTGGGCCACACCGGGACGGACTATTTCTGCGAGCTTCCCTCAGAGGCCGCGGTCGCCGCCATCCGCCCGGATTACCGCCGACTCGGCCAAGTCATGACCCGCGGCGTGATCGTCACCGCGAAGGCCGACCGCCCGGATGCCGACATCGTCTCTCGATTTTTCGCCCCCGCCGTGGGCATCCCCGAGGATCCCGTCACCGGCTCCGCCCACTGTGCCCTCGGTCCCTACTGGGCCGCGAAACTCGGCAAGTCGGACATCGTCGGCTACCAGGCCTCGAAACGAGGCGGAATCGTGAAGGTGATGCTGGCCGGCGACCGCGTCAAACTCGCCGGCAAAGCCGTGACCGTGCTTCGAGGGGAACTGCTAACCCGCGAGTGAGTATTGAAACAATCCCTGGATCTCGCGGAGGGCCAGGCGACCTCACTTCGGGCGGGGGAGGTAGATGGCTTTTCCCCAGGTGCCGGCGTTGTCGAAGTTCCAGCCGCGTTCGCGGGGGTTCTCGACCTCGATGAGTTGACCCTTCCAGACGCGACCGCCGGGGTCGCTCCAGTGAACCAGACACATGGCTCCGAGGGTGTCGCCTGCCCGGGGCGGGTCGTCGGCCGCGTGAAGCACAGACCAGGGAATCGCGTACTCCAGGGTGTATCCCCGGTCGTCGGCGTCGCGGCGGAACGCCCCGCGGTAGCCGGGCGGGTTGACCACTGCCCCGTGGTGATCCATGCCGTACCGAGCGTGGAGGCAGGCTTCACCGGTAGGGGCGTGGTACCACAACACCAGCGAGGCCAGTTTCTCGTTGCGAGAAACCCGCTCCGGTGGTCGGCGGAACTCGGTCCCTCGCCCCAGCCCCGGAACCGGCCAGCCTGCCCGACGGTCCGTCGAGATTCGCAACGCGACTGCTCCACCCATCCCGTAAAGTTCGCGGTTCTCGTGCGGGGAAACCGTGCTCCGCATCGGGAACGGATCGCCAACGTGGGCCCCGACGTAGAGAAACTTCTCGTCGAACATCATGGCGGCGTCGAGGTGGTGATCCTTCCCGTACGGCGGCTCGCACTCGGCCCGCACCCGGTGCCGGAGATCCCAGTCGCCGAGGTTGGCGTCGATCGTCACCGGACCCGGCGGGGGGACGATGCTGATGGACTGGTGACGGGACTTGTTGTAGGGGAGTTTCCCACGGCCAGAGGGGTCGTCGGGGCCGGGAAGTGCCCGCACGAAGCGGTCGGGCTGGAAGGGAACTTCCCCGAGCCCGGGTGCGAGTCGGACGGCCTGGCCCCCCTCGATCGTGCGGGAATCGACCGCTGGTTCCTCTGTCGCGACCCGAACTTCCCCCTCGTAGACCTGCAGAACCGGCTGCACATCCGGGCTGACACCGACGCCAAACTCGGCACCTCCGTGAGCGATTGTCGCGAAAACCGAGGAAAGCTCGAACGCCGACGCACCGTGTGGCACCCGCACCACCACTCGCCCGGCGTGCAGGACGGCACGGGACGCATCGACCAACTCGAACTCAGCCGGCCCCTGCACGACCGCCACCGCACCCCCGCGGAACGCGATCTCCGCGACCCCGGATTCCAGTTGCAACCGCCCGGCAGAGAGTTGGGCCCCTGGGTCGGGCGCCTGGTTCGACCACCGCGGCTGGGCCGTCGCCTGCAGAACCGCGACGGCATCGGCGTCGGGACGAGGGGAAAGAAGGTACACCGCGGTTCCCAGCAACAGGCACGCCGCCAGCGCGACCGCTCCGAGAGACCGCCAGTGGAAACGCGATCCGGTCGCAGGTGTCGCGAGATCCGGGTGTGCAAACTCCTCCCGAATTCGTGCGTGGATGCCGGCGACTTCCAGAAACTGCCGCTGGGCGACCGGGTTGTCTCGCAGCATCGCCCCCAGACGGTCCGACTCCACGGGGGAAAGATTCCCGAGCGCGTACCGATCCGCGAGTTCTCGAATCACGCTGGTTTCCGAGTCATGTGCTTCGCTCATCGACCAGTCTCCCGGGCCAGTGTCTCCGTCACGCACTCGTGCAATGCCGACCGGATCCGCTGCAGGGACTTGTAAACCGCCTCGGCACCGGATCCGATTTCGATCGCGAATTCCTTGATGGTCCGGTCAGTCTGGTAGAACCGCCGGACGAGGTCGCGCGTCTTGGCGGGAAGACGATCCAAACATCGAGCGAGGGCAGCCTGCCGGTGCTCGAAATAATCGTCTTCCTCGACCAGGCGGTCGGCCAGTTGTTCGAGCACGTCCGGAGCCAAAACGGCCCGCGACCGGGCGGCCGAGCGGGCATGATGGCGGACGTGGTTGCGAGCGACACCGCAAAGCCAGGAGAAGAAATCCCGGTTGCGGTCGAACTTCGCGCGTTCCTGCCAGGCTGTGAGCAGAGTTTTCTGGAACACGTCCTCCGCATCGGCCCGGCTCGGGACTAGCGTCGCGACGTAGCGGTACAGCCGCATCTGCGTGGGTGCCAGCAGGGCCACGAACCAGTCCTCCGACCCCGGAGTGTTGGCCGGGAAGTCGGCGGAGAGAGGTGGATCGGTCATTCCTGCAGCGTACCCCGTCGCTCGCTTCGCCCCAGCATTTTCCCGACGGAATCCCGATTGGACAGAATTTTTGCGAAGGTTCCCGGAAGAGGTGGCGAAAAATTTTGTCCAGTCCGGGCGGGTGTCGGGCAATCCCCCTTCAAGTCTCGCGATCCGCCTTCGACTCGCCGCGGATCCTCACTTTGATTCTCACTCCGTCATGGGAGGTTTCCCGTGAGTCGTCATGATTCTCGACCGGGTTTCACGCTCATCGAGCTTCTTGTGGTGATCGCGATCATCGCGATCCTGATCGGGATGCTTCTCCCCGCGGTGCAGAAAGTTCGCGAGGCGGCCGCCCGCACGAAGTGCACGAACAATCTGAAGCAGATCGGCCTGGCGACTCACATGTACCACGACTCCTACAACGCGCTTCCGCCGGCAATTACGGGGAATTGCGGGCTGACGTTTTGGGCTCTCATCCTTCCCTACATGGAACAAGAGGCACTTGCCGCTCAGATCAATCGCGACGCCGGGATCCATTACGGAGATCCCAACATGAACACCGCCCATGTGGATGCCTGGACATCGAGCGAGTCGCAGAAGAACTATAACGCTCTCAACGCAGCACCACCGCTGCCCTACATGTTCTGCCCCGCACGTGGCGGTCCCCGGCGAAATCGCAACAACCGCACCACGACCGATTATGTATTGGTGATCGCGGGGTCAGAACGCTGGCACTTCACGGGAATTTACGGTCCGATCACCAACCCCGGCCAACACCTGCACCGGCAAACGCAGGCCCTCCAAGTGGCGGTCGGGCCCGGTGACAAGAACCTCATCCATCTCGCAAACTGGAGCACAACACCACCCCCCGCGGAGGCCGCCTACTACCCCCTCCAGGAACCGTACAAGGGTTGGAAATCGCGAACCAAATTTGCATCCGTGACCGACGGCCTCAGTAATACCGCCATTCTCGGAGAAAAACACCTTTCCGGATCGGAGCTGAAAGCCTGCTGTGGCGGCACACGCTCGGCGGCGTCCGGACACAACGGGACTGACGGGTTCCCGCACTGGAATCGCGACAACGGCCCCGGTGCCTACGGAAGTTTCTGGCTCAGCGGATCCGTCGAGCACGGACTTGCCAGAGGTCCCGAAGACGGCGACGGACTGAGCGTCAACAGCAGCCCCGCCCTCGGGTCCTGGCACCCCGGGGTCTGCAACATGCTCCTCGCCGACGGAGCCGTCCGCTCGATTCCCGTCTCGATCAACCAGACCATGCTCTCCCGACTCGGGAGCATGGCGGACGGACTGACCCTCGATCTCCCGTGATCCATCGGAGACGCCTCATGCGTCGGCTTCGATTCCTCGTTCCCGCCCTACTTCTGTTGGCGAGCCTCGGCTGTGCTACGGAACTGCACAAGGTTCGCGGTCGGGTCCGCTTTCCGGACGGGACACCGCTCGACACGGGAAGGGTCGTTGTGGATTTCGGGGAAAATCCCACCGGGGCCTGGGGCTCCATCCGACCCGACGGAACCTTCGAGATCGGGACCAACACCCCCACGGACGGAATGAGGGCGGGAACCTACCGCGTCTACATATCCGGCGCCGAGACTCTTCCCGGTCCCGGTGCCCCCGCCCGCCCGTTAGTTCACCAACGATTCACGAACCCCGGGGAATCCGGCATTTCCTTCTCGGTCCCCGAGCAAACCGAGTGGGACATCGTCGTCGAGCGGCCGGAAAAATCGCAGAAGTGATTCGACGAGAATCCTGTCCAACGCCCGGGATTCCGGGCAATCACTTGCACCCTCGACCCATTTCCCTCGACGACTTCCCCGGGAGCCGACGTGATTTCGCATTCCTCGACCGTTTCTCGCCGACAGTTTGTCCGGGCCGGCTCGGTGGTGCTTGCGCTCCCCTGGCTGGAATGCCTCTCCCGGGCGGCTGACGGTTCCGCCCCGTCGGCACCGCCGAAACGGATTGTGTCGGTCTGCACCAGCTTCGGGCTGTACGGGCCGGCGTTCTTCCCCGAGAAGCCCGGCAAGGACTACGAACCCAGCGAGTACCTCCAACTCCTCGCCGACCTGCGGCAGCACTACACCGTTTTCTCGGGCATTTCCCACCCGGAAATCGGTGGCGACCACGCGTCCGAGGCGTGCTTCCTCACCAGCGCGAAGCACCCGACCAAGGGGGGCTTCCGGAACTCGGTCTCGCTCGATTACCTGGCGGCGAAACACGTGGCCGGGGCGACACGGTTCCCGCTGCTGACGCTGTCGACGCTCGATTCCAGCCCGCTGACGCACACCCCGAGCGGTGCCGGAATCCCCGCCCAGAGCCGACCCTCGGAAGTCTTCGCAAAAATGTTCCTGGAGGGAAAGAAAAACGAAATCGAGAAGGAAATCACTCGTCTCAAGCACGGCCGCAGCGTCCTCGACCGGATGGCGGGCCGGCTCGCGGAACTGCAGAAGAACGCCACCGCCTACGACCGCCAACAGATCGCCGACTACACCGAAGCCGTCCGCGACATGGAGAAACAGCTTCTCGCCGACGAGGCGTGGGTGACAAAACCCAAGCCCAAGGTCGAGGAGCCCGCCCCCACCGAGGGGTACCCGAGCCCGTTCTCCGACCGCAGCGACAGCATCGGCCGGGCCCGCGTTCTCTTCGGGCTGATCCGCCTCGCCCTGAAGACGGATTCCACCCGCGTCGTTTCCCTCTTTATCCGCGGCATGGACGAGAAGCCGCCGATCCCGGGCGTTTCCGAGGGGCACCACGGGCTCTCCCACCACGGGCGGAACCCGGCCAAGATCGCGCAGTTGAAGATCATCGAGAAGGCGGAGATGCAGGTCTTCCACGACTTCCTGAAGTCCCTGCACGACACGAAGGAAGCGGGCGGCACGCTCCTCGACCACACGCAGGTTCTGATCGGCAGCAACCTCGGCGACGCGAGCGGCCACGGCACGACCAACCTGCCGATCTTGCTCGCCGGCGGCGGCCACAAGCACGGCCAGCACATCGCCGGCGATGTCCGCAACAATACCCCCCTCGGCAAGCTCTTCGTGAACATGCTCCAGAAATTTGGCGTCGAAACCGGCAGCTTCGGCTCCGGCACCGGAACGATCGCCGGCCTCGCGTGACACCCCGCTGTCACCTCACACCCACCCCAGCCCGAGGAACGCATGCCCCGGACCGCTTTCCCGTTCGCGGCGGTGCTCGCCATCGCCGTCCCGACCCTCGCCGTTGCCGGTGATCCCGCCTCCACCTTCCCCGCGAAGGCCGGGCCCGTCCTCGCCGCCCACTGCACCGGTTGCCACGGCGGAACCAAGCCGAAGGCTGGCCTCGATCTGTCGAGCCCGCCCGCGGTGGAGAAACTCCGCACCGACTCGGCCGTCTGGTTCCGTGTGCTCGACCAGGTCGAATCCGGTGCGATGCCGCCCAAGGGGAAAGATCCACTGACGGCCGCAGAGAAAAAGTCGCTCGCCGACTGGGTCCGCACCGACCTCGCCGGGGGAATCGCGGAATTGCAGCAGAAAGAAGGCCGCAGCAAGTTCCGCCGGTTGACCAAGACGGAGTACGCGAACACGATCCTCGATCTGTTCGGGTTCCGCCCCGCGGTCGGCCGCGACCTCCCGTCCGACGGCCGTGTCGACGGGTACGACAAGGTCGCCGCCGCCCTGCCGCTCTCCGCCGCCGGCGCCGCGGGGTACTCCCGGATCGCCGAGGACGTCCTGAGTCGGACGCTCCTCCCGCTCCCGAAAAAGCAGGACCGCACGGTCAAACTCTGGGGCGGCCCGAGCGAGCAGTCGAAGGGGCATATCCTCGAACTCCCCGATGGGACCATGGTCTCGTTCAACACCGACACCACGTCCGGCCCGCTCCGCCAGAAGTCGCCGGACGGGAAGCTCACCGGTGGCTGGGGGGCCCGCGTCCCCGGGGTGCACAAGCTCCGCCTCGCCGTCTACGGCTACCAGACCGACAAACCCCTTCCGTTCGGGATCTACGCCGGCCACACCGGGGCCTACCCGCAGATGATCGAACTCGTGAAGGTTCTCGAAGCCCAACCCGGGAAGCCGACGATTCTCGAGACGGAAATCTACCTCCGCACCCGGCTCGACAACGACATCGCGCCAATTTCGGACTCGTTCCGGCTGATCCCGTTCGGCCTCGGCGTCCCAGTTCCGAAGAACACCCAGGCGAAGAACTGCAAGGGCCCCGGCCTCGCCGTGCAGTGGGTCGAGATCGAGGAACCGGAACTCCCGCTCGCCGGCGACCAGCTCCTCGGGGCCGACTTTTCCCCCGCGATGCTCGAGAAGATTCGCTCCAACCGGCCGCAGAAAAAGTTCCCCCCCGCCGAGCGCGACGAGTTCCTCGCCTCCGTCCGGAAGACGTTCCACCGCGTCGGGGCGAGGCTCTACCGCCGGGACCTGACCGCGAAGGAACTCGAAACGGCCGTCATCAACGTCCGGAAACGCCTCGATGACGGGGCCAGCCTGCGGGCCGCGTTCCTGGAGGAAGTCTCGACGTTCCTGACTTCCCCGGATTTCCTCTGCGTCGTCGAGAAGCCCGGGAAACTCGACGACTTCGCCCTCGCGTCGCGGTTGTCGTACCTGCTGTGGAACTCGACCCCGGACGAGCCTCTGCTCGACCTCGCCCGGAAGGGGAAACTTTCCGACGCAAAAATCCTGCGGGAACAGACCGACCGCCTGCTCTCGGACCCGAAGTCGGAGCGGTTCGTCGCCGACTTCACCGACCAGTGGCTGGGCCTCCGCGGGATCGACGACACCACCCCGGACCGCGACCTCTACCCGGGGTACGACGAGCTTCTGAAGGTTTCGAGCCTGACGGAAACCCGCGCGAGCTTCCGCAAGATCCTCGACAAGAACCTGAGCGTCCGCGAGTTCGTGGCCCCGAAATGGGCGATCGTCAACGAGCGGCTCGCGAAGCACTACGGCCTGCCCGACGTCGCCGGCAACGAATTCCGGGAAATCCAGCTTCCTGCCGATTCCCCGTACGGCGGGATCTGGACCCACGCGTCGACCATGAAGGTGACGGCGAACGGGACGCTGACTTCCCCCGTGAAGCGCGGCGTCTGGGTGGCGGAGCGGCTGCTCGGGACGCCGATCCCGCCGCCGCCGGCGAACATCGAGCCGGTCACGCCCGACACCCGCGGCGCGAAGACGCTCCGCGAGCAACTCGCCCTCCACCGCGGCAGCGGGTCCTGCGCCGCCTGCCACGCCAAGTTCGACCCGTACGGCTTCGCCCTGGAAAGTTTCGACGTGACCGGCCGATTCCGGACCCACTACCGCGTCGCCGACCCGGACGTCGCCAAGCTTCCCCCGAACCAGCGGCAGGGGAAACCGCGGTGGAAGGACGGCCTCCCCGTCGACCCAAGCGGCGAAACCCCCGACGGCAGAGCCTTCTCCGGCGTCGGGGAACTCCGGAAGTTCCTGGCCGACAACCCCGCGCAGCTCGCCCGCGGCGTCACCCGCCACCTGCTCACCTACGCCACCGGCGCACCGAGCAGCTACGCCGATCAGACCACCATCGACACCGTCGTCAAATCGACTGCCGGGGACGGTTACGGCTTGCGTTCCCTGATCCACTCCCTGGTCCAGTGCGACACGTTTCGGTCGAAGTGATCCCAACGCGAGATCGCAGGTCCGGTCGATCTCCCCGGAGCCGGTGTGGTCAGCAAGGATCTAGCCCGACGTGTCAGCGAGGGTTGTTGTGACATCCACTCCGTTTCCTTGTTTTGACGAGAGCAGCGACTGAAAAGGACCGGCCGGTGTGTTAGCCCGAAGTGTAAGCGAGGGATCTGATTCTGCCCTCGCTCACGCGTCGGGCTAACCCTGGAACTGTGTTAGCCCGAAGTGTAAGCGAGGGATGTGATTCTGCCCTCGCTCACGCTTCGGGCTATCTCTCTATTCCGGGATACCGAACATCCCTCCCTCACGCGTCGGGCTTCCCGTTCTGGGGCCACCACCCTATTTCCAGAATAGTCGTCGGTTTCCTTCGACATTCCGAGGTGGACGATGGCCGGCGATAGTGATGGTTCCTCGGCTCCGGCGAAGGGGGATGTTCGCGACTTCTTCGCTGCGGAGCGGACACTGTTGGCGTGGGTGCGGACCGGGCTCGCATTGATGGGGTTTGGGTTCGTCGTCGCGAAGTTCGGGCTCTTTTTGCGGGAAATGGCGGACGTCCAGGGGTTACCGGTTCCGCGTCAGTTCGGGCCGGCGTTGTTCTTCGGGACGCTCCTGGTCGTCTTCGGGGTCATCGTGACGGCGTGCTCGGCGGTGAACCACTGGCGGTCGATTCGCCGGCTTTCCCGCGGGGAACCGCTGCAGTTCCGACCCCTGTCCCTTGGGACCATCGCCGCCGGGGCACTCGCCATCTTCGGGACGGCGGTCGCGATCTACCTCTTGACCGACCTCGACCGCGGACCGTGACACATCAGGGTTCGCGGTCGAGGGCTCAGATTCTGGGATCACCAGGTGAACTGGATCGAGAACGAGATCCCCTGGGCGAAGAAATCGGTTTCTTTCATGGGGACGTTTGGCCGGACGACGCCGAGCGGGGCCGGGCTCGGGTTGAGCGGGAAGTTCGGGATCCGCGTCACATCCAGGCCGGGGTCGATCTGGTCGCCCGGTCGGAGGACGCTGCTGAGGTAGAGGAAGTTGTACCCGACCGCGAGTCGGACGTGCTGGGTCACGTGGTACCCGACCTGCAGCCCGATTTCCGGCATGACGGCGAACTTGTGCTGGGAGAATCGCCCGATGTTCGCCCCGGGAAGTGCCAGCAGACCACCGGCCGCCGCCGCCGGGCCGGTGTCGAACATCAGCGACTGCGAACCGCCGATTTCCACGGTCTGGAACACCGTACCGATCCCGACCGTACCCCGGGCGTTGGCAAACCACCGGCCCCGGCGAATTTCCCCGACCAACCCGACCTGGCCGCCGTAGAACTGGTTTTCGGTGCGGATCTGATCCTGGACCGTGCCGTAGAGGATGTTCGGCACCCCGGGGGTCATCGCCGATCCGGGGGAACGGATGAAGCTCTCGGTGATCTTGAGGTCATCGTTAAGCTCCATGTATCGGAAACCCGCGAGCCAGTCGAGTCGGGCACAGCAGGTCGAGGCGATGTAGCGTCGGACGTTCATCTCGGCACCCCAGAGCGAGGTGTCCATGTTGACGTTGGCCGCACCCACCGCGAGGCCCGGGGATGCGACGAGTTCGGAGAACTGGATCCCCTGGTTGAGGTTCACGAACGGCCGGGCTAAGACGGGATACGTCGCCGAGTTTGCGGTGACCGACGCCCCGTTTCGCCCGAGGAAGAAGATGTTTCCGTCCAGCCCCCAGAGTTCGCGTTGGCCCATCCAGTAGGTGGCCGAGAATCGTCCGCCGGAGTGGAGGGTGTCCGTGAAAGACCGGTTCCCGACCACCACCCCGGTGTCGGGCATGCCCAGGATTCCGTTCGAGGCGGGCAGACTGGTCGTGACCAGCGGCGGGATTCCGTAGCTCTTCGTGAACCAGAGGAGATAGTCGGCAGAGACCTGCCAGCGGTTGTGGGTGGCGACCCCGCCGCCGGGCAGGGTGTTGGCGCCGGCGAAGAGCGGGTCGTCGAGGGCGACACCGCCACCGACGGCAGCGGGCATCGAGTACGGCAGCACCGAGGGTGCCGCGAAGGGAACTCCGGTCGCGGGAGCGGCGGAAGTTCCGGGTGCGGGGGCCGTTCCAGGAGCCGGGGTTCCCTCGGGGGTCCGCACTTCCGTGACGGTCGGCCCGGCCGGGCGAGGCGCTCCGAGTCCACTGCCCGCCACCGGCATGGCTGTCGGCATCACGGACGGCATCTGTGTCGGCATCGGTGCCTGACCGCGGACCGAGATTCCGACCGGATCCGGGGCCGGGGCCGCCGAGATACGACCCAGTGTCGCCGCCGACGCGGGGGGGGTGGCCGGTTGCACTCCGACAGCCCGCACCAGTTCCTGGGCGGAACCGGTCTGGGTCGCGAGTGCGAATGCGAAGCCGAGTCCGACGGTGCGAATCCTGCGCATGGCCCTGTCCTCCTGACACGGCAAACGTGTCTCCTCCTCTCTCACTTCGGCAACCCGACGCAACTTCCCCCAGCGAATCGGAGTCGCGGAACCCCGGAGTTTCCACAATTCCCCCGGAATTCCGACCTCTGCCGACTTTGCCGGATCCGGCAGAGATTTTGCCTCGCAACGACTCGATTGCCCGGGCGAAAATCAGAACCGGGACACGGGAAGCGGGGAAAGCTGTGACGATTTTTCTGATCCGTGGTCGTCCACTTCCCGAAAAATGCGAAGTTTCACGAGATTTCTCGGGAAACAGTCCCCGGGCGACGGACTCCACCAGAATTTTCGAAAACAATCGAAGTGCGAGACCGGGACGGGGCTCTTTCTCGGTGCCGTGACGCCCGTGGGGCCGGAGGAAGTTTGTCTGCCCGACCTGTGAGTTCCCTGCTGGCCACGCTTCGCCGGTCCCGTTCGCAAGAGGGGTCGGATGCGGATCTGCTCGCTCGATTTGCCGGTGCTCGGGAACCGGCGGCGTTCGAGAGTCTCGTCGTGCGCCATGGGCCGATGGTCCTTGCGACATGTCGGCGAATCCTGGGACACGGGCCCGACGCCGATGACGCCTACCAGGCCACCTTTCTGGTTCTCGCACGGTACGCGAGCCGGATCGGGAACGGGAATGCCTTGCCGGGCTGGCTGCATCGCGTCGCCACACGGGTGGCCGGGAAAGCCAGGAGTGCGAACTTCCGGCAGTCGGTCGCCCCCCTGCCCGATCGCATCCCGGACGTCCGCACGGTCGATCCGGCGAACTCGGCCGGGTCGCGCGAACTGGCACAGGTCCTAGACGAGGAACTCGACCAGCTTCCCGAGCGGTTCCGCTCCGTCGTCGTGCTCTGCTGCCTGGAGGGGTGCACCAGCGGGGAAGCGGCCCGGAGTCTGGGGTGTCCCCAGGGGACCGTCGACTCCCGACTGGCAACCGCAAAACGGAAGCTCCGGGATCGCCTGACTCGCCGGGGAATCGTGCCGGGGCTGGCTGCCACCGCCCTGGCCGCAATTCCGTCGAGCACAGCCACCGCGGCTCTCGTGCCCGCCACGGTCGACGCGGCAGTCCAGCTGGCCAACCACGGCACCGGTTCTGGCCCCGCATTCTTTCTCGCAAACGGAGTGTATCCGATGTCGAACCTGATTCGCGTCCGACTGACCCTCGCCTTCTTGCTGATCTCCGGGGTCGGGGCGTACCTCGCCCTTGCGGCACCGGTTCCTGGCGATCGATCGAAGCAACCGGAGAATTCTTACCCGGCCCGGTTCGCAAAATCGAAACTCGAACTCGCCCCCGGAAACGCGGCCAACCGGCAGACGGAGCAAGCCATCGCCACCGGGCTGCACTGGCTGCGGAAGCAACAGAAAAAGAACGGATCCTGGGAATTTGACGGCCTTCCCGAGAACCAGGTCGATCCTGTGGCCGGAACCGGGCTCGCTCTCCTGCCGTTCCTCGGAGCCGGGGCAACCCACAAAGCGGACGGCCAGTATCGGCAGACCGTCGCGGACGGAATCCAGTTCCTGGTCAAGTCCCAGAAGAAGGACGGAAGTTTCGAGGCCGCCCGAACCACAACTGCGCACTGCTTCGCAACGATCGCTCTTTGCGAGGCCCACGACCTCACCGGGGACAAGAACCTTCTGGAACCCGCCCTGTTAGCGACCGACCACCTGATCAAGAAGCAAAACAAGAATGGGGGATGGAATAACACACCCGCCGGGGAATCCGATGTTTCCACCACCAGCTGGGCGTGCATGGTTATGCGTTCCGACCTTCAATCATCACTCGTCATTCCCGAAACCACATTGCGCTCTACGAGCAAGTTTCTCGACACGCACACGAACAAGCTCCGCGGCATCTACCGTGAGAAGCCCGATTCTCCGACCTCACCTGCGGCCACCGCGGCGGCCCTGACGACCCGGCTGGTCACCGACCAGTGGGACGGCTCCACCCGGGGGATGCAACTCGGCGTCGCCGCTCTTTACCGCGACCGGCCGACGCCCCAGAATTTCGACGCGCAGTTCTGCTTCCTCGGGAGCCTGCTTCTGCACCGCCTGGATCGGAAAGATCGCGCCGAATTCTGGAGCACCCCCACCCGCGAGCTCCTCTTGAAGACACAAACTCCCGACAACGAGGCCGGCGGGGGAAGCTGGGACCCCGACACTTCGAACCGCGGGTACGGCCGGCTCGGCACCACCTGCTTCAACCTCCTGACGCTCGAGGTCTACTTCCGACACCTCGGCCTGTTTCGGAGGTAACTGCCGAAACTCAAGAAGCGGCACGACGGGAGCCGGGAATACAGGCGAGTTTCCTGGTTGCCGGCGAGGTGCGGTTCTGTCAGGATGGGCCGATCCGCCCTGTGTCCCTGGTTTGATCCCACCATGTCCGACCCGTCCGTGCGGCCGACGCACATCCGCTACTACATCATCCTGGTCGCGATGTTCGCGGCCGTCCTTCTGTACCTGGAGCGGGTCTGCCTCAGCGTCGCGGATAGTTACGTCCGCGAAGATCTCGGAATCTCCCGGTTCCAGATGGATCTCGCGTTCGGGGCGTTCTTCGTGGCGTACGCCCTTGGGCAGGTGCCGAGTGGGTGGCTCAGTCAGCGGTACGGCCCGCGGGTGATGATGGCTCTGTACATGCTCGGCTGGTCGGTGTTCGGCGTGTTCATCGCGTTCGCCCAGGATTTCGTCACACTTTTCATCGCGCGATTTCTCCTCGGGGTGTCGCAGGCGGGGGCATATCCGACGGCGGCGCTCGTGGTGAAGCGGTGGGTGCCTGACCGTTCCCGTGGGTTTGCGAGTAGCGTCGTCGCGTTCGGCGGACGGTTCGGCGGAGCCGGCGCGACCTGGCTGACGGGATTGCTCATCGTCGCGTTCGTGCCAATGGACACATCGGCAACAGTTGATGGGAAAGCTGTTCTCAACCCGGCGACTTTTGGGCAGGCGCTGTGTCAGCCGCAAAATCCCGGGCCGTTTGACTCCGTCCGAGCCCAGATCCGCGAACGCGTGACCGCGACACCGGGCCCGGAACAACTCTCGGCCATGGGACTGGGCGGCGGTCCCGCAGTATTCTTCTCGATTCCGCCGAGCCGGGTCGAGTCGATCGTCAACGAGGAGATTCGCGGGCCAAGCCTGATCGAGAAATCGGGAACTGCCGATGTGTCCGCGGTTCGCGAGAAGCTGGCTTTCGATGGGCAGGCGATCCTCGACAAACCACCTTCGGTGCGCACGCCGCAGGAATCGGAGCGATTGAACCGACTCGTCATCGAAAAGACCGTGCCGGGATCGATCCGGCAAATCCACGGGGAAGGTTGGCGTCCTACGCTCGCACTTTACGGAATCCTCGGCATCGGGATGGGCGGGCTCTTCTGGGTCGTCGCCCGAAACTGGCCACGAGAACATCCGTGGGCGAACCAGGCCGAGGTCGACCTCATCGAGACGGGTCAGGCGAAACTTCCCGAGTCGGCGTCCGACGCCATCCCCTGGCGGAATCTCACCGCGAGCCGAAATCAGTGGTTTTTCTCGGTGAACCAGTTCTTCGCCAACGTCGGCTGGGTGTTCCTGATCACGCAACTGCCGAGGTTCTTGAAGGAAGCGTACAACCAGCCGGTGGATCGGATCGGGTTCATGAACACGATCATTCTCTTCGTGGCGGCGTTCGGAATGCTCGCGGGAGGATGGTTCACGGATCGGCTGAGTCGGAACCGGGGCAAGCGATGGGGGCGGTCGATTCCGGCGGGGGCGTTCAAGCTGCCCTGCGCGATCGCCCTGGCGTGTGTGCCGTTTCTACCTGGGGTGTGGTGGGTGGTCGCGGCGTTGGCGGTGATGTCGATCTGCCAGGATTTCGGCGTGCCGTCAGCGTGGGCGTTCGCGCAGGACACCGGCGGGAAGCAGGCGGCGACGGTGCTGGGGTGGGCGAACATGTGGGGGAACCTCGGAGCGGGGATCGCGCCGCCGTTAATGGGGTTGATCGCCGTCGCGGGCGGGTGGGAACCGGTGATGTTCGCCGGCGCAGCCGCCTTCGTGATGAGCGGAATCTTCGGAATGCTCATGCGAGCGGACGTGCCACTGTTCTCTGGTGAGGTAGTGAGGTAGTGGGGTGGTGGGGTGGTGGGGTGGTGGGGTGGTGGGGTGGTGGGGGGGTGGGGTGGTGGGGTGGTGGGGTGGTGAGGTG
>CAZKIQ010000043.1:0-45548 GCA_964552815.1 uncultured Alcaligenaceae bacterium | reverse complement strand
CCGGCCCGGCGGGACCCTCGCCCTCACAAAGGCAACACGGCTCGGCGGGAGCCTCGCCCTCCCAAAGACAACACGGCTCGGCGGGAGCCTCGCCCTCCCAAAGACACCACGGCTCGGCGGGAGCCTCGCCCTCCCGGAACCCCGGCGACTCAGGCGGGGATGCCGTGTTTCTTCGCTTCGACCCGTGGCAAATCACCGGGAATCTCGGGATCCGACGTCGGCAGGTCATTCCGTTCGTCGGACTCGACAATCCCGTCGCGAAGGCGGATCACCCGGCGAGCCCATGCGGCGATGTCGTTCTCGTGCGTCACCATGATGATCGTTTTCCCGGCCCGGTTGAGCCCGGTCAGCATCTGCATGATCTCCACGCTGGTGCGAGAATCCAGGTTCCCTGTCGGCTCGTCGGCGAGAATCAGTTGCGGGTCGTTGACCAGGCTGCGGGCGATCGCCACGCGTTGCTGTTGGCCCCCGGAAAGCTGCAGCGGTCGGTGGTCGAGCCGCTGCCCGAGCCCGACCATTTCTGCAAGTGCGATGCAGCGGGCCTTCGTGGTGTGGTCGAGCGGGATCCCCTGGTAGACGAGCGGAAGCTCGATGTTTTCCACGACGGTGTACTGCGGCAGGAGGTTGTAGGCCTGGAAGATAAATCCGAGGTAGCCGCTCCGCACCTCGGAAAGCTCGTCGTCGGTCATGCCGGAGACGTCGCGGTTGCGGAGGTAGTAGTGCCCCCGCGTCGGCCGATCGAGGCAGCCGAGGATGTTCATGAGGGTCGATTTCCCGGACCCGGACGGACCCATCAGCGCGACGAAATCCCCCTCCTCGAACGAGAGCGTGAGCCCCTTGAGGACGTTCACGGTCACGTCGCCCATGTGGTAATCTTTGACGAGATCAACGACGCGAACGAGTGCGGGCATGGGTCCTGGTCCGGTTACTGTTTCATCGGCGGAGCCTTGCCGGGGCCGCCCTTGGGGTTTCCTTTGCCTTTCCCGCTTTTTCCGGCTCCGCCCTTGGAGCCGTTTCGACTCGGGGCCTCGGCCTCGTCGCGGGTCTTGACCTTGGTGTCGCCGAGAAGCACCTTCGGGTTCAACACGACGACATCGCCTTCCGCGATTCCCTCGCGGATCTCGACCATCTTCTCGTTGAATGTCCCGAGGACGACCTCCCGTTCGACGGGGCCGGTGGAGTCGATCACGAAGACCCGGCGTTTGAGCCCGCCTTCCGCACCGCCCACGACCGCCTGCAGCGGGATCGCGAGGACGGGTTCCATCGGTGGGTCGACGGCAATCGTCACCTCCGCGCTCATGTCCGGCTTCAACCCGGGAACATACTCGTCGATCGTCACGAAGGTCTGGTAAACCTTCACATCCGAGGTGAAGAAGTCGGCCATGGATGCGACTGGAGCCACGACGCGGACGTGGCCACGCATGACGTGATCGGGGAAGGCATCGACGCGGACGTTCGCCTTCTGCCCCTCCATGATGACCGTGTACTCGGAGTCGTGGAACTGGTCGCGAAGGCTGGCGAGAGTGGTTTCGTGGTTGGCGATGGTTCCCCCGACGAGGCGGGTAAAGCCGTCGGAGTTGATCCCCATCCCGGCTCGGAGGACGTCGAAGTAGCCGGTCCCCTGACGCTCGTCGCCGCGGATGCGGGAGACCATCGCCTCGTGGACCTTGGTGTTGACCTGCATCCGGCGAAGGTCCGGGATCCGCATGAGCTTCTGCCCCTCCCGGACCTGTTCCCCGACCGCGATGAGGTTCTGGTTGGAACTGCTGAAGCGGCTGGATTCGGGCTTGAAGTAGACGACCATCCCATCTTGCGGGGCGAGAAGCTTGCACCGGGCGATCTGGTCCGCGGTGTCGGTGAGCTTCTCGAGTTCCTGGAGGTAGACCGATTTCGCGGTGCGTCGGACGGAGTCGGCCTGGGCTCGCTTGGCGGTGTCCTGCCGGGTGACGCGTTCGAGGTCGATCCGGGCGACGTCGACCTTCGAGAGCAGGTCCGTGAGTTCCCGCTGTCGGAGGAAGGTTTCGAGGATGTATTTTTCCTTCTGGAGTTTCTCGAGGTTGTCGGTCGCGCCGGCGTACTTGGACTGCTCCACCTTGGCCTGGGATGCGGTGAGGTAGCCGAGCTTCACGGATCGCTCGGCCCAGGCGAAGCGGTCGCGGTAAGCTTCGAGGTCGGACTCGGCGAGTTTGAGTCGGCCGGAAACATCGTCGTAGCGCTGGCGGTACTCGCCCCGCTCGGTCAGCGTCGTCACCCCGCCCAGAACCGCACCGATCGGGTCGAGGGAGTGGTCGACCCGGAGGCCGAGATACTTCTCGACGTCCAGTTCCGCGACGGACAGGGCAGCCACCGCGAGGGCGATATCGGATTCCCCCTGCTTTTGCACGATCACATAATCCGAGTCCGCCTTTTCCCACTCGGCCTTGGCTTTCTCGACGACGATGCTCTGGGCCCGGAACTGCTCCTGGAGCGCGGAGTCGTCGAGCTCCATCAGAAGCTGGCCCTTGGTGACCATCGTCCCGTCGTCGATGACCCACTTGATGGTGCTGGAGAAGGTGCCGCGGGAGCCGGCCTTGACCCGGCAGACAACCTCGCGGTTCTCCACGGATTCCAGGGTTCCACGCTCGACAACGGAAACGGGCAAGAACTCCCGCTTTACCGTGTGGGTCAGCAGGTCCGGGCGGGCGGCGGTTCCCAGGAAGGGGACGTACTGGCGGACGGGCAGCCGTGGGACGACGATGGCGGCAGCGACGACTGCCCCGACGAGAATACCCCGGCGGAGCAGTCGGGATCGGGGCCGGGTTGGCGGTGCGGGCGGTTCCAGCGTGCCGTCCGCCGCCAGCACGTCACTCGTTGGCGGGGCGAGGGGCTGGGAGCCGTTCGACCCCGACACCGGGAGCGGCGGGAGCGGGTGGGAGACCGGGGGGAGGTCCAGATTGACCGGGTGTGGATTCGCTTGGTGCGGGCTCATCGATCCAGTTCCCTCGGGCGTCAGTCGGGAGGAGTTGCACGTCGAGGTACAGTTCCATCCGGGCGGTCAGGTAGTTGGTCCAGGTCGTGTACAGGTCGTTTTGGGCTTGGAGCAGGCTGTTCTGGGCTTCGAGCAGTTGCTGGGTGAGGGCGGCGACGCTGCCAGCGGTGTCGCGGGCGGACGGGTCCGGGGGTGCGACGAAGGTTCCGCGGGCATTGTCGACCTGGGCGTAGGCGAGTTCGATGGCCCGTTGTTGGAGGGCAAACGCCTCCGCCAGTTGCCGCAACTGTCGCAGATCCTGTCGGGTGTCGAGCAGAACGTTGTCCTCGAACGCCATCAGGTTCCGCCGGGATCGCTGGTAGGAGATCAGGGCGGCCCGATACTGGTTCCGCTCGGCCCGACGCACAAACGGTGGTTCGAAGTCGAGGATCATCCGGTGTCGGGACCGGGATCCGCCAAGAGCCAGCGGTTGGCTCCCGGGGTCGGGGCTGGAGCTATCCAAAGTATAGCTCACGTTGAAGACCCCCTGCAATGCGTTCGCCTGCACGGTAATCGCTCGCCAGGCATCGACCACTTGCGCCCGTGCATTCATGAGATCGAACCGATTCGTCAGCGCCGCCTGCCCAATCGTCACGTATGCATCGTCCAGCGGGGCCCGGAGCACGTCGCACCCATTGATCGTCAAATGCGGCAAGGCCGGCCAACTCGTGCGAATCGCGACCAACCTCTGATTCCGCGGCTGGACCGCGACCAGCATTCCCGTTTCGAAGGCGAATCGGAACGCGACCGCCTGCTCGCCAGCCTGGCGATCTTTCGGAGCCTTGGCCCAGGGCCGGGACTCGTACCGTCGCAGGGCTTGCTCGAAGCGGATGCGATCGACCTCGTACTCGAGGGCGTCGATTTCCGCCAGTTGTTCCGCCGTGTCCGGCTGGTTCTTCAACTCCCGGTCGGCCTTGGCGTCGAGGAGTTTCCGGCGGCGCTGGGCGAGCACCGCCATCCGCTTCGCCAAATCCTCGTCAGACGCTTTGGCCAGTGCGGCGGCGGTCCGTGGGTATTGTTCGGCGAAGGGGGTGCCCCGGGCCAGTGAGGAGTCGGTGAGAAGTTTTGTCCAGCGGGTGCGGTAGGTCGCCGGTGCTTCGTTGGGGTCGAACTTTCCCGCCGCCGTCTCGACCTGGCGAAGCTGGGCGTAGACCTGCTCGAATCGCTCCAGCTGCCGGCGGATCGGGCGGAGGGGCGAGTCGTCGAGTTCGATCGGAACTGTCGTCGGGAGACCGAGTTGCAGCTTGAACCCGTCGAGGTTGTCGAGGTACTGGCGGGTCGCGTTGAGGACATCCGTCCGGCCCCGGAGGAGGTTTTGCTCGACGCGGACGACCTGCAGTTCCGTCACCCCGCCGCCTTCCTTGAGGTTCTGGAACAGGCGAAGGAATTGCTCCAGCGACGCGACGTTTTTCCGCTGGTTTTCGAGGGTGGCCCCGCGGAGGACACTTGCGAGGTAGCCGACCGGGTTGGAGGTCAGGTTCGCCCCGACTCCCCGGCCGAGGTTGGCGGAGAGCCCCTGCAGGCCGTACGGGTTGTTGGTGTAGTTCCCGTTCCCCGCGATCACGACGTAGAAAAGCTGCCGAAACCGGGCGAAGGAGCGGATCGCGTACAGGAGGTTCCGCTCCGTTTGCGTGAGGTTCTCGAGTGTGACGGCGTACCCGCCCCCCTGGAGGAGCGGCTGGATAAATGCGAGGGAAAAGTTCGACACGGAAAGGTCGGGTCGGCCGTTGGAGAAATCGATGATGACCTGGTTCGCGAGCCGGACCAGAAGCGAGGCCCCGGTGGCGAAGTTGCGGGTAAATCCGGCGGTGCTCGAAATTCGCCAGCCGTTCCCGGCCCCGTCACCGCGGTCCTGACCGGTGGCCTCGCGAATGACTTGCTCCGTCGCAAACGCCTGGGCCGCAAAATTGAAGCGTTCCAGGGTCACCGGCAGAGCCGCCAGGTAGAGGTCTTCCCGACGGTCCTGGAATTCCCGGCTGTTGAACAATGCGAGTTCGAGGCACTGGTCGAGCCGGAGGCGGAACGGCTGTTCCCGCGTCTGGAAGGTCCGCAGGTAAGCCCCCGCCCCCCCGGAGATGGCCGCGAACTCTTCCCCACGACTGGGGTTGGCGGGATCGTCGGAACTGTAGCCCCCAGGCATGTCCGGATCGATCTCCGACGGACCGGCGAGCTTCTTCGCTTCCGCCGCCCGGGCCTGATCCTCGTACCGGTTCTGCGCGTCCCAGCACACGACCTGCTGGAGGTAAGCATCCCCCTCGTTGCGGCCGACCCCGCCCCGGCCCGGATGCTGTGGGTTTGGCGACAGCACGTGCGCGGCGTAGTCATCCGGCGGGTACGGCGGGTAGTCCGGCACCGACGGGTCTGCAAAGCGCGCACGTGGATCCGGATAGACGTGCCAGTTCTCGACCTTCCATTCCGGGAAGACGTTCTTCTGCGTGATCACCCCCTCGACGTCCTTGTCCGCCCGGTTGCGGTAGTGCTGACGCGAGCACCCCGCCCCGGCTCCGACCCAGGCGGCGAGAACGATCAGTGCAAAGCGATGTTTCGTCATGGCGGCCCCGGCGGGTTGGTTGAGTAACCCGTATCACCGGTATCGGCCGCAAAGTTTACCCAACTTGAAGTCGATTCCTCCGTACAGTTTCCTCACGTCCTCGCAGGGATGCAGGTCAATCTTCTGGGAGTGGACGAATTGCTCGCTCGCCGGGAGGTGACATCCAATAGCTAAGGGCTAACAGCTAAACGCTAGACTCGAAAAAAGTTCGAATTCGAGTCTAGCGTTTAGCTGTTAGCCCTTAGCTATTGGATGACAACCCAGAGAATCTGGTTGAACCTCGGGGAAACCGTGTCATGCCCACTCTTCACGCTCGGCACTACGCCACCGGGAAGCCGATCGCGATCACGCACCACGCCGGGGTCATCGCCGCCGTCGAGCCGTCTTCCGAGTCATCGACTTGCTGGGTTTCCCCGGCTTTCGTGGATGTCCAGATCAACGGCTGCCTCGGGATCGGCTTCGGCGACCCGACCCTGACTCCGGACCAGGTTCGCACGGTGACAGCGGAGTGTCACCGCCACGGCATCGGAACCTTCTGCCCCACGATCATCACGGCGGGGTCAGAGCCGATCCGGGCGGCGTTCGCGAACCTCTCGAAAATCCTCGACACCGACGCCGACCTCGCCCGGCGGATGCCGTGCTTCCACCTCGAGGGGCCGTACATCTCGGCGGAGGACGGCGCTCGCGGGGCCCACCCCCGGGAGCACGCGCGGGACCCGGACTGGGACGAGTTCCGCCGCTGGCAGGACGCGGCCGGCGGGCGAATCCGGATGGTGACACTCGCCCCGGAACGGCACGGCGCCCTCGAAATTATCGAGAAACTGGCCGCGTCCGGAATCGTTGTGGCGATCGGGCACACGTCAGCGACGCCGCAACGGATCCGCGAATCGGTCGCCGCCGGGGCTCGAACCAGCACCCATCTCGGCAACGGTTCCCACGCCCAGATTCCCCGGCACGACAACTACCTGTGGGAACAACTGGCGGCCGACGAGCTTTTCGCGAGCGTCATTTCCGATGGCCACCACCTTCCGCCGGCCGTTGTGAAGACGATCGTGCGGGCGAAAACTCCGAGCCGGGTCCTGATCACCTGCGATTCCGGCCCCCTCGCCGGCTCGCCGCCCGGCATCTACCGCGACTGGGGAACGGAGCTGGAAGTTCTGCCGAGCGGGAAAATCGTCGTCGCCGGCACGCCATTCCTCGCCGGTTCCGGCCATTTCACCGACCGCTGCGTCGCCGGAATGGTGCGAATGGCCGGCGTTTCCGTCGCCGACGCGATCGAGATGGCAACCTCTCGCCCCCGCGAATTGATGGCCCTTCCCCCCGCCAACCTGGAACCCGGCCACCCCGCCGATTTTGCCGTCTTCGAGTGGCAACCCGACGGCGAATTGCGGATCCTCAACGATTTTGGGGAATGATGAGAAGTCCCGGATTGACGCAAAAACGGCTTGCGGTGGGGAACCCCTGACCGTACTTTCTCTGAGATTCGATCTCAACTAACCCGAGCTTGCTCCAGCCTGCGGCACTTCTGCCCCGCCATGCGGCTCCAGAACTTCAACACGGTTGGACAACCCATGCTCAAAAGCGATCCGGATTCCCTCGAAGTGGCGGGTGGGGCAACGTCGACGGCACCGACTTTGGAAGTTCCAACTTCAGACGCGATGCCCATCTCGCGTGCGGCGGCCCGGCCAATCCGCAAACGGATCATGCACCTCGTCCGCCGCGGGCACCTCTACATGGGGTTGTTCCTCTTCCCCTGGGCGATTCTCTACGGCGTCACGGCCTTCCTCTTCAACCACCCCACCGCGTTCAGCGATCAACCGACCACCAGTTTCTCCCGAGAATCCCTTCTCGGCACGCCGATGGAATCGGTTCCGTCGCCGAACGAGCAGGCAGACCAGGTGGTGGCAAAGCTCATTGAGCTCCAGAAACCGGCGACGCCGTACAGGCGGGTCGGGGACGCGAAGTACGCCGGCCGAGAGTTCGCGTTTGCGACCGTGAAATCGCCCGAGGTTTCGATCAACGTCCTGATCGATGTCAAAAACGGCAGCGGAACCATCCGCACCTCCCCGGTCGTCGAGAAGAAGGATGGCGAAAAAGCGCCGTTCGCGAGCAAGAACAGTCCCGGTACTGGCGGTCGCGGCCGCGGTGGCAGATCGGGTGGCGAAGGGGGACGCACCCGATCGGCACCCGACGCCGTCGTGCTCGAATCACCCATCCACGAGCGGGTCAAGGGGGCGGTGCCGACCGTCCTCGAAAGGAACGGGTTCCCGACAGGAGAAGTGACCGTGACTTCGGTTCCGGACCTCGTGTTCCCCGTCGAAGCCGACGGCAAAACGTGGACGGCGAGCTACAACTCATTGACCCAGAGCGTCACCGGAGCCCCCGCCGACGCGAAACCGGCAACCGAACTCAGCGTCCGCCGATTCCTGACCCGGTTACACCTCGCCCACGGCTATCCCGGGGACACCAACGCGAAGTGGTTCTGGGCCATCATTGTCGACGCGATGGCCTTCACGATGTGCTTCTGGGGATTGAGCGGTCTCTTCATGTGGTGGCAGATCAAGGCGACCCGGCGGGTCGGGCTGGTGGTGATGCTTCTGAGCGGGGTGGCCGCAACCGGACTCGGATTCGCGATGCACGCCTTCCTTACCGGAGGCTGAGTCAGCACCGCGAAACTGCCGGTCACGCGTCTTCGAGGTAGAAGAGCACGTCCGCGAGTTCGTTCGAGGCCGAGGACAGGTCGCCCCAGGCCCGGTCGGTCAGGGCGACGCGGACCCGTTCCGACAGTCGATCGAGTTCCGCGGCATCCTCGGTTGGAACCTTGTCGCGAACCCGGTCGGCTTTCTCGAGTAAGGCCTTCGCCTGCACCGTTTCCCGTTGCCCCTCCGCCGGCGCCGAAGCGAGTTCGGGGATGCCCGGCTCCGTGGGGGGGAAGACTTCCTCCCGGGCGAATTCGGGGTCTGGCATCTCGGAGGTGTCCGCATCTCCCCACAGGCGGTTGAGCCGTTCCCGGGCCGCCGTCCGTTCTTCCATCGCGAACCGGGCGATCGCGTTCTCGATGGTGATCGCCTTTTGCAAACCCGTCGCCTTTTCCCGGGCCGAGACTTTGAGCGTGCCATCGAGCGTCAGGTCAAGCTGGACGACGATCTGGTTCCCCGCCGGGACGCGGGCCAGCCCCTCTACCAGGAATTTCCCAGCCCGGTGGTTCCGTCGGACATCTGCGGATTCCCCCTGGTAGACGTCGATCTCCACGCTCGCCTGGTTATCCGAGGCGGTGCAAAAGACTTCGGAACGGCTCGCCGGAAGGGGTGTATTTCGCGGGATCACCGGCACGAATTTGAACTCGTTCGGGGAAAAGGCAAACGATTCCGGGTATTCCAGGGCCTTGATCCCCAGCGAGTGCGGGGTGATGTCGACCAGGACTTTCCCGACCGAGTCCCCGGACACAATCCCCGCCTGGACGGCGGCACCCATCGCCACGCACAGATCCGGATGGATCTCCCGGTTGGCCGGCTGACCGAGCCGGGCTTCGAGCAGGTTCCCGATCAGGGGTGTCCGCGTGCTCCCGCCGACCAGGACCACGCGATCGATTTCCGAGGCGGTGATGCGGGCGTCGTCCAGGGACCGTTGCACGCATTCCATCGTGCGGTCGAGCAGCGGATGGATCAGATCCTCGAATTCCGAGCGTTCGATTTCCGTGCTGAGGTGGAGCGGGACGCCGTCTTTCTCGGCGATGAATTCTTCCTCGATGCGGGCGAAGGCGTGGTCGGAAAGGACCCGCTTCGCCGCCTCGACCGCCTTGAGGACGCGGGCCCGGCTGGTCGGAGAATCGCGGAGGTCGATGCCGTACATCTCGCGGAATTCCTCGGCCACGTGGTCGAGGAGCAGCTCGTCGAAGTCGTCGCCGCCAAGCTGGGTGTCGCCGTGGGAGGCGAGCACCTCGAAGATTCCCGCCTCCGCCTGGACGATGGAGACGTCAAAGGTTCCGCCGCCGAGGTCGTAGACGAGGAACTTTTCCGTGGTCGCTTCCGGGGCGTAGACGAGTGCGGCGGCGGTTGGCTCGTTGAGGATGCGGACGACTTCGAGGCCCGCGAGTTCCCCGGCTTCCCGGGTGGCCTGCCGCTGGTGGTCCTTGAAGTAGGCGGGAACCGTGATCACCGCCTTCTTGACCGGTTTCCCGAGTTCCTTCTCCGCCGACTCCTTGAGTTTCCGCAGGATCATCGCGGAAATTTCCTGCGGGCGGTACTCCTGATCCCCGAGCCGGACGGTGACGTCCTGCCCCATCTTCCGCTTGATCGACTTGATCGTCCGGTCCGGTGCGAGCACCCACTGGTTGCGAGCGGGTTTGCCCACAAGGATCCGGCCATCCTCGGTAATCCCGACCACCGAGGGGAGGATCGGGTCGTCGTCAACGTTGAGAACCCGCGGGCGACCGTTCTCGATCACCGCAACTTCGCTGTTGGTCGTCCCGAGGTCGATTCCCACGATGACATCCGACATTCGTGCTTCCTCCGTGGCGATGGCAGTTCACATTTTCCACAGTCTAGGGGCGGGGTGACACCTTCGAAATGTCAGTATACATGTGGAGCCGGCGAGGAGGGGGGAACGGGCTCGGTCTCGAAGTTCGTGCTGGATTCTGCGGCCAGAGCCGCGACAATTTCTCTACCTCTCCCCGGTCCACCCGGGGTTCCCGCTGCATGAAGTCGGTTCTGCTCATCGACGACGAGCCGCTCGTTCTGTCGACGTTCCTGGATTCGCTGGCACGTTCCCGGGGCTATTCCGTCCGGGTGGCGACCTCCGCTTCCCGTGGCGTGGATCTCGCCGCGGAAACGGTGCCGGATGTGATCCTGTTGGATCTCCACCTTCCCGACCGGAACGGCCTGGATGTGTACTCCGAACTTCGGCGATATGCCCCGCGAGCACCGGTCGTATTCGTGACCGCTTCCGGAGCGCCGGGGCCGGTGATCGAGGCGACGAAACACGGTGCGTTCGACTACCTCTTCAAGCCGGTCAACCTGGACCATCTCGATCGCACGATCCTGGCCGCACTGGATGCAACGGCCCAAACCCCAGCGAAGGGCGAGGCGGTCGAACCGGAAGCGGACGACCGGGACGGGCTGGTCGGGCGGTGCCCCGCGATGCGCGAGGTCTACCGGGCGATCGGCCGGGTCGCGCCGCAGGATTCCACAGTGCTGGTGCTGGGCGAATCCGGAACGGGGAAGGAACTGGTGGCGAGAGCCGTCTGGCAGCACTCCCGGCGGGCGCACAAACCTTTTCTCGCGATCAACTGTGCCGCCATTCCCGAGGCGTTGCTCGAGAGTGAGCTCTTCGGCCACGAAAAAGGAGCCTTCACCGGTGCCGACCGTCGGCGCGTCGGAAAATTCGAGCAGGCCGACGGCGGAACGCTCTTCCTCGACGAAATCGGTGACATGCCGATGTCACTGCAAGCGAAATTGCTGCGGGTTCTGCAGGATGGGTCCTTCGACCGCGTCGGCGGCGGCTCGATCCGGGCGGATGTCCGCGTGATCGCAGCGACGCACCAGAATCTCGAAACGCTCGCGAATTCCGGGCAGTTTCGACGCGATCTCTATTTCCGGCTCAACGTGCTGCCCGTCCGATTGCCCCCCTTGCGCGACCGCGGCGAGGATCTGCCTCTGCTTGTCATGCATCACATCCGGAAGTTCAACCGGGAACTCGACACCACCGTGACGGGACCGTCGGCCGAGGCGGAGTCGGCACTGCAAGCGTATTCCTGGCCGGGAAACGTCCGCGAATTGCAGAGCGTGCTCCGCCAGGCGATGCTCGCAGCCGGAACTGGCCTCATCCGACCGGAGCACCTTCCCGATTGCGTCCGAACTGGGGGGTCGCAATGCGACCCGGGTCGCGGGGAACTCGACGATCTCCGCATCCTGGTCCGCGAACTTCTTGAAGTGGGTTCGTCGCGGGTCTGGGAAGAGGTGCGGGCGAAAGTGGATGGCGTGCTGCTTCCGATGGTGCTGGCCCAGACCGGGGGGAACCAGCAGCAGGCGGCCCAGATTCTCGGCGTGGCTCGTCAGACGCTCCGGACTCGACTCCGGGAACTCGGCCTCGCACCGGGCGGTGCGACCGGGATTTCCCCGCAGCCGCCGGATCTTCGACCGCAGTGACATCCCGGTGTCACGAAAGCAGGTCCCACCAAGACGCCCGTGCGTCCCGATGCGACCTGCGAAGGAAATCCCGCGAGAAAGTTGTCTCACTTCCCGGGCATCGGGGAAGGAGTTTCTTTCGGCGATGGGGCGATTCCAGTCGGCGGGCCGGTGAAGACGGATGGCGGGCCGAGCGGATACGACGGCGACGGGTAGCCGGCCGGCGCGTACACCGGAACCCCGGAAACTGGGCCGGTGACGTTAGAGGCCAGGCACGTCGAGCATCCCGGACCCGAGGCGACAGCCCCCGGGGGCGGAGCAAACGAGGGGTAGCAAGCGGGCCCGCACGGTGCCGAGCACGCTGGGGCGCACGGCGAACACGAGGTGGGGCAGCACCGCCACCGGAACAGGAACGGTCGGTGACAACAGTAACAGCCGCTCGACAGCGACGCCAACGTGGCAACGACGATCGGCAGCAACAAGGTGCGACGGGAAATCACAGGCGAACCTCCTTTTCCCTGGGGCGCGGGCGGGAACAAGCCCGCGCCGGTTCGTGGCTCCGCCGGTCGCCGGGTGGCGGTCCGTGCCGTCGGGTGGCCGGGAAGCGGCGGCGGTTCCACGCCGTCTCTCAACTTTGCCCCCACTCACCGTCCCGGCAAATGACGTCGACAAGAATTCAGGCGGAGCCCGGCGAAGATGCGCACGCCCCGCACAAACACGAAAAATCCTCCGGTGAGGAAACCCCATCCCGTTATCCGGATTGCAGGGGTGGTGTCGGGTGGTGGTGAGGTGGTTGTGAGGTGGTGAGGTGGTTGTGAGGTGGTTGTGAGGTGGTGTCGGGTTGTGAGGTGGTGTCGGGTGGTGAGGTGGTGTCGGGTGGTGAGGTGGTGTCGGGTGGTGAGGTGGTGAGGTGGTGAGGTGGTGGGGTCGCGGGATTTCGGGAGGGCGAGGCTCCTGCCGAGCCGGGATTGCGTTTCGCTCGGCAGGAGCCTTCCGCAGGGTTGAGGTGCTTTGAAAAACGCCAACGCGGCGGGACTGGCATTCCTGCAGAACCGCGTTGGGGAGGACGCCTCCTGATGGGAGGAACCCTTACTTCTTCGGGCCGAATCCGCCTTTGGGTCCGCCGAAGCCGCCGAAGCCGGGTCCGCCGGGGCCACCCGGTCCGCCGAAGCCACCGGGGGTGCCGCTGACGTATCCGATGAGTTGGCGGACGAGACCCTTGTGCTTCTCCGAGAGTTTTTCGAGGGAATCGACCTTGGTGGTTTCGCCCCCCTCCTTGACCACGATCGAACTCGGGACCGGCCGGCCCTTCTCGACTTTCCCCTCGACCACGAAGGTGGCCTTATCCTTGGTTCCTTTCACGGAGAACTTCTCTTCTTCGACTTCCAGGGAGACCTTGCTAAATTCTCCGCCGGCCGGGCCGCGGAACATGCCGGGGATGCGGAACTCGAATTCCATCCCGGGCCGCTTCGAGGTTTCCGGGGGGCCCTTCTTTTCCCCGGCGAACGCGACGGAGACAGTTTCCTTTTTCCCCTTCCGGATCACGACGAGGTCCGTCTTCTTGTCGGTCTTGAGAAGCGTCTCGACGAACTTCCGCTCGTCGGAGGGCACATCTTTGCCTGCAAACTGGACGAGGACATCGTTTTTCTTCAGGCCGGCCTTCTCGGCGGGGGTCTCCTTGGCGACTTCCATCACCACGAGGCCGACACCCTTGGGGAGGTCCAGTTGAGCCGCGAGAGCCTCGTCGACGGGTTCGACGGCGATCCCGAGCCGCGGGCGGCGCTCGCCACCGCGTTCGCCTCCACGTTCACCACCGCGTTCGCCGGGCCGTTCGCCGCCGGGGAAGGGGCGGAATCCGAAGCGACCACCCTCGGGACGCATCGGCGGGCCCATTTTTTCGAGGAGCTTCTCGACTTCCTTCATATCCCCGCTCTTGATCGCATCCCGGATTTCCTTGCGGAGTTTCTCGAGATCCGGGGGCATCGGCGGTTCGCCGTCGCGGGGGCCGAAGCGGGGGCCTTCGCCATCGCGGGGGCCGGGTCGTGGGCCGTCGCCATCGCGGGGGCCACGGCCAGGGCCCGGTCGGTCGCCGTCCCTGGGTCGCTCGCGTTTCTCGGCTCTTGGCTTCGGAGCTTCCTCGTCGTCGGCGGAGGCCCAGCCGATGCCGGACATCAGGACGGCCGAGGAAAGCAACCCGCTGGCGGCGACAACCAGCCAGCCGCGGGACGGTCGGCGTTCGGCCGACTCGGTGCTCAACAACATGGAAACTCTCCGGAAGAGGTCAGATTTTCCCGCTCGGGCCCCGATGGTCGCGAGCCGGGTTCGGATCGACCGCCCACAAGGCGGACCATCCGAGAGGGCAACAAGAAACTCGGCGTAGTCAACCGCTTCTCCCCCCGCCTTCGCGGCCGCCGCATCGGCGAGGTATTCCTGCGCGAGGGCGACATCCCGCCTCACCGCCCAGAACCAGGGGAGGTAGAAGAACAGAGCCCGGGCGACTCCGATCCAGGCGGCGGTCCAGGCATCGCCGCGGCGGAGGTGGTCGAGTTCATGAGCCAGCAACCACCGCAATTCGCCTGCGGTCGCCGTCGCCGCCAGGTGCCGGGGAAGCAAAATCGTGGGCGAGAGAAGTCCGAAACAGATCGGCGATTCCTGATCCGAGACCAACACGGTCGCCCCGGTTCCCGGCACGCCTTGCAACGAGTCGAAGATCGCCCGGACACGCGGCGGAGCGGCGGACGCCCGGCGACGGATTCGCCACAACCCGATGTGCCCCGCGAGAAGTTGCAGCAGCAATCCCCCCGCAATCAGGGCGTAGCCCCCGACCAGGATCCGCGCGGGAACGTCTGCATCGTGGGAATCCCTGGACGGTGACGGAATCGTGACGGTGGCCGGGACCTCGGCAGGCTGGGGTTTCTCGGGCTGCTCGGTGAGCGCGACCCGGTTCGGGGCTGACTCTCGAATGGAAACCTCGTCGAGGGTCCCGGGTTCGGGTTCTCCCCAGAAATCGCCGGGTTCGATGTCCCCGGTTCCCACCGCGAATTCCGGTTCCTTTGCCACCTGCTCGATCGTCGGAACAGGCTGGGGTGGCCTTTCCGATGGCGTCGCCGCCGTTGCAACTTCTCGAACCGGGACGGACGCCGGCTGGGCGGGTGACAACCACGCCGGCCGGGGAAGCAGGACCCAGGCGGGAAGCAGACAGAGCACCGAGGAGAGGACCGCGCCGCGGATCGCCCAGGCCCCGATGCGTTGTCCGTGGGCCGCAGAGCGGGTCGTTTTGGCCCACGCCCAGCCGAGAAGGAGCACGGCTCCACCGGCGAGCCCGGTGTGGGCGGCCCAACCCATCGCGGCGTTCCAGAGGGTGTCGGACATGGTCGTTCTCGGGAGAGGTTACTGGGCGTTCTTCCGAGCCGCATTGATCATCTGCCGCATCTGTTCCAGTTCCGTCGGGGGAATCCGCTCCGCCTTGAGAAGCGTCAGCACCAGCTGGGAGGCGGCGCCGTCGAAGACGCGATCGAGGAACCGGGACGCGGTTTCCTCCCGGGAAAATCGGGCCGCGTAGATAAACGTCCGCCCCTCGACCGTGTGCCCGACCAGCCCCTTGGTCTCCATGATTCGAAGGAGCGTTTGCACCGTGTTGGGTGCGAGGCGACTGCCATCGGCAGGGCGAAGCTGCTTGTGCACCGCCGTCACCGAGAGCGGACCCTGCTCCCAGAGGACCTTGAGGATTTCGAGTTCCCGCGTGGTGGGTGTCGGCAGGTCGTCCACGTTGCGCCTCGGTCCGGGGGCTTCGCCTAAAACTTTAAGTATTCTGTGTCTCTGCGATCCGAAGTGCAAGTGGAAATGGAGCAAGTCTCAGGGCTCTTTCAGAAACTCGCGACAATTCCGAAATTCCGAGCAGATGGGGGAACGGTGAGATCACAAGAAACGGGGTCTGCCGGATCGCTCTTTGGACCGTCTCCGATATGCTGGTGGTGCCTGCCCGAACTTCGCGTCCTGCCTCACCGGAGCCACCAACATGACCCCGCGGGAAGCCCTGGACGAGGGCAATCTGGTCCTGGCGATTGCTCTGCAGCAGGATGTGGTCGCGAGTGATCCGGGGAATGCGGCGGCTCGATTGCTGCTCTTCGAGTTGTTCACGCTCGCCGGCCGATTGCGGGAAGCGAACGAGAATCTCTCAGCGGTGGCTTCGCCATCGGAGAAGTGGCCGGCCGTGAAGAAAGGTTTCGAGCGGATCCTGCGGGCCGAGTACCGGCGCACCCACCGCGGCCGTCGGCCGAACTACCTCAAGGATCCCCCCGCCCACGTCCGACGGCGCTGGCGGCTCGCCCGGGCCGTCTTCGAGAAGGAGTTCGCCCGGGCCGCCCAGTGGCTCGACCCCGCCGATTCGGAGAGCCCGCGAATCGCCGGACACATCGATGGCCGCGAATTCGAGGGGCTCCGCGACACCGATGATCGCTACGGATCGGTTCTGGAGGTCTTCCTCAAGGGGGACTACGTCTGGATTCCGTTCGAACTTCTGCAGAAGATCACGCTCGCGTCGCCCCGGGGGATTCTGGACATTGTCTTCCGCCCGGCCCGGTTGAAGTTCCGGAACGGGCAGAGTGCCAACGTGATTCTGCCGCTGACGTACCCGAATTCGCATCAGGCAGTTGGTCCGCTGGCTTTGGGCCGGGAAACCGACTGGCCCGAGTCCGGCGGGCTCGCCATCGGGCTGGGTGCGAAGGTGCTGATGGTCGGCGAAGAAGTGGCAGAACTCGGCGCGATCAAGCAACTCGAACTCCGCCCCGCGTGACGACGCGTTGCCGCAAAAATTCGCTTCAAGAACGAAGCGACAGTTCCTGTAGTGTGGGTCAAGCCGCTTCGGCTTGACCCACCAAAGGGTGGCTCACTTCCAGCCCCAACGGAACCTCCGCAAACTTCTGAAACTTCGGACTTCCAGAAGGGAATTCGTGGGAAACCGGGAAGATCCGTTGACCCATCGACGATTCTTGCGCCTTCGGTGGGTCTTCGTCGCCAAGGCGAGGCTCCCGCCGAGCCGGAGTTCCTGGGAAAGATCGCGATTCTCGCCGACGAAGCGCGGCTCGGCGGGAGCCTCGCCCTCCCGAAGATTCCAGAACGGGCTCGATCAGAGAACGCGGCTCTGCAGGAGCTCAGCTTCTTCGGGAGGGCGAGGCTCCCGCCGAGCCGATGTTCCTGGAAAAGTTCGCGATTCCACCGACGAAGCGCGGCTCGGCAGGAGCCTCGCCCTCCCGAAGATTCCAGAACGGGCTCGATCAGAGCGTCTTGAGGTACTCGATGACCTGGCTGCGTTGGGTGTCGGTCAGGTCGTCGCCGTAGGTGTGGCCGGCGTTGCCGCGACCGGGCTGTGTGGTGTCGTAGATTTTGCGACGCTCGATTGCTGGCAGTTTTGCGTCGGGAGGTGGAACTTCGCGAAACTTCCAGCCGACGCGGATCGGGTCGTAATCGTCGTCGGTGGTGCGGAAGGATCGGGTGAAGATCTTGGGCCGGTCCCGCGTGTTGAGGACGCCGGCGAGGGTGGGGACGGATCCGTTGTGGAAGTACGGGGCGGTCGCCCAGATTCCGTCGAGCGGCGGCGCCTGGTAGCCCCGGGTCGGGCGGACGGGTCGGCCCACCGGGAAGAAGAAGCTGCCGGTCGGCTCTTTCGCGAACCAGCTGGCGTTGTACGCATCACCGAATTTTTCCCCGATATTGTCGAACCGCTTCCGGTCGGTGCCAATCTCGGCGAGGGGGATGATCCGGTTGGGGTAGGTCCACTTCTCGCCGTAGGTTCCATGGCACTTCGCGCAGTGCTCGGCGAAAACGGCTTCCCCGGCCCTGGCTTTCTCGCGGTCGATGGGGAACGGATACTTGGGCGGTTCCAGGGAGAGGATGTAGGCCTGGATGTCCCGGAAGTCGGGCTCGGCGGACTCGAATTCTTCCCGGGTCGTGAGGGGGTGCATCATGAACTGCATGATGCTCCGGACCGATTTCGCCTCGGTCGCCCCGACGTGGTACATCGTCTTCTTTTTCTTGAGCAGCCACCACGCGGGGGTGTCCTCGCAGGAGTCGTCGTGGAGGCCGAGATCGCGGAACTTCGAGGCGAGGGTCAGGTCCGGGTTCCGCATCCCGAGAAGTTGCACCGCGAACGCCCCGGCCTCGGTGGTGCCGCGAACCTGGGAGAAGTTGTAGGTCAGCTTCACCGGCGATCGGGAGGATTTCGCAAGTTCCTCGAATAGGGCATGGATGTCGAGAGAGGTGTTGCCGAGGCCGACGGTGCTTTTGCCGAGAATGCTCCCGCCGTGGCAGAGCATGCAATCGATTCCGACCCCTTTGCCCAGGAGCAGATCCGCCCGGCGGAGCCCCATCGGCAGGTTTCCGTTGGGATACGGTGCCTCGTGAAGCCCGTACCGTTCCCGGAATGCGGCGGGGAAGTCAGCGGGTTTCTCGGTCGCACCCCAGACCTTCCACGCCGAGTCGATCGCCGGGGTCGGCCAGAACGCCCGGATGTACGCGGTTCCGGTGAGCAGTTTCTTCCCGCGCTCCGCCGAAGGTGCATCCCCATCGGCGGCAAGAAGCGGAGTCGGAAGAATCGCAAACAGGGCAGCGAGAAGGATCAGTCGCGTCACGGTCAGTCCCTCGGAAGCTACTCCAGTATAGGGCCAGAACCGGTGACGCGGTCGATCGGATCACGGGACAATCCCGGCTATTCCCCGACCACATCCTCGATGCGGAAGACGGCGGCGGATTTCCCACCGGTGTTCCGGTTAGTGAGCATCGCCCCGAAGTAGATGTGTCGGCGAGTTCCTTCGGCGTCGACCGGCACCACGGCGGGAGTCGAGACGACCTGCACCTGCCGGCCCGTCTGCGTTCCCATTTCCCGGATCCACACCGGTTCCCCGGTCGCAGGGTTGAGGCAGGCGACGATCCCCTCGTTGGAGACGGCGTAGACGGCGAGGGTCAGGGCTCCGCCGGCGTAGGAAACCACCGCTGGCCCGGCCGTGAACGTCGAGCCGAGCGACCGTTTCCACCGCAGTTTCCCGCTTCTTCGATCGAGGGCGTACAGGTACCCGTCTCGGCAGGTGGCGTAGACGGATCGCGCGTCCGCCGCCAGGTTCGTGTGCACGGAACGGGACAGATCGTACCGCCAGATTTCCTTCCCGGAATCGACGTCCAGGCACACCACCGCCCCGGCTGCAGCCGTTTCCCGCGGGACGTCCTTCTCCGATTCCTGCGACAGATCCTCGCTGAGGTTTCCGGTCCCGAGGCCGTACACCACGGACTTCCCGAGCACCAGGGGCGGCCCGAAGGAGCGCAACTTCGTGGGGATCCGCCACAGTTGCGTCCCTTTCTCCGCATCGAGGGCGAACATCGCGAGGGTGTTGTAGCCGCTCCCCGCAAAGACCCGTCCCCCTGCCACGGCCGGCGGGGTGTCGACGTGGAGATTCTGTTCCTGCCCCTTGAAGTGCCAGACTTCTTTCCCCTCCGCCTCGCTGACGCAGTAGACGCCGTCGTCGCCGGCGGAGAAGAAGACCTTCCCGGCGACGACCCGCGGGCTTCCCTCGGTGTGGCTCGTCGTCGCGGCCGGGGTCGGCCAGAGCGGGGTTCCCTTCGCAAGGTCGAGGCAGAAGACCCGCCGATCCGCGTCCGTGTGGAGCCCTTCCCCGGCGAAGACCTTGCCCCCGGCCACCGCCGGCGTCGCGAAGACCGGCTTGAGATCCTCGTCGTTGGTGAAGATCCACTCCGGCTTGGCCGACGACCGATCGAGGCAGTAGACCGCCCCGGACTGCCGAAACCCCGTCATTTTCGCGGTCCCGAAGACGACCCGATCCCCGGAAACGGTCACCGCGGACATGACCTCGTGGGCATCCGGGGTCTCGAACCAGACCCGGACATCGACGAGTTTCGGAAGCACGTCGGCTTTCTCGCCAGCAGCTTCACCGAGTTCGCCGGCCAGCGAGGGTGCGGATTTTTCGCGGGGCCAGGCCGTCACCAGGACCGCACACCCGAACACAAACATCGCCCCGAGCCCGACCGCTTCGCCGGACAGGCTCATCCGCACCGGCGGGGCCACGCCGGTCGGAGCATCGAGCCCCGCGGTGAGGTAGCGGTAGGAGGCATACACCGTCGCGATGGCCAGCCCGACGCCGATGGCGGTGAATTCCTTGCCAATCCCCGAAGCGGGTTGCCCGAGTCCCCCGTCGAACCCCGCGGGGAACAACGCCTCCGCCCAACCCGCGAGCCAGGCGGTGCCGCACACCAGCAGTCCCACCGCCGCCGTCAGCCCGGCCAGAATCCCGATTTCTCCCCGGCTCGGCGGTGCGGTCACGTCCGGTTCCACCACCGCCAGCCGACGATACCGCCGACCCGCCCAGAACAGGCCACACGCCGAGATCGCGAGAATCAGCAGGCAAAACGCCGGCGGGCTCGCCCACTTCGCGTCCGGCAGCCACTGAAATTCGCGGAGCCCGAAGTAGACCAGCGCCAGCGTGCTGTTCGCGCTCGCCACCACCAGAAACGCTCGCCATCGCTTCATGCCCACGGCCATCCGGGCAAACACACCGGGGAAAAACGCTGCCACCAGCGCCAGCGGCCCGATCAACACGAACGACGGAATCACCCCGAAGAGCGCGGAACGCGGAGCGTGGAGTGCGGAGTGGAACCCCCGAAATCGCGGAACGGCTCGACTCTCCGCGCCGGGTTCCTCGCCGACTTCGCCGCACTTCTTGGGCTTGATCGGCTCGCCGAACCCCGGTTCCGCTTTCTCGTTCGGCTCCGGCGGCTTCCGCTTCCCCGCCAGGCACGAAGTCACAAGTTCCTTGAGTTCCGCCGTGCTGCCCTGGAATGTCCGGGTGAAGTACGGCTCGCAGTGCAGAAACGCCCAGCGGATCGTCTTCCCATCGGGGTCGGCGGTCCCGCGAAGCTGGAACCACGTCCCTTCCATGAACCCAAACGCGGAGTACCCCTTCCCCTGGGGGCTCGCGAAAAACACGATCTCCCGCCCCTCCGCGAGGCGGTCGAGCATCACCTTGGTGTGCGAATCTTTCTTGGCGAAACTGTCCCCGGTCAGGTTCACCGCCATCCGCGTGACGGGTGCCTTCCCTTTGAGGGAATCACCGACCGCGAGAATGACGCTGGGCTTCTCCGGGTCAACCTTCTCAACCTTTGCGAGGAAAATGAGTTGTTCGCCGTCGAGAACTTGTTTGAGGGGTGTGAGCACCTTGATGACGGCAAACGCGGGCGAATTGAGGGCCAGCAGGCAGAGGACGGCCGGGACACCCGACCGAAGGGGGGGGAACCACATCTGTCGACAACTCCACGGAAACGGCAGCGATTCCGAATATGGTAACACCTCCTTCTCGAAAATCCCACATTTCCACCCCGCAGGGTGTCTCTGTGGATCTGTGGAATGGGGCATTTGACGGGATGGCGAGGCTCCCGCCGAGCCGGATTTCCCCCTGACGGGAGGGCGCCCGCCGAGCCGGGGTTTACGGGAGGGCGAGGCTCCCGCCGAGCCGGGGTTTACGGGAGGGCGAGGCTCCCGCCGAGCCGGGGTTTACGGGAGGGCGAGGCTCCCGCCGAGCCGGATTTCTCCCCGCGGTTCGAGCCAACAGCCAACGGCTGGAATCAAACGCTCTCGGAACACCCCTCAGTCGGGATCACCCCTCGTCGTCCTGTCGGAGTTTCGCGAGAACCGTGAAATCTTCGAGCGTCGTCGTGTCCTGCGATCCCTCCCGGCCGGCGGCGATGTCGCGGAGCAGGCGGCGCATGATCTTCCCGGACCGTGTCTTGGGCAACGCGTCGGTGAATTTGATGTCGTCCGGCCGGGCCAGTGCCCCAATTTCCGTGGCGACGTGCTTCTTCAACTCGTTCTTGAGTTCCTCGGACGGAACCAACCCCTGCTTCAGGGAGACGAAACAGCAGATCGCTTCCCCCTTGAGATCGTCGGGTCGGCCGACCACGGCGGCCTCCGCGACCTTGGGGTGGTTCACGAGGGCGCTCTCCACTTCCATCGTGCTCAGCCGGTGGCCGGACACGTTGAGCACATCGTCGACCCGGCCCATGACCCAGATGTAGCCGTCGTCGTCGCGGCGTGCCCCGTCGGCGGTGAAGTAGGCGTCCTTGATGTGGCTCCAGTAGGTGTCGGCGTAACGCTTGTCGTCCCCGTAAATCGTCCGCATCATGCTCGGCCAGGGGCGTTTGACGACCAGGAACCCACCCGCGTTGGCCGGCACCGGGTTCCCCTGCTTGTCCACGATCTCCGCCGCGATTCCCGGAAGCGGCTTGGTCGCACTCCCCGGTTTCGTGGGGATCGCACCGGGAAGCGGAGCAATCATGATCGACCCGGTTTCCGTCTGCCACCAGGTATCGACGATCGGGCACTTCCCGTCGCCGATGACCTCGTGGTACCACATCCACGCCTCGGGGTTGATCGGTTCGCCCACGCTTCCGAGCAGGCGGAGTGACGAGAGATCGTGCGATTTCGGCCAGTGATCCCCCCACTTGATGAAGGCGCGAATGGCCGTGGGTGCGGTGTAGAAGACCGAGACGCGGTACTTCTCGATGATCTCCCAGAAGCGATCTTCCCGCGGCTGGTTCGGGGCCCCCTCGTACATCACGACGGTGCTGCCGTTGCACAGGGGGCCGTACACGATGTAGCTGTGCCCGGTCACCCAGCCGACGTCGGCGGTGCACCAGTAGACGTCTTCTTCCCGGATGTCGAAGACCCACTTGTGGGTGAGCGACGCGCCGAGGAGGTACCCGCCGGTGGTGTGGAGGACGCCCTTGGGTTTCCCGGTGGAACCCGAGGTGTAGAGGATGAAGAGGGGGTGTTCGCTGTCGAGGTGCTCGGCGGGGCAGTCGGCGGAGGCGGCGGCCATCACGTCGTGCCACCACACATCCCGGCCGGGCTTCATGTCGACGGCGGTGTTGCAGCGGTTCAACACCACGCACTTCTCGACCGTCGGCGACTTGGCGAGTGCCGCGTCCACGTTCCCCTTGAGTGGGATCACTTTCCCCCGCCGCCAGCCGCCGTCCGCGGTGATTACGAGCTTCGAGTGGGCGTCGTTGTTGCGGTCGGCGACGGCGTCGGCACTGAAACCACCGAAAACGACCGAGTGCGTTGCCCCGATCCGGGCACAGGCCAGCATCGCGATGGCGGCTTCCGGAACCATCGGCAGGTAGATCGTGACCCGGTCCCCCTTGCGAATGCCGAGCATCTTGAGGGCATTCGCGAACTTGCAGACCTCGCGGTGGAGTTGCTGGTAGGTGAGGGTGCGGGTGTCGCCGGGTTCCCCTTCGAAAATGATCGCCGCCTTGTTCCGCCGCCAGCCGGTGAGGTGCCGATCCAGGCAGTTGTGGGCGACGTTGAGCTTGCCGTGGGTGAACCACTTCGCGTGCGGGGCGTGGGACCAGTCGAGCACCCTGTCCCAGCCGTGGAACCAGTCGAGGGATTTGGCTTGCTCGGCCCAGAACGCATCGGGAGCCTCGTCGGCCCACTTCCGGAGCCTCTCGAACTCCTCCGCCGTCACGTTCGCCTTGGCCACGAACTCCGAGCTGGGCGGAAAAACGCGGGATTCCTTCAAAACGCTGGTAATGTTCGCGGAGGGAGAGGACATGTCAGCCTCAAATGCGGAGTGCGGAACTCGGAATGCGGAATGAGAATTGTAAAACAACCGGAGCCGTCAGGTGAGGGGCTTGGCGGTTGCAATTCCGCATTCCGAATTCCGAACTCCGCATTTCTATGGATCAGTTCACCATCGCCCTCGTTCAGATGAAGTGTGACCGCCCGGTGGGGCACAACCTCGCGCATGCGGAGTTGGCCATCGCGGAGGCGGCGAAGAAGGGGGCGGATGTGGTCTGCCTGCCGGAGTTGTTCACGGGGCCGTACTTCTGCCAGCGGGAAGATGCGGCCCTCTTCGACCTCGCGGAGCCGATCCCGGGGCCAAGTTCGGAACGCCTCGCGGCGGCGGCCAAGGCCAACAAGGTTGTCGTTGTCGGCAGCCTATTCGAGCGGCGGATGGCCGGCGTTTACCACAACACCGCGGTTGTTTTCGATGCGTCCGGCGAGCAACTCGGCATGTACCGCAAAATGCACATCCCGGACGACCCGCTCTTCCTCGAAAAGTTCTACTTCACCCCTGGCGACCTCGGTTTCAAGGTCTTCCCGACCCAATCCGCGAAGGTCGGCACGCTCGTGTGCTGGGACCAGTGGTACCCGGAAGCGGCCCGGCTGACCGCACTGCAAGGGGCGGAAGTGCTCTTCTACCCCACCGCGATCGGCTGGCATCCGCGGGAAAAAGAGGAGTACGGCGAGGCGCAGCAGGCAGCGTGGGAAACCAGCATGCGGGGGCACGCCATCGCCAACGGAATCTACGTCGCCGCCGTCAACCGGGTCGGGCACGAAAAAATCGTCGGCGATGGCCTCGAATTCTGGGGCGGTTCCTTCGTCGCTGACCCGTTCGGGCGGATCCTCGTCAAGGGAAGCGTCGATCGGGAGGAGATTCTGACGGTGACGTGTTCGCGGAAACTGATGGAGGACGTCCGCCGAAACTGGCCGTTCTTCCGGGATCGGCGGATCGACGCGTACGCCGGGATCACCAAGCGAGTCGCGGATTGACGTGGAACTGACGCGGAACGCCGACCCGGTTCTGGGGTCGGCGTTCGAGTTGGGTCACTTCTTCACCTTCAACTCCGTCTGGATCGTCTTCACCGCCTCGGTGAGGGCGTCGTCGTAGCGTTTCTCGGAGAGCGGCTTCCGCACGGCCTCGCCGAGTTTCTTGGCGAAGTCGGCGGGGAACCGTTCGCGGGTTGTGCCGGTGAGCTCGATCGTGATGAACCGCGGATCCATGCAGACGGTAAACGCGAGGCCCTGGGCTTTCTCCGCCTTCATTCGCGACTCGGCCCACTCGCGGAAGAGTTTCTGCCGCTCCAAGGGGGACGCGGACTTGGCCTTCTCGATCCACTCCGGCGGGGCGGCCGGGTAAGTCTCGATCAGGACGTCGAGATCCTTCTTGAACAACTCCGCAAGGGCCGAGTTCGCGGCCTTGACCGCATCCGGGGAGAAGAGCTTGGCGGAATCCGTGACCGTCAACGGCGTTTCGCGACGCGGCACGGTCGGCTTCGTCTTCGGGTCGAAGAAGTTGGGCGGAATCACCGCCGGGATGTCGAGGTCCGGCGGTTGCTCCTTCCCCTTGATCGCCTTGACCTCCTTGGTTTCCAGGAGTTTCTTCACCTCGGAAAGGTCGACGAAGGTGGAGACGGAGTTGGCGTTGATGGCTCCGCCCTGGGTGACGCCGACGAGTTCGCCGGCGTCGTTGAGGAGTGGCCCGCCGCTGTCGCCGGGGTTGGTGGGGGAATCGGTTTCGATCACCTTCGCCTCGAAGTTGACGATCTTCCCCTTGGCGAGCTCGGCCTTCCATTTCTTGCGGTAGAGCTGGCGGACGGTCCCCTTGACGTACCCGAAGAGGGCCCCGGATTTGCCGGCGTTTCCGATGCTGTGAACGTTATCGCCGGGGTCGGGGCTGCTCGTCGCCAGCGGGATTCCCTTCGCTTCGTCGGGCACCTTCCCGATCTGGATAATCGCGAGGTCCGCATCCTTGTCGAGGGCGATCACCTTGCCGGGAATCCCGAGTCGGTTCGCTCGTTCGGAGTAGTAGGTCCGTTCCGCCACGGGATGGCCGTCTCGGAGGACCGGGAAGAAGATCGTCGCCTTGGGATTCTCCTCGACGACGTGGTAGTTCGTGAGGACCAGCCGACGTTCGCGATCGATGAGGGAGCCGCTTCCGGTGGCGTATCCGCGGGGTCGGGTGGAGTGGATCCAGACGACGGAGGGGACGGCGGTCTTGTAGACCTTCGCCCCGCCGACGACTTCCTTCGCCTCCGCGGTGGGTGTCGAAAGCAGGGAAAGTGTCGAGAAACCGGCAACCGCGAGGACCAGGGCAGGGACAGCACGGGCCATGCGAGACCTCCGGAACGATGAGCCAGGTCGGGTGCAAAGCCATTGTACACGCCCGGCACGCCGCGCCGATTGCGCTCAATCACGGCCGGGGCGGTTTCGCGAGTGGGAGGGGTTTGCTAAGATGGGGGCGAACCTCCCGCCCCGAGACGACATCATGCCCTTACCCCGCGTCCTGATCCTGCACAATGAGCCCACATTGCCGGCCGATCACCCCGACGCGGATTCTGAGCACGACATTCTCTACACCGCCGACACCGTGGGCCGGATCCTGCAGCAAGCGGGGCTTCCCGTTTCCCGGCTCGGGGTCACGACCGACCCCACGGCGTTGATTGCAGGCATCTCGGCCGCTGCTCCGGACGTGGTCTTCAACCTCTACGAGGGGACTGCGAAGTGGGGCAACGCCGAGGCGTATGTTTCGGGGATCCTCGAACTGCTGCGATTGCCCTACACCGGTTCGCCGACTCAACCGCTGCTGCTGTGCCGATCGAAGCCGCTGACGAAGCAACTCCTCGCGGGGTCGGGGTTGCCGACGGCTCCGTTCCTCGTGGTGGAAGGGAAACCGGTTCCGGAGAATCCGCACGGCTGGCCGGTGATCGTCAAGCCGGGCCTCGAAGATGCGAGCGTCGGGATCGACCAGAAATCGGTGGTGACGTCGCAGGCGGAACTGGATGAGCGCGTCGAGTATGTCATCCGGACGTACAACGGGCCGGCATTGGTGGAGAAATTCATCCGTGGCCGGGAGTTCAACTGTGCCCTGATCGCGACGCGTGGGCACCTGGAAGCGTTGCCGTTCTCGGAGATTCTGTTTGTGCCGCCGCCGGAAACCCCGGACCTTTGGCCAATCGTGTCGTTCGATGCGAAGTGGCACCCCGGGACGCGGGATTTCGTGGCCACGCCGGCGAAGAACCCGGCCGAGGTGTCTCCGGGACTCCACGAGAAGGTCGCCACCGCCGCCCGACGGGCCTTCGAGCTCGTCGGATGCCGGGACTACGCCCGCGTCGATTTCCGGGTCGATGACCAGGAAAATATCTTCGTGCTCGAGGTCAACCCCAACCCGTGCATCAGTCCCCTCGCGGGGCTGGCGGCGGGGCTGGAATCCGCAAAAATCCCCTACTCCGCGTTTATCCTCGGCCTCGTGCGGAATGCCCTGCGGCGGAGTGCCAATCCGGCCCTGGCGGAATCCGTGCCCGAGGATGTGCCCGCGACTTCGCACCCGGCTCCGATTTCGGCGGCACCGCGAAGCGACGAGAAACCAACGGCCGCGAAACCGAAACGGGCGAAGAAATCCCCCTACCGCGTCCGGCAGGCCCGGAAGGCGGACGCGCCGGCGATTGCGAATCTGCTCGCTTCCCCCGATCTTTTCCCACCCGCCGAGCGGAATCGGCTGCTGACGGCCCTCGGGCGGGGGAACCGCAACGGCTGGCGGTTCCTCGTGCTCGCAGGCAAGGGGGAAGTCGTCGGGTTCGCCGCCCTCCGCTCCACCGATGCCACGGACGGTGCGGTCTGGCTCGAAACTCTGGTGATCTCCGCGAACCACCGGCGATCCGGGCACGGGCTGGAGTTTCTTCGTTCGCTGGAAACATCCGCGCTGGAGATTGGCGGTCGGTTTCTCCTCGCCGACGTTTCGTCCGCGGTCTGGTTCGGGCCAGGTCGGCAGTTCCTCGGTCAGGCCGGATTCCGCTCCGTCGGCGAGATCGCGGATTTCTACCGGGACGGGTATTCCCGCATCTCGTTCGCGAAGGCGTTGCCGATCCCGACGCCGCCGGAACCAGCTCAATCGGAAGCAAATTCGGAAAGTGGCCAGGCACCGGTTGAAAATCGCCCGGCTGCGGTCCACAATCCGTGAACCATCCGCCCGATGCTAACTGGAACCTCCATGTCCGTCTCGCTGTCGCGTGCCTACACGTGCCGGTTTGGTGCTCCGGTCATTGACCGGATCGACCCGCGAATCTTCACCCTGACGTATTTCGGCGTGTGCATGGACTGCACGTTCTGCCACGATTCGTGCTGCCAGTACGGGGCCGACACCGAGATTCCCCGCGTGGAAGCGCTCGAACGCTACCAGAAGGAACTCGAGGCATACCTCGGCGTACCTCGCTCCGAGTGGTTCCGCGAAGACCCGGAAGATTTCGGGGTTCTCGAAGAAGCCGAGTACCCGGGCGGGAAGTACACGCGGACGCAGGTCGTCGAGCTTCCGGAAGGTCGGTCGCCGCACACGGAATCCGCGTGCGTGTTCCTCGACCCGGCTCCGGGTAGTCGCGGTTGCCGGATCCACCGCTTCGCCCTGGAGCGGGGAATCGACGTCCACGAAATCAAGCCGATGGTGTGCCTGCTGTTCCCGGTGTCGTTCTCCGGTGGAGCACTGACCCCGGCGTACGAGTTCGACCTCGAAGACGAGCTGGTCTGCCAGGGCCCGGGGGCGACGATCTACCGCAGTTCCCGGGCGGACATCGAGTGGTATTTCGGGCCGGAACTGGTGGCAGAACTCGACGCCCTCGAGCGCGTGCACACGGCCAGCGAATCGGGGGCGATCCCACTGCCTGTCTGCACCTGAGCCGGGAATCTGAGCCGGGAACGGAAGCCGCCAGGAACATTCCGGCTTGTTTCTGGCGGCCGAAGCGGACTCACTCTTTCTTCTTGTCTTCCTTCTTCGAGAACACGAGGGTCATCACGCCCTCGCCTTTCCCGTCGAGGTCCTTGGGTCGGTCCCCCTCTTCCACGACGACGATCTTCAACTCGCCTTTTTCGAAGGAATACAGGCCGGGGAAGGTCTTGCCCTTTTCCGGCCCGCTGGTGGGGCTGATGTCGATGTGGCCCGGCTTCTTGGACGGGTCGACCTTGATCTTCGCCGTCTCTTCTTTGTCCCCGACGGAGAGCGTCATCACGCCATCCTTGAGGGTCATTCCCTTGAAATCTTTGAGTGCCTCGTCCGGGGCGGCCATTCCACCCTTGGCCAGCGACTTGACCGTGTAGGAACCGTTGAGAGCCTTCAAGGCATCCGCTGCGTCATCAGCGGACGCGACCGCAATCACCCCGAGGAAAAGCCCGGCCGCCACCGCGAACCGTGTCATGTTGTGTACTCTGCAAGGACTTCGAACAGACCCCGACCCTGTGTCGGAGTCCAGCAGTATGACGGCGAGCACCCGCGAAAGCAGCAAAATTCACGGGGATTTCTGCGACGCCACGGGCCGAGGGGGCAACCAGATTTTCTGGGAGCGGAGCGGGGTAGAAATCCTCAATGCACGTTTGGTCGAACCTGGTTTTCGAGCCTGACGGGCTCGTTCGTTAGGAAGCGTGTACCCGAGAATTTCGTGTTTCTTCGAGAGCCGCGACTGCAAAGGAGCGGCCGTTTCCTGAGAAGGATCGCATCCTTTCCATCCGGGAATTGCGACTTGAGGAAGTCGCTTTCCACAGGGAATTGCCGCTCCTTTGCAGTCGCGGCTCTCACAGCAGAACACGAAGTCTTCGCTGGACGATTCCTTAAGCCCAGGTCGAAGGCCTGGGAAACCGGGGAACAAAGGTCCCGGCCCTGCAAGGGCCGAAATTGTGGGTTTTCCCTCCAACCCAGGTCTTCGACCTGGGCTGACAGAACGAGCCTGTCAGGGTCGAAGAGACAACACATTTTCAGGCAAAGGAAGCGTTTCGGACGCATCTTTGCCGTCAACTCGACCCAGAGAACTTGGTCGCACCCTGTGCAGCAGAAAGTCAGTCCGTGAGCCGACGCTTGAGCATCCAGGCGGGTGCCAGCGGGGGGAGCAGTTGGGCTCCGAACCAGCCCATGACCCCGCAGGTCAGCAGCGAAGTCAGCATCACCACCAGCAGCGCGTTCGGGTTCGAGAGGTCCGGGTAGATATTGAAGAGCCGCAACAACCCGACCACGGACGGGGGCATCCGCACCAGCGATAGTGCGATCGAGATGAGCCCCACGGCGGCCCCGAGGATCAGGCCGTGCCGCGGACCGGAACGCGTGTTCGAGCCCACGAACAGACCGGCGATGAGCATCAGAACCGCGGTCACTTGCAGGTCGACCATCGGGTTCGCCCCGCCTCCGCCCATGCTCATCCCTCCCCCGGTGGCCGAGCGGATCCCCGCCCGGATCGCACCGGACCCACCCACGCCGATCAATGCGATCGTCAGGGCAATGATGACCCGCAGCCAGTCGGTCTGCCGGTGCATCCGGGCCCGATCTTCGGACTGGGCCAGGTGGGCGAGCGAGCTTCCGGACCCGCGGTTGACGGGGTCGAGAACCTCGCTGGTGGCGGGCCAAATTTTGGAACCCACGAATCCGGCGAAGGACCCGATGACCGCAACACCGACCGCCAGCCCGACTGCCAGCGGTTCGACGCCTTCCGACGTGGCCGCGGGCAGAAGGGACAGTCCACCGACCGCCCCGCCGACGATCAGGCCTGTGAACAACCCCAGCGGTCGCCCCGCACCGGCCAGCAAGCCACCCACCACCGCCGCCAGCGTCTGCATCGCGAACCCGAACCACACCGCGGTCTGCGATTCTTCGCCCGGTTCCTTCGCTGGTCCGACGACGCTCATCCACTCGTGGAGGCCAACGTAGAGTCCGGAAGCGACCGTCAGCCCGACGATCATCCGCGTCAGCAGCGTGGCACGGATCGTATCCGGGGCCGCGTACGCCCGCTCGGGCATGATCGTGAACGCTTCCGAGGGTGTGAGCAACCGGATCCCGCAACGCGGGCAGATGTCGGTCCCCGGAAACGCCGTTTGACACGACGGGCAGTACAGATTCATAAACCGGCCACCGGGCGAGAATACCGACGAGAGGAACGTCCTGGAAATTGTAGAACGTGGAACGCCCTCAAGATACGGGTCGGCGGCAACGGAGAGGGAATTGTCTGCGGAGGTGGTCGGATCGCGCGGGGAAGGACGAGATTGGGGCTGAGCTCAGAGCGTCCTCGCCCTCGAGTTTTCGAGGGCGAGGAAAGTTCGGAACGATTATTCCACGACGGCGAGAATGTCGTCTTCCGTCAGGACGAGGTATTCCTTCCCGTCGACGTTGACTTCGGTGCCGGCGTAGCTCGTGAAGAGGACGCGGTCGTTAGCCTTGACCTGGAAGGCGGCCCGGCTGCCGTTGTCGAGGAGTTTCCCTTCGCCGAGGGACAGGATCTTGCCCTGTTTCGGCTTTTCCTTGGCGGTGTCCGGCAGGATGATCCCGCCGGCCGTCTTGTCCTCCGCTTCGAGCCGCTCGACCACGATCTTGTCGTTCAACGGGACGATCTTCATGCCTGCCTCCGTGGAGAAATCAAGGATTCTGAGCCTGGTTCGGTTTCTCGTCGGTCTTTTCGTCTTTGGAATCCGGCTTCGCGAGGCCGTACACCTGTTGCAGGGCTCGCGTCAGTGTGTGGAGGACGACGTTCTTGTTCACCGGTTTCGGGATTACGCTGTAAACCTGGGCGTGCAACGCCTGGCGGAGCAGATCCCGGGTCGCGTCGGCGGTGACCAGAATCGCTGGCAGGAGGGCATTGATCAGCCGGACCTGCTGCAACGCTTCGAGCCCCGTCATTCGCGGCATGTGCATGTCGAAGAACGCCACGTGGACGATCTCGATCCGCACGATTTCGATCGCTTCTTCCCCGGAGCCCACCACGACGGGCTTGAACCCGCGGTCGGCAAGCAGGCCGGCCAACGTCTCGCGGAACCCCGGGTCGTCGTCGGCGACGAGGACGGAGAATCCGGGCGTCGGGGCTGGTTCGGGTGGCGAATTCGCTTCGGCTACCATACGCCCACCTCCCCGAGTCGATCGGGTGTCAGGCGACGCGAGGCGGAGCCGCTACCCGATTTCCTGCGTGGAAGGAACATCGTCGAGCTTCACGGAAGCAAATGGAATGCCGGCGCCAGCGGCGGCGTCGGCACTGTAGTTTACCCCATGAAATGGAACGAGTTAAGACGGAAGTTTCCCGGCGAATTGCCGCTTCCCGGAGCAGAAATTGTCAGTTCCGCGGGCGGTGCCTGTCAGGCTGGCAGGGTGCTCACCCCGGTTTCCCCGTCATTCGTATTTCCTTCGGAACCTGAGCCAACGCCTCGTCCGGAAGCACAAACGAGTTTGCCAGCCACTGCTCCTCGTCGGTGATTACGTCCGGGAACCGGATTCCGTTCAGAACCTGGACGGAGAAGATCTCCTGCACCCCTTCTTCGAACCGGAGGAATCCGACGGTTTTCCCGTTCCGGGTGTCGACGACCCAGACCCCGCAGGTGCGTTCCTGGAGGGTCTCGGTGATGGGGATTCCGGAGAAGACGGCGGTTTCGCGGACCTGGGAAAGTCCGACAAACGCGAACGGTCCGACAAAATCGAGACCGCGGGTGAAGCCGGGGAGGGTCGCGATGTTGTTGAGCTTCCCGGTGGCGGGGTCGAGGAAGCCGAGGCCGCCGACGCCGGATTCGAGAATCCACAGGCGACCGTTGTAAAGTCGGGGGGAGTGGGGCATCGACAGGCCGCGGACGATGATGTCGCCGGTCTCGACGTCGAGAAGCATCCCGCCGTCTTTTTTGTTGTCGCGCCAGCCGCCGGCGGTGTCGGTTTCCCCCAGGCAGGTGACGTACTTCGGGCGGGGCGGGTCGCCGGTGATGCAGAGGCCGTTGAGGTGGCAGCGGTCTTCCGGGGCGAGTGCGGACACGAACTTCGGTCGCCACCGGGGGACGAAGCTGTAGCGCTTGTCGAGGGTGCACAGGCAGGAGAAGCGGGTGTTGACAATCCAGAGTTCGTCGCCGGCCCAGCCGATCTCGTGGATGCGGATGTCGCCGGTCGTGTGCGTGGTCCGGGCGAGGTAGCAGGCGTCGTGCTTGCCGACCGGTTCGAGTTTCCGGGCGACGTCCGGTTGGTCGTGGAGTTCCCAGACGTGGTTCTTGGTGCCGACGGCGAGGCGGTTCCCGGAGACGGCCATCCCCATCGGGCCTTCGAAATTGCGGAAGTGCGTGTTGAGCTTGCCGTCCTGGGCGCGGACCACGACGAGCTTCCCGGCCTGGTAGGTCGAGACGAGCAGCGAGATTCGCAGTTCCTCGAAGAGTGTGACGAGCCCGGTCGTGAAGACGCTGCGGAGTGGCTCGGAGGCGACGTCCCGTTTCGGGGCTTCCGTGGCGGATTTCGCGGCCGGTGGGGTCGCGGCGGGGGCGGGGGCCGGCGCAGGGCGAGGATTATTCGCGGCGGACGGGAACGCGAACGCCCGGACTTTCTCCGCCACCGGTTCGAGACGGGGAAGGACCGGTGCGAGCTCGGCCTCGTTCTTCTTCCACTTGTCCGGGTCGGGCGGGGTCAGGGTGTGGCGTGACAAGGGCAACGCTCCGGAAAGGGCCTGGTCCCAGCGGACGCCGGCGAACTTGCAAAGGGTTTCGCAGGACGCCTGCGGGTTGGCGAGGAAATCGGTGTAGGAGACGGCGGTCCACCGCTCGCGGGGAAGTCGGCCGAGATCCTCCATGATCTGCTCGTGGGCGGACTTCCACTGGGCCGCCGCGATTTCCGCCAGCGACTGGCCCACGAGTTCTTTCCAACCCGGAATCAGCAACAGACTCCACGCCGGGCCGTCCCACCCGGGAAGGGCCGGATACGTCGCGAACTTCCCGGATTTCCAGGCGTCGATGATGCTGCTGACGTTCTCGCGGGGGTCGCGGACGAGGTACACGAAGCGGGCGTCCGGGAAGACCGCGTTGAGGAACGGAATCCGCAGCGCATTTTTCGGAGTCTTCTCCAGCATCCGGACGGAGCCCGCGTCGGGGGGGAGCGGCTTGCCGTCCCGATCGCGAAGCTGGGCCCGGAAAGCGGCTCGGAGGGACCGGGCGGCGTCCGGATCCGCATCCGCGGCGGTCAGGCGGTTCGATGCCCACCCGTGTCGGGCCGGGCCGAGGTTCGCTTTCCCCTCGAAAATCTCGTGGCTCTCGCCGCCGATCGTCCAGAAGTCCGGAGATTTCGCCAGCGTCTCGAAAAGGAGCGTGCTCCCCGACCGCGGGGCCGCGACGATAAAAACGGGCCGATCGAAGGCATCCACTCCAGCGGGTGCAGAAGGAGCGGGTCGCGGTCCGTTCGCCAGCGGCGTGGCCGGGACCACCGCAATCGTTTGGGGAGCCACAGCAGATGCGGGGGCCGAAACCGCCGGTTTCGCCGGGCTTGCGGGTGTCGCCGGGGCAGTCGTCGCCAGTTCCGGGTTGACCGCGGTTCGCACCACCGCCTGCCGCACCGCCTCGACCGCGTCGATCCGGTTGGGCAACGGCAGTTTCCCCTCGAACGGTTTGAGTTCCGAGTCGAGTTGCTGCAGAAGCCTCTGGTAGGAAGCGAATCCCGACGCATTCTGCCCGTACCGACTCCACAGGTTCTTCCAGGTGCGGTGGAATCGCAGCAGAATTTCCTGCAGCCGGCCCGCGAGTTCCGGCGGGACGCCCGGCGACTGCGTCAGGTCCCCCACCAGGTCGGCGAAGAGGCACTCGACCTCCCACGGCGACATCACCACCGGGAAATTGCAGTGTTCCGTGGCGAGTTCCGGCACGAATTTGGGGTCGAACTTGATGATCTGATCCGGGGTCGACGCCCGGACGGGTGGGTCGGCGAAGGGGCGTTCCCCGGCGGCGACCATCTCCCAGAACTCGGCCGACCCGACCATGTCGATGACGAGGTGGATCCGCACCCCGGGGTTCTCGTTGAGGACGTTGTGCAGCCGCCAGGTGTCGAAGATCCACACTTCCCCCGGCTTCATGTTGACCTCCGCGTCGCCGCAGAGGAACCGCACTTCCGGGTAGGTTTTGACCGGCACGTGGACGCGGACGCGCTGCATCCAGTAGTAGTTGGTGTCGCAGTGCATGGTCGCCTCGCCGTTCCCCTGGATCCGCATCAGGCGGGTCCGGCCGAGAACGGATTGCATCGAGGCGAGCACCTGCCGCAAATACGGGGTCCTCCCGAGGAACGGCGTCGGCAGCATCGGACCCTTGACCGAGTCGCTCAGCGGGTCGCCGTCGCGGGAAATGAAGGAGAGCGCGTCGTTCCCCTTGTACCCTTGCGGGTGGGGCTTCCAGTCCTTGTCCGAGAATTCCCCGATTTCCGAGGCCAGACGGTCCGCATCGACGCGGAGTGGGAGCCGGACAAACGGTGTGTCGAGTCGCATGGAGATTCTCCGCGTTCCGCAGATTCTGGAACGATACGGAGGTCGGTGCCGAAATTGGAGCTTGCGGACTGGAGAATTCCCGCGATTCCCCCGTCTCTTCGGGGATTACCGCGGATTGGGGCGGAAGAAGGGGTTGGTGGCCGGATTGCCCCGAATCGGGGGAGCCACGACATTTCCCTGGGGCGGTCGGACCTGGGGAAGTGGTGTGGGTCTCGGGCTTTCCTCCGTGCGCCACCGCTTGACGGTTCCCCCCTGTCCGACCGTCAGGAGGAACCGGTCGCGGTACCCGATCGCCAGCCCGAGAATGCGGTCGGTGTGGCCCGACAGGATCGCCCGTTCCTGGGCGGTGACGGGGTCCCAGAGGATCACGGTGCGATCCCGGCTGGCGGTGATCAGTGTCTTCCCATCTGCCGAGAATCCGATCCCGGTGATGCCATCGACGTGGCCGACGACTCGGGGCCGGTTCGGATCCTCCTCTGCGTCCGGATCGCCCCACGCTGCCCGCGGAAGCAGCCGGAACCCGCCGGTGGTTGCGACATCCCACAATCGGACGCCCCCCGACTCGTCGCCGGTCGCAACCATCGAGACGTTGTCGACGGTCGTGACGGCGATGGCGTTGATCTTCCGCGGGTGGGCGTTCCGGATCTCGGCGATCCATGTCGGTTGTTGGAGATGGATCAGGCGGATGTCGGTGCCGACCGCGATGGCGAGGTACGGCGGGGTGGTGCGGCCGAGCGAGGCACGGGGAAACGCCAGTTCCCGGATGTCCGGGTGCGAGAAGAGCGGCTCCGTCCCGATGACCTCGCCGGTTTCCAGGTTCCACAGCCGAATCGTGCGGGTTTCCCCCTCGCTCTCGACGATGGCGGCGGTCGACCCGTCCGGGGCGATCGAAACGGCCAGGAATTTCCGATCCGGAATGGACAGTTTCGGCCGCAGCGTGAAGACCGGTTTCTCCCGCCCCGGAAAATGCGGGATCGTCACCATCCGGTGGAGATTGGTCAAATCCCAGACTGCCAGCCCCTTGTCACCCACGGTGACGGCGTGTCGACCGCTCGCCGAGAGGGCCACCGCCCGGATGTGACCCAGGTCGGTCCGGGCTTTCTCCGTCAGTTCCACACCCCGGCCGCCCAGGAAGGTCATGCCGGTCGGTGGGGCGAACCGACCGGGTTGCGAGGGGGGATCGACGACCCAGGCGTGGATCTTCCCGCCGCGATCGCCGGCCACAACGATCCGACCATCCTCGGACGCCGCCGCGGCGGAATACGGCACGTAGGGCGCGGTCTCCGCCGTGTCCGCCGGTCGAACGTCGGTCCGCCAAACTCGCGCCGTCTTGTCCGTCCCCGCCGACACCACCATCCGCCGGCCGGGCAGGTACGCCACCCCGAGGATCGCCTCCCCGTGTCGCTCCAGGGTCACGTGTTCCGTGCCCGTCAGTGGATCCCAGACGCGGATCGTCTGATCCGAACCAGCCGACACCAGCTGGGATCCGTCTGCGCTGAATGCGAGGGCGTGGATCGCCAGCGTGTGCCCGGTGATGACCCGGCCCTGTTTCGCGAACCGACCGGTCACATCCCACAGGCCGATCGCCGGATCGTCGTTGCGGTCGTTGCCATTGTCCACCGTGGCCAGCCACTTCCCGTCCGGGCTAAACGCCACCGCCGGAACCGGGGCCTTGTACCCTGCGACCGGAGCCGATTTCCGCGTCTGCAGGTTGTACAGGTGCACGAAATGATCCTCACTTCCCGTGGCGAGCAACCGCCCATCCGGACTCATCGCCACCGAGAGGATCGGCTTGGTATGCGCTTCTTCGAACTCGATCGGCTTCCGGGCCTGAATCGGATCGGTGTTGTAGGTAGTGCGGTGGGCCCATGCGCCGGCCCCGCCAGCGAGGGCTCCCCCGGAGGTCGGGCGGAGATCCCAAACGCGTGGCATGCAGTCGTCCCCGCCGCTGGCGAGGAATGCACCATCAGGCCCAAAAGCGACGGAGCGGACCGGCCGAGCCCGCACGAACGGGTTCGAATCCTTTGGCGTGAGCGTGAGGGTTGGAGGAATCGTAACCGGCCCGACCCGTCCCAGCCAGTCGCCCGCACTTTGCACCACCACCCTGCGGATCCACCACAACCCCTGGGGAATCCGCCAAATTCGGACGGTTCCGTCATCCCCGGCCGTGGCCAGGCTCTGCCCGTCCGGTGCGAACGCGATGCAGTTGACCCGCCCCTGATGGCCGTGAAGTTCCATGATGGTCCGGCCGGAAAGCGGTTCCCAGATCCGGACCGGACCGTCGTCACCCGAGGTGGCGATGAACGAACCCTGGGGATCGCTCGCAACCGCCGTCACCGGGGCCGAGTGCGGGACGATCTGCACCTCCCGCTGGCAGAGCCGGAAGAGATACCGCCAGGCCATATCCCGGTGCTCGTTCGGGCTGAGCCGAAGAATATCCTGCCCGCGGTAGGGGTTGCGGTCCGCCAGCGCCGCCACCTGCGCGAGTTGCAGAGCGAGAAGGCTCCGCTCGTTCCAGCGGTCCTTTTCCAGAAGCGCGTCCCGCTTCTCCTTGAGTTCCTTGGCTTGCTTGTCCGCCGTTTCCCGGGCGATGCGTTCCTTCTCGGCGGCGTCCCGGGCCTTGGCCCGCTCCTCTTCCGCCTTGGCGCGGGCTCCGCGTGCCTCGTCACGTTCTTTCTGGAACCGCGCGTTCGCGTCGGTCACCTTGGAGTAGGCCGCGGAAAGGACCGTCAGGACGGTCAAGATCGAGAGGACCGTCATCACGCCGATGGTGGTGGCGGCGGGGTGCCGGCGAGCCCACTTGAAGCCCCGACCCACCGCCGACAACGGCCGGGCCAGGATCGGCTCCCCGAGCAGGAAACGGTCGAGGTCGTCCGCCAGCTCCTCTGCCGTGAGGTACCGTCGGCTCGGCTCCTTCTCCAGACATTTGAGGCAGATCGTTTCCAGATCCTTCGCCAGCCGCGGTCGCAGCCGGGTCGGCGGGACGGGCTCGTCGTTGAGAACCTGGAGAACCGTGTCGAGCGGCGTGTCCCCCTTGAACGGAGGCCGGGCCGTCAGAAGTTCGTAGAGAATCGCCCCAAGTGCGTAGATGTCCGCGGAAGGGCCGACGGCATCGGGTCGGCCGGCCGCCTGCTCCGGGGCGATGTAGCTCGGCGTCCCCATGACCGCGCCGGTCTTGGTTCCCGCGGACGCCGCCGAGTCATCGAGCCGTTTCGCCAGCCCGAAATCCGTCACCTTCGGCTCGAACGCGGTCGGTGGAGCGTCCGCATCCCGGTTCGCGGCCTGAGCTCGCATCCGGGCCAGCCGGGTCCGCTCCGAGGGCGGGGCGTCCCCTTTTCCGCGTCCCGGGTCGAGTTTCTGGAGCAGCACGTTTCCGGGCTTGAGGTCGCGATGGACGACGCCCTGATCGTGGGCGTAGTGCATGGTGCGGGCGAGTTGGGCGATGAGCCAGGCCGCATCCGTGGCCGCCCACACCTTCCCGTTGGCGAGGTAGTGCGCCAGGCTGCCGCCATCGACGAATTCGAGGGCCAGGAACGGGGAACTGTCGTACTCGCCGACCTCGAAAATCTGGACGATGTTGGGGTGGTGCAGCGCCGCGACGGCTTCCGCTTCCCGTCGGAACCGGGCTCGCTCGGCAACTCCCGCCTGCGAGCCGGCGAGGATCATCTTCAACGCGACGAGCCGGTTGAGCGACACCTGCCGGGCCTTGTAGACAACCCCCATCCCGCCCCGGCCGAGTTCCCCGAAGACATCGAACCCGGGAATCGAGGGGATGCTGGTCGGGCCGGGCCGGTTCGGTGTCGCTTCCCCAAACGCCTGGGTCGGGGCGAAATCGACGTCCATCGAAACCGCCACCGCCGACGCGGTTTGCTCATCCGCATTGGGGGTCGGCGGGGAGCTCGCCAGAATCGCGTGGACGGCGGGAAGAATCGGAGTCGGAGTGCCGGCTGCGTCCGCTTCATCGTCGGAGTTGGCCGTCGAAATTCCGTTCCGCCCGGCGAGTCCGAGGAGGGAATCTGCGGGCGCGGGGGCACCGCACCGGGGACACAGAACCGGAAGAGAGTTCTCCGGGGGCGTCTCGTAGCCGCACTCGCAACGGAAGGTGCCGACCATTCCGGACCTCGGTATCGCCCTGTACCTCCGCAAGGCTTCCCGACATTATCCCGCACTCTGCGTCGAGGGCAAGCAGAACGCCCGAACCCGTGACACGCTGTGAAGATCGGCGCAACGGAATTTCCGGACACCCGGAGTTCTCCCGGGCGATGCGTTCCGCAAACACGGATGGTTCAAAGAGCCGCGACTGCAAAGGAGCGGGCGCCTCCGGAGCAGAATCGCAGCCTTAACAGCGGGGGGGAATCGAGAAATCCAACAGTCTCTCCTTGCGAAGATGCCGCTCTGGGTGTGCCGGTGGTTTTTTGGCAACACACAAACACTGACACTAACACTATCACTGCTTTCACTGGAAAAGCAGTGATAGTGATAGTGTCAGTGACAGTGAAGAGGGTCGATGCCACTATCGGGAGTGACGTCCTGCCGCTCTTTTGCAGTCGCGGCTCCTGAAAAAAGAACCGAAGATTTCGAGCGACCGTTCTTGGACAATCACCCTCGCTGATCCGTTTCCCCGAGTGGGAACCGCACCCGGAAGGTCGCGCCTTGCAGGGGCTGAGATTCGATCGTCAACTCGGCCTTGTGGTGCTCGAGGACGACTGCCACGAAGGAGAGGCCGAGGCCCATTCCGGCACTGTAGCCGGAGTAGAGGGCGTTGTCGCGTTTGGTTGTGAAGTGGGTCTTCAAGCAGTTCGCCCGCACGTCTTCCGTCATGCCGATGCCGTTGTCGGTGACTTCGAGAATCGCGAAATCCCCGTCTTTCCGGGCGGTCAGGGCAATTTCCCCCTTCCAGCCAGCGGCCTCGATGAGCTTCTGCTTCCGGACGGCGGGGTCGCGGGATGGCTCGGTGCGGGCCGTTTCCCGGAGGCGGTTCCGCATCTCGAAGGTGGCGTCGCGGGCGTTGAAGACGAGGTTTTCCACCGCTTGCTGGAGGTGCGACAGGTCCGCGTTGACGGCCAGCGGCCCGTCGGGAAGGTTGGCCGAGATCACCACCTTCCACTTGTCCCGGCCGATTTCGCCCCAGGTTTGCACCGTGTCCCGCACCAGCTGACTCAGATCGAGCCGGGTCATTTCCGCGTTGGTCGGGTCCCGGCGGATCGTGCGAAGAATCTGCTGCAACCGCTCCGTCACGGTGCCGAGCGTGACCCGGACTTCCTGCAACATCCCCGCCTGGTCGCGGGACATGCCGTCCGCTTCAAGGCAGCGGGCAAGCAGGTCATTCGGGCGGACGAGGAGGTTCTTGATGTTGTGGGCGTAACTTCCGGCCATGATGCCGATGCTGGCGTAGAGTTGCGATTTCATTTCGAGTGCGGACTTCTCCGCCTCGTCCGCCCGTTCGCGGAGGTCGGCCGCCACCAGCTTCTCCTGCAGCAACCGCCGATCGAGCTCGTCGCGAGATCGCTCGGCCGCCTGCTGCTGGAGGCGGACTTCCAGTACTTCGCGTTCCCGCTGCTCGGCGATGGTCTGGGCCCGGAATCGTTCCACATCCCGGGCGCGTTCCCGAGCGAGGAAACGGGACACAAACAGGGCCGCGAGCAGGGTCGCCGCCACCAGCACCGCCCCGGCCACGAGGGAAATCCGCTGGCGTTCCTCTTCCCGTCGTTGGAGCTTGTTGAAGGCGTGAAGCTGGTACTCGCACCGGATCAGGGCTCTGCGGTTTCTCTCGCCGAGCGGCGTGGTTTCGACCGTCCGCAGGCCGTGCTCCGTCTGCTGACGCGATCGCGGTTGCGGGTTGTCCCACACGATGTGGTCCAGGGTCACGTCCGATCCGCCCGGGGTTGGGGAAACAACGACTTCCAGGGAGTAGATCACCGGGAAGGACGGAAGCTGGCCGATGTACGCCCGCGTCGGCTCCGCGAGGGACCGCATCTGCTCCAGGATTTCCTCCCGTTTCTCGCGCACCCGCTCCGAGGAAAGCGGATCCGCAATCCCGGCGGCGGAGGCCTCGTCGCGGAGCCGGACGTAGTCCCGCACCAGTTCCGGCAGCGATTTCCGGAACGTCCGCGATTCTTCCATCCACTCTCGCACCGTGGCCCGATCCGCTTCCTCCGACCACTCGGCTCGGGCGTAGAGCAGGTGCGCGAGCCAGCCGACGAGCACGACCCACACGACCACCCCCGGGGCCAACCCGCCGACGTACGTCCATACGGATCGGCGAGCGGGGGCGACGGCCGTCTCGGATTTCGCCGGGGAATCGGGGGCATTCCAGGTCATCGCGGCGTCCCTTCCCGGGGCCGAGCGACCAGGGGGGAGCCCATATCGGAAGAGATTGCAGACGTGGAACGGGCCAGGGTCGTCGGTGCCCGCGTCCGCCACTGGTCGAACTCCAGCGTGCGGACCGGTTCCCACGACCGATCCGCCCGGCGACGCCAAACTTCCAGGCGTACGGTCGGGTCCGGGCTCGGATTGTTCGAGCCGGGAGTGAATTTCGGGGCGACGACGACCACATACTCGCCGCCACCGACGCGGTTGCCGGTCTCGTCGAAGAAGGGTGGGCACCGGTTCCGCAACCGTGTCGCGAGATCGTCCGCCCCCCGGGTCAGGCCCTGATCCTCGGGCCGATCTTCCGCCCGATTCCCGAACGCGGCAGCGACGATGACCTGCGTCATCTCCGCGAAGAGGAGGACATCCTCCGTGCTCGTCGGCGGTTCGAGGGCGTACCCCACCGGTGCGGGTGGAACTCGTTCCGGCTCGTCCCACGCGACCGGGTTCTGGTGCGTGAACATCACCAGCGGGAACGGCACGGAATTGACCGGCCAGGCAAAGGAGCCGTCCCGGTAGATCGAGTTGACGGAGATGCCATCCCCGGTCACCGCGACCACCCGGTGCCGCAGATACGGGGCCGACTCGTAGAGCGTCCGCAGCAGTCGCCGACCCGGGTTGGCCACGGTCGGAAGCACCAGCAACGCCCGTTGCGGAGGCAGTGTCTGGAACTGCTGCAGAATCGACTCCGCCACCCGGGCCTCGTCGCCGTTGGGGCGCGAGAACCCGCCCACGGAGAAGGGAATCCCCCAGCTCGACGACCGGATATTGGGCCGATTCCGGGGTCCCCCGTCGGACCGAATCTTCTCGCGAACCGCCTGCCCGAACTGGAAGTGGAGGTCGGTGGAGTACGGATCGTCGTGCCAGAATGCGCTAAAGACGTGGGGCGGATGTTCCGGCGGACTCCACCGCGACGACGCACACCGCGGGTCCGCCGCCAGCCCGGAGAGCACTGCCAGCGGTGCCACCTCCCCGAACGCGGCCGGGCGAAGGTCCGGGTTCTCCCACACGAAGTCGAGCACCGCCTCGGCCATCTGCCGGTTCGAGAAACAGAATCGGAACGACCGGTTGTCGTAAACGTCGAGCAACCCCCGCGTCGGCGTCAGGGAATTCGCAGACACCGAATCCGAATCTTCCTGCAGTTCCTCCGCCGTGCCGGTCGTGATGAACAGAAGCGGCCGATCCCCGTGCCAGGTCGTCTGGGCATCGAGGCACCGAGCCAGTTCCGCCGCCCGGTCGCTCGATCCGCCCCCGATGATCGCGAGCGGTGCCGGCTGCCGCTTCGACAGTGCCTGAATCCACTGGTTCGCCGTCGCCTCGCTGGTCTGCTTGTACCACCGAATCCGCAACGCCCCCGGCTTCCCCGCCATCGTCAGGACCAGTTCCGGAACCTCCGTCGTCCGATCCCGAAACGCCCGCGAATCGTCGACCCGCAACCCGGGAACCTGAAGCTGAGCCCGCACCACCCCCGACACGAACCGTTCCCATGTCGTCCAGTTGGTGGTTGTGTGAAGAAACGCCATCTCCCGATCGCCGTCCGGCACCGGCAGCGGTTGCGGAGACCGCGACGCCGTTTCGAACCACGGCACGCGAACCCCCGTCGCCAGCACCACGACCGGCAGGCAGATCACCAGCACCAGCACCGGCCAGCGAAAACGCAGCACGGCAGTCCCTCCTCCTCGAAGATCGCTCCTCTGAAGTCTACCGGAGAACGAGCCGAACTCAGAACTGGATGTAGATGAACGTCTTCCCCACCCCGGGGCCGAGGGTCACGAGCATCACGACTGCCCCGGCCGCCGCCATCGCCCACACCGGTTCCGGGATCGCGATCGCCGGCCAACGCACCTTCCGCACCCCCGCCGCGATGTGGTCGGAAACCCCCAGCAACATCAGCACCGGCACCGCCAGCGGAGCACCCCAGATCCACGGGGCGAATTCCGCGTGTGCCAGCGACGCCGTCGGCTCGAACCCCATCCCCACCATCGACCCGAGCATCCGTACCCCGCTCGACCAGTCGAGCATCCGGATCAGGACCAACCCCGCCAGCAACTGGAACATCGTCACCGCCCACGCGAAGACCGCCCACCCCGTCGAAGCCCGCAACCGGTCCCACCCCGGCACCCCGGTGACGGCCTTGTCGTACATCCGGTGCAAACTCATCAACACCCCGTTGAAGACGCCGTACGCCACCCACCGCCACTCCGCCCCGTGCCACAACCCGCACAGCACAAACAGCACGAGGAGGTTGAAGTAGGTCCGCATCGCGGAACCCTTGCTGCCCCCCATCGGGAAGTAGAGGTAGTCCCGCAGCCAGGTCGAGAACGACAGGTGCCACCGTCGCCAGAAGTCGGCGATGCTCGTGGCGAGGTACGGCAACCGGAAGTTGGGCGGAAGCTCGAACCCGAACCACTTCCCCGTCCCGATTGCGATGTCGGTGTACCCGGAGAAATCGCAGTAGATCTGCACCGCCCACGCGAGAATCGCCCACCTATGCGTCGCCGCGTCGTACGCATCCGGGTTCGCGAACACCGGCGTCACGAACAACTGGTCGAGCTGGTCCGCCACGAACAACTTCTTGAACAGCCCGAAAAGAAACAGATACGTTCCATCCGAAATCTGCTGGGCCGTCACTCGCGGGGGCGTCACCATCTGCGGCAGGAACTCGACCGCTCGCACGATCGGCCCCGCCGCCAGTTGCGGGAAGAACGCCACGAAAAGGGCATAGTCAAGGAAACTGTGCACTGCCCGGATCTGCCGGCGATACACGTCGACGGTGTACGAGATGCCCTGGAACGTGTGGAAACTGATTCCGAGCGGCAACAGAATCTTCCATGCCCGATCCGCCGCGGGGTGTCCGAACCAGTGGGCCAGTGACACCCCGGTGTCATAGACGAACGGCGTATACTTGAACGCCGCCAGCAACCCGAGGTTCGAAACCACGCTGAACGCCAGCCACCGCCGCCGCACCCGCTCGTCCTCGGACGCATCGATCCGCAAACCCACGAAGTAGTCGATGACCGTGAGCGCCAGCAAAACAGAGAGGTAATACCACGCCGTGAACGCGTAGAAGATCCAGCTCGCCAGCAACAAAAATGCGTACTTCTGCGTCCGCTTCGCCAGCAGGTGGTACCCGAGGAGCACGATCGGCAGGAAAACGAAGAACGCCTTGCTCGCCAGAATCACGGCCGATCCTCCCCGTCCCGCAACCGATCGCGAAGCCACTCCGAAAGTTTCCGCGCCCCGACCCGATTGAGGTGGATCAGGTCCGCGAAGTGGGAATCGTCGAGCCCGACGGCTTCCCGATTTGCCCGCAGCACCCGCACCCCGCGTCGCGATTCCACCTCTGCCAGCCGGCCGCGAAACTCCGTCACCGCCGCCGCGTACCGCGTTTCCAGGTCCGCCGTCACCGGCATCTCGAGCAGCACCACGGAAGTCCCGCGTTCCCCCGCCCAGTCGAGGATGCGATCGACGTATTTCAGGTGCGAACCGGTGCGGTACTTGTCGAGGAACCCAAACGGCGGCTGGGTTGCCCCGGTCGCTTTGACGATGTCGTACCGCCGCTCGACGAATCCGGCGGTTGGTGCGTACCCGGTCCCGGCCCGCAGAGCCGCCGAATACGCCAGGTTTTCCCGGGCTTCCCGCACCGATTCGGGGCAACAACCGGGAAACGCATCGTCCGCCGACGCCGCCACCCACATCCGGATTCCATCGCGATAGCGGAACGCCGACCAGCATCGGCCGAGCCGACCTTGCACGAAGTGCCGCGTCTCCCACTCCGCCACGTCTCGCCGGGTGCGAACCACATCCCCGAGATCGCCCCACGTCAGCAACGAGTGCGGCCCGTGCGGCTCGTTCCGCGAATCGTTCATGTCACTGACGGAAACCCCATACACCACCAACCTCGGCGGCGTCGGGCAGGCGTGCGTCAGGGCGAAGTAGAAATCCGTGGTGGTTCCCCCGGATAGCCCGACCGCGTACCCGTCCCGTAGAGTCTCCCCGTGCCGGCCGACTCCGGACACGACGTCGGGATCGAGCCCCTCCGCGACCGGGGAACCGCCGACCATCACGAAATCCCGCGGCCGGCTCGCACATCCGCGGACCCGCTCGACATAGTCGTCCGGCGAGTGGCGTTCCCATCGATCCCGTTGCAGAGCGACCAGCCCATCGATTCCCAGCAACGCCAGCAGCACGAGCACCGGGGTCCGCACCCGACTTCGAGGCGATTTCTCGCCGATCGACACAGGCACAGCCGGGGCAAGTTTGGGTGCGATCCGCATGGGGGGTGATGTTCCAGGGCCAGGGTCATCGCGTCGCCGGGCGGCGGAGCATAACCCACGACTATTTCCCCCGGGAAGGCGAATCACCAACCGGGTGTCCCTGCGGATTGGGGCATCTGACGGGAGGGCGAGGCTCCCGCCGAGCC
>CAZKIQ010000042.1:0-45565 GCA_964552815.1 uncultured Alcaligenaceae bacterium | reverse complement strand
CCAGGGTGGCATGACTTCTGGGTGTCGAAAATCCCGGTGCAAAGGCTGCGATTCTTCTCGGGAAGCGGCCGCTCCTTTGCAGTCGCGGCTCTCGAAGAAACACGGAATTCTCGGTGGACGCTCCCTCAGTCCAGAATTCCTTCGCCGAACGCGTTCTCTTCCTCGGGTTCCGCGGGCTTGGGGGGTTCGATTCCCGTCACTGCCTTTGCGTGGTCTTCCCCCTCGACCACGTCCGCGGCGTGGGCCTTCTTGATGGTTTCCTCTGTGCTCGTGGGGTCGACGGACCGGCACGCTTCCGTCAGGCGGTCTGCGATTTCCTTCAAATCGGCGACCCAAACCGCGGGTTCGAGCCCGGGGGGCGTGATCTGGGAGAATTCCTCGATCAGCAGAATCATCCGCAGCAGGTGCCGGAAGATCAGGCCTTCTTGCTTGGCGAGATCCTTGGAGGTGACGTAGTTGTTGAAGTGGCCGCCGAACCGCAGCACTTCGCCGGCCGCCCACACGGATTGCGTGTTGACGTCGGTGACTTCCGGGTGGGTGGCGTCGAAGAGCATGCGGAGCTTCTCCGCGAGCGTTGGCGGCCGCTCTTCCCACTCGTCCTCGAACTCGTCGTCTTCCTCCCCCGCGGGTTTGGGCGGCTTCGCGACGATCAGCCCCCGACGGATCAGTTCCGGGTCGAGTTTCTCGGTCGCCAGCGGACCCGGGGAGAGGTCATTCGGAACGCGGACGAACTTCAGCAGCGGCCGGGGAAGTTCGAGAACGGATTCGAGGATCTGGATGCGTTCGTCCTGGTCCGCGACGGCGAGGAAGTCGAGCAGGTACGCTCCGTAGAGCGGGTGGGCAGCCCGGAAAACCAGAAGCTTGTCGAGTTCCGGCGTCGGCGTGGCGAGGATGGGCTCGTATTCCGTCGGCGGATTCAGGGCGACGTTCTGCGTCGGCTCGGTTGGAACTTCGCCGTCGCGAGTGGTCGGCGGTTCCGGGTCGAGCTTCACGAAACCGCGCTCATGCAGGATCAGCAGCATCCGGTTGAGTTGCTTCATCCCCGCCTCGATTCGTGGCTGATCGAGGAGGCGTTTGCGGATGACGCCGCGAATCTTGTCGACGTCCGGGGAAACCTGCAAGAGGTAGGCGAGGAGCCGCCAGGGGAGGGGGCCCTTGCTGTACAATCGGGCCGGGGCGGCGGCCTTGAGGCGGTCGAAGTCCCCTTCGCTCCAGTATTTCCGCTGCGAATTCCGGGTCGGTTTCTTCTTGAGGAGATCCTTCTTTTTCTTGATCAGCAGCGGATCTTTCGTCGTTTCCGGGATCAGGTCGTAGTTCGCCTTCCACTTCAGTATGCGGACATCGTCCTCGTGGGGGATCGCGAAGACGTGCCCCTCGGTGTCGAACTGCGGTCGCCCGGCCCGGCCGAAAATCTGGTGGGCGGAGCTCGGGTCGATCACCTTCTCCTTCCCGAACGGGCCCTTGACGAGGGACGTGAGGACGACCGAGCGGGCGGGGAGGTTGATGCCGGCGGCGAGGGTTTCCGTGCACAGGGCCACGCTGAGGAGTTTCTTCTCGAAGAGATCCTCCACGACCCGGCGGTATTTCGGCAGCAGGCCGGCGTGGTGGACCCCGACGCCGCGGCGGAGCATCTGCTTCAGCTTCGGGCCGATTCCGACGGGCCACTCGAGCTTGTCCACTTCCGCGTTCAGGGCCGATTTCTGCGCCGGATTCAGCAAATCGAGGCCCTTCAACTGTTCCGCCACGCTCCAGCATTCGTCCCGGTTGAACGCGAACACCAGCGCGGGCACCTTCCGGGTCGCGTCGTCCCCCTGGGCCATCCGTACCAGGAGATCGTTGAGGAAGAGGTCCGGGACCCAGTGGTAGGTCAGCGGGATCTTCCGTTCCCGGCCCTCGACGAGTTCGAGTTTGCGGCCGTGGCAGCGGTCGAGCCAGTTGAGGAACTCGACGGCGTTCCCCACGGTCGCGGAGAGGAGAAGAAGGCGGACGTGTTTCGGGAGCATGTTCAGCGACAGTTCCCACACGATGCCCCGCTCCGGGTCGGCGAAGCTGTGGAACTCGTCCATCACGACGGCGGAAACGTGCTCGAAATCGTGCCCTTCCGGGTGCAGGAGGCGGTTGAGGAGAATCTCGGCGACGACGATCAGGACGCGGGCGTTGGGGTTGACCTTGCGGTTGCCGGTGACCAGACCAATGTCGTCGCGGCGGAAGCCCCAGCGTTCGGCGGCGGCCTGCATCTCCTGGAATTTCTGCTCGGTCAGCGCGATCAGCGGTGTCGTGTAGTACGCCAACCGGTTGGAGTGGAGTGCCTCGTAGAGGGCCGCCTGGGCGATCAGGGTCTTCCCGGTGCCGGTTGGGGCGCACACGAGGACGCCCTGCTCGCTCATGAACCACGCGAGGAGCGCTTCCTCCTGGACCGGGTAGGGCGGGTACGGGAGGGAATCGAGGTATTTCGACGCGAGTTCTTCGCGGGTCGGCGGCATGGGGGCGTCCGGGCCGGAGGACGGGCGATTCCGACCCAGTCAGGTTACGGATTTGCCGGCCGACCGTTGGGGCGTCACACGTACTGATCTTCGTTCTTCAGATTTCCCTTGAGCATTTTCCGGTAGACGTGATCGCTACCCGCGACGATTCCGTGGGCCTCCTTGAGCTTCTTCATGAAGAGTTCCGCAGGCTGGGGGGATTCCTCCCAGTCCATGGCCGTCTCGCCGGCCGAGCACTGGCAGTACAGGAAGTGATCGAATTCTGCCTTGTCGTGGACCTTGCCGTCGTGGATGTGCACGGTCGGGAAGAAGAGTTGCTTCGGCTTCGCCCGCGGAAACTCGAAAGCCATCGGGTGGATCTTTTTCTCCCCCTTCTTGAGCTGGAAGACGGCGAAGCCCCACTCCTTGTACTGCGGCAGGGAATCCCAGACGCTCGGGTCGAGACGGAACTTCTCGTCGAGGCGGGCGAAATCCTTCACGGTCGGGACGAAGGAGGCGATGAAGCTGCCGACCTCGACGACGGCGAGTTTGTGGTTGCCGGGGCCGTCGGTTGGCAGACCCTTCGGGCCGCGAGAGTTGGGTTGCGGCACCGGGAAGCCGGACTTGAGGTCATCGAAGAAGGTCGGGTAGTTCTCGAGATTCAGGAACTTGACTGCGTCCTCCTTGGAGTCTTTGGGCGTCGGGATGGGAAGGATCATCGCGAGATCCTCGCCGGCCTTCATTTTCATGGAGTAGACAAGGAACTGCCGACCGTCCTTGGACGCGCGGGCGAAGATGCTGGTGTCGGCAACGAGTTCGACCGGTTTCGAGAAACAACACATCGGTTGGCCTCCGTCGGGGATGGATGCTGTGATTTCACCCATTCCCAGCACGCGTGGCCAGCGTCGGTCGGCGGAATGTTACAAGTTCGGCGGTCGCCTCGGCTGGGGTGCTTCAAACGCGGAACGTGACGAGTTCCTTGTTGAGTTGCTCGATCGATTCCCGCAACTGGGCGGTGGCGGCGTTGAATTCGACGAGGGAGGCCGAGGTGCGGTGGATGTCGCCGGTCATGCTGATGATGGCGTCGTTGATCTGGCTGGCTCCGGTCTGCTGGTCGCGCATCCCGTCGTTGACCTGGCGAAACCGGTCACTCAGGCGGGCCACCTCTGCGATGATTTGACCCGTCTGGGAGTTGATTTCCCCGACGCGTCCGACGCTGGTGCGGACCTCGTCGGAGAACTTGTCCATCTGCATGACCCCTGCAGCGACGGCTTCCTGCATCAACCGGACAATGCTCTCGATGTCCAGCGTCGCGACGGCGGTCTGGTCGGCGAGTCGGCGGATTTCCCGGGCAACCACCAGGAACCCACGCCCGAACTCCGCCGCCTTCTCCGCCTCGATGGCGGCGTTGATCGAGAGCAGATTCGTCTGGTCCGCGACCTTGGTGATCGTTGTGACGACCATGTTGATGTTGTCGGCCTTCTCCCGGATCGTGGTCAGTTTGCCGGAAATGGATGCGGTCGCGTCGACGAGGTGGTGCATCGTCCGTTCCATGCCGGCCAGTTGGTCTCGCCCCGAAGCGGCCAGGGAGGCCGCCTGGTTGGCCCGCTCGTTGACGTCGGCCATCGTGACGGTCAGTTCTTTCCCGGAGGAGGTAATCTCGCGGACGGCGGCGGCGACCTGGGTTGACGCCCCGCTGAGCGCGGAGACGGTGGCTTCCTGCTGCCTCGCGGTGCCGGCAATCTGAGATGCCGAGGAGAGCACGCTCAGGCAAGATTCCCGGACCTTTTCCACCACGCTGCGGGTCTTCTGCACCATTCCTTGGACGATGAGCCAACCGATTCCCGTTACCACCACGATGATCACGACTCCGCCGACGATCATGATCTCAGTCCAAGAAGAGGTTGCCGCGAGGGTGGCTTGTTCTCCGGTCTCGCATTCTTTCTCCGCGGCCCGCACCACCCGATCACCAACCGCGGCGTGGCGGTAGAAAGCGGGTTTGACTCGCTGGCTCAGGACCCGGCTGATCGTTTGCTGGTCCCCCTTCCCGATCAGAGGGAGATACTCATCCCGGACAATTCGGAAGAAATCATTCGTGACAGGAATCATTTCCGTTTCAAACATCCGCTTCACTTCGGATTCCGGCAGGCGGGAGAGGTAGGCGACCGAGTCTTTCTGGAAGGTCCCCTCGGCGTCGCGGAACTGGGTTTGCAGTCGGTGGATTTCCTCGGGGTTCTTCTCCGTTTCCATCTCCTGGCAGAACATGTACGCACCCCGGACGTAGAGCGAAGCCGGAGAAACGTTGGCCCGAAAGTCCCGGACCGTCGAGAGCCGGTTGTAAATCGGACTGCCCACGCGATAGGCATAGACGACGTGCGAAGCCACAACCAAAAGCGCAACCAAACCGGCGAGATTGATCGTCAGCAGGGCAATCATTCGACCCCGAACACTGACGTTGGTCCAGCCGAACATGAGTCCGCCCTGCGAGGTGGGAATCGGAAGCTTCAGGATTCTTGATCCCGGAGGTCGGCCGACTTCCACGGGGAAGGTCCGACGGCATTCCTGTGAATTTAGGCAATATGGAGGAGGGTATACCGGTTGCGAGTCGAGGCGGAAGGGAAATCCGATGCGCAGGCGCAACTTTGTGATTCCGGAAACCAACCGTGCCGCCCATGCGGATTTCCCGGCCGATAAAACCCTCTCTGCTTTCGAGTCGCACGCTGGGAGTGAGGACAAAGCTCTTGCAATGGAGCCATGTGGAGGAAGACAAACGGGATGCCCGTGGAGCGGAGCAAAATCCGCTGGGCAAAGTGCTTCACACGCTCGCCACATCTTCTTCGCGGATCGCTAAAATTTCCCGCGGGGCCGTTGGGGATCGGCTATAAAAACAGTACCGCCAGTGGTTCTCTCCCGTTCCTGTTTCAGTTGAGGTTCGGTATGTCCCTCCCGAGCAGCCCTACTGGGGCGGCCTTACCCGCTCCAGCCAGCTCCAACGGCCAACACGCTGTCCAAGAACTCGAATCCGTCACCATCCGCTTTGCGGGCGACTCCGGCGACGGGATGCAGCTCGCCGGCACGCAGTTCACGAACACCTCGGCCCTTCTGGGCAACGACATCGCGACGTTTCCGGACTTTCCCGCCGAAATCCGCGCCCCGGCCGGCACCCTGGCCGGGGTTTCTGGTTTCCAGGTCCACTTCTCCAGCACCGACATCCACACCCCCGGCGACGTGCTCAACGCCCTCGTCGTGATGAACCCCGCCGCACTCAAGACCAACCTCAAAGACCTCGAGCCCGGCGGAATTCTGATCGTCAACGAAGACGCGTTCGGAACCTCCGACCTGGACAAGGCGAAGTACAAGGTCAACCCCCTCGAAGACGGCAGCCTCAAGGGCTATCGCGTCGTCCGCGTGCCGATCACCAAGCTCAACCGGGAAGCGGTCAAGGCCTCCGGTCTTTCGCCGCGGGAACAGGACCGCTGCAAGAATTTCTTCGCGCTCGGCCTCGTCTACTGGCTCTACGAGCGATCCCTGGACGTGACTCTGAAGTGGATCAAGGACAAGTTCGAGAAGAAGAACCCGGCGGTCGCGGAAGCGAACGCAAAATCCCTGCGGGCGGGTTACAACTACGGCGACACGGTCGAGCTTCTGCCGGCCCACTACAAGGTCGCGAAAGCCAAGATCGCCCCGGGAACCTACCGCAAAATCACCGGCAACGAAGCGATCGCCCTTGGGCTCGTCGCCGCGTCCCAACTCGCCGGCAAGCAACTCGTCTACTCCGGCTACCCGATCACCCCGGCCAGCTCGGTTCTCGAAGAACTGTCGCACCCGAACATGAAGCGGTACGGTATCAAGACGATGCAAGCGGAGGACGAAATCGCCGCGTGCGGGGTTGCGATCGGTGCCAGTTTCGGCGGCGCGATCGGCGTCACCGGAACCTCCGGCCCCGGAATCTGCCTCAAATCCGAGGCGATCGGCCTGGCCGTCATGACGGAACTCCCGCTGGTCATCGTCGATGTCCAGCGCGGCGGGCCCAGCACCGGCCTGCCGACCAAGACCGAGCAGGCCGACCTTCTCCAGGCGATGTTCGGCCGCAACGGCGAGTGCCCCGCCGCCATCATCGCACCCCGATCGCCCGGCGACTGCTTCGACATGGCCATGGAATCAATCCGCATCGCCACCCGCTTCATGTGCCCCGTCTTCCTGCTCTCGGACGGCTACCTCGCCAATGGCTCCGAACCCTGGCTGATCCCGGATGTCTCGAAACTTCCGAAGGCGACGGTCACCCACCCGACCAAGCCCAACGCGGACCTCAACGGCGCGTCGCACGAGAACGGCACCGGGGAAGCCGGCAAGTACCTGCCCTACAAACGCGACGAGCTTCTCGCCAGACCCTGGGCTCTCCCCGGCACCCCCGGCCTCGAGCACCGCATCGGCGGAATCGAAAAGCAGGACGTCACCGGGAACATCAACTACGAGCCCGCGAACCACGAGCACATGGTCCGCACCCGGGCGAAGAAGATCGAGAACATCTCACTCACGATCCCGGAACTGGAAGTGACCGGCGATGCGGACGCGGAACTGCTTGTTCTCGGCTGGGGCGGAACCTACGGCTCCATCACGACTGCCGTGGAACGGGCTCGTCGGAAGGGCAAGAAAGTGGCCCAGGCCCACTTCCGCTACCTTAACCCGTTCCCGAAAAACACCGCCGAGGTGCTGCGGAAGTACCCGAAAATCCTGGTTCCCGAACTCAACGCGGGCCAACTCCTCTTCCTGCTCCGGGCGAAGTACCTCGTCCCGGCAGAGGGTTTGAACAAGATCCAGGGCCGGCCGTTTTTGGTGAGCGAAATCGAGCACGCGATCGAGGGGAAACTTGGGGCGGTGAGCCCTTACGGTAAGACGGTTGCGGAGTGCGATGTGCTCGCAGAATTCGAGTTTAACGCTTCGGAATCACAGGGGTAATTCGATGGCGGATCGACCACCCTTACCGGTCGTTCGAAATCTGATTCTTTGTGAAGAGATCATCAACGATCTAGAGTTTCCGAAACGGGTCAACCTCCTGCGATTGATCACACAGATTCGAGCCCCGAGTACGCCTCCGTTTCCAGCCATATTGAAGCAGTTCGCAGCTTTCGCGCAACTGTCAAATTGCCGCGGGACGGGGGAAATGCAACTCACGATCCTTGCAGAAGAATATGGTGCGAATGTGTACCAGACGCCGCCCCAGCGGGTGAATTTTCCTAACAACCCATTGGCGGTGCACGGGATCGCGTTTCGGTTTCACGACATTATCATCCACGCACCCGGCTTATACTGGGTGCAGCTTTGGTTCGACAAGAACATGCTGGCGCAACAACCAATCACCATTACTGGATAACTCTCCCAATCACTGTTGGATCAAACCATGGCCGCCACTGCTTTGCCCACGCTCACCGCGAAAGAACTGACCACCGACCAGGAAGTCCGCTGGTGCCCCGGTTGTGGGGACTACAGCATCCTGGCTCAGATGAAGAAGGCGCTCACGTCCGTTGGTGTGCCGCGCGAAAAGATGGTGTTCGTCTCCGGGATCGGCTGCTCCAGCCGGTTCCCCTACTACATGAACACCTACGGGTTCCACACCATCCACGGCCGGGCACCGACCTTCGCCACTGGCCTCCGCCTCGCCAACCCCGACCTGCAGGTCTGGGTCGTTACCGGCGACGGCGACGGGCTGTCCATCGGCGGCAACCACACCATCCACCTCCTCCGCCGAAACGTGGATGTCAAGGTCCTCCTCTTCAACAACGAAATTTACGGCCTCACGAAGGGGCAGTACTCGCCGACTTCCCGCACCGGGACCAAGACCAAGACCAGCCCAGGAGGTTCCGTCGAGAACCCGCTCCGCCCGCTGACCGTCGCCCTCGCTTCGGAGGCAACCTTCGTCGCCCGCACGATCGACGTCGACATCAAGCACCTTGTCCCGACTCTTGAACGCGCCGCCGCCCACAAGGGAACCGCGTTCGTGGAGATCTACCAGAACTGTGCCATCTTCAACGACGGCGTCTTCGAGTACGCCACCGACAAGTCCGTGAAGATGGACAATGTCCTGTACCTCGAGCACGGCAAGCCGATGATTTTCGGGAAGGATCGCAACAAGGGGATCCGCCTGCACGGCGTCAAACCCGAAGTTGTGGAGATCGGCAAGGATTGCGGCGTCGACGACCTGCTGATCCACGACGAGAAAGCCGAGGATCCGACACTCGCAACCCTGCTGAGCCGGATGTTCCAACCCGATTTCCCCGAGGTGGTCGGCGTCCTACGGGACGTTCGCAAACCGACCTTCGACGAACTCCTCGAAGGGCAGATCATCGAAGCCCAGAAGAAGGGCAAGCCGCGAATCGAGGACCTCTTCAAGGCCGAGGACGTGTGGACTGTCGAGTGAGTGCGGATTGCGGAATGGGGAATGCGGAATAAAACAGGTGTGGAAATTTCGTTCCGCATTCCGAATGCCGCGTTCCGAACTGGCGAATGATTTGCCCGACCTGCGGGAACCTGAATCTCCCCGGAGCGGACTGGTGCCAGTGGTGCCAGTTCGATCTGGCGGCCATTGACCTGCCGGCTCCGCACGATCGCGTGGAGCGAAGCCTGATGGCGGATCCCGTCTCGGCCCTCTCCCCAAAACCGCCGATCACGCTGCCCGCGAATGCCCTGCTCGGCCTGGCCGTCGCCCGGATGATCGATGGCGGCGTGGGGGCGATTCTCGTCACCGACCCGGCTGGGATTCTGGTCGGGATCCTCACGGAGCGGGACATCCTCAACAAGGCACCGCTTGGCCCGGGGTACGATCGCCACCGCGTCGAGGAGTATATGACCCGCGACCCGGAAACGGTCGCTCTCTCCGATTCCCTCGCGTTTGCCCTGGGGAAGATGGCGAGCGGGAACTACCGCCACGTTCCGGTCGTCGCGGACGACAAGCCCGTCGGCCTGATCGCGGTTCGCGACATCCTCCGGCACATCGTGATGCTCTGCAAAAACGGGGAATTTTGACGTTCCACACGGTTGCAGGGCGGTTCCACCGCGGTCACCCAGCGGTTCCACAGCGGTCACCCGGCGGTCAACCGGCGATCACCTCGCGGAAGGCCCGGGGAAGGGCGGCGAGGATGTCGGTGGCGGTGACGCAAACTTCCGTGAGATCGGCGGCTGCCAAGTCGCCGGCCCGGCCGTGGACCCACGCCCCGAGGATCGCCCCGTCGAACGGAGACAGCCCCTGCCCCAGCAAGGCGGAAATCACGCCCGTCAGCACGTCGCCCGCTCCGCCCGTCGCCATTCCCGGGTTCCCCGTCGGGTTCTGGTACAACCGGGAACCGTCGGTCACGATGGTCCGGTTCCCCTTGAGGAGCACCACCACCTGGAACCGTTTCGCGAACTCCACGGCGAGCGGGATGCGGTACTGCTGGATCTCGGCGGTCGATTTGCCCGTCAGTTTCGCGAACTCGCCGGGGTGCGGGGTGAGGACGGCCCGGGTGCTTGCGAGGAGGTCGGTTTCCGTCAGCGGGGCGAGAACATTCAAGCCATCCGCGTCGAGCACGATCGGTTTCGGGGCTGACTCGGTGAGGAGATTCCGCACCATGGTGGCGATGTCCGGTCGATTCCCGAGCCCGGGTCCGACGGCGAGGACGTCCGCTTCCGCGACGAGGTCGGTGACGGCGGAGCAGGAGGTTTCCGAGTAGGTGCCGTCGGCGTGGTGGGGGATGCAGGATGTCGTGTAGCAGGGGTTGCCAGCCGCGACCACCGCCTGGATTTCCGAGGGGCACGCGACGCGGACGAGGCCGGCCCCGGCACGCAGAGCAGCCGACCCCGCCAGGACCGCGGCTCCACTCATGCCCCGACTTCCCGCCAGGACCAGCACGCGACCGTACGTTCCCTTGTGGGACTCGGCCAATCGCCGCGGAAGTTTGGGGACTTCCCAAATTTCCGTGACGCCCGGCGGGATGGCCTCGCTGCTCATGGAACTCCCCTCCGTGAGGTGTTTTGACCGGCTCTGAGGGCGAACCGACTCAGGTCGAGCGGGTCAGGCGTTGCTGCCAGAACAGCAACTGGCGATCCACTTCCGCGGGGGCAGTGCTGCCGTAGCTCCGGAAGGCAGCGACCGCGTTCGCGACGCCGAGGGAACGCTTGACTTCCGCACCGGCACCGGGGCTTGCCTCGTCGAACGCGGACGGGGGCAGATCGACGAGCCGGCACCGCTCCTCCTCGCATCGGCGGACCAGCTTGCCGACCGCCTCGTGGGCGAGCCGCATCGGCACCCCTCGGGCGATCAGGAATTCCATGAAGGTGGTCGCGTCCAGGAATCCGTCCTCGATCCGGGCGGCGATCGCGTCGCGTCGGAGGCGGGTTTCCCGCACCATCGGTGCCGCCACGGAGACGCAGCCCGCCACGGTGTCGAAGGCATCGAAGACGGCCGCCTTGTCCTCCTGCAGATCCCGGTTGTACGCCAACGGCAGTCCCTTGAGGAGTACCAGAAGTTGCTGGAGGCACCCGATCACCCGCCCCGTTTTCCCCCGCGTCAGTTCCAGCACGTCCGGGTTCTTCTTGTGCGGCATGATGCTCGAACCGGTGCAGAAACCGTCCGGAAGCACGAGGAAATTGAACTCGGTCGTCGACCAGATCACCCACTCCTCCGCCCAGCCGCTGAGGTGGACCGCCGTCAGGGACAGCGCGAACACGAACTCGGCGAGGAAATCGCGGTCGCTGGAGACATCGAGGCTGTTACGGGCGACGCTGTCGAAGCCGAGCTTCTCCCGGACGGATTCGCGGTCGATGGGGAGGGAACTTCCCGCAAGTGCGGCCGCCCCGAGGGGAAGGACGTTGACGCGTTTCCGGCAATCGGCCAGCCGTTCCCGGTCGCGCTGGAACTTCTCGACGTACGCCAGGAAGTAGTGGGCCGCGAGCACCGGCTGGGCCCGTTGCAGGTGCGTGTACCCGGGAAGGATCACGTCCCGTTCCCGCAGTGCGGAATCGAGGAACGCCTGCTGCAGATCGGCGAGAAGCTCGTCGAGCTCGTCGATCGCGTCGCGGACCCACAGCTTCACGTCGGTGACGACCTGGTCGTTCCGGCTCCGCCCGGTGTGGAGCTTCCGACCGACATCTCCGAGCTTCGCGATGAGTGCCCGCTCGATGTGGGTGTGGATGTCTTCGAGGGAGATGGAGTAGACCATCTTCCCCGCCTCGATCTCGGCTTCGATCTCGTCGAGGGCGGCGACGATCTGCTCGGCCTCGACGGATGTGAGGAGGCCGACTTCCGCGAGCATCCGGGCGTGGGCCTGGCTGGCGAGGATGTCGTGGCGGTAGAGTCGGCGGTCGATGTTGATCGATTCCGTGAACTGCTCGACTCGTCGGTCGGTGCCGCCGGAGAATCGGCCGCCCCAGGTCTTCTGCGTCATCGGGGAATCTCGCGGGATCGGGACGGTGCCGTTTTACAGAACGTGCCCCGAGTTTCCCGTGCCATTCCCGATGGAACTCGGGGCCAGGAAATCACGGAATTTCGATCGCGTCCAGCGTGTCCTTTCCCTTGACGACCTGCCGGGAAATCTGCGAGGTGGCCCGGTTGGAGTATTTTCCCTGGAGTTTGTCGACGGTCGGCGTCTTCTCCGGGTCCGCGAGCTTGCCCGGAGTTTCGGCACCTTTCCCGGGCGGTGCGACTTCCCGCCAGGCGATGGTCACCACGTATTCCCCGGGCGGTGCGCCCTGCCGATCTCCGGACATCAACGAGTATGTTCCGTCCGCTCCGACCATCGCGGAAGGGCGAATCGCGGAAAGGGCCTCGTTTCCCTTGGGGTGGAAAACGACCGTGGCCCCCTGTGCCGGCTTCCCGCCGACAGTGAGGGTGCCGGTGACCCGTTGCAGGTCTGGCCCGCTGTCGCAGGATGCGAAGCCGAGAGCGAAACCGGCGACGACGAGGGTGAGCCATCGGGTCGACATCGAACCGCCCTCCGCGGGGAAACTGCACCGTGCGGAGATACGGTAGAACCTGCGATCGCGGGCCGGAGCCGCAAACAGGACGGGGAGTCGAATTTCATCAGAACTTCGCGCTCGCGAAGCCACTCACGCACCGGTGGGGGCGTCGACGGCGTGGCGTTGAAGGTCCGTGAGATCCACGAATTCCAGTGCGGAGACGTGCGTCGCTTCCAGCACCACCGGTGCCGCGAACCCGGCGTCGAGCGCTTCCTTCCACCGGGAAACGCACACGCACCACTGGTCGCCCGGCTTCAGGCCCGGGAACCCAAACCACGGATTGGGCGTGGAGAGGTCGTTTCCCGCCGACCGCGAGAACGCCAGGAATTCCGCGGTAACCCGGGTGCAGACAAGGTGGAGCCCCAGATCCTCGGCTCCGGTGTCGCAGCAACCGGTGCGATAGAACCCGGTCATCGGGTCGGTCGAGCAGCTCTTGAGGGGCCCGCCCAGGACATTTTTTGCAACAGCCATCGCCGGTCTCCGTGGGGGTGCAGTTCCCGCTCCGGGTATCTTACCGCTGACCCCACGTGCCGGCGGCGCTGCAAATCTCGATCGCCCTCCGGGGTGGATTTCGGAAGCGAACCGGGGAGGATGGTGTCACGGGAAAGGAAAGGCGTGGCTGGAATGGCGGCAGATGGGAAGAAACGCCGCCGGCCTGCCGGGGGAGGCAGGCCAGCGGGGGCAGCGGGCGCGGGGGTAGTCGCCCGCCGCCGCAAGGGGAGACCGACGGGGGATCAGTCTTCCCGCTTGGCTTCGGCCATGGACCGGATCTTTTCGCTCAGCAGGGCCGAGTCGAAAGGCTTCTTGAAGACATCGTTGAAGCCGTGATCCTTGAGCTTCTCCGGATCCGCCTCGTCTTCACCGGCGAGGGCAATGATGAGCGTCGCGGTGTAGGTGTCGTTTCGGCGGAGGTTGGCGACGATCTGGATCGACTCGGATCGGCCGAGGCCGAGGTCGATGATGATGGTGTCGGGGTGGAAGCTCTGGGCGAGCGTCCCGGCCTCGAACCCGCTGTTGGCGAGTTCGAACTTGAAGTCGTCCGTCTCAGGGAGAATTTCCTTGAGGCGGTCGTTGAAGAGCTTCTCGGTGCCGATGAGCAGCACCTTGTGCCATTCTTCTTCTTCGAGTTCCCCGAGCGGCATGCCGTGTTCTTTGAGGAACCGCAGCAGTTGCTCGCGGGGGATGCGGCGATCCTGGCTACCAGGAATGCGGTAGCCCTTGAGGCGTCCGCTGTCGAACCACTTGGATACGGTGCGGGGGGCCACTTTACAGATCTTGGCGACCTGGCCGGTGGTGAACACCTTTTTCATCGGGGGCACTCCATTACCAACTCGCGCAGCCCTCGGCGGTGGCCGCGTCGGCCGGCGTCCGGATTCGCTCGGTTCCACCGGATTGGGGGCCGGGAGGAACCGGGCATTGCCGGGGGTTTCGGGGGTTCGGCAGAGCCGGGTTGGGCAGCGGGTTCGGCGGTTCGGTGCGGGCTGGTAATTCCCAAGGGGGTTGGCGAATTCCGGTCCCGACACCGTTTACATCGACCACACCGACCCCGGTAATTTGGTATTTCCGGGAGATTAGGCGGGTCCGTTACCTGCCGACCTTCACTGCTTCACCGGACTGCCCCATCCGACGCCGTGCGACGAGCAAGGGTGGCTCTGTTCTCGGGGGTACCGACCGCCGGCACCCTCGGGGGCATCCGCGAAGTCAGCATCTTCATCGAGATTCCACCGCGACCGCCTGAAATGTCCTCTCCGCACGGGCCGCACACACCCACCAACCAGGGTCCGGTCGGGCCGGATGGGCCGGTTGTACCGGCTCGCCGACGCACCATTCTAGACGCCAGTCAAGCGAAAAATGTCTTTCCACCACCAACAGCACAACTTCCCATTTCCCCGGAGAATTCTTCCCCAGGCGTGCGGTTAAAGTGGGGAACCCGCCGACGCGAGATGGTCGGCCTGGAGAGCATCTGCACAGGAAGATCTTCGATGGCCCATCGCAACCTGTCCGAAACCGTCGCCGATCTGGAACGGCACGGGCACCTTGTTCGCGTTGAGCATCCGGTCGACCCGCATCTCGAAATGGCGGAGGTGCAGCGGCGGTTGTACCGCAAACGCGGGCCGGCCGTCCTCTTTACCCGGCCGCGAAATACAACCTTCCCGATGCTCGCGAACCTGTTCGGAACCGTCGAGCGGACACGGTTCCTGTTTCGGGATTCGCTGGCGGATGTGCGAAAGCTCGTCGAACTCAAGACGGACCCGGAGAATCTGCGACGACGGCCGTGGCGATACTGGAAACTTCCGTTTGTGCTGGCGAGGCTGCGTCCGCGGTTCGTGCGATCCGGGCCAATTCTGCGGCACCGGATTCCCCTTGCGAATCTCCCCCGGTTGACGTCCTGGCCCCTCGATGGCGGCCCGTTCGTGACCCTCCCCGCCGTCTACACCGAGGATCCCAACTCGCCCGGCTGGCGGAAGTCGAACCTCGGAATGTACCGCGTCCAGCTTGCCGGCAACGACTTCGACCCCGATCGGGAAGTCGGGATGCACTACCAGATCCACCGGGGAATCGGGGTCCACCACGCGGCGGCGGTGCGGCGGGGGGAACCGCTGCGGGTCAACGTGATCGTCGGCGGACCCCCGGCCCTGGCGGTTTCCGCGGTGATGCCCCTTCCGGAAGGGCTGCCGGAACTCGCGTTCGCGGCGGCACTCGGAGGTCGGCGCCTCGACCTCGTCCCGGCCGCCAACGGGTTGCCGATGCCCGCAGAGGCGGACTTCGTTATTTCCGGAACGATCGACCCCTCGGCGACGAAACCGGAGGGGCCATTCGGGGACCACCTCGGCTACTACAGCCTGACGCATCCGTTTCCGGTGATGCGTGTCGATGCGGTCCACCACCGGCCCGGGGCGATTTGGCCGTTCACGGTCGTCGGCCGGCCGCCGCAGGAGGACACGTCATTTGGGGAATTCATCCACGAACTCACGGGTCCGGTGATTCCGACGGTGTTGCCGGGCGTCAAGGCGGTGCATGCGGTCGATGCCGCGGGGGTGCATCCGCTTCTGCTGGCGGTCGGGTCGGAGCGGTATGTGCCGTACGCGGCGGTGCGTCGCCCGCAGGAGTTGCTCACGACGGCCAACGCGATCCTCGGGCAGGGGCAGCTTTCCCTCGCGAAGTTTCTGTTTCTCGCCGCCCACGAGGATGACCCGGACCTGGATTGCCACGACATCCGCGGGTTCTTCCGGCACATCCTGGAACGGGTCGACCCGGAGAACGACCTGCACTTCCACACGCGAGCGACGATCGACACGCTCGACTACTCGGCCGGGGAAGGGCTCAACGCGGGGTCGAAGCTGGTGGTCGCGGTCGCCGGGCGGAAACGGCGGGAACTCGCATCGACGGTTCCGGATGGGTGGCGGTTCCCCGACGGATTCGGGAATCCGCGAGTCGTGATGCCGGGGGTCGTCGCCGTCAGCGGTCCCCCGGCGACGGCTTACCCGGAGGAAGTGTGCCCGAATCAGCGGAGGTTCCGGGATTCCCTCGACACGGGATCCCCGAACCTCGATGGGTTCCCGGTGCTGGTGCTGGTCGACGATTCCGAGTTCGCGTCGGCTTCGCTCGAGAACTGGCTGTGGGTCACGTTCACCCGCGCGAACCCGGCAACGGATGTGCACGGAGTCGGGGAATTCACCCGGCGGAAGCACTGGGGCTGCCGGGGCTCGATCATCATCGACGCGAGGTTGAAGCCGCACATGCCGCCGCCGTTGGTGGAGGATCCCGCCGTTTCGAAACGCGTCGACGAGATGGCGGCACGCGGGGGTCCACTGCACGGGCTCATCGACTGACCCGGGGAAAGATCGCCTTCGAGGCGTGCGATGCCGGGTGGTCGTCCGCAAACCACGGTGTTCAGAAAGTTCGCACCAACGCGACGACGGGTTGCCTCGTTATCGCGTCAGCGGGTATGCTTCCAGAAATCGGAGCACCCGGCCAGGAGTACGAGATGCGAACGGTTCGAACCTTCCCTTATGGGTGGATGACGGCGATTGCCCTGGCGGCGGGGTGCGGAAAAGCCCCCCTTCCCGATCCCGCGGCCGACGACTCCGCTCCGGCTCCCGTGGCAGCGGTCACGCCCAAACCGAAACCCGAAGTTGCCCCACCTTCGACTCCGCCGGCTGCGAAGCCTGCAGAAACCACCGAGAAACCGGCCGAGCCGCCGAAACCGTACGCCTGGCTCGGGGAACGGGACGTGATTCGCAGTTCCATCCCGGCTCCTTCCACCGGCATCGCCCCCACCCCGCGTGAGGTCGGCGTGCCGATCCCCGGTCCCGAACCTGTCGCCGCGGTACAACCGGAGACCAAGGAACCGACCAAAACCGCCGAACCGAAGGATCCGAAAGATTCGAAGGACCCCAAGGATTCGAAGGACCCGAAGGATCCCAAAGAAACGAAGGACAAACCGCCGGAATGGCCGAAGGATATCGAGGGGAAGAACCTGCAAGAGTACGTCAAGGACTTCTCGAATTCCGACCCCGCGGTCCGCGAGTCGGCGGCGAAGGTGATCCCGCTCTTCGGGCCCGATTCCCGCAAAGTCGCGACCCGGGGCCTGATCAAACTCGTCACCGACCCGGACCCCGGCGTGCGGATCGCCGCCATCACCTCGTTGTCCACGATCGGCCTGGAATCGCGGGAAGAAATTCGCCCCGCCGTCGAGCAACTCATGCTCGCGATGACCACCAGCGGCCGGGGAAGCGTCATCAAGCTCTACGCCACCCGCTCCGTCGCCGCGTTCGGCACGGATGGCCTGATGGCGATCGGCACCCTCGCCGAGGTCGCCACCGACCCGTGGTGGGAGACCCGTCAGGGTGTCGCGAACGCCCTGGGGAAACTCGGCGCTCCGCAGTTCGACGACAAACCCGCCACCGACCCCGCCGGCCGGCCGATCCCGAAAAAACCTGCCAGCGAACTCGCCCAGAAGACGCTCCGCACGCTGATGCAGAAAGACCCGTGTGCCCAGGTCCGACTCGAAGCGGTGTACGCTCTCCTGACCATCGGCCCGCCGCACCCCAAGTCCGGGACGCCGGCCGAGTACAAGGCGATGGTCAAACTCAACAACGACGCCGTCGCCACCGCCCAGAAAAACGAGAAAGACAAAGCCATCCAGATCTGGCTGCACATGCTCACGATCATCTACGACGACAACCTCCTCGACACGGTGCTTCCGAAGATTGCCGCGTATCTGCAGACGCCGGAACCGCTGATCCGGGTGCACGCCCTGAACGCGATCGCGCTACTCGGGCCGCGGGGCAAAGGGGTCATGAACGAGGTCAAGGACGCACTGAACTACGAGGAGCAACCCCTCGTGGCGGCCGCCGTCTCCTGCCTCGCCGCCATGGGGAAGGACGCCGTCGTGGTCATCCCGGATCTGGAAAAGCTCAAGGCGAAGAGCAAAGACGATGCGATGAAAAAGCACATCGACGAGTCCATCGCGAAGATCAAGGGCGCGCGAAACCTGCCCGAGGTGGTCGAGCCCAAGAAGAAAGACCCGGACCCGAAGAAGTAACTTTCGCTGAACCACCTTCTCGACCGGATCCGAGATCCGGTCGATCTCCACTCATTTCTCGCCGATTCTGAAATTCGGCCTCGAATTTCGAGCGGTTGTAACGACCGCAGCAGCTCGCCTCCCAAACTCCGGCAGAGAATTGCGTGTCTTTGCTGGCCTGTCAGGGAAATGGCACCTATCTTACGATCGCGTAAGCCGAAATGTGCGGCTGAATCCTCGATTTCTTTGAGGTATCGAATGGAATATGTCTTTTACCTTCTGTGCGGGTGCGTTTGTCCGTTTCTGGTAATCCTGCCCGTTTTCGCCGGATTGTGGAAGATGTTCGAGAAGGCCGGCCGGCCTGGGTGGGAAGGGATTGTGCCCATCTACAACGCCTACGTCCTGACGATCGAAATCTGCAAACTCGACATGTTGATGTTCATTCTGCAATTCGTTCCGATTGCAAACATTTACGCCGCATTCATGGTGGCGATGGAGCTCGCAAAACGGTTTGGCAAGGAGCAAGGTTTCGGGATCGGAATCTTCTTCCTCCCCTTCGTTTTCATCCCGATGCTCGGCTTCAGCGACGCTCGCTACGACAACAGCCCGGGTGCAAGCGGCGGCCTTGGTGGTGGCGGTGGTGGGTACCAACGTCGTCGCGATGATGACTGAGGTCGCTCTCCAAATAGTTCCCCGACCCCGGCCCGACTCGGCCGGGGTTTTTTGTTCCGACACTTGACCCACACCCGCTGATCGGTCAGGATATTCTCACCTGCCATCCCCACCCACTCTGGGGTCGACCGATGTTCGACGTTTCCCTCGGCCACTCGCGTTCCCGCCGTTGCGATGGCGCATCCCGCCGGGATTTCCTCCGCGTGGGCGGAATCGGGGCATTGTCCCTGCCGGCCCTCTTGCGGATGGAAGCCCAGGCCAAGTCCGTCACGGTCCCCACACCGAAGAAAGGGCCGCGGGCGAAGTCGGTCATTCTCGTCTTCCTCGGCGGCGGGCTGACGCACCACGACACCTTCGACATGAAGCCGGAAGCCCCGGAGGACATCCGCGGGAAGTACAAGCCGATTCCGACGGTGATCCCCGGCCTGCAGGTTGGCGAGAAACTGCCGCAGATGGCGAAGGTGATGGACAAGATCACCTTGGTGCGGTCGGGTTCGCACAACAACGACCACCACGAAACCGCCACAAACTGGGTTCTTTCCGGCCGGTTCGGCACGCCGTTCGGCGATTACCCCGCCATCGGGGCCGTCGTTTCCCACCAGCTTGGCTTCTCCAGCAGCACCACCCTGCCGCCTTACGTTGCTGTCCCGCGGAACCCCTCCTTCACCTGGGAACTCGGCAAATCCGCGTTCCTCGGCGGCCGATACGAAAGCTTCAAGGCCGGCGACCCGAACCAGAAGGACTACAAGGTTCAGGACGTGACCCCCGCGGAGCCGCTGACGGCGAAGAAAATCGAGCGGCGCGAGAATCTCCTCAAGGCGGTCGACGGCCTTGCGAAGCAGGTTCAGGGCAACGACCAGATCGCGACCTACGACGAGTTCCACCAGCGGGCCGCCGCGATGATCCTCTCCAGCGAGGCTCGCAAGGCGTTCGACATCGAGTCCGAGGATCCGAAACTCCGCGATCGGTACGGGCGAAACACGTTCGGCCAGAGCGCCCTCCTCGCCCGCCGACTCGTCCAGAGCGGCGTCCGGTTCGTGACCGTCAACTACGGCGGGTGGGATCATCACGGCAAGATCTTCGAGGGGTGCGACAAGAAACTCCCCGAACTCGACCAGGGCCTTTCCGCCCTGATCACGGACATGCGGGATCGCGGGGTGGACAAGGAAACCCTCGTGGTGGTGATGGGCGAGTTCGGCCGGACTCCGAAGATCAACAAGGACGCGGGCCGGGATCACTGGGGCCCCGCCGCCTCCATGCTCTTCTGGGGTGCCGGCGTCAAAGAAGGCTTCGTCCTCGGAAAAACCGACAAGCAAGGGGCCTACGCCACCCAGCGCCCCGTCGCCCCCGCCGACGTCTGCTACACCGTCCTCGACGCGATGGGCATCGACCCCCGCCATCAGCTCGTCACCCCCGACGGCCGCCCCCTCGAGATCCTCGACAAGGGCGAAACCGTCCGCGAAATCTTCGCGTGAGAAATCCCATGCGATTGCTCCCGCTTTTTCCCGCTGGCATCCTCAGTGTCATCGCACTGTCACTGACCGTGTCGTCTCAGGAGAAGAATAAACCCGAGCCGCCGAAAGACGTGCCGAAACCGTTCTTCCCGACCACGCAAGTCGTGCCACCGGGGAAGAAGACCAGGGTCATGATTCGTGGCCAGAAGCTCGACACGGTCATCGAGGCGAAGCTCAGCGAAGCGAAGATTCCCGTCAAACTCCTCGGAAAGGGCCGCAAATCGGCACCGCCGAACAATTTCCCCCCAGACAAGTTCGGCGACACCGAGGTCGATGTCGAACTCGATGTACCGAAGGATATCCCGACCGCGTCGGTGGAACTGACTCTCGTCGGCCCCGGTGGACCGGGTTCCCCCCTGAAACTGCTCGTCGACCAGCCGGGAATCGCGGAGAAGGAACCCAACAACGGGTTCGATCAAGCCCAAGAAATCCCGGTTCCCGCGAAGCTCGACGGCCGCATCGAGCGGAACCAGGATGTGGATGTGTTCCGAATCACGGGGAAGGCCGGCGAGAAAATCCACATCGAGGTGCAGGCCGCTAGTCTCGGTTCCCCCGCGGACCTCGCCCTGACGGTGTACGATGCCGACCGCCGGGTACTCGATTCCTGCGACGATGTCGATGGCCAACCCGACCCCGTCCTGACGGTCACGCTCCCTCGGGATGGCGTCTATTTCCTGAGCCTTTCCGAGTCCCACGACCTCGGCAACGGCTGGTTCGGATACCGGCTGCTCGTCACGAAGCCGAAGTAATCCGATCTTTCGAAACCGGAAGATTCCCCGGAATCGGCGGCAGTTCCGCGACGGTTTCCTTTACGGAAGTCGGCTCCACGTGAGTCTCCGCACCGTCTTTCCGACGAGAAAGCCTCCCTCCCAACCGTTTCGCAAGCCGCGTGACATCGTCCCAGAGTGAGTACGCGACCGGCGTGATGAGCAGGGTCAAGAGCAGCGACAACAACTGCCCGCCGAGGATGACCTTGGCCATACTCGCCCGTGCCCCCGCCCCGGGGCCGCGCCCGGTGGCGATCGGAATCATGGCGGCGACCAGCATGATCGTCGTCATCAGGATCGGCCGAAGCCGCGTCTCGTTCGCTTCCAGGATTGCCTGATCCCTCGGAACGCCGTTTGCGCGAAGGACGTTCGTGTAGTCGACCTGCAAAATCCCGTTCTTTTTCACGATTCCGAAGAGCATAAAGAGCCCGATCATCGCATACACATCGAGGGGCGTCCGCAATAGCAGCAGCGAGACGAGTGCGAACGGCAGCGTCAACGGCACCGCCATCAGGATCGTGATCGGGTGCACCAGCGACTCGAACTGAGCCGCGAGGATCATGTACATGAAGATGAACGCGAGCAGGAACGCCATCGCGAAGTTGGAGTTCGAGTCTGCCATGAGTTTGGCCTCGCCGAGGAACTCGTAGCGATATTCCGGCGGCAGATCGAGCGAATTCACATATGTTTGGACTTCCGGAAGCACTTTTCCAAGTGCGACGCCGTCGCCAAGGTTGCAGACGACCGATACGGTCCGTTGACGGTTGTAGCGTTCGATGTTCGCCGGACCGCGGGCGGGGTCGAGGTGGGCGAGGTTCCGCAGTTCCACGAGTTTCCCGCTCGCCGAGGGAACGGTCAGGCTCGCCACCGCGGCCGGGCGATCGCGGTTCGGCAGGTCTGCCCGAAGCCAGACATCGTACTGCTCCGACCCCTCCTTGTATTTCGTCACCGGCTCGCCGCCGACGAGAACGTTGAGCGTCGCCGCGATCGACTGCACGCTGACCCCGAGGTCGGCGGCCTTGTCCCGGTCGATGACGACTTGCAGTTCCGGGTTCCGACTCGCCGCGTTCGTATCCACATCCGTGAATTTGTCCGGCTGCGATCGCATCCATTCCACGACCTTGGCCGCCGTCTCGTCGAGCTTCCCGGAATCCGGCCCACGAAGGCTCAGTTCCAGTTGCACGTTCTTGAACGCGGAAGAACTGAAGAGCTTGACTTCCTGCACCGTCGCCCGGTAGTCAGGGTAGTCGGCCAGCATCCGTCGGGCGTCCGCCATCGTGTCTTTCTGCGTGAAATCCCGCACCGTCAGATCCGTCATCCGGCAGTAGATCGAGACCTTGGTGACATCCCCTTGCCCCTTCGCGACATTGCCAGACGTCTCGCCGATGGTGGTGAAGACGTTGGTGACGCCGGGCAGTTTGGCGAGTTTCCCCTCAAGTTCCCGGCACGCGGCACTCGACCGCTCCAGTGTGTACCCCTCCGGAAGCGTCAGCGCGACCTCGAACTCGGACTGGTCATCCTTCGGGACAAAGTCCGTCCCCACTGCGAGGAACAGCACCGGCGTGGAGAGGAACGTGAGGAGCGCGACGGCCATCACGACCAACCGATGGCGAAGGGACCATCGCAGAATCGAGAGGTATCGTCGCGTGACCCATCCCCAAACCCCGCTTTCCCCGGCCCCGCCGCCGTGTGCCCCCTTGACGGGCCTCAAAAACCAGGCGCACAACATCGGCGTGAACGTGAAACTCACAAACAAGCTGAGCAGAATCGCGAACCCGACAACCCATCCGAAACTGTTGAAGAACCGCCCAACCTGCCCGGACATGAACGCGATCGGTGCGAAGATCACGGTCAGCGAGAGGGTTGTAGCCAACACCGCCAGGGCGATCTCCCGGGTGGCAACAGACGCCGCCTCGAGCGGTGTGCGGTGATAGACTTCCATGTGCCGAAAGACGTTTTCCAGCACGACGACCGCATCGTCGATGACGATCCCGACGGCAAGGATGAGGCCGAGCAGCGTCATATTGTTGAGCGAGAACCCCATGATATCCATCAGCGCGAACGTTCCGATGATGCTGGTCGGAACCGCGAGTGCCGCAATGACGGTGGTTCGCAGGTCGCGGATGAATAACAGCAAAACCCCGGAAACCAGAGCCGCCGCGAGGAGCAGGTGGAACTTAACCTCCTCGATGGATCCCTTGATGAACTTGGACTGATCGCGGATCACCTCGACCCGGATGTCGGCGGGAAGGCTGGGGCGAATTTTTTCGAGCCGGGCCCGGACCGCGTCGGCGACGGCAACGGTGTTTCCTCCGCTCTGCTTTTGCACGATCAGACTGACGGCGACATCACCATCGAGCCGGCTGAGCCCCCGCGGTTCCTCGACGCCGTCCTCGACCCGGGCGACATCCTTGACGCGGACGGGGTATCCGCCGCGGGATTCGATGATGATCTCGGAAAATCGCTCCGGGGTCTGGATCCGGCCCAGGGTGCGGAGGACTTCCTCGCGTCCGCCGGAGTGGACCCGGCCACCGGGAAGTTCGAGGTTCTGCCGCAGAAGAGCCCCGCGAAGCTGGTCGATGGAAAGTTCGCGACCTCGGAGCCGGACCGGATCCGCGGTGACATTGACGGCCCGCGTTTGCCCACCCACGAGGATCACCGCCCCGACGCCGCTGACGCCTTCGAGGTCCTCCTTGATGAGTTTCTTCGCGATTTCCGTGACTTCCCGCAGCGATCGGCGACCGGAGACGGCCACCGTCACGACTGGGGCCGCGTCGAGGTTGAACTTTTCCACGGTGGGCGGGTCGGTGCCAACGGGCAATCGCGGTGTCAGTGTCGAGAGCTTGTCGCGAACCTCCTGAGCCGCGACATCGCCGTCTTTTTCGAGCTTGAAACCCACGACCAGTTGCGACATCCCTTCCCGGGTGGTGCTGCGAAGCTCGTCGATACCAGAGACGGTGTTGACGACTTCCTCGACCGGCTTGGTGACGGCCGACTCCATCTCGTCGACGCTGGCCCCCTTGAGGGTCGTGGTAATTACGACGACTGGGACATCCACATTGGGAAACAATTCCACCCCGAGCCGCATATAGGATGCAATCCCGAGAACAATCGGGGCCGTCACCAACATGAGGGTGAATACCGGCCTGCGAATGCATATGTCCCATATCATATCCGACGGCCTCTCATCAATCCTTGTAGCATCCCGAGAATCGATTTCAGTCTGGTTCTTGGCTAATAGCCATTAGCTGATGGCCAAGAGCTAGACTGAAATGCACTCATGAATTGCTCTGGCATCTGATCTCCATGATAATCATTCCCGCATTTTCAATGGCGAGCCGTTGACGAGTTGGCCCAGGCCGCTGGTGAGGACGATCGCGTTGTCGGGGATGTCGCCGATAACCTCGACCCAGTCCTTGTCGCGGGTTCCGGTGGAAATTTCGATCGATCTCGCCTTGCCCTGGTCGTCGATGAAGATTTTCGTCACGCCGGCAAAGCTCACGATCGAGTGGGGAGGGACGGTCTTGACGGCAGGGTCGACGCGGGTCTGGATGGCGGCCCGGGCGAAGCCGCCACACTTCAATTTGCGGTCGAAATTCGGGATGTTGACCTGCACCATGAATGTGCGGTTCTGGGCGTCGACGGTCGGGCTGATTCGAGCCACTACCCCGCGGAATGTCTGGCCCGGGTGGGCGTCGACGCTGACCGCGACGGGTTGGCCGATGTGCACCTCGGGGGCAAACCGCTCGGGGATCGCCACGCCGAGCTTCAATGCCGTATCGATGACGAGTCGGAACGCGTTGGTGACGGGCATGCTGCGAACCATGTCTCCGGTCGTGATCAGACGCGAGGAAACGGAGTAGCGTACGGGAGAGAAGCCGGGGCCGACCACGGCCGACCACGCTTCCGAGCCGGGTGGTGTCGGAGCGAGAAGCTGGGCATCCCGGACGCGTTGCTCGGCGAGTTGCACGCTCGCCTGGCGCAAGCGGGCGGACGCGAGCGTGGCCAGCGCCTGGGTAATCACATCGTGTTTGGCGGCATCCGCAGCCTTCAATTCCGTGTCCGCGAGGTCATATTCCTCCTTGGAGGCGGCCTGCCGGGCGAAGAGGGCCTTGACCCGCTCGAACCGGATCTTCGCGTTGGCCAGGGAAACCTCTGCCCGCCGGACGCTCGGCACCTGCTCGACATCCAGCGGTCCGGCCGGGAGGGAAGTCAGCCCAAGCCGGGCGAGTTCCGCGTCCAGTGCCCGCCGGGCTTCGAGGACCGCGAGTTCGTAGTCGGTCGCGTCGAGCTCGAGCAGCACCGCCCCGGGGAGGACCATATCCCCAACATCGACGTGCACATCTCGAACCCGGCCGTCGGCCTTGGGGGCGAGGGTGACCTCGTCGAACCCGTAGAGGGTTCCGACTGCCAAGACTTCCCGCTGGATCTGCCGGGTTTGCACCGGTTCGCGGGTCACGACCACGGTGGGCGGTTCGCTGTTGCTGGAGGCACTCGAAGGAGGCGGGGGGTTGCAACCCGGCACCGCAATCGCGATCGGCAGGAGATATCCGAGAATCCTCAGTCGGCCGGGTCGTGTCGGAAATCGCTCGCAGTGACAGTGCATTGTCATTCCTTTCCCTTCCCGGTCGTTTCCCGGCTGGATCTCACTTTCCCCGCGGATTCCGTGCAGAGGACGCCGTGGAACACGACGTCGAGCACGTCCGTGGTTTGCTGGTCGGGGTCGACCCGTCGACTCGCGAGGAGGTTGGAGAGGATGGTTCCGTAGAGCAGGTCACCGAGGACGCCGAAGAATCGATCCATCGGAATATCGCGGAGCCGGCCGGTCGCGACGAGTCGGTCGTAAATTTCGCGGTGCTTGGGGTCACACTCGTCGTCGATGGCGAAGTACAGCGGTTTGTGGTGGTGCCGGAAGACGGCTCGCTCCTGAATAAAGAGCTCGGCCATCTCCGGTCGGCGGGCGAAGAAGCTGAGGTACAACCGGACTGCCTGGGCGACCTGGTCGACCGGGTCCTCGTCGGGGTTGAGAAAGACGGCGTCGATTTCCTCCGACAGTTCGCGCAGCCCCCGCTCGACGGTGGCGAGGAAGAGCGACTCTTTGGTGGGGAAGTAGCGGTAGATGGTCCCCTTGCCGACGCCGATGTGGTCGGCGATTTCTTGCACATCGGTGTTGGCGAACCCGGCATTGGCGAAGATCGGCGCGGCGGCAGCGAGGATCTCGGCCCGCCGGCGGGATTCCAGATCGGGATCTTTTGGTCTGCCAGGTTTGCGAGTGTCGGTCATGGGGATATGGGCGAAATTTTGTTTACGGACTCGTCCGTCACAAAATACCCCGCCAGAGCGGAAGTGTCCAGACGAACTCGCCGGCCGCCTGTAAGGAAAACCGGAGAATCGAGATCGAATACCAAGTTCCTCACCTGTCCAGCCGATAAATTCGGCACCTTTCCAGGGCGAGGGATATGACCAATGCTGCGAACTCTCCTGGGAATTGCCCTGCTCAGCAGCGTTTCGGGCACGCTCGGGTGTGCTTCCCGCAGCCTGTCTCGCAACACGGTCCAGACGACCGGCACCGTCATGGAGATCCAGTACCGAAGTGTCCTGGCCAATCTCGCCATGATGTCCTTGCACCCGGAGACGTTCCCGAACCACGTCCACCTTGCGGATGGCGTTGTGCAGATCAGCGACCGGGCGGGGATCGGGCAATCTGGTGGGTTCACAACCGTCGCTTCCGCCGACTTCGGAATCGAGCAGTTCGGCCCCAACGGGCAGCGGGAAGTGACGGTCCAGTGGGGCACTGACGCCACCACCGATCCGGAGCGATTGTTTGACCTTCAGGCGATCTACCGCGTCACGCTGGGATTGCCACCGCTTCCGCAACCGAACTCAATCAGATACCTGCGTGAGGACAAGAAATCCGACTCGAACGAGGGGAAGTCGCCGGAGAAAGCGGCGATCCAGGTGATCGCGTACTCCCAGGTGGCGGGCGGTTCCGGTTCTTCGAAGGGGTCCGGTTCGAAGGGGGACGAGTCCCGGCGGGTCCCGATCGAGGTACTGCTCACGGACGTGCCGGGGCCGGGCTGGTACCATCTCGGGTGCAAGAAGGATGTGCCGGCAAACGCGTGCTACGTCGGCCACTGGGAGGGCCGGTATGCCTGGGTTACCGCGGATGGGGTCCCCGACCTGGCCCGTCTGACGCTGACGATGCTGATGGTCGTGAAGCTCAAACCAGGGGAAAAGAGCGGAAAGAGCAGCCTCGCGGTGACGGGAGGTTGAGACTGAAACAGGCGGAACTTAATTAAGACCGCGAGATCGACCGTGAACCCGCATCGCGATCGCGAATTTCCCCGGGGAATTCGTCCTCAAACCCCCAGAACTGCGAAGTTCTAACTGGGAATCCCAGTGAAACCCGGAAGATCCGTTGGGTGCAGGGGCTTCGTCTCCGAGCGTCCTTGCCCCGCCCGACAAGACAATGCCACGCCGCGATGGCCGGCAGTCGGATGTCGGAAAGATGCGAAAGAACCCGTCCCGTTTCCATTTGTGTCGAGAAAGATAGAGGTTACAATTCTCCTCATCCCTCCCCACCGCGAAAGCGGGCGAAATCTGCCGTTTCTCGGAGTTCAACGACGATGCGAATTCCTCTCCGGGTCGTCCTGTGCGTGACCTGGCTTGCCCTTCTCGCCGCACCGGTCTCGGCCGAGGATAAACGACTGCTACTCGTCACCGACAGTGGTGGGTTTGTCCACGATTCGGTCGGTCTCGCCGAAGAAATCCTCAAAGAAATCGGCCCGAAGAACGGCTTCTCCGTGACCTGCTACCGCTTCACCCGCGATCCCAACCAGAAGATCAAATTCCGCCCGAAAAAGGACGCCCCGGAAATCGAGTCCACGGTTCTGGAGAAGTACAGCAACGATTTCCGTGCCCGCACCGGTCTCACCGTCGCCGCCGAGAATTGCGGCCGAATCAACAAGGACACATTGAAGAACTTTGATGTCGTCCTCTTCTTCACGACCGGAAACCCGCTCACGAAGGCGGAATTGAAGGACCTTCTGGAATGGGTCAAGGACGGCGGCGTTTTCGCAGGCACCCATTGCGCCACGGACACCCTCTACAACACCGAGTACGGCGACCTCGTCGGTGGCTACTTCGACGGCCACCCCTGGCACCAGAAGATCAAGCTCAAGGTCGAGGATGCCAAGCACCCCGCCGCCGCCGGCTTCGAAACTGGAGCCGAGATCACGGACGAAATCTACCAGTTCCGCAAGGTGCCCTACACCCGCGACAAGCTCCACATCATTCTCAGCGTCGACAACTCTTCGATCGATGTAAAGAAGGGCAAGCGCGAGGACCAGGACTACGCGGTGTCGTGGTGCCAGGATTTCGGGAAGGGAAAGGTCTTCTACACGTCGCTAGGCCACCGGAAGGAAGTGTGGAAAGACGAGCGATTCCAGAAGCACCTGATCGGCGGTTTGAAATGGGCCACCGGCCAGGCGACCGGCGATTCGACTCCGAGCGGCAAACTTCCCCCGAAATCCTGACCTTCCGACCCGACACCATCGCCGACGCCCCGGTGAGGCGGAGATGCAAACGCTCACATTCCGGTGCACGCACTGCCAGAAGCGGATGGCCGTGCAGGCGGAACTGGCCGGTCGCTCGGTCCGGTGTCCGCACTGCAAGCAGGTGCTGACCGCGCCGCTTTCCTCGGGTGACGCACCGCCGCAACCGGTGATCCCCCCTCCGGTGGGTTCCCAGGCGGAAACCACGGAACTCTCTCCGATGCGGCCGGAATCGTCCTGGCAGCCCCCGCCCGGCCACGAGTCGATCGCACCCAACTCGGACGTCGACCTTCTCTCGGCGAAAAAGAAAGGCGATCCCTTCGGGTTGTTTGGCGGCGATTCCGACGACGGAACCGGCAGCGGTCCCCGCCGGATGGAGGGATCCGAGAGCATCTTCGAGGAACCCGGCCTGGGCGATGACAACGTCTTCATGGCCGCCGATCCGCCGCCGAGGTTCGAACTGGATCCGCCAACGGAAACCTCGCCTCCGGACCGGTTCGGGGATCCGTTTCCGCCGGTGGCGCCGCTTCCGGGACCACCGCTCCCGCCGGCTCCGCCACCGCTGGGAACACGGGGTTCCCAGGGGGTGATGCACATCCCGCTGCACGGTTTTGGGTCTTCGCCCATCGGGTCGGGGTACACGCCGCCGCACGCCATTCCGGGCCCAGTGGCACCGATTGGGCAGCCCGGCCCGCACGGCCACGGGATGGGGCATCTGCCACCGGCGGGTTTTTCGCCGATTCCCCAGCCGATCTCCTCGGGCCTGCAGACGTTCGCACCGATCCCTCCGCAACCCGTGGTTCCAGGAAATCCCTGGGCGGAAATGACCGGCGAGATGCCCGGCCTCCCCGACCCGCCTCCTGCACCGATCGCCAAACCGGCGACCGCACCGGTCCCTGCCCTCCGGACTCGCGCGACACCAGCAGAAACTCCGGCCCTGGATGGACCACCACCGCGGAAGCGTGGCGTGCTTCTGCCGATTCTGCTGATCTACAGCATCATCGTGACCGGCATCGCCATCTGGAGCCTGCTCCGCGGGCCGGAAGCGGGGCCGCTCTCGACCATCCCAGACTTTTACGGCGAGTACGAGAAATCTGACCGGAAATCCGGAAAAGCGACCTACCTTCCGAAGCCGGACGAGCCAATTCCGCCGCGGCTCCGGGTCGGTTTGAAGAAGACGCTGACCGTCGGTCAGTTGCAAATCGAGCCGCTCGCGGTGGAACAACAGAAGCTGGTCAAGGTCTCTGTCCCGATCAGCGGGCCGCCGAAGGAAGAGACTCTTTCGAACGGCCTGGTGCTAACCTTGAAGTTGAAGAACCTGTCGGATTCGGTGACGTTCCACCCCGTCGATCCCGCGTTCAACCGGCGATGGGATGGCAACGAACCGGCGGTTGCGGGGGTGTATCTGCCCCTCAAGAAACAACCGTTCCTGGGCGGTCCGATTCCCTGGCCCTTTCCCGGCACGATGAAGCGCATCTACATCAAGGGGCAGGAAAACGACGACCAGCCGCTCAAGCCCGGGGAGGAACGCGTCTACCTGATCCCGCTCGTGGATTCGCTGACGATCTCCCAGCAGATCCGCTCGGCCCGTGGGCAGACGCTGTTGTGGAAGGTGCTCCTCCGCCGGGGCACCGTGCGATACTGGTTCTCGGACGTCTCCGTCTGTACACTCATCGGCGTCGAATTCACCCCCGCCGAAGTGAAGTGGCTCCCCTCGGAAACCCCCGGGAAGGACACGTGACGTCATGGCCGTGCGGTTTCTCGCGGGTACCTGGCTCGCGCTCGTCCTGCCGATCTCCGCTTGGGCCCAGTCGACCGACCTCACCTCGAAGGACAAACCGGTCCGGTTCCCGGCAGCGAAAGCCCATGCTCCGAGCCCGCTCCCGGATCGCGTCATCCTGACCTGGGACGACGACCCATCGACGACCCAGGCCGTCACCTGGCGAACCGACACCAGCGTGGCATCGGCGGTGGCCCAGATCGCACCCTCGGAGAGCGGCCCCGGCTTTGCCGCCAAAACCTTCGACGAAACCGGTGCGAAGTTCACAAAAGTCCGGACATTCCCGGCCCGCTCCGTTCCCTTCAAGTCCGACCTGGGCGAGGCACTCTACCATAGCGTCCGATTCCCGAACCTGGCCCCGAAGTCGAAGTACGTCTACCGCGTCGGGGACGGAACCAACTGGAGCGAGTGGTTCCAGTTCGAGACCGCCGCCAGCACCCGCGACCCCGCTCCGCTCAAATTCATCTACTTCGGCGACGCGCAGAACGACCTCAAGCAGCACTGGTCTCGGGTGGCCCGGGGTGCATTCTCGGCGATGCCCGACGCGAAGTTCGTGCTTCACGCCGGGGACCTCGTCGATCGCGGCACGAGCGACGAGCAATGGGGGGAGTGGTTCCAGGCTGCCGGTTGGATCAACGGGATGGTGCCGAGCGTGCCGGTGCCGGGGAACCACGAGTACGTCCGACCGCCGAAGCCCAAGGGAAAATCGGAAGAGAAATCGCCGGGGGAAAGTTCGGAAAAATCCAAGGAGAAGCCGCCGTCGTCGGTGCTGACGCCCCACTGGCGCACCGTCTTCACCCTGCCCGAGAACGGTCCCCCCGGGCTGGAAGAAACGGCGTACCACCTCGACATCCACGGCGTCCGCTTCATCGCGATGAATTCCAACGAACTCCAGGCAGAGCAGATCCCCTGGGTCGAGAATCTCCTGGCGAACAACCCCTGTCGGTGGACGGTGATCTGCTTCCACCACCCGATCTACTCCACCGCCCGTGGCCGGGATAATAAGAAGCTCCGCGAGCAATGGCGGCCCACGTTCGACAAGTACGGCGTCGACCTCGTCCTGCAGGGGCACGACCACGGGTACGGCCGAAGCGGCCTGATGCGCGAAGACAACCTCCTCTCCGGCCTCAACCTCCGCGATCGCGGCACCGTCTACGTCGTCTCCGTTTCCGGGCCCAAAATGTACTCCGTCGAACGCCGGGACTGGATGATGTCGACCGCCCGGGAAACGCAACTCTACCAACTCATCTCCATCGACGGCGACCGTCTCCACTACGAATCCCGCACCGCTCGCGGCGACCTCCACGACGAGTTCGAACTCCGCAAACGCCAGAACGCCGGCAACGAACTCGTCGAGCAGGCGAAGCTCGCCTACGAACGGGACCACCCGCCCTCCGTATCCTTTCTCACCGGCTCCCAGTCCGCGCTGGCCGTTGGGGGAATGGTCGTCCTGGCCCTCGCCTTCGCGGGCTTCCGAATGAGCCGAAAACCCACTCGCGAGAACCCCCGGGACATTTAGGCGATCCCCGGACCGATCCGCCCGGTCGCGGAGGTTTCCTGATGCGCCCAAAGCCCTCGCCGGAAGTCCTTGATCCAGTGGAGGTTCCGGAGGGGAGAAACTGGACTTGAATCAAACTTTCCCGAAAGTTCGGAATTTCGTTGACAACCTGGGCGAATTGCGTCAACCTACGCTCGTCGCATGGACTGCGACTTCAGCTCACCACGAGATTCCACGGAAGGACCCATCATGCTCGTTCAAACCGAATCCAAAGCTCAAGGCTGGCGTGCGATTGCTGTCATCGACGGCGCCGAGGCTCTGATTTTCGTCGGCCGATCCTCGACGCAGGTTCGCGGCGGCTACGTCGAAGCGTTCAACGAACTCCTCGACGAGGAAGAACGCGAAGCCGTCTCCACCATCCGCCTGGAACAATGGCAGGGTGCCCCGGACGCCGGGAAGTGGATCGAGAAGGCCGAACTTCGCATCCCCGCTCCGTCGGGCAAGCTCCTCAAGATGGCCGCGTGAGCCAAGCCTTCCAAAAATCACGGACTCCGCTTGAGCCGACGTGCCCCGCATGTCGGCTCTGAGCATTCCACACACCTGCGTTCTGCGCCGATCGACCCTCCCGGCGCCGCGTCGCTTCGATACAACATCGGGAAGGCCCATCTCCCCGAGCGTCGACCACGCATGCACGACCTCACCTCTCTCGCCGAGCGTGCCGTCCGGGAAATTGCTCCGGATACAGTCGTCGGTCTTGGCACCGGTCGCGCCGCGTCGGCGTTTTTGCACGCCCTGGGGGAGCGGGTTCGGAATGGCCTGCGGGTCCGGGGAGTGGCCACCTCGGAAGTTTCCGCCGATCTCGCCCGGAATCTGGGAATCCCGCTGCTGGAACTGGCCGACGCCGGGGTTCTCGATGTCGACCTCGACGGGGCGGATGAGGTCGACCCGATTTGCCGGGTGATCAAGGGGTACGGCGGGGCGCTGGTGCGCGAAAAAATCGTTGCCGCGTCCGCCCGCAAGTTCGTGGTCCTCGTTGGCGAGGAGAAACTCGTTCCCTCGCTCGGTTCGCATGGGAAACTGCCGGTGGAAGTGGTTCCATTCGGGGAACCGCTGGTCCGCCGACGCATCCAGGAACTCGGATACGTTCCCGAACTTCGCCTGGTCGATGGCCAGCCGTTCCGGACCGACAACGGCAACCACATTTTCGACGTGAAGCTCGGCCCGATCGCGGATCCGGAGAAACTGGAACGCGATCTCCTCGCGATTCCCGGGGTCGTCGGGACGGGACTGTTCCTCGGAATGGTCGATCTCGTCCTGGTCCAGCGAGCCGACGGAACCGTCACCGAGATGCGGCCAACCCCGGTTTGACACAGGAACTGCACCCCTTCCCCGAGGCCCCGATGGCACTCTCTCCGCTCGCCGGCAAACGCGCTCCCGCGGAACTCCTCTTCGACCTGGCCAAGCTCGAACGGGCGTACTTCGACAAGAAGCCCAACCTCGAGGATCCCAACCAGCTCGTCGCGTTCGGGACCAGCGGCCACCGCGGCACTCCGCTCGACGGCACCTTCACGGAAGCCCACATCCTCGCGATCACCCAGGCCATCTGCGACTACCGCGTCGCCCACGAAATCGACGGACCCATCTACGTCGGGAAGGACACGCATTACGCATCCGGCCCCGCCCAACGGACCGCACTTGAGGTGCTGGCGGCAAACGGGGTGACGGTGATGATCCAGGAGAAGGACGATTTCACCCCCACCCCTGTGATTTCCCACGCGATTCTGACCCACAACCGCGGCCGGACTCGCGGACTTGCCGATGGAATCGTCATCACGCCGTCCCACAACCCCCCGGGCGACGGCGGCTTCAAATACAACCCCACCAACGGTGGCCCCGCCGACACCGACGTCACCCGGTCCATCCAGGAACGGGCCAACGACCTGCTCCGCGCCAACCTCGCCGGCGTTCGTCGGGTCGACTACGCCACCGCCCTCTCCGCCGGCACCACCAAGCACCACGACTACATTCCGGGGTATGTCGGCGATTTGAAAAACGTCGTCGACATGGAGGCGATCAAGTCCGCCGGCCTCAAACTGGGCGTCGACCCGCTCGGCGGGGCCTCCGTCCACTACTGGGCTCCGATTTGCGAGCTGTACGGGCTCGACATCGAGGTCGTGAACCCGACCGTCGACCCCCACTTCGGATTCATGTCCGTCGATCACGACGGGAAAATTCGCATGGATTGCTCCAGCCCATACGCGATGGCGGGGCTGCTTGGCTTGAAGGATCGCTTCCAGGTGGCGTTCGCGAACGACCCCGACTCGGATCGGCACGGGATCGTGACGCCTTCCGCAGGGTTGATGAATCCGAACCATTTCCTGGCGGTGGCGATCCGCTACCTGCTGACGCACCGGTCGGGGTGGTCGCCGGCGGCGGCGGTCGGGAAAACCCTGGTTTCAAGCGGTTTGATCGACCGCGTTGTCGCGGATCTGGGCCGGCCGCTGAGCGAGGTTCCGGTCGGCTTCAAGTGGTTCGCCCCGGGGCTCTACGAGGGAACGCTTTGTTTCGGTGGGGAAGAATCCGCCGGTGCGAGCTTCCTCCGTCGGGACGGCACCGTCTGGAGTACCGACAAGGACGGGATCATCATGGACCTTCTCGCCGCAGAAATCACTGCCGTCACAGGGAAGGATCCGGGCGAGCACTACCGCGAACTGACGGCGAAGTTCGGGACCCCGTACTACGCCCGGGTCGACGCGGCGGCGACGCCCGCGGAGAAAGCGAAGCTCTCGAAACTTTCCCCGGAAGCGGTCAGCGCCTCGACGATGGCGGGCGAACCGATTACCTCGAAGGTCACGCGAGCCCCCGGCAACAACGCCCCGATCGGCGGCTTGAAGGTTTCCACCACGACCGGCTGGTTCGCCGCCCGCCCCTCCGGCACCGAGAACGTCTACAAGATCTACGCCGAGAGTTTCCGCGACGAGGCCCACCTCGCGGCGATCCTCGACGAGGCGAAGCTGATCGTCGCCACGGCGCTGACCTGATTCCTGGGCCGCCAGGGTTACGCGATGACTTCTTTGATCACCCGGCCGTGCACGTCGGTGAGGCGGAAGTCCCGGCCGGCGTAACGGTAGGTGAACTTCTCGTGGTCGAAACCCATCAGGGCCAGGATGGTCGCGTGCAGGTCGTGGACGTGGACCTTGTTCTCGACTGCCTTGAATCCGAATTCGTCGGTGGCGCCGTACACGGTTCCACCCTTGACGCCGCCGCCCGCCATCCAGACGGTGAAGCCCCAGTGGTTGTGGTCCCGCCCGGTGGCGGATTTGACGGTGCCCGCACTCGGTAGTTCGACGACCGGCGTGCGTCCGAATTCGCCGCCCCAGATGATCAGCGTTTCCTCGAACAACCCGAGGCGTTTCAGGTCCGCGATCAAGGCTCCGATCGCCTGATCCGTCTGCTTTGCCAGGTTCCGGTGGGCATTGGCGATGTTCTCGTGGCTATCCCAGGGCTGTTCCCGGCCGTGCCAGACCTGCACGAACCGGACGCCCTTCTCGACGAGTTTCCGGGCGGTCAGCAGCGTGCGGGCCTGCATTCCCGGGCCGTATGCATCGAGCACCGCCTTGGGTTCCTTGCTGGTGTCGAAGGCGTCGGCCGCTTCGGTCTGCATCCGGTAGGCGAGTTCGAAGGACTGGATGCGAGCCTCGAGGAGCGGGTCGGCCGGCCGGGATTCCTGGTGCATCCGGTTGAGCTTCATCAGAAGGTCGAGTTGCTTCCGTTGTTGGCCGGCAGGCGAGGTCTTGTTGCGGACGTACTCGACGAGCTTTTCCAGGTCGGTGTGCTGGGTGTCGACATAGGTTCCCTGGTAGACGCCGGGGAGGAAGCCGGCCTGCCAGTTCTGGGATTCCTGGATCGGGAACCCGCCCGGGCACATCGCGACGAAGCCGGGGAGGTTCTGGTTCTCCGTGCCGAGGCCGTACGTCAGCCAGGAACCAAGCGACGGCCGGACCAGACGGGCGTCGCCGCAGTTCATCAGCAACAGCGACGGTTCGTGGTTCGGCACGTCGGCGTGCATCGAGCGGATGACGCAGATGTCGTCGATGTGCTTGGCCGTGTGCGCGAAAAGCTCCGAGACTTCGATCCCGGATTGGCCGTACTTCTGGAACTTGAACGGGGACGGGAACGCCGCTCCGGTTTTGCGTTCCGTCTTGAGATTCGCCGTCGGAAGCGACTTGCCCGCGTACTTTTCCAGCGCCGGCTTCGGGTCGAACGTGTCGACCTGCGAGGGCCCGCCGTTGCAGAAAATGTGGATGACATGCTTCGCCTTCACCGGAAACTGCGGCTTCTTCGGCGCGAGCGGATTCACCGAAACCGCCGCATTCGCCTGCGAATCCGCCAGCAACGGCGCCAGCCCGAGCAGTCCCATCCCAACCCCGGAGCGGGTGAGCAATTCACGGCGAGAAATCGGATTCATGGTGTGCTCTCGGTTTCGGGTTGGATCAGCGGAAAGAAATCGGAGACGGGGCAGGAGAAACCGGGGAGGACATCGTCGCCGGTGAGGGTGGCGTCGTCCCAGAGAACTTTGCCGTCGCCGGGCTTGCGGTAGACGGTGACGGTCCGCTCGTCCGGGTCGACGACCCAGACCATCGGCCCGCCGGCGGCGAAGTATTCGCGGACTTTCTTGGCCACTTCTTTTCGCGAATTGCTCGGCGACACGACTTCCACGGCCAGATCCGGAGCGATGTTCGCGAACACAACCGGAGTCTGGTTCAAGGGCAGCCGGGCGAAGGACCAGAAGGCAACGTCCGGCCCGCGAACCGTGTCCGGCCCATCCTCGGTGAGCATCCCGCTCTCGACCGTCACCCGGCCCGACTTGCTCGATCGCGCATAACTTTCCAGGGCGAATCCGATTTGGTTCTGCACCCAGCCGTGGATGAAGCTTGGCGGTGACAAGACGACGACCTCCCCTCTTCTGAGTTCGGTGGGCGAACCGTCCTTCCGTACGGGCATCTGAGCGTACTCCCCCGCCGTGAGGAGCTTCTTCGCGGGGGTGGTGCTCGCGGTGGTGGGGCTCACGGTCGTCGTCTCCGGTCCAATCGTCATCGTCGAGGAGCAATTTGACCCTGCCAGGCAGGGTTCTCGGTGGGAAGGTTCTGGAGATAGTTTACCCGCAATCGCGGATCGGAGGCGAGGGGTTCGCGACTTTCTTCTCGGATGGGGTTTCTCGAATCACGGAATTTCCTGCTCACTCATCTCGGCGTCAGGCCGATCGCCGCGAGGAAGTCCGCGAGCCGATCGATTTCCGCTTCCGTCGTGTACCAGTGGTGGCTGACGCGAAGCAGTCGGCGATCCGGGCGCTCGATGATCGGGATCTCGATTCGCGATTCCCAGAGTTGTCGGCGAAGGGCGACCGGATCGGTTTCGGGGGGAAGTTCGAAGGCGGTCATCGCGCCGTGAAGCTCCGGAGCGACCGGCGTTGCGAGCGGCAGGCGGATCCGGGTTCGCGTGTACGCCGAGAGATCCGCGAACCGCTGGCGAATCGCATCCCATCCCAGGTTTCCCTGGAACTCAATCGCGTCCGGAACCACCACCCACGGGCAGACGTCGCGGGATCCCTCGAATTCGAGGAACCGTACCCGCGGTGTCGAGCCGTACACGTCCGGCGCGTCTGGATCGAGCGACTTTTTCGTCTCTCCGATCGGGTACCGGTCGGGTCTATAGCCCCAACTCACGTGCAGCGGTTGCAGGCGATCCTCGTTACCCGGCCCGATCGCGAGGAAGCCGGCACCCGTCGGGGCGAGCAGCCACTTGTGCAGGTTCGCGGTGTAGAAGTCCGCCCCGACCGCCGCCACATCGAGGGGCAACATCGCCGGTGCGTGGGCCCCGTCGACCACCGTGACGATCCCGCGTCGCCGGGCTTCCGAACACAGTTCCCGGGCGGGCAGAACCATCCCAGTCGGCGACAGGACGTGGCTGAAGAAGAACAACCGTGTTCGTGGGGACATCGCCGACACCGCAGCCTCGACGATTTCTGCCGGGGATTGCGGCAACCGCGGAAGCGGGAACGTCCGCACGGTCAGCCCCTGCCGCTGGGCCGCCCGTTCCCAGCACCACACCATTGCCCCGTATTCGTGGTCCGTCATCAGGATCTCGCCGGGCGACGTCAGGGCCAGCCCGGACGCGACCAGGTTGATCGCCGCCGACACGTTGGACGTAAACACGAGGCGATGCGGGACGGTGCCGAGAAAGCTCGCCGTCTGTTCGCGGGCGGACCACAACAGCGGCGGAAGCGTCCGGAGGAAGAAGTTGGTCGGACCCGCCGCGAGTTGCCGGCGAAGCTCCGTCACACGCTCGAAGACCGGTCGCGGAACCGGCCCCCACGAACCCGTGTTGAGCATCGTCACCGACGGATCCAGAAACAGGTCCCGGCGGGCGACGGTCCAGTCCGGATGGGGTATGGTTGAGATTCGAAAATCCTCGGCGTGGCGTCGAAACCCTTACCGCGACGGAAGCACCACGGGCGGTTCCCCGGTCGCTTTCCACTTGCTGTAATTCTTCCAGTTCTCCGGCGAAACCCAACACTCTCCCATGTCAAAACCCCCGAGGGCGACGTGGGCTCGCTTCCGATCGTCGCCGGGCTCGGTGCGAACATCGAGCAGTTGGAAGAATTCCCGGGCCACGATCACCACCTCGGCTCGGCCCAGGAGCACGATCGCCGTGTCCCCGAGGAGTTTCGCCCGTAGCCGTGGGGAGGTCGGCAGGTCGAGTGCATCCGGGTCAGCTTCCGGGTCGCCGGTCTGCACCTCGTGGAGGAGTTCGTTGAACCATCGCAGGTGAGCCTTGGTCGGCCGGTGCGTGAAGAGCCGACGCAGCGTGCGATACCCGACAACGTGGTTGAAGCCGGTGTAGATCCAGTACGCGGAGAAGAACGCAAAGATCCAGAGCACACTCCCGCCCGCAGCCCAGCGGAGGTATTGCCGAACCAGGTTGGTCATTCCGAACACGATCAGGACGATGCCGTCGAGAAGCACGCCTTCCGCGGACGGGAAGAAGCGGTTGTACAACCCCGTTCCAAATTCCAGGCATGCGAGCCCGAAGTAAAGCAGTCCGAACCCGGCAAACTTCTCCTGGTCTGGAATGGTGGCCCACCAGATGAAGAACATCAGACCGCCGAAGAGGAGGCTACCCCCTGACCCCCGGCGAACCTGGTCGCAGAGGTCCCGGTACGCCGCCACCTGTCGGAGGATGTCGCGTTTTTGTTCGGCGTCGAGTTGCTCGTCGTCCATGGAAGTCTCGGGGCCGGGGGAACCAGTCCCGGTCAATTTTCCGAATCACGCGAGGAGTGGCAACGATCGCGGCTCGGTTGGGAGCCCCGCGGCCGGCCGCTCGTCGAGGAGTTGGTAGAAGACGTTGCGTTGCCGCGGTTCCCACCCCGCCTCGCGGATGCACCGCTTGATCTCTTCCAGCGTGAGGTAGTGCACCGTCCCCGCCGACGCGACGACGTTTTCCTCGATCATGAGCGAGCCCATGTCGTTGGCCCCGTAGAAGAGGGCCACCTGGCCGATCTTCGCCCCCTGCGTCACCCACGACGACTGGATATTCAGGACGTTGTCGAGGTAGAGCCGGGAAATCGCCTGCACGCGGAGGTACTCGAAGGCCCCGGCGGCGGGGGCGTCGGCCATCTTGTGGCCCGGCTGCATCGTCCAGCAGATGAACGCCGTGAATCCGCCCGTCTCGTCTTGCAGGGAGCGGATGCGGTCGAGGTGCTCGATCCGCTCGGCGTCCGTCTCGATGTGTCCGAACATCATCGTCGCGGACGATTTCCCTCCGAGCCGGTGCCAGACCCGCATGACCTCCAGCCACTCCTCGGTGAGGGCCTTGTTCTTGGTCAGTTCCTTCCGCACCCGGTCGACGAGGATCTCTCCGCCGCCTCCGGGAAGGGAGCCGAGCCCCGCGTCCTTGAGGCGACGCAGCACCGTTTCCAGCGGGAGTTTGTTGATCTTGTGGAAGTGCCAGATTTCCGGCGGCGAGAACGCATGCAGGTTCACCGATGGATATCGCGACCGGAGATCGCGGAGAAGCTCCTCGTACCACTCGAGTTTGAGCGACGGGTGCATCCCGCCCTGCATCAGAATCTGGTCGCCGCCGAGGGCGATGGTTTCCTCGATTTTCTGGTACAGTTCCTCGCGGGGAAGCACATACGCATCAGAATCCGTGGATTTGCGGTAGAAGGAGCAGAAGTCGCAGACGGCGGCACAGACATTGGTGTAGTTGACGTTTCGGTCGATGTTGTAGGTGCGGTACGGTTCCGGGTGCAACCGCATCGTGACGGCGTGGGCGGCCCGCCCGAGCTTCGGGGCATCCTTGCACTGCATCAGGGCGACGCCCTCCTCGAAGGAGATCCGTTCCCCGGCGACGGCCCTGGCGAGAATGTGGTCGATATCCATCATCAAACCCTCGTTTTTGCCGCGTTGATCGTGTAGCCGTTTCGTTTAGCCGCGACGCGATTGCGGAGCGGGGTTGTGGAGCGCAGTTCCGGTCTCGCGCTCCGCTATCGCGTCGCGGCTAAACCTTCAAGCAACCCAATTTCGGAGGCGAGTTCCCGATACCGTTCCATCCCCGCCAGTTCCCGCGGTCCGAGGTCGTAGTGGATGATGTGCGAAAGGTATCGCCGGCAGTACCCGGAATCGAGCCCGAGCAATGGCGCTTCCCGGGCCGCGATCGGACCCGCTCGACTCACCCCGAACCGCTTCGCCGCCGCGAAAGCTGCCTCGGTTTCCCCCAACTCGACGCCCTCTCGTACGGCCCACACCGCGTACACAAACGGGAGCCCGGTCCACTCCGTCCACTCCTGCCCGAGATCGAACGCGAAGTCGAACCCCGGCAGGCACGCACGCATCGCCTTGTCGCCGATCAGGAGAACCGCATCGGTCGTGAGGTCGTCCGCCGGCACGTCGATCGGCAGCGGCTCGACCTGCGGCCTGATACCGTACCGTTTCCGCAGCAGAATCTGCGTCAACGCCGCCGAGCTTCGCGAACCCTCGTCCAGGGCGACGGTGCGGATCTCCGACATTCGCACCCGGCTGAACAACGTCACGCTCAGCACCGGACCCCGCGAGGCGATCGCAATGTCCGGCACGAACCGGTACGTCCCCGCCCGGAAATACTCGACCACCGGAATCAGGCCGACGTCGAGATCCCCGAGCGCCATGCGGTCCGCCAGCCGGCTCGGAAGATCGAGGATCAACTCGATTTCCGGGGCGAACGTCGTCAACCCCTCGACAAGCGGCTTCGCGTTGAGGTAATTGACCGCCCCGACTCGGATGCGGTTTTCCATCTTCCACCTTCCCGGAACGGCCCGACTCGATCCGGAGATTCTATTCCTGCCCGTCGGATCGAAACCAGCCTGGGTTCCACAGGAAGAACCGCAAACCGGCGGATTTCGCAACTCGGGGATCGACCAGGATCCCGGGCTCGGTCGGTCTGCTACGATGTCAGCGACACAGTTCGCGGGAGGAATCACGGTGCGGGTGGCCCATTTCGACTGCTTTAGCGGACTTTCCGGCGACATGGTCCTCGGGGCCCTCGTCGACGCCGGGGTGCCGGTCGAGGAGATCCGCACGGCCCTGGATTCCCTCGGTTTGCCGATTTCCCTCGAAGTCGAGAAGGTCAAGCGGAACGGAATCGCGGCCACCAAGGTGACGGTGGTCGCACCGGACCAGGAAGAGTACCGTTTCCTGCCGGACGTGGAAGCGATCATCGCCCGGGGGAAACTCTCGGATTCCCAGCGAGAGCTGGCAACGCGGATTTTCCGACGGCTCGCAGAAGCGGAGGCGGCTGTCCACGGGATGCCCATCGAGCGCGTCCACTTCCACGAGGTCGGGGCACTCGACAGCATTGCCGACATCATCGGTTCCGCGGTGGGCCTGGATCTGCTGCGCATCGAGAAATTCACGAGCCGATCGGTGCCGCCGGGGTCGGGGATGGTCAAGTGTGCCCACGGGTTGATGCCGATCCCCGCTCCGGCGACGGCAAACCTGCTCCGGGGGGTGCCCCTCGCGGATTCCCCGGTCAAGGGGGAACTCGTCACGCCGACCGGAGCCGCGATTCTGACGAGCATCGTGACGGAGTACACCGACTCCCCGGTGTTGACCCCCGAGCGCATCGGCTGTGGGGCGGGGACGCGGAACCCGATCGAGGTCCCGAATATTTTGCGGCTCTTCCTGGGCGAATCCGGAACCGCATCCAATTTCGACGGCGAATCCGACACCGTGTGGGTTCTCGAAACCAACCTCGACGACTGCCCCGGCGAGGTGGTCGGCTTCGCGATCGAGGAGCTTTTCTCGGCCGGTGCACTCGATGTCTTCGCCGTCCCGGTCCAGATGAAGAAACACCGCCCCGGGGTGCTTCTGACCGCGATTTGCGACGATTCCCACCGGACGGCCGTCGAGCAGATCCTCTTCCGGGAAACCGCGACGTTCGGAATCCGCCGGACGAGGGCAGAGCGGTCGAAACTCCAGCGCGAGGCGACGACGGTGGACACGGTGTGGGGTCCGATTCGCGCGAAACGCGGCTGGCGGGCCGGCGTCGCCGTCGTCACCCCCGAGTTCGACGATTGTGCCCTCGTTGCCCGGGAGCACGATGTTCCCCTCCGCCAGGTCTACGCCGCCGTCGCGAAGCAGTCATGACCCCGCACCCCGAAGACACCATCGCTGCCGTCTCGTCCGCTCCGGGTGCGGGTCTTCGCGCAATCGTGCGGGTGACCGGCCCGGAAACGCGCACGATCGTCGGTACCCTGTTCCAGCCGCAACTTCCAGAAGATCGGCGATTCCGGTCGGGAACCCTCCGCCTCACGGGGGTCGACTCGGCGTTGCCTGCGGAGGTGTACTTCTTCCAGGCCCCACGGACGTACACGGGTCAGGATCTGGTCGAGATTCACACCCTTTCCTCGCCGCCGCTGGTGGAGCGGCTCGTCGCCGACCTCCTCGCGGCCGGGGCTCGGGCGGCCCAGCCGGGGGAGTTTACGCTCCGGGCATTCCTCGCGGGAAAGAAGGATCTTCCCCAGGCGGAGGCGGTGCTGGCGGTGATCGAGTCGCGAACCGACGCCGACCTCGCGGGGGCTCTCGCGCAGCTGGCAGGCGGCGTTTCCCAGCCACTGCATCGCCTCCGCGACGATCTCCTCAATCTGCTCGCCGACGTGGAGGCGGCCCTGGATTTCGTGGATGAGGACATCGAGTTCGTCGCGAAAACCGAGCTTCTGACGCGGATCGCCGGGGGAATCGCCCACCTCACGAACCTCCGCCGGCAACTCGACGACCGCACCGTTTCCGGCCGATCGATCCGCGTCGCCATTGTCGGTGAACCCAACGCCGGGAAGTCGAGCCTCTTCAACGCTCTCACCGGCGACACCGACCGTCCCGCCCTCGTTAGCGACCGCCCCGGCACCACCCGCGACTACCTCACCCGCACGGTTTCCCTCGGCGGCATCGACCTCGATCTCATCGACACCGCCGGCTGGCAGCACGCCTCCGACACGATCGAGGAACAAGCCCAGCGCCTCGGCCAGGAACAATCTCGCCGGGCCGACGTCATCCTCTGGTGCGTCCCCTTCGGGCACGCCTTCGACGCCGCCGCTGGCCACCGACTCACCCGCGAGACCGGCGCCGAGTTGCTCCGCGTCCGCACCAAGGTCGACGCTTCTCCGACGGTGGAAGAACCCGGCATCGTTTCCACCTCGGCCATGCGACCCGACGGAATCACGCAACTCCGCGAGGTGCTGTGGGAAACGGTCCACTCCCTCGCTCGCCCGCCCCTCGCCCCGAGCCAGAGCCGATGCCGGGCCCACGTCGAGCGAGCGATCGCAAACCTGCGAACCGCCCACAGCATCGCCCTGCACGACGATCCCCCCGAACTTCTCGCCGCCAGCCTCCGAAGCTCGCTCGACGAAATCGGCGAACTCGCCGGCACCATTCACACCGACGACCTCCTCGACCGCATTTTCTCTCGCTTCTGCATCGGCAAATAGCGCTAATTTTTTGCTGGAAATTACAGATTTATCTCTTGATGCCGCACGGAATCCGCACGGAATGAGTAGAATGCCCCTGGGCGACGCACGGAAAACGGTCCGGGGGGGCTGGTCATGGCACGGCGGGCATCGGTGCGGTACTACGCGAGCCGGGCGGCATACTTCACCCACTTCGAGGGACGGCAGATCAAGCTGGCCGAGGGGCCGGACGACGCCCCGAAGGGGCCGACGTACCTCGCCGCGCTCGACGCATTCCGCCGGCTCATGCAGGTGTGTAACGCGGACGCGGCCGACCAGGGGAACACGGTGCGGGTGGTCGTCGACCTGTACGGCCAACACCTTGAGCGGAACGGCCAGGCGCGGTCGCTCGAGATCCTCCTCGCCACCTGCACGTCGGCGGTCGCGGAGTTCGGGGACACGGTGATCGGGGAACTGAAGCCGATCCACGTCAGCGGGTGGCTGGCGAAGATGGCGAAGCCGCGGGCGGGGAAGCGGAAGAAGACGGTCCGGTGGGGGCCGACATACCAGAACATGGCCCTCCGGACGCTGGTCGCCGCGTTCAACTGGGCGAAGGGCCAGGATCTCATCTGCGCCAACTGCCTCCAGAACCCGAAGGCCGGGCTGATTCGGGGGAGGAAGCGGAGACGGGGGCAGGAGGCTAACATCCCGCCGGCGACCTGGGAGAAACTCATCGGCCGGGTGGGCGAATCCAACCACGGGTTCGCCGACCTCCTCCGCTTCCTCTACGCCACCGGCTGCCGCCCGTCGGAGGCGTTCCACGTAGAGGCCCGCTACTACCACCGGGCCGACCGCTGCGTGATCTACCCGGGCCACCCGGGGCCGGGCGATTTCGTCTGGAAGAACTGCCGCCGCACCGCCAAGGACCGCGTCATCTTCCTCCCCGAGGATGTCGCCCAGGTCGTCGAGTCCCGGATCGAGAAGCACCCGACCGGGCCGATCTTCCGGACCAACCGGGGCAGCCCGTGGGCGTCGGTGAACGTGTCGGTCAACCTCCGCTGGTACGCCAAGCGGCTCGGCATCGCGCCCCCGCCGTCGGCCTACGGGTTCCGGCACACCTACGCGACCGACTGGCTCTTGAACGGCGGGTCGATCAAGGTGCTGGCGGACCTCATCGGCACCTCGGTGTCGATGATCGAGCGGCACTACGGGCACATCATGGTGGACAAGGAGCGGGTGCGGTCGATTATGACCGCCGTGATGGGCGGCCGAGGGTCAGCCGTGGAAGAACCGCAGCCCGCCGGCGGGCGGGGGTGAGCGGCGCTTCGGCGGGGCCGGGGCGACCGGGCGTGGGGGTGGCGGGGGTTCGGGCGGGGCCGCCGGCCCCGCGGCCCGGAACCCCTGGATGACGAACGCTTCGACATCGGCGGGCCGCAGGAGCACCGCCCCGCCGGCGCGGAAGTGAGGCAGGTTCCCCCGCTCCACCTGCCGGTACCACCAACGGAGCGACATGGCTCCGCCGAAGTACAGCCGGCGAGCATCGGAGACGCGGATGAACTGGTCGCCGGCGGCGGGTGCGGGGCCGGTGCCGGCGGACCCGGCCACCGCCAAGCCTGTGACTGCGGGCGGGTGCTCCACGGCGACGGCTCGGGAGTGGTCGGTCATCGCGCTGGCCCCTTGCCGCTGGTCGGCCAGCCCCAGTACCCTTGCTCCGGCCCGGGCGGGGTGGACTTGTCCGCAACTCCATTTTTCGGCCCCGGTCCATCGACGAGGGCCCAACGCGACTACCGCGTCAGGGCAGCGGCGGCCGGGGCCAGCCGACGGA
>CAZKIQ010000041.1:0-46185 GCA_964552815.1 uncultured Alcaligenaceae bacterium | reverse complement strand
TCGGCAAGTACAACTCCCCCGAGCCCCGGGCGGAGTACAACCGGATCATTGCCGAGCTGGCGACGGCCGCGGCCGCCGAGGTGGTCGCACCTGCCCCGATCGTCCGGAAACCGGATCTCACGGTGTGCGAGGTTCTGCTCGCGTTCTGGGAGCACGCCCAGCGGCACTACCGGCGAGCCGACGGCACCCCGACGAACGAGTTGAGCGAATACTGGCAGACCTTCCGCCCGGTCCGCGAGCTCTACGGCCACACGCCGGCGAAGGAGTTTGGCCCGCTGGCGTTGAAAGCGGTCCGCCAGAAGATGATCGAGCGGGGGCTCTGCCGAACCCTCGTGAACCGACGGATCGGCCGGGTGAAGCGGATCTTCAAGTGGGCGGCGTCCGAACAGCTTCTCCCCGCAACGGTGCTCGTGGCCCTGCAAACGGTCTCGGGCCTGCAAAAGGGCCGATCGGAGGCACCGGAGCGAGAGCCGGTTCGTCCCGTCGCCGACGAGCACGTCGACGCCACCCTGCCATTCCTTGCCCCGACGGTGGCGGCGATGGTCCGGGTGCAGCGGATCACGGGGATGCGGCCGCAAGATGTGTGCGGGATCCGGCCCGTGGACCTCGACACGAGCCGGCCCGTCTGGATCTTCCGCCCCCGGCAGCACAAGACCGCCTGGCGGGACTCGGTCCGGGTGGTGATGGTCGGGCCGCGGGCCCAGGAGATCCTCCGCCAGTTCTGGCCGGCCGACCCCAGCGACTACTTCTTCTCGCCCCGGCGATCGGTCGAGGCGTTCCACGCGGCCCGCAACGCGGCCAGGAAGACGCCAGGGTACCCGTCCCACCTCGCCCGGAACGCGAAGAAGCGGAAGACGACTTCGACACGGCAACTCGCCCCTGGATCGCATTACACCACCCAGCGGCTCGGCAAGGCCATCGAGCAGGCAATCGAACGGGCCAACGCCGAGGCCGCTCGCAACGTCCAGAATGGCCACCACGGGCCGGCTCTGCCGAGGATCCCGCACTGGTCCCCGAACCAGCTTCGCCACGCCTACGCCACGGAGATCCGCAAACGTTTCGGTCTGGAAGCCGCACAGGTTCTGCTCGGCCACGCCCGGGCCGACGTGACGCAGGTCTACGCGGAACGCAATGCGGAACTGGGGGAGCGGGTGGCGGCGGAAGTGGGGTGATGGGATCTGGCGGGCGGGCTTCACGGATCCGCGTTGTACGCAGCTCGAGCCGCGGCACGGACTGCACCACCGGATCCGAGCACGTCCAAAGCGGAACCCCGTTCGCGGCCTCCGCACCTGCCCTTGCATCGAGGTACGCCCGGGATCCATCGGGCCGGGTCACTTCAACGACTCCGGCATCAAGCTCGCGAACCGGGACCTTGAGGGCTCCGAGTCGGGGGAAGTGAGGTAATCCACGAGCTGCGATGTCATAAGCCGTTTCTCGAACAACGCGGTCAAGGGCTCGGCCGCACGGCCCGCCTTGACGTAGAAGTCCGCCAGGACGGCGGGCAGCCGAGACGGGCCGAACACGCCCGCCCGGAAGTCTTTCGCGAAGGCGACAATTTCCGGCTGGTCCCGCTCCGGGAACCGCGGCTCGGGATTGATGTGGCCGATCGAGATCCGGGCCGGCGTCCCCGAATCCTTGAACACGCGGTTCGTGGCTTCTGCGATCGTTGGTAAATCGTACGTGGTCACCTTGGCCGTCCCGCCCTCGTCGTCTCGACGGTGCGGGCGGAAGACGGGGACGCCGCGGACGACGACCCACTTGGAGGGGTCGGCTTCCGCCAGTGAGCGGACCAGATCGAGGGTTGGGTCGGGCATGACAGCTACCTCACAGCGGCATGGCGTCGCGGGTCGCGAACCAGATCGTCTGCCGGATCGTCCCGGCGTTGGTGATGTTGTTCACCGAGAGGTAGATCGGGGCGTCGGGGACGTGGCCGGCGACCACCCCGGCCGTGTCCTCGGTGTAGGTCGTCGTCGCCGAGGCGGGCAGGGTCCACGTCGGGTGGGCGGTGCCGATGGCAGGGTCCGTGTCGCCGAGCACACCGAACATCCAGAGCGGCCCGCCGACCGCGACCCCGGCGACGAGCCCGCCGGTGTCGACGTCCGCGGTGGGCCATGAGCACGATCTGGACGCGGTGCCGCAGTTTGGGATCGTTGGCGTCCCGCAGGACGGCCTCCAACTGTCGCAATTCGTCGTCCGGAAGGGAGATACGTCGACGCCTCAGCGCTGGCGAAGGTGCGGCTCACCCCGCACTTCCGAACCCCGGCGGAGCTCGGCGTGTCACCTCCATCTGTTTCCCCCGATTTTCGAGGGTTTTCCGGTGCCCGAAGATCTCCACCGCTGGGATCTGACGCCCGATGAGGCGGTCGATCTGCAGCGCGAACTCGCGGGTCGCGTCGATGTTTCCCCGCCGTTGGGGACCGTCCAGACGATCGCCGGTTGCGATATCGCGTATCACCTCACGGAGCCGATCCTGTTCGCCGCGGTGGTGGTGGTTCGGGTTTCGGATCAGGCGGAGCTCGAACGATCGGTCGTAACCAGGGAAGTGACCTTCCCGTACGTACCGGGCTTGCTGTCGTTTCGCGAAGCCCCCGCGATTCTTGAAGCGTTCCGCGGTTTACTCGCCCGGCCGGATTCCGTTATGCTCGATGCACAGGGTGTGGCCCACCCCCGCCGATTCGGGCTCGCCTGCCATCTCGGGCTGTGGCTCGACCTGCCAACCGTGGGCTGTGCAAAGAGCTGGCTGGTCGGGGATCACGAGGAACCGGGGCCTGAAGCGGGGGACACGAGTCCGCTGACGATCGACGGGGAGTCGGTGGGCGTGGTGATGCGGTCGGCGGCGGGGGCGAAGCCGGTCTATGTTTCACCGGGGCACAAGATCGACGTCGCCGGAGCGGCGGCCCTGGTGCGGGCGACCCTGAGCGGATATCGGCACCCGACTCCGACCCGGCTTGCTCACATGGCTGCCAACGACGCCCGTGCCAGAGCGTCGGCCGGCGAAGTTTAGCCAATCGGACGGATTCCCCGACAGATTGCACGGACGCGAAGGCATCGGCGGACCGACTGGGTCCGCTGACGGAACTCCCTTCCGCGGCGCGACCCCAACCGCCGGTCGCACGGCACGGGGGTCCGGGCGGAAACCCGAAGGTTGATCTGGCCCGTGGGACGGCTTGAGTCGTTCGCCCCCAACCGGAGAGAAAGAGTCGACGTGGGTGCCGTCGAGATCGGTTCGCGATGCATCGCCCGTCGAACCGCTGTCAGGCGTGGACGGGCCGAAAAACGCGAGGCGGTGCGGGGCAAAAACTTTTACCGGTTCCCGTGCCCCCGACGATACTCTCAGCGTAGAATGGGTCGCCCGAGGGGTTCAAGCGTACACCCCGGGTGGCCCAGGCAGGATGGAGCAGGATGCGGACGCTGGCTTGCGAGGAAAGCAGCCGGCACTCCCCCGACGAGGATCGCCCGGTGGCGAAGAGTCTGGGGGGCAGGACCGCCGACGAGGAGCTCGGGTTCGCACACGAGGGCGACCGATTCTCCGCTCGAACGGGTGGGTTGATCCCGGCTTCCCAACCCGTGTAAACTGGCCTCGGCCGGCCTGGTGAATCCGACCGACCGCAGGAGATGCTCGCAATGCCGCAACAACCCTCTCGCTGGACGAACCGCCTCTCCCGCGTCTCGTGTGCCAGCGCGACCAACCGCCTCCGTTCCCTCGACCCGCTGGCCGGCCTGAAAGCCGAGCAACCAGACGCCGACGGAATCCGCCGCGGATTGGTCGCTCGCGTCCAGCAACTCATCGCCGAGGGAGAGTACGACACCACCGACCGCTGGTCTGCTGCGGAAGAACGCCTCCTCAACCGCATCGCGGAATAACCCGCACAACCCCGATCTTCGCGCCAACCTTCCCAACCTGTCTGATCCGTTCTGTTTTCCCGACGCCGAGTCGCGTGTGAAGCCGCCTCGACCGGCTTCGAGTGTGCTCCGGCACGTCTGGTTTTCGACGGATGACCGGAGCCGCCTCCAGAATCGGAATGCTCCGCAGGATTTGAGCCCACCCCGACGTCGCCTATGATGACGGGGCAAGTGCTGCCGGATCCTGAGCGAAGGGAGCCGAGTCCGATGGGTTCGCGATTCCGCGTCGGTGTTGGACTGATCCTGGTTTTCCTCGTTCTGCTCATTTTCTCGAAAGCGCAGCTTTTGCGGTACGGTTGGCCGGGGGCGGAGGTGACCGTTTCGGTCGAGCCGACCGCCAATGGCACCCCCACGAACCTGAGTCTCAGTGTTCGCCACGGGAAGACCTGGCGGGAATGGGCTCCCGCACCCGACAGCGCGAATCGATGGGACATCGACGGATCCTGGATCTCCGAACTGCGGCTCGCCGTTCCCCGGAATCAACTCGATCGGGTGGGTTCGGTGTCCGTGAAGTTCCAGGATCGAACCGTCACCCAGTCTCTGCAGGAACTTCAACGATTCGAGACTGTAGAACCGCCGACACAGACCGAGAACGGGCGAAAGATCCTGTTTGATTTGTCGTCGGCACTTCCGCCACCGAAACGAGAAATCTCCTGGTTCGCCGATATTCGAAACTGGCCCGGTGACGAGAAGGTTGTGGGCCCGCTTCTGCGGGAGTGTGCGAGTCCGATCCTGCTGCTGGCTGTCTTCTTGATCTGGGTCGTGGTGGCCCGGCGGACCAAGCTTCGCGACTTTGCCGCGGAGTGGCTCGCCGAGCCTTCGCAGCCAACTCGGCTCCGCGACCACTGGTGGTGGGAACTGGTCGGGATCCTCTTCCTGGTGGGCAGTATCACCTTCCTCGAGGTGCGGCATCCGAAATACTTCACCCAGGATGACGCGTTTATTGTCGAGATTCCGGTCTGCGTCTACGGGGCTCGCTGCATCTGGGAAGGCGAGATTCCCGAGTATAACCCGTTCAACTATATGGGCTCCGCTCTGGCATCGACGAGTATGTCGCAGACGACGTACCCGCCGATGTACTTGTCCTACGCGATCGCCCGTCACATTCTGGGAGATGACTACCTCATCGCGGAAGTGTCGAGCGTCCTGCACCTTTTGGTGGGTTACGCCCTGATGCGTTGGCTTGGCTGGCGGCTCGGAGTGGGTCGACTTCCGGCCGTTTTGCTGGCGCTGTCGTTTGTGCTTTCCGGGTCGGTACTGATCTTCGGGCGATCCTGGCACATGTTCTTGCAGTCAGCGGTCTGGATTCCCGCGGTGGGGCACTGCACTCTGACGCTGGCGACCAAACCGGTGGGTTGGCGATGGGTACTCGCCACCGGCGTGATCATCGGGTGCTTCCTGCACGTGGGATTTACGCAGATTCCGGCGTTCGCGTGCGGTTTCCTCCTGGTTGCCGCTGCCTATCTCAGATTCACCGGCGCAATCCCCACCCGACGAGCTTTGCTGGTGATTCCAGCGTTTGTGATCGGGCTCGGAATCGCCGCACCGAACCTGTACATCCAGCTCCAGTTGATGTCCGGAAACAAACGCGGCTACGTCGCCTACCCCTCCGCCAACGGTGCCGTGCCGGCGATGCTTTTGCCCTACCCCATTGTCCGGGATTGCAACCTGGATGCGCTGATCACCACGCATGCTGAGCGCGGCGGGCACGCGGCGTACTTCGGGGGTTTGCTTGCCTGGCTGTGCCTTCTCGAATTCCTTGCCATTGTCCTGCATGGAATCCCGCGACCGGAGTGGGCACGACGGATCTGGCTGGCTCTCGCGGGGCTAGCGTTCGTCCTGTCGCTGGGGGAGGCAGGGTTACTCTGGCCGCTCGGAGGACTGGCGCCGGTCATCGAATCCCTGTTCCGATACCCGTGTCGGATGCTTCCGTTCATGACCTTTTTCGCCTGCGCCGCCGGGGGATTGGTCCTCGACCGCCTGTTGCGGCGGGTGAATTCGCCGCGGACGGAACTGGTGTTGGGAATCGGGGCGCTGCTGCTCCTCGGGCAACATGTCTATCAGGCCATGCCCACGTTCCACGCCTACTCGTTCCCGAACGAGGTGCAGCTTCCCGCGGTGTATGCGCCGATGGTCGAGGAAACGTCAGAATTGCGAAGTCGTCTTCTGCCGATCTCGATTCGCCACTCCCCGGACCCCCGCTCGGGGTATTCGCTGGCGATGAACCGGAACCTCCTCTTCCGGCTTCCCTCGGTGGATGGATACCTGCCGATTTGCGAAAATGCGACGTTTCTGAGGGCATACGATCGCCTGCGAGACGACCCTCTCGCCGCCTGTCGGGCTTACGGTGTCGGTTGGGTGGTCGTGTTCACGGAACCCACTCCAGAGAATTCGCAACTGCCTCAGCTTTGGCCGAACGAGATCCAGAATGGCCGGCTCGGGCTGCGATTGCTGCCACTCCTGCAACCCCCGGTGGATGCGGAGGGCGTGCGAGTCTATCGCATTCCCGACGTTGCACCGCTCGGGTTCGCAACGGGCTCGCCGACAAAACCTCTCGAAATCACCGTCCACGGCGACGGTATGGAACTGGATGTTCGCGGCGTGGCCGCCGGGGATGACGTCGTCGCCAATTTCCTGTGGTACCCGCAGATCCGGGCGGAACTGGACGGGAAGCCAATTCCGACCCGTGCGGACGAGTGGGAGCGGATTCGGATAACGCTGCCGGAATCCGGTTCCAGGCTCCGGATCCGCTATCGGCCCAACTGGTGGAAGGGGATCGGAATTGGGGCCGGGATCGCGGCACTCGGGTTGGTTCTCGCCGGCGTTCTGTTGCGGAGACGGGAAGTCGTGGAGGAGCCAGAAGCGGGTGCGGTGGCTCCACCACCGGCCGAGGCATGACAATCGGGAAACGCTGGTCGGCTCACCCAACGGTGGCGAGTTGCCGGCCGGTTTTCCACTGCTTCGCGAGGGGCTTCTCCCGGACGACTTCGCGGTACAGGGTGTCGCGTTCCACGGGGGTGCGGCCGGCCTCCTCGATCACCCGGCGGATCTCGGTCACCGTCAGTTCCTGCGGCGAATCCGAGCCGGCGGCGTGGTAGATCGTTTCGTGCACCACCGTCCCGTCGAGGTCGTCGGAGCCGTAGCTCTGCGCCACCTGCGCGATCTTCACGCCGAGCATCTGCCAGTACGCCTTGATGTGCGGGAAGTTGTCGAGCATGAGCCGGGCGATCGCCATCACCTTGAGGTCGGTCAGGCCGCTCGGTTTGGGAATGTTCGAGCCGAGCGGGTTGTTGTCCGGGTGGAACGCGAGCGGGATAAAGGTCTGGAATCCACCGGTGACGTCTTGCAATTCCCGGAGGCGGAGCATGTGGTCGATGCGGTGCTCCGCTTTCTCGATGTGGCCGTAGAGCATGGTCGCGTTCGACCGCAGGCCGAGCTCGTGGGCTTCCCGGTGGACGCGGAGCCACTGGTCGGCGTCGGCCTTGTAGTCGCACAGGTGCTGGCGGATTTCCGGGTGGAAGATTTCCGCCCCGCCCCCGGGAAGCGAGCCGAGCCCGACCGTCATCATGTCTGCAATCAGTTCCTTCGTGGATTTCTTCGTCAGCCGCTCGAACCAGTCCCACTCGACCGCGGTCCACGCTTTGAGGTGCAGATCGGGGTACGCGTTGTGCACGATTTTCAGGACGTTCTTGTACCACTCGTACGGAAGCTGGTGGTGCAGGCCGCCGACGATGTGCATCTCGGTCGCGCCGCGGTCGTGGGCTTCCTTCGCCCGCGCCAGGATCTGCTCGTCGGACATCACGTACGCCTTCGGCCCCTTGAGGTCAGACCGGAAGGAGCAGAATCGGCAGCGGTAAACGCAGACGTTGGTCGGGTTGAGGTGGACGTTGACGTTGTAGTAGGTGACGTTCCCGTTCTTTTTCTCGCGGACGTGGTTCGCGAGCTCGCCGAGGGTGTGGAGGTCGGCGGAGGTGTCAAGGAAAACGCCATCGTCGAAGGTGAGTCTTTCGCCGGCGAAAACCTTGTCGCGGATGGCGGCGAGGCGAGTCGGAATCATCGGTTGTTCCTCGTCACGGTCGGTGTTCAATCAATTAACCGGAACCGGGCGGAAGTGACAACCGCCACGTGCCGAGGAGACCGGACGGAATCGTGGGTGCGCGAATCGCGCCGGCACCCGGGTGTCAGAAGCGGTTATTTCACGCGATCCGGCGTGAGTTTCCCGAGATTTTCGAAAAGCCGGACCAGGGATCCCATCAATTTTTTGAGATCTCCCTCGTGCAGGCTCTCGTTCGGGGCGTGGGCGTTGCTGGCGGGATCCTCGATGCCGAGGAGGAGTGCGGGGGCTCCGCCGAAGAGCTGGGAGAGCGGGCCGACGAATCCGATACTTCCGCCGCAACCGATGGCGACGGGGTCGCGGTCGAAGCCGCCCCGGAGGGCTGCCATCGCCGCTTCGAAGGCGGGTCCGTTGGGGTCGGTCATCCACCAGTCGCAGCCGGCCCCGAGTTGCGAGACCTTGACTTCCACCCCCCACGGAGCATCCGCTGAGAGGAACGCCGCCACCTGCTTGACGACATCGTCCGGATTCTGGTCCGGCACGATCCGGCACGAGACGATCGCGGAAGCCTTGGGAAGCACCTGATTCGAGGCCCCCTTGATGCTGCTCGCTTCCTGGGCGATTACCGTCATCGCGGGCCGACGCCAGGTTTGCTCGTAGACGTTCGACCCCTCCTCGATGGCGTACCGGGCGGTGGGGACCACTCCGATCTCGTGGCGGAATTTCGCGTCGTCCCAGGGAAGTTTCCGGAAGGCGGCCCGTTCCTTCTCCGTCAGCGGGCGGACCTTGTCGTACAGCCCCGGCACCGGCAGCTTCCCGTTCCCCCAGTAGAGCCTGGCCAGCACCGCGTTGAGCGCGATTGCCGCGTCGGGCAGGGCACCCCCGGCCATCCCCGAGTGCACCGGGATGTTCGCCGACGTCACCTCCACCAGCAGGGCGACGATCCCCCGCAGTGAGTACGTCACGCACGGCAGGCCGACTTCGATGTTCTCCGTGTCGCAAACCACGATCACGTCCGACTTGAGCTTGTCCCGGTACTTGTCGAAGAACGTCAGCAGGTTCTTCGAGCCGATCTCTTCTTCCCCCTCGACGACCATCTTCACGTTGACCGGAAGTTGGTTCGAGGTTTTGCGGAAGGCAGCGACGGCGGCAAGCTGGGCGGAGATGGCTCCCTTGTCGTCGGCGGAACCGCGGGCGAAGAGCCGGCCATCCCGGCGGGTCAGCTTCCAAGGATCGGACTTCCACTGGTCCGCGTGCGTGACCGGTTGCACATCGTGGTGGGCGTACAGGAAGACCGTCGGTTTCGACGGACCCGCTTCGAGCCACTCCCCGTAGGCGTACGGCAGCGAGTTGCCGACCTTGAGGACCTCGACATTGGTCAGCCCCGCGTCGCGCATCTGGTCGGCCGTCAGCTTCGCGGTCCGGTCGATCTCGTCGTGGTGCTCACCGTCGGTGGAAATGCTCGGAATCGCGACGAGGTCCGCCAGACCGCGGACGATTCCTTCGTGATTCTTGGCGAGCCAGTCGATTGCAGCCTGCATCGGGAGTCCTCGGGTTCGGATGGTGATACTTTACCGCGGAGGAAGGATGGGGTAAACCCGGGGAAACCCGTCGACTTGGGGGTGAGACCGGGAATTTCCGGGGAGATCGAGCGGACGTGTAACCGCTGGAATCAAAAATCAAACCCTGTTCCATTCCAGCGGTTAGCTGTCAGCTTGGCTGTTAGCCGGTGCTCCGGTCTCGATTCACATATCCCCGAGAATTTGGCTCACATACGGGAATGCGCCCGAAAAATCTCGGTTCTCCGGATGTGGATTTCGTCTTCGAGCCTGTCAGGCTCGAAACCCAGGTTCGACCTACCCAGGAAATCTGAGGGACCCCTCACACCCTCGATTCCTCCCCGAGTAGACGCCAGTTGTGTGATCCCGGTAAACTAACCGCGGTTCTTCCGGTGACCTGTCAGGGATGCACCCATGTCGCGATTCGATTTCTCCGTGCTGGAAACGGCCCAGAAGGTGCCCGGAAAACCGCGTCACAAGACCCGGGAGGTCCGCGTCGGAGACAAAATTTTCGGCGGCTCCAACCCGGTCTGGGTGCAGTCGATGACGACCACCGACACCTTCGACGTCGAGGGAACGGTCCGGCAGATCCACGCTCTCGAAGAAGCCGGCTGCGAACTCGTCCGGGTCACCGTCCCGAAGCCGGAGGATGCGGGCGCCCTCTCTGCCATCAAGAATCGCATCGGGATTCCCCTGATCTGCGACATCCACTTCGACTACAAGATGGCCCTGGCGGCTCTCGACCACCCGGTCGACAAAATCCGCGTCAACCCCGGGAACATCGGCGGATACGACCGGTTCCGCCAGGTCGTCCGCAAGGCCAAGGATCGCGGGATCCCGATGCGGATCGGCGTCAACGCCGGCTCCCTGGAACGCGAAATCAACGAGAAATACGGCTTCCCCTGCCCGCCCGCGATGGTTGAGTCCGCACTGCGACTGATCGAGGTCGCCGAGTCGGAGGGGTATGACCAGATTGTGGTTTCGCTCAAATCGTCGGATGTGCTCGTCGCGGTGGAAGCGTACCGGTTGTTCGCGAAACTCGCCGACTACCCGACGCACATCGGCATCACCGAGGCGGGCAAGCCACCGTACGCCGTTACGAAATCGGCGGCCGGGCTCGCACCCATCCTTCTCGATGGCATCGGCGACACCATCCGCGTCTCGCTACTCGGCGACCCCGTGCCGGAAATCGCCGCGTGCTTCGACATTCTTCAAGCCACCCAGCGTCGGGTCCGCCGGCCGGAACTCATCGCCTGCCCGACCTGCGGCCGACTCGCCATCGACCTCGAAAAAATCATCGCCGACCTCGAAGCACGCCTCGACGGTAAGCGGCTTCCGGTCAAGATCAGCGTCCTCGGATGCGTCGTCAACGGGCCCGGCGAGGCCCGTGAGGCGGACATCGGCATCGCCGCGGGGAACGGGAAGGGCATGATCTTCCGCAACGGCGAGATCGTCCGCCGGGTCGACGAGGCGGAGATCGTGGATGCGTTGATGGAGGAGGTGGCCCGGTGGGAGGTCGAGAACGCCGGGAAGATCGCCGCCGCTTCCCCGGCCGGAACCGGGGTCGAGGGGATCGGCCGGCGGAAACTCCCGACCGTGGTGGCGTGATCAGGGCCGCGGGGCGTCTTTCTTGTACAGCGGCAGGTGCCGGTAGTACACCTCGAGCGTCAGCAGACACAGGCAGGTGGTTCCGAGCCGACCGCACATACCGCCGATGGTGCCGGTATCGGGATCCCAGCTTCCGGAGTTGTCGCCTGCCCCGACAACCTGTTTGTTGATCAGCATGTCGCGAACGCGGGGGTTCCAATCCTTGAACCATGTCTCGCCGCCGTGGAAGTGGGCCACCTGCATGGCGTAGTACAGGAAGTACATGTCGAAGCCACCGCGCATCTTGCCGAGGAGGGGATTGTCTTCTTTCGATTGCTTCGTCAGGTATTTCATCCCTTCCTCGAATCCGGGGTGGACCGCGGTCCAGTTGTCCATGTAGACCCGGCAGAGGAGGCCGACGCTGGTCATGGTCGGTGTCGCACCCGGGGCGCGATAGCCGTAGGTGGATTTGATCGAGTCGGTGGAGACGCGGTCGAGGAACTTCCGTGCCCGGGCGAAAACTTCATCGGGGACATCGATGTGGCTGAGCCGGGCGGAGTGCAGGGCCTGGATCTGCCAGCCGACAATCGAGGTGTCGCCGGTTTGCTTCGGGGTATACCCCCAGCTTCCGTCTTCGCCCTGAGATTCGATGATGAACTTGACGGCCTTCTTGGTGGCGGTCTGCAAGGTGCTGCGGTCCGCGGTCATGCCGTAGGCTTCGCAGAGAGCCACGGTTGCGATGGCGTGGCTGTACATGCACTTGTATTTATTGTTCGTGAAACTCCCGTCGGCTTCCTGATTTTTGACAAGGAACTCGAGGCCTTTGGCAACGGTCGTCTGGTATTTTTGGTCCGGACCGGAGCGGTGCGTGTAGCCGGCGGCGAGGAACGGGAGCAGTGACATCCCGGTGGCGGCCGTCTGATACATGCTTTGGCCTTTTCCAGCGCGGAGGATTCGCCGTCCGCCGCGAATGTCATCCTCGAGTGTGAATTCCCAGGAGCCGTCTTTTTTCTGCTGTTTCGCCACCCACGCCAGCCCACGGGCGACGGCGGCCTCGGACTTGTCGTTGCCACCCCCTTCTTGAACCAGTTTCATCCGGCCCGCGGCCGATCGGCCCTGGTATTCCGCGGTGGCGATGGTGCTGAACCGGAACGGACCTTCCCGCCCGGCACCGGCTAGCACGTCTCCAAACGTGTTCTCGACGGAAGAGGGATCGCCACCCAACCCGGCGGGCGGCGGGGTGTCGAACTTCGGAGGAGCGTCGGCGACTGCCACGGATCCCGGGTCTGTCGTCGGGTCAGGAGGCATCGGAGCCGGCGTGGTGTCGAGCGGCGTGTCGACCAGAACCGCTGCTTCCAGTTGGGGGTCGAACCCAAGATCCGGATTGCTCAGATCTTCCTTTTTCTGGGGCTCTTCCACGATCAGGACGAGTTCTGTGTCGTTCGACGGCGGGACCGGCTGGCTCGAAAATTCGACGATCAGAATCAGGCCGACCGCCAGCAAGGAGTGGATGATCCCGCTGATCACCCACGATGGTGCGAGTCGGCGGAGGAATCGATTCTCCTTTGGCCCCTCGACCCGGGCGACGACGGATCCCGTGGGATTCCAGGGAAGCGGTTCGACCGGATCCCGGCGGAGAACCTGGCTCGGCGGGCCCGAGGCGGGCCGAGAGAGGATCTGCGATTCCCCCGATTTGCGAAGAATCCGGCTCGGTTCCCCGGGCAAAACCAGGATGCCCATCCGAGCTTTCCGAGGGGCCGGGGTGTCGACCAGCGAAGGAGAGCTGGCTTCGACGGGGATGCCGTCGATCGTGGAATCGGAATCCTCGGAGGCATTGGCCTCGACTGAGGCAGCCGGGGTCTCGACGGGTTCGGCGTCGAGGGTGTCGTCCTCCCCGCCCGCGTTGGCGAGAAGATCGTCCTCGTCGCAGATCGTGCGGTCAGACGAGCGTTCTGGTTCTGCCTGGGAAATCGGTGAGGTTTCCGCTTCCGGCAGCAGTGCTTCCGGAACCGGCTCGGGGAGTGGCGGGTTGGACGTGGGCTCGGCACTGGGGGCTTCCGCAACGACTTGGTCCGCCAAGGTTTGCGGCTCGGGAATTTCCGGTGCGGGAGTCGGAAGTTTCGGCCGGGCTCGCTCGGCGACCGGGTACTGGGATTTGCTCAGTCGCCGACGGGGAGAAATAGCCGATATGGGCGACGTTTTCCGTGACGTTGAGGGCACTCGCCGTCCTCCCGTCTGATGTGAAGAAGTTCACCACGGACTCGGTCCAGTGCGTAAGACTAGAACGCGGACATTTCGGGAGCGTTGGCGCGGTTTCCGAAAAAGTTCAACTCGTTCCGAACTGTCGATCCCCGGCATCCCCGAGGCCCGGGACGATGTACCCAAGCTCGTTGAGGTGCGAGTCGATTGCCGCCAGGAAAACCGGCACATCCGGGTGGGCGGCTTGCAGGGCTTCCACGCCGGCGGGTGCAGCGATCAACCCGACGAAGCGAAGTCGGGGAACGCCGGCTTTTTTGAGGATGTCGAGAGCCGCCACGGCTGAGCCGCCGGTTGCGAGCATCGGATCCGTGACGATGCCCACATCGAGCCCGTGGGTTGGCGGCAGCTTGTTGTAGTAGGTCACCGGCTTGAGCGTGGCGTGGTCGCGGTAGAGCCCGAGGTGCCAGACGCACGCTTCCGGCAGGGCATCGTGCATCGCCGCCGCCATCCCCAACCCCGCACGCAGAACCGGGACCAGCCCCACCTTGTCCGCGAGTGCGAACCCCGGAGCTTCCGCCAGTGGGGTCGGAACCGTCACCGGTTTGAGCCGAAGATCCCGCGTCGCGTCGTAAAAGAGCGACTGGGAAATCTCGTACACCAGGGTTCGGAACTGCGGCGTGGGCGTGTCCCGGTGCCGAAGTCGAGCGACCTTGTCGACCACCAGCGGGTGTGTGGAAACAGTCACGGGGGCGGCCATGAGTCACTCCGAAACCGGCGAGGTTGGGTGTCGACAAGTATCGTCAAAATTTCGGTTCCGTCCCCGGTGGAAGGTTTCCCTTTCGAAGATCCTCCTCGAAATCACGGATGAACTGATCGAGATCCTTCCGGCTCGTCAGGCGGGCGATCGGGCCCATTTTGTCGATGAAGAGCACGCCGTTGAGGTGGTCGATCTCGTGCTGCCAGATCCGGGCGGCGAGGTCGTGGCACTCCATCTCGAACTGCTTCCCGGTGAGGTCGTAGTACTGCACCGTCACCGTCTTTGCCCGGCGGATGTCCTGGTATAGCCCCGGGAAACTCAGGCACCCCTCGCGGTCCTTGATGGCCCCCTTGGACTCGACGATCACCGGGTTGATCGCGACGACTTCCTGCTCTTTGTCCGCGGCGTCGCCCTTGAAGTTGATGACGAGGAGCTGGTAGTCGAGGCCGACCTGCTGGGCGGCAAGGCCAAGGCCCTCGTTTTTGTACATCAGGCCGAGCATCTCGTTGGCCGCGGTGATGATGGTGTTGTCGAGCGCGGTGACGGGCTTCGCTTTGACACGCAGGGCGGGGTGCGGGTAATTCAAAATTTTCATCGGTGATCCGGATCCTGACTCGGCGGGCGGGTGCCCCATTCTCGGATTATATCTTTCCCGACGCCGCGCCAGGAGCTTCCCCGATTTGTGCGTTGCCGATCGCAAAATCGAAGTGGTGGGAAAACGGCAACACCGGGCCGAAACCCGGTGTTGGAACGGTTCTGTTTCGCAACAGTTCGTTGGTTATCGCTTTTCGACGTTGAGCTTCATCTCTTGGGAAGTGGCAGTCCCCTTCTCAGGAGTGGCGGTGATGCGGATCTTGTAATCGCCGAGCGGGGCGTCCTTGTCGACGGAAATAGTGGCGGCGGTTTTCCCCGGATCCGCGGGGTTCAGCGTTTCCGGCTGGAATTTCACGTTCACCCCTTTCGGCGGCTCAGCCTTGAAGGAAATCTTGCTGCCGAAATTCGCTCCGCGGTCGACGTTGATATCCACCGTCTCGGTGTCACCCTGCTTGACGCTTTGCGACATGGTGGGCGGGGAGAAGGTGAAGGTTTCCTTGGAACCTTCCGGACCTCCGCCCTGGGGACTGTTGTTGCAGCCGACGGCGGCCAACGCGACGAGAGCAGAGAAGGAAAGGAAAGTGCGCATGAGGATTCCCATTCGAGGAGAAGGTGAGGTGGATCGGCACACGCCAATCGCTGGAGGGGAATCAGGCAAGGGATGTGCCGAAATCCCCGGGCCCTCACCGGGCTCAGGCGGCTTCTCTCCTCGGTAGGTTGGGGAAACCTATACTTTCCCTTCTGATCTCCCTCGCCCCGCCGAGCCGATTTGATGCCCCCCTCGTTCTCCACGCCCAGCCGGCCGCTTCGCCCTGACCTTGTCATCGGAATCGACGGGGGTGGCACGCACACCGCGGCGATTCTGGCACGGCTGGATTCGGGAGAGATTCTCGGCCGCGGGGCCGGGGGGCCTTCGAACATCCAGTCGGTCGGCGTGTCCGCGGGGATGAAGAGCCTCGATGAGGCGGTCGATCGCGCATTCCAGAACGCCGGGCTGGGCCGAGTTTCCGTTGCCGCGGCGTGCCTCGGCCTCGCGGGGATCGATCGGGAAGAAGGAATCGACGTCATCCGCGGCTGGGCCGAGTGGGTTTCCCTCGCTGGCAACGTATCCGTGGCGAACGATGCGACGTTGCTCCTCGCCGCCGGGACGCCGGAGGGGTGGGGATTGGCTGTGGTGTGTGGGACTGGCTCGATCGCGTTCGTGCAGTCAAAGACGGGCCAGGTCGGTCGGTGCGGCGGGTGGGGTTACATCCTCGGCGACGAGGGGAGCGGCTACCAGGTTGCCCTCGCCGGCCTCCGGGCCGTCTGTCGAGCCTACGACCTGTGCGGCCCGAAAACGACGCTGACGGATCGCTTTCTGCAACGGATGGGGCTTGCCGACGTTCCCGCCCTGATCCCGGCTGTGTACCGGGGTCCGTGGGATCGGGCCGCCATCTCCGGGCTCGCCCCGCTGGTGCTCGAAACCGCCGACGCCGGGGATGCAGTAGCCCGGGAAATTCTCGATCGCGAAGCCCGGGAACTCGCCAAGACCGCGTCGGCGGCGGTCCGACAGTTGGAACTCGACACGGAGGCGGTTCCCCTCGCGTTGACCGGCGGCATCATTCTCCGCAATGATCGCTACCGATCGAGCTTCCTCGATGCATTGCGGGCCGAGGGGGTAACCCCGGAACCGGTCGGGCTCGTCAGCGATCCAGGTGTCGGGGCGATCGTTCTCGCCCGCCGAGCCGCAACCGCTAAACCGACCGCAGAGTGACTGCCTCAATCGTCGCGTTTGCGTTCCTCCTCGGAGTCGCGCTCTCGCCCTTTCTCCATTTCCCGCTCGCGTTCTTCCTCCTCTTCCTCCGCGGCGAACTCAATGGCGTCCGTCGAGACGAGGTCCCGGGATGCGTTGGGGTCGAGTTCGACGGTGAGCAGTTGCGAGAACTCGTCCTTGTCGACGGTCAGGACGACGCGGTAGACGCCGGGTTGGACCTGGGAACCGGACAGAACCCGGCCACCCGGTGCGGGTTTCGCGGGTGGGCCGGCGAGATTCCACTGCAACCGGTGGAAGCCTGGGGAAGCCGGGGGTTGGCGGAATTCGCGGACGACCTTCCCACCTGCGTCGAAGATTTTGAGCCCCACTTTCCCGGGCTTCCCGGCGAGGAGGTACTCGAAGGTCGCACCGCGGTACGGGTTCTGGCCCACAAATTTCCGCTCTGCAGAGGAATACGGGAACGTCGAGCCCTCGAGTTTCCACCGGGTCGCGACGGCAGGAGCAAAGAGGGTTGCCTTCGCCTTGAGAACCGCCGGCGTCGCCTGCCGCAACGCGTTGATGTCGAGGACCCACACGCTTCGGCCGTGGGTACCGGCGACGAGTTCGGAGGCGGTCGTCGGCTGCGCGAATTCGTGGACCGCCACCGTCGGCAGACCCTCGCCGAGCTTCGACCAGCTCGCCCCGCGATTCGCGGATGCCCACGCTCCAAACTCGGTGCCGAGGTAGAGGAGGTTCGCGTTGACGATGTCTTCGCGAAGAACCCGGGTCGATCCGAAACTCGGCAGGTTCGAGGTGATCGATTTCCAGTTCGCTCCGAAATCCTCGGTGACCAGCACGTACGGCCGGTCGTCGTCGGAGCGGTGGCCGTCGAGCACGATGTAGCACCGGCCCTCCTTCTCCCGGCTTGGCTCGATCGAGGAGACCCAGCGGTAACCGGGAACCCCGGCCCTGGTGAGATTCCCCGCGACGTTCTGCCACTTCCCTCCGCCATCTCGGGAAACCCAGAGGAAACCGTCGTCCGACCCTGCCCACAGCACCTCCGGATTCCGCGGCGATTCGCCGAGCGCGGTCAGCGACCCCTGCTTGGTCCGGGTCAATTCCGGGGAAATCCGACGCGGGTCGTCCCCCTTCTTCACCGAGCGGTAAACGTACTGGCAGCCGCAGTAGAAGATGCTCGGGTTGTGATGGCTGAGGAAAAAGGGCGTGTTCCAGTTGAAGCGGAGCGGACCCTCGCCGGATTTCGCGGAGGGGCGGATAAACGCACGCTCGCCGGTGCGGTAATTGCGGCGGAACATCGCACCGTTCTGGCTTTCCGAGTAGACCAGGTCCGGGTCGGTGGGGTCGACCCGGCACACGAAGCCATCGCCGCCGTTGACGAAGCCCCAGTCCTCGTTGACCGGACCGGGCCCGCGGAGGGAATGGCTCGGCCCGCCCCAGCTGCCGTTGTCCTGCAATCCGCCGTAGACGCGGTACGGTCGGCGTGTGTCGACGGCGACGTGGTAGAACTGGCCGAGGGCGAGGACATTGAGGTGGTCCCAGTTCTGCCCGCGGTCGAAGGTGGTGTAGAACCCGCCGTCGGTGCCGAGGATCATGTGTCGCCCGTTGCGGGGGTCGATCCACAACGCGTGGTGGTCCGGGTGGACGCCCTTGGTGGGGGCAGCTTCGAAGCGGTTCCCGCCGTCCGTCGACTTCCAGAGCGGCACGTCGCCGAGGAGGTAGATGGTTTTGTCGTCGGTGGGGTCGACGCGGATGGTGGAGAAGTACATTGGCCGGGGGTTGACGGAGTTGACGCGTTCCCAGGTCTCGCCGTTGTCGCGGGAGACGTAGACGCCGCCGGTCTGGTAACCCTCGCGGCCCTGGCGGTTCTGGCTGTTCGCGGTCTGCCCGCCGAGCCCCATCCCGTACGGCTTGACTGGCCGCGAACTCGGCGGTGCCGCCAGGGTGACCGCGATCTTTTTCTCCATCTTTTCCCGGAGAATCGTCAGCGTGATCTGGTCCCCCGGCTTCTTCGTGCGGACGATCGTGATGTAGTCCGTGAGGCTCTCGACCTTCCGCCCGTCGACGGCGACGATGGCGTCGCCGGGGAGGATTCCAGCCTTGGCGGCGGGGCCGTCGTCGGTGACGGATTCCACCGTCAGGGGATCGCCCATGCCGGGGCGGAAGCCGGCGACCGGGGTGAGGTTGGTTTTCTTCTCCGAGATCGGCCGGCTGCCGAGCGTGACCTCGATCGGAACCGTTTTCCCGTCGCGTTTCACGGTCAGCTTCAACTTGTCCCCCGGTTTCTTGTCGAGGAACTGATCCACGAACTTCTCGTAGCCGGCGACCTTGGTCTCTCCCACTGACACCACGATGTCACCGGGTTTGAGGCCGGCCTTTTCCGCGGGTCCGTCCTTGGTGACGTCGGTGATTTTTGCCCCGCCACCTTCCGCGTCCTCGCCGATGATCCCCATGTAGACGCGGACCTGCTCGCCGGTGCCGACCTTTTCCGAGTCGACGATCGCGTACAGCAATCCCTTGGTTTTCCGGGAGTAATCGAGGCCGATCCGCCCGAGTTTGACGGTCGGCAAGCCGCGTTTCTCCGCCGGGCCGGAGAGCCGTTTCCACGTCTTCCCACCGTCCGGGGACTTCCAGATCGCCGACCCCGGGGCGTGCGTCACGATCGGGCCGTACGGGTCGGGGACGGGGGCTTCGCCGAAGAAACCATCGAATTCGTCGCGTTTCCGCTCCCAGGTCGCGACGATCAGCGTCTCCGGATCCTGCGGGTCGAGGCGGGCATCGATCACGCCGGTGCGGTCGTCGACGTGCAGGACGCGGTTCCAGGACTTGCCGCCATCGACGGTCTTGAAGAGGCCCCGTTCCGGGTTCGAGCCGTAGAGCCGCCCAAGTGCCCCGACGTAGACGATGTCGGGGTTGGAGGGGTGGATCAGGATCTTTCCGATCTGGAACGTCTTCGCCAGGCCCTTGTTTTTCCAGGTTTTGCCGCCGTCGACGGACTTGTAGACGCCGTCCCCGTAGGAGACGGAGTTCCGCGGGTTGGCCTCGCCGGTGCCGACCCAGACGATGTTGGGGTTGGATGGAGCGACTGCCACGTCCCCGATCGAGACGGTGGTTTCGCGGTCAAAGAGGTGGGAGAACGTGGTGCCGTTGTTGGTGGTTTTGACCAGCCCGCCGGAGGCGGTGGCGACGAAGTAAGTCGTCGGGTCGGACTCGACGACGGCGATCGCGGTGATCCGGCCCCCCATGTTCGCGGGTCCGATCGACCGCCAGGGGAGCTTCCCGACCAGGGATTCCGGCAGCTCCCCTTCCGGCGTGGTTTCGACGAGCCGCGGCGGCGGGGCGAGGTACGGGGCCTTGCGAACCGCGTCGAGTTTCGCCTGGACGTCGCGAAGCTGCTTCTCGAGCTCGGCGATCTGCCGCTCTTTTTCCTCGGCAGAGAGGGCGGAAACGGGTGCCGGCTCTGCGGAAGGTGCGGAGAGCAGGGGAATCGTCGCAAACAGGGCGGCCCAGAGGAGGCCAGCCGCCCGGCGGGAGGTGGAAATCACGGGTGCATCTCGGTGGTGGTTCCGCTCAGACTGCGTATTTTACGCGAACTGTGCAATTTTCTCCAGAGAACGCGGCTGGTCCGGAATCGGTTTCGCGAGCGGTTGATCCGCTTGTGAGGGCGGAATCGCGGAGGGCGGAGAGAAGCTCGTCGGGTTTCCCGGGACATACGTGTCCGATCGTCGGAGAGACAGCGCTCCCGGGAAAAATTTGTCGGAATTTCCTGCACCTCGCCAACGGCGAACCCCTTTTCCTCGTCGAAGTAGAAGAGTTGCAGCGGATTCTTCGCCATTCCGGGGTGCTGACGTGGTTCGACTACCGGTTTCCACCTGGATTCTGCCCATTCTGCTCCTCGGCGTGGCGACCTCGCAGGCGCCGGGAAGAGGCTTGAGGCTGATCAATAACCAGCCGACGCCGATGGCCTACATCGCACCGGCCTCCGATGGCCCAGTCGTTTCGCTGCTCGACGAGTCGGTCGAGCCGCTCCTTTCCCACCTCCTCAACGATTACGGTGGAATCCTGCCGGCCGCGACGCGGGAAGATCGCGATGTCTTCGCGGGGGTGGAAGCAGCCCGCGTCGCCCCCCAACAACGGTATTCGGCCCGGGTTCCCGGCTGGAACTACCGCATCGTCGAGAAACCCACCAAACCCGGGGAATTTCGCTACGTCCGTTTCGCCTGGAAAAAGATCGGCGGTAACGGGGCGATGATGCAGATCAGCACCGATCGCGGCTGGGAACAACGCTACGTCGCCGGCCAAAACTCCGTCTCCTGGAATGCCAAGTCCGTTTCCGACCGGTCCCCGACGGAGTGGCAGGTCGTCACCCGCGATTTCTTCAAAGACTTCGGCGCGATGACGATCGTCGGCTTCGCCATCACCCCGATGGACGGAACCGCCCTCCTCTTCGACCATTTCCTCCTGGGTCGATCGATCGAGGATCTCGACAAGGCCACCGACGCGGCCCTCGGTCGGGCGAAGCTGGCGAAGCCGTTGGAAGGCGCAGAGCGGGACGCCGCCTGGCGGGAACTCTGGGGGCAGGATCGCGGCAAGGCGGCGGCGGCGCTCCGCAAGTTCCTCGCCACATCTCCGGAACAGGTCGAGTACATCGCCACCCACCTGCCCAAAACCGACCCGCAGGTGCACTCGCGGGTCCTGCACCTCATCAAGGATCTCGACGCCATGGACTTCGACATCCGCCAGAAAGCGAGCGACGAACTCGTCAAGATCGGCCCGCCGGCCGTGGATTTACTTCGAACCGCGATGCAAACGTCCCCCTCTGACGAGGTCCGTTACCGGGCGGAGGAGGTCCTCGTCGGGAAAGTGGGTAGCGGGCACGCCCTGTCGCGTTCCGCACTGGGTTCCCGGGTGATTCGCGTTCTGGAACGGGCCGGAACCGAGGAATCGAAAAAGCTCCTGAGCAAACTCGCCGACGGGGTCTACGGCCCGGATTACGTCGAGGACGCGAAAGCCGCCACGCAACGCCTGGCGAAGTGATCGGATTCGCCAACCCGCGGATTACCGGGCGGGTCGGATCTGGGTCGCCGTCATGATGCCGGCGCCGCGGAGGTCGCCGGGGTAGGTGAGGGTCCCGTAGACCTCGACGTCCGACCCGGTGTAGCGGTCGAGATCAACCCCGCTGGCAGCGACGGCGTAGACCACCACTTTCCCCCCGGTGGCCACGATGGCATAGGTCGGCTTGCCGTCGATCTTGAAGCCGGCCAACCGCAGTTTTCCAGGACCAGCCCAGCGATCGGACCCTGCCATCGGCTGGCTCGTGTAATCGCCGGGAAGATCACGAGAGCCGGCCGGTTCCCGCGAATCGCCGGAACTGGTACGACTTCCCCCACCTCGGCGGACCTTCTCCCGCACCGCGTGGACACGGGTGTAGCACAGATTCGCCAGTTCCCCGTCCCCGCCCGGGCGATTCATTTCCGAGGCGAGGCGAAGGTAAAGCTGCTCCGCCCGGACGTAGTCACCGGCTCGCTCGGCCTGCTCGGCGTTTCGCCAAATTGGGTGGTTCGGCCAGTCGGCAGGACGGTTCGCGGGTGGGGAAGATGTCGGCACCATCGGGTTGCGGATCGATACCGGCAGCGGATCACCGGCAGGCGGTTTCGCCGGGGTTTCCGGATCCGGTTTCGGCGATTTCACCACAAACGATTGCGTCGGTGCCCCGCGGATGGGGCGGATCGCAGACTTGGGGAGGTAGCGAAAATCCCCGTCGGGCGGCTCGATCGGATACCACATCGTGCCGCCGTGCTCGACCTTGTTGCCGATGACCTGGACGATCGTCGCCTCGGGAATCCGCGTCCGGCGGACATCGAGGGGCTTACCAAGGCCTGGCTTCCCGTACGCGATCTCGCAGTCCGGTTCCGCGTGGACGAGCATGTTTCGTGGAACCGCATCGGCTGGGTGGCCGTTCGCCGGGCCCACGTTGAGGTGACGGATCCAGCTCACCTGCCCTCGCGGCGGTTGAACCGCGACCCACTTCTCCCCTTCTTCGTGGTCAACCACGATGCGGGCTCCGCGGAACACGCTCCCGGTTTCCGGCATCTGGTCACCCGGCCCCGACCGCAACGGCACGGAATCGACGGACACTTCCGCGAGGTACGCCGACGGTTGTGCGACTGCGGTTCCGCCAAGGGCAAGCAGGAATCCGAGAATGGCAGCGGTTCGCACAGCAGCGACTCCGGGCGGAAACGGGCGAAGGCAACAAAGCCGTGGGGAATAACATCTCTTTCCCGGCGGTCAAGGTGGGGTTCGCGACGGGTGTCCCTGCTGACGGGAGGGCGAGGCTCCCGCCGAGCCGGACTTCCTGCCCGAAATGGCTTCCCGGACCCCGGAAGTTCGGCTCGGCAGGAGCCTCGCCCTCCCGGTCGCCCCAAACAATAGGGACACCCTTCGGGACGACTTCCGATGGGGGTGCAACCAAATTCTCGGGTTTCCGGCAGTGGGCTATACCGGACGAGTGTGCGGTTGCCGGCAAGTGAGTATCGAACCTTTCCACAATGGAACTACACGATCCATCCACGAAGTGGCGGAACGAACACGGAGTAGTCAGTGGACGGATCCTAATGCTAATCGTGTTTTCCTTGGGTGCAGCTAACTTCTCTTGGGGAACGAAAGTTCAGTATTTGTAGGGTGGGTCAAGCCGCTTCGGCGAAGACCCACCGAAGGGTGGCTGACCTCCAGACCCAACAGAACTTCCGGACCTGCGGATCGGCGACGAGCGACCGGACCCGGCCCCGGAACCACTTGTGGAGCCACTCGATCCGTTCTTCGATGACGACGAGGAGGAAGAGAAGACCAGCGCCGAAATCGACGATGGCCTGGCGGGAAGTTGAACAGGTTCGGATCTCGCATCGTTCCCGGTTCCGGTTCACAACGAAGCGGAACCGGGATTGACCCTCGGATGGCTCCGTGGAGAGCCGCGGCGTCGCGATCTCCCAGAGAGGCTCAAACCGCCGCCCGCCATGCGATTTGCCCAATCACCACAACCCGCTTCCCCCCATCTCCGGAACCACCTGCCCACCTGATGCGAACGGTGTGACCGTGCACTGTCAACCGCGCGGGGGAGGGGACGTACGGGTCCACCAGGGGATTCAAGCGGGGTGTGGGTCCGGGCTGTCTGATTTCCCTGATCGGGCGAATTCGCCGGAGGTGCCGAGGTTGCCGGCGTTTGTGGGTCGACCTGGGTTTCCCGGGGTGAACTCGGGCAGAGATGGGCTTGTCGGAGGGGCGATAATAGAGCTATCCCGCGATCGGCGGAACCTCGAAGGAGTCTTCGCATGGCACGGATGTTGGCCGGCCTTCTGCTCGTCGTCGGGGCGATGGCCCAGACCGGCTGCCGGAGCAATTACACGACCGCCCGCCAACTTCGCGGCTCGGAACGCCCCGATGCGCCGGGCTACACGATCGAGGAACAGGAACGCCGGGCCCGGGCACGCTACGGGATGCACGAAGACGACTTCCGTGTCGGGCCGTCCACGTTCACGGCCCGGCCAGACCCGGTGGGAAGCGGATACTGATCACTTTGCGGTGATGAGGATGTTGTAGAGCGTGGTGTCGTTCTGCGAGGTCTGCAGCGGATCGAGACCGAACTCGACGATGTCGGTGGGTTTGAGTTGCATTTCCAGGCTGTGATTGGTTCCGGTGAGGTTGTCGGGGGCAAGTTTGTATCGCCAGCGATCCTCGCCGTTGAGGGTGACAACGCCGGCGGTTCCGTCCCCTGCCGGGTCGAGTTTCGCGAGCGTGATCGAGATGCGATAGATCCCGGCGGTTTTGGGCGACCACCGTCGGAAGACCCAGATTCCATCCCCGGGGTGCATCGTCTCGGCGGTGATGGTGGCGTGGTTGGGTCCGGGAACCTTCCATCGACCGTTCTCCCAGACCATGGGGGAATCGATGACCATCCCGTTTTCGAACCGCCGGGAGAAGTAACTCCACCCGTTTTCGCCGTCTTTGTCGGAGAAGTCGATCCGACTGTCGGCGATCGGCGCGACGGGGTAAAGTTGCGACCTGGGGATGAGGTCGGCCTCTGTGCGGGTCGGCCGTGTCCAGAGAAGCTTCGCGGTCGCATCCGGCCCGTGGTTGAAATATTCGAGGCGGACCGGGACGCGATTCCGGGCGGGGAGCCGGATTTTTCCCGAGTAATTCGCTTTCTTTCCCTTCCAGTCGTCGATCACTTTCCGGCCGTAAATGTACAATCTCGCCCCGTCGTCGGTGATGGTCTGGAACTGGTATTCGCCGGACTCGATGGTTTCGATTTCGCCAACCCAGACGACGGAGAACTTGTCCGTTTTTGGAAACGGGCGGCGGAACTGGTTCCAGGACAGGTCGATGACCGGGTCGGTCCTCAACTCGGGGTTGCCGGTGAAATTGTCGCTGGGGTAGTAGCGGGCGAGCAGGCCGGACCCGCGGACGCTGGGGGGGTCGGCGCTTGCTGGGCGGGTCGGCTCGTCGATTTCCGAGCGGGCGGGGGAACCGGGGAAGAGGAGTCGGGCGAGGAAGATTCCGCCGCCGAGGATGACGGCGAACCCGAGCCCGATCACCCACCACCACCAGCCAATTCCGGTTGCTGCGGGAAGAATCGGATTCTCGGCAGTGGATTCGCGGGCTGATTTCGGTGCGGGTGGGGTGGCAGCGGCCTCCTGCACGATCGACGCGAACAGATCCTCGGCCGGCATCGACAATTCCGCGACGGCGTTCCCCATCGCCTTTGCCGCTTCCGTCGCCGAATGGAACCGATCTGCCGGGTTTTTCGCCATCAACTTCTCGATCAGTTTGCAGATCGACATCGGCACGTCTTCGCGGAACCGCCAGAGCTCCGGGATCGGGTCGCGTGTGTGGCGGATCGACTTCTGCACCGGGGTGCCGCCGGGGTACGGCACCCGACCGGTCAGGAGGAAGAAGAGGGTGCAACCGAGGGAATACAGGTCCGAGCGGACGTCCACGCCGCTGGCGTTGATCGCCTGCTCGGGGGACATGAAGTCGGCGGTCCCGATCAGGGCTCCTTCCTGGGTGAGCTGGCTTTGTTCCGAGGAGTGGTCCGATTTGTGGACGCGGGCGATGCCGAGGTCGAGGAGCTTGATGCAGCCCATCGGCCATTCGACGGTCGGGCGGGTGAGGAGAAGGTTGGCGGGCTTCACGTCGCGGTGGACGAGCCCGGCGTCGGCGGCGTGCTGGAGCCCGATGGCCGCCTGGCGGGCGTACTCCACCGCGTTCAGGACCCGCATCGGCCCGTGTTTCTCGACGAGCCGCTTGAGGTCCGTCCCGCCGGCGTATTCCATCGCGAGGTAGAACGACCCGTCGTGCTGGCCGGCGTCGTAGGTGTGGATGATGTGTGCGTTGTCGAGCCGACCGACCGCCTCGATTTCCTTCAGGAACCGCTTGTATGCCTCCGGATCCGGCTCGTCGGTGATGTGGTCCTCTTCCGGCTGGAGAACCTTCAACGCGGCCACACGACGCATCGTGCGGTGCAGGGCGCGATAGACCTTCCCGGTCCGACCCTGGCCGATTGGTTCGAGGATCAGGTAAGGCCCGATCACCAGCCCGGTTCCGTCATCCAGGAGACGCTCCCCCTGGTAGGGAGTCAGCCACTGCTGACGGATCATCCATTCGCAGAGTTCCCGCGGCGCTTTCGGGCCATGTCGCAGCGAGTCCGCCTGTTTCGGAAGAAGGATCCCGAGCCGTTGGATGGTTTCGATCAGCCCGGCCGCCGGGGCCGGGGGCATCGACTGGGTGTCTCCGGAACGAGAACTCAGCGTGTCGAGGCGGGCCCGGGCATCGACCGTCCGGTCGGGGTCGACGGCATCCAGGGCCGGAACAAGGTCTTCGCGGTCCGGGAAGCGGTCGAGGTAATCGAGGACGGAAGGCCGCTCGCCCCGGCGGAGACGGGCTGCATATTCCTCGGTGATCAGATCGGTGGGAAGTTGTTCCGGGGCGCCGAGTTCCGGGTACCGACCGCAGTACCACTCCAGCAGGGGCGGGGTGCCGGGTCGTTCCCAGCGACGGATCAGGTCGGCCCGGACGAGCTGGTGCAGGAGTTTGCGGCGGGAGGTGGTCGATCGGGAGCCATCGAGGAACTCTTCGAGCCGGGGTGCGTGTCCGTCGGCCCATGCCGCATCGAAACGGGCCACGATCTCATCGTGGTCCGGCCGCGAAGCCAGCCCCGGAAGGGGTGTGGGAGAGGACGCCATCGCAACCCCGCTCATCCTGCAGGGCCATTCCCGTTTCAAACCGGAACTCGACTCAAATTGGGAACAACTCTGCACATCCTTGAGGGACGCTAGACATCATCCGTGGAAACGAGGTGCAAGACAAGAGTTTTTCGGGTAGGGAAATTTGCCTGATCGTCACAACCGATTTCGACACCGTGTTTTTCCCCTCATCAACGCCCGAAGAATTGGAGTGTGTCTTTCACCAAGACGGGTTTCTTCTCGGTCCGGATCTTTACTGCAAGTTTTGATGCCGAATTCCGAGCCATACGCCAATCACGTTCGGATTTGAAATGCTGTGGCCGTTCGAGTTTGACCACCCAATCAAGCGTTTCAAGCTGCATTTCTGCGAGTGTCATTTTCGACCGTGACTTCCACCACTTTTCGATTCCTCCACAGTGCTCGATGTAGGAGAGTCCATGGAAAAACTGGTCATTGTCCAGGGTCGTCGTAATTGGCGCGTGAATCTCGACGTGTCGGTAAATCAGCCGACTACACGCGTTTCCTACGGTGGAATTTTCGTAACAGCCATTCCGAGCCACTTCCGAGGTGTAAGAGTAACGCTCATCTCGAACACCTTTGACGATCGCAGGCAAAGCGATGGAGAAATTCTTCCCGAGGTCGACGTACGCATCTTGGACAGGTCGTTGCTGTTTCAACAACGCGGTTTCGGAAATCCCTGGGGGGAGTTCAGGAAGAGTCGTGCTACGACCGGGAAACGGGGGCTTATGCGGGTTGGCAAGTTGTTCGACGAGTTTCTCGCAATGCTTCAGCGTAACCGGTGCTGACCCTTTGTCGGCCGGGCCTGCGACAGCAGTGAGAGGAAGAAGGACCGTGAGAACCAAGTGCCGCATGATGAACCGCCTCCGGTGAGTGGCCTCGCAGCTAATCGACCTTCGAGCACCACAAGATATTTATTGTCCCCGGAAAGCGGCTCCCTGGACACTCCTTCGCAAAATTCCTGGCGGGCTTGTCGCGGATTTTTCGCACAATGGGGCAGGAAGTAACTCTGGAATCGCCCCCGATACTGGCCGGAGAGCAGCCATGACGACCGACCCGCGAGCGGTTGGAACCGCATCCGACGCCGTCGACGCCGTCTTGCACGAGACCACGAATCCGTTCCGGAAGTACACCCCCGTCGACACGCCGCCTCTGACTCCACCAGAACGGGGGGAAGCGGATCCGACGGCGGGGTCGGTCCACACTCCGACGGTCGTCAGCGGGAAACCGCCGGTTGGCGAGACGCCGCCGCGGAGCCTGGATTCGCTTCTGCGACCCCCAACCGGGCCCGGGGAACTCGGTCGGATCGGGGACTACCGGGTCACCCGGATCCTGGGCCGTGGCGGGATGGGGCTGGTCTTCGCAGCCGAGGATCCGAACCTCGGGCGAGCGGTCGCGATCAAGGTGATGCTGCCGGAAGTGGCGGCGGATCAGGAAAGCCGGCAGCGGTTCCTCCTCGAAGCCCGTGCCGCCGCCGCCGTCGAACACGAGAACATTATCCCGATCTGGCAGGTCTCGGAGGATCGCGGCGTACCGTTTCTCGCGATGCCCCTCCTATCCGGCGTTTCCCTCGACGAGGCGGTCCGGATGGGTGTCCCGCTTGCCCTTCCCATGGCCATCGAGGTCGCCCGGCAGGTGGCGCTGGGGCTCGCCGCCGCCCACGCCGCTGGCCTGATCCACCGCGACATCAAGCCGTCGAACATCTGGCTCGAACTCGCGCCAGACGGCAGCCTCCGCCGGGTTCGGCTCCTCGATTTCGGACTCGCCCGGCTCGATCGGGGAAGCGGTTCCAACCTCACGAAATCCGGCATGATTCTCGGCACGCCCGCGTACATGGCTCCGGAGCAGGCCCGCGGACAGACCCTCGACGGCCGGGCCGACCTCTTCTCGCTCGGGGCAACGCTCTACCAGATGACCACCGGGAGACGTCCGTTTACCGGCCCGGACGAGTTCTCGATCCTGACTTCCCTCGCGATTGATACCCCGCCCTCGGCCCGCATCGTGAACCCGAAGATTCCCGCGGAACTTTCCTCGCTGATTGATCGTCTGCTTGCGAAATCGCCGGACAATCGTCCCGCGTCGGCGGCAAGCGTGGCGGAGGAACTGCAGGCGCTGAAACTGGTGGAATCCCCAGTTCCCCCCGCAGAAGTGCGACCGGCTGCACCTCGCCCTCGCCGGTGGTGGCCCGCATTCGCCGCCGGGTTGCTCGTCCTGCCCGCCGTCGCTGCCGGGGCGTTCTACGCACCCACGATCATCCGCGTCGTCACCAACACCGGGGAACTCGTCATCGAGTGCTCCGACCCGAGCATCGACGTGATCGTGAAGCAGGACCAAGTTTTGATCGCGGACAACCCCAAATCTCGGCGATTCGTGCTCAAACCCGGTGCGGGAACCCTGGAATTCCGGGACCCGGAGACGGGCGTGGTGGTGAAATCGGAACAGTTCCGCATCGAGCGGGGCGGGCGGACGGCGATCTCCGTCACGCTGGAGAAACCGCAGAAATCGAGCCCCCCGCCGACCCGGACCTCCGATCCGCCGCGAACGACACCGACCGTCGACAATCCCACGTCGCCCCCTGACCCCAATTCCCCGGCCGCCCGAGCCGCCCTCGCCGCGACCCTGGCAATGGGTGGGAAATTGATCCTCGAAGTCGATGGGAAAACGCGGTCCGTCTTCCCCGGCAGCAAGCTCCCCACGGAGTCGTATGTCCTTCGCGAGGTGCAACTCGACGGGGTGCAGACGCTCTCGCCGGAATCGGTTGCCCTGCTCGCGAATCTGCCCGTGGTCACCGAGAAACTCTCCCTGGCCGACTCCAACGCATCCGCCCCGGTGGTGGGGAAACTCGCAGAATTCCCCGCCTTCCGGACGATCTCCCACATCAACCTCGCCAACTCCGGCGTCACCGAGGACGGCCTGGCCAACCTTGCCCGCTTCCCCGCCCTCACAGGTGCGAACCTGGAGCATATCCGCATCCGGGAGAAGGGCCTCACCACGCTCGGTAAGATCACGGCTCTTCGCTCCCTGACGCTTTCCGGCCCCGGGATCGACACTGCCGGCCTCCGGCAACTCCAGAACCTCAAACTCACCGGGCTCGACCTCCGGGAAACCCCCAACCTCACCGTGAGCAGCTTCGAGGTGATCGGGAAGCAGACGGAACTCCGGAAACTGGTGCTGTTCCGCTGCCAGGTCAGCGACGAGGGTTTGCAGAACCTCGCCGGCCTGGCCAACCTTCAAACCCTCTCCATCGCCGGGGAACGGATCACGCCGGCAGGCCTCGACACCATTGCCAAGATGCGATCGCTCCGGGCCGTCTCCTTGCTCGGCTACCAGTCCGACGCCGCCGCACTCGGAAAGCTCGAGTCCCTTCCCGACCTGGCCGCCCTCGATCTGAGCTGGAGCAAGCTCACTGACGACAATCTCGACGGCCTGCTGAAGTTGAAGCAGGTCGCCTACCTGCGAATCCTCGGCATCCCCCTGTCCGACTCCGCGGTGAAGAAGCTCCAGAAGGGACTTCCCTCGACGCGAATCGAGCGATCGAAGCCGTGATTTCGGATCGTGCCGCGCCTCCACTCACCGCGGTTCCGCTTTGATCGTGGCGGGGAGGAGGCATTTCCCCTCCCGGCAGGCGACGATCTTCACCCGGACCAGGATCGGGCCGGCGTCGGCGGCGTGGGGAATGGTTCCGGTCACGGTGACGCTTCCTTCGTAGATGCGGTAGTCGCCGGCGGTGGGGTCGGTGGCGGCTTTCCCCTCGGGGAAGACGAGTTTCGCGTCGGTTTTCTTGCCGGCGACCAGGACCTCGATCTGGGTGGCAGAGCCGTCGAGGCCCTTGCCGCCTGGGGTGTTGGCGTAGATGTGCCAGGGCTTCGCAACGGCGAGTGTGATTGAGATCGATTGCTTCCCTTCCCCGGCTGGTGCCGACTTGACGCGGACCGTCACCACCTCGGCGGAATCTTTCGGATTCGCCGGGGTCGTGGGCTCGGAGCCTCCGGATGCGACCCCGCCCGGTTGGGCCAGCAGGCGGTCGAGCGTGTCCGCGATCGTCGGGGCCGTCGCCGGGTTTGCCTTGACGAGGACGATAAAGGTTTTGACCGTCCCCTCGGCGGCGGCCCGGTATTTCTCGTCCTTGGTCTTGATCCAGAGCCGGGCGAGGGACTGAGCCGCCATCCCATTCCCGGACGGCTGGGCCCCCTCGGAAACATCCTTGGAGCGAGCGAAGAGTTTTTCGTGGTCGTGGGAAGTCGAGAAGAATCCGCCGCGTTCGTCGGCGTGCCACCGGGTCATGGTGTCGGCCACGGACTTGGCGGCGTCGAGCCACTTCGCCTTGCCGGTCGCATCGTGGAGGTTGAGCAGGCCGTGGAGCAGGAAGGCGTAGTCTTCCAGAAATGCGGGTCCGCGGGCTTCCGATTTCTCACCGGGTCGGGCGGCGTAGACGCGGAGCAGTCGGCCGTCCGGGGAACGGAGCTTGGTGAGCACGAAGTCGGCGGCTTTCTCCGCGGCGGCGGTGTACTTCGGTTCCTTGAGGACTTCCCCCGCCCGGGCGTACGCCGCGATCATCTGGCCGTTCCAGGACGTCAGAACCTTGGTGTCGAGGAACGGTCGGTGCCGCTTTTCCCGGGCCGCCAGCAGTTTCGCCCGCAACGGGGCGAGCTTCGCCAGCAGGTCGGTTTCCGAGATTTTCCGGTCCTTTGCGACATCCGCGATCGGTTTCGGCAGGCGGAGGATGTGGAACTTCCCCTCGAAGTTGGGCTGGTCGAGGCCGTACACCTCGCGGAAGAGCTTGGCGTCCGCACCGTCGCCGAGGAGGGTGTCGAGTTCCTTCCCGGACCAGACGTAGAACTCCCCCTCTTTCCCGTCCGAGTCCGCGTCGAGGGCGGAGTAGAAGGCCCCGTCGGGCGAGGTCATTTCGCGGGCGACGAATCCGAGGGTTTCCTCGATCACCCGACGATACAGCGGATTCTCCTGGATGCGGTACGCCTCGGCATACACCTCGACGAGCTGGGCATTGTCGTAGAGCATTTTCTCGAAGTGGGGCACGGTCCAGGTTCGCTCGGTGCTGTAGCGGTGGAATCCGCCGCCGAGGTGGTCGTAGATTCCTCCGGCGGCCATCTTGTCGAGCGTCAGTGTCACGGGCTTCGCGAGATCGGCCCCGTCTTTGGTGCGGCTTTGGCGGAGGAGGAACAGGAGTGCGGAAACCCGGGGGAATTTCGTGCCCTTGAACTGGTTCGCCTTGGAGCCGAAACCGCCGTGCTCGGGGTCGAAGGAGAAGCTGCTGGCGGCGTCCTTGACGAGTTCGCGGTCGAGGTCGACGAGGAGTTTCGAACCGGCCCGGTTGAGGGCAAGCGCCGTCCGCTTCGCCACCTCGTCCCCCTGCGCGAGAAGTTCCTTCCGCTTTTCCTTATCGAGTTCGAGGACCCGCTTGAGGATGGTCTTGAAGCCGGGTGCGGTGTCGTCGCCGAACTTGCGGTCTTCCGGGGGCCAGTAGGTTCCGCCGAAGATGGGCTTGCCGTCGGGGGTGGCGAAGACGGACATGGGCCAGCCGCCGCGTTCGCCGAGGACGTATAGCGAGGTGAGGTAGATCTCGTCGATGTCCGGGCGTTCCTCGCGGTCGACCTTGATGCACACGAAATTTTCGTTGAGAACCTTCGCGATTTCCGGGTTCGAGAAGGATTCTCGCTCCATGACGTGGCACCAGTGGCAGGAACTGTAGCCGACGCTGATGAAGACGAGCTTGTTCTCCTTCTTCGCTTTCGCGAAGGCTTCCTCCCCCCAGGGGAACCAGTCGACGGGGTTGTGGCCGTGCTGCCGGAGGTACGGGCTTGCTTCCTTCGCGAGGCGGTTCGGCTTCGCCTTGGGGTCGGGCTTGTCGGCTGCGAGGGCCGGCAGCGGGAGAAGCAGAGCGAGAAGTGCGAGTCGGCGGGCGGTCATGGATCATCCTCGGAGAGGCGTCGCGAACCGAGTCGGGGATGGAATCAGGATACGGTACTTCCCCCGGGTCGGGTGCGGGAAGGGCTCGCCCGGGAAAAGTTCCGGGCTACTGTGACCCCATGCCACCGATCGTTCTCGTCAACGCTGTCGGGCTGACGCCCCGGCTTCTGCCCCTTGCCCCGCGACTCTCGGCCCTCGCGGCGACGGGGTGGTCTGTCCCATTGCGGGAAGTCGTGCCGGCGGTCACCTGCACCGCCCAGGCGAGCATCCTCACCGGGGAGCCGCCATCCCGGCACGGGGTGGTCGGGAACGGCTGGCTGTTCCGGGACACCAACGAGGTGCGGTTCTGGCAGCAGTCGAACCGGCTGATGCAGGCAGAGCCGGTCTACGTGACGGCCCGGAAGCGGGCTGCCGAGCGAGGCCGGGGCTTCCGCTCCGCGAAGCTCTTCTGGTGGTTCAACCAGGGGGCAGCCGTCGACATCTCGATCACGCCCAAGCCGTGGTATGGCGTCGATGGCAACAAGGTCTTTGGAATCACCGGCACGCCGCCCGAGTTGCCGGCGAAGTTGGAGAAGGACCTTGGGACGTTCCCCTTCCACACCTTCTGGGGCCCGATGGCAGGGCTTCCGTGCACGCGGTGGATCGCGAACTGCGCCGCCACGGTGCTGCGTCAGGAAACGCCGGACCTGTCCCTCGTCTACCTGCCACACCTCGACTACGACCCGCAGAGGTTCGGGCCGGCGGGCACGGACATGGCGAAGTGCGTCAAGGAACTCGACGATGCGTGTGCCCCGCTGCTCGATGCCGCCGCGAGTGTCGGGGCCAAGGTCTGGATCGTCAGCGAGTACGGGCACTGCGATGTCACCAGACCCGTCTATCTCAACCGGATCCTGCGAACCGCCGGGCTTCTGTCCGTCCGTGGTGGGCCGTTCGGGGAACAACTCGACACCTACGGCAGCCGGGCGTTCGCGGTCGTCGACCACCAGTTGGCCCACGTTTACGTCCCGGATCCGGCGGATTTTCCCCGGGTGCGGGACTTGCTCGCACCGGTTCCGGGGGTGGGGAAGGTGCTCGTCGGCGAGGAGCGTGCGGAAGTGGGGCTCGTCCACGAGCGGGCCGGGGAACTGATTGTGCTCTCCGATCGGGATGCGTGGTTCGCGTACCCGTTCTGGCTCGACGACCACCTCGCCCCGGACTACGCCCGTGCGGTCGCCATCCACCACAAGCCGGGTTACGACCCGTGCGAACTTTTCTTCGACCCGAAATTCCGGGCTCCGAAACTCCACGCGGCCCGGCGAGTGCTGCAGAAGAAGCTCGGGTTCCGGATGACGCTCGACGTCGTCCCGCTCGATGCGTCGCTCGTCCGGGGCAGCCACGGACTTCCCGCCGCCGATCCGCAAGATGGGGCGATCCTGATCGGGCACGGGGAGAAACCGGCTGGCGAAGTCGCGATGACCGATGTCCGCCAACTCCTGCTCGTCGCGATGGATCTGGCGTGATTCCTGGGCCGGCTGGAACCGTGTCCGCTTGGATTCCCGACAACCCCAGGATCGGGAGCTTGTCGGGCGAAACCGAGAAAATTCCGAAGTTCCGGGTTGGGTCGAACCGATGAAAACTGTGACCTGTCCGATTTGTGACGCCGCCATGCCCGGGAACTGGACGGAATACCCGGACTTTCCCTTTTGTTCCCGGCGGTGCCGAACCATCGACCTCGGCCGATGGCTGGACGAGAGTTACCGCGTGGCCGGCCCCGGCGAGGAGCGGACTCGGTCCACCGACGGAGAACCGGGCAGCGAATCGTCAACCCGATGAATCGGCCGGTCCGTCGGCCGTTGCCATATCGCGAACCCCGGCTGCGCACCGGGGTTCGTCACTTTTTCAACTCGTTCAGCGTGTAGTAGCACTCCGTGTGCACCAGCGAATCCGCTTCCTTCGACTTCACCCCGTTCAGGCGAATCTCATACACCCGGCCCGGCTTGAGACCGCTCACCGGGAACGACAGCTTCTTCCCATCCGGGGAAAGCGTGAGCTTGCCGACATCCTCCGCTTTCGAGTCGACCTCCGGGGAGCCGTAGGTGCTGAAGTAGACGTAGGTGTAAGACCGTACGACGACGCTGTTCTTCTCGCCGATCGTTTCGGGGTCGATCGGCTTCGTGAAGGTGAGGTCAAAACCGTTCGGGCTCAAAAATGCGGTGTGGATCTCGAACGGAAGCACGCCGGTGTAGTTGATGCGTTGCAGGCCGTACGGTTTACCGCCGACCGAGCCCCAGCCGCGGTTGGTCTGGCCGACGTAGAGCGCCCCGTCCGGCCCGAAGAGGATGCGGTTCACCCCACACTGCAGACCCCGGCGGAAGGGGTAGCACGCGCCCTGGTAGACACCGTTGACCTTCTCCAGGGAAACCCGCATCACGACGGACGTGTTCTGGTCCCCGACGAAACACTGCCCCGCGAATGGCCCAAATTTCCCGCCGGTTGTGTCCCATCGGGGTTCGCTGGCGGACTGGCCCATCTTCTGGTACGGGAACCAGATGCATGGGGGGTCAACGTCCGGCCGGGGGCAGGATTCGTCGAGGACTCGCTTGGTTTTCGGGTCCCACTTCTGACCGTCGTAGGTCATGTTCGAGGCGACCTTGTCCGGGGCGGAGGCAAACGGGGAATCCTTGACCCACTTCAACCCCGCCTGGTGGCCGTAAAACTTCCCCTTTTTGAGGTGCTGGAGCTTGTTGGTGGCGACCCATTCCCCCTGGTTGTCGGCATAGAAGAGTTCGCCGTCGGGGTCGAAGTTGACGCCGTTGGGGGAACGGAGGCCGTAACTCCAGGGTTCGAGCTTGCCATCTGGGGAAACGCGAACCAGCCAGCCGCGCCAGGCGGCCTTGGCCTGGTGACCGCCCCCGAACCCGACGTTGAGCGTGATGAAGAAATTCCCATCCTTGTCAACGGCGGGGCCGAAGGCGTACTCGTGGTAGTCGCCCGACACGCCCCACTTGTCGCAGATGGTCGTGAACTCGTCGGCAGTTCCGTCCCCGTTCTTGTCCGTGAGTTTCGACAGTTCCGGCCGCTGGCATACGAAGAGCGTGTTGTTGTCGACCACGTGCAGCCCGAGAGCCTCGTGCAACCCGGACGCGAAGCGGGAAAAGGTGATATCGTCCGGCTTGTCGGACCCGGGATTGGAGACGAGCCAAACCTCGCCGCGACGGGTGCAGACGAAGAGCTTGCCATCGGGCCGGAAACCGAGCCCCCCCACTTCCAGGACGCAATCTTGGGGCTGTTGTAGGGTCGTGACCTTGTAGTAGGTCGATTCGCCCCCCTTTTCCGCGACGGCGGCGGGGCGTGCATTCACCGGGAAATCCGCATTGATGCGATTCTGCACATCTCGGGGCAACGCTTCCGGAATCTCCGGTGCGACGTAAAATTCCCAGTTCCCACCCCCCTGGCCGATCTTGATGAGCAGCTTGTTGACCCCGGCCACGCCGTTGATCGTCACGCTATCCTGGTCCGGGGCACACGGCCGGGCGTAGTTCTCGTGCAGCCGGGGTTTGCCGTTGGTCCAGACGGAGAGCGTGTCGTCGCTCCCCAGCGAAAGCGGCAGGTCGAAGCGCTCTTTCGCCTCGTATTCGTGGTAGAGGTACACCACCGCTTCCGTCTTCGCCTTCGGGAAGAGCGGGGCGAGGTTGTAGACCTTCCCGGGCGTAAAGTTGGGAAGCTCCTTCCACCCGAATTTCTCGTCGTTTTTCCCGACGTAGGTCGCCTTCAGGTCGACCCCCTTTTCCGGGGGAAAAGCCGTGTCGAACCCGGCCCCGTCGGTGTTGTCGAAGGGCCCGGCGTAATACCACTTTCCTTCCAGGTTCGGCTTCCCGAACGACGCGAGCGTGGCCCGGATCGTGTCGACCCGGCTTCCCTTCTTGACGTATTCCCCCTCGGATTTCGGCTGCGCCACCGCCACCGCAAGGGCCGTCGGGAACAAAAGCAACGCGAGCGGACGGAATGGCGAGCGAAGCATAAGTGCTCCGACGAGGGGAGAAAGGAAAGCCGGCAGTTCGGAAATCTTACCCACAATTCACGGTCGGGAACAGCCCTCCAACCCCTCGGCGGTGCTTCTCATGGGGCAAACCAAAAATTTTTCCAAACGGTGAGCACACCTGCTGCGTCGAAACAACAGACGCCGATTTGCCGCGGTTCGAGGAACTTCTCCTGCTCGAATCCGGGGAAACGATCGTTCTCGAGTAACAATCGGTAACTTTCGTTTGACGTCTTCCGAAACGAAGGCTACGATCGGCAAAGTTTGGCTTCTCCCCACCAAATCACCAACGACCTGGATCACACACCTCGGGGCGCGGATATGGTCGGGTGCAAAGCACAACGATGGGGATGGCTGGCCGTCGGACTGCTGGGGTCGATTGCGTTCGTCAGCCCGGCAGTTTCCGCCGACGATGCTCCGGTCCAGATCAAAACGACACCCCTTGATCCCATCCGCACCCGGGCCGAGGCCGACGCCGCTCAGCGGGATGGGAAGTGGGAAAAAGCCCTCGATCTCTACCTTCGCCTGTACTTCCAGGACCGCTCCCAGCCCGACCTTCGCGACCAGATCCGATTCTGCCTTCGCCACGCGAGCCAGACGAACCGTCTCCGGGATCCGGCGTTCCAGCACTTCATGGTGTCCCTGCCGCCCACTCTGGCACTGGATGTCTACTTTGACGGAATCTCAAAACTCACCAGCCTTTACGCCGACCGCGATCGCGCGACGACCGGGAAATTGTTCGCACTCGGGCTCGACGAACTCGACCGGGCGATTTCGAGTGAGCCGTTCCAGAAACGACATCTCGAAGGTCGGGATCCGGTCCAGATCCAGAAATTCCAGCAATCCCTGCGGGACGTCTGGCGCACCCGGCTGCCGTCCAATCCGCGTGAAGCCCGTCAGGCGGCCCGCGAACTCGTCGCGGCGGCCCAAAAACAGGCTGGCATTCGCAATCCGTCAGCCGTCGTGCTCGAGCTGATGTGCGGAGCTTGCAGCGGTCTCGACGAGTACACCACCTTCCTGAGCCCCACCGGAAGCGGATCCGACGCCAGCTCGTCGATCGTCGAAATGCTTGCCTACGGGCTTCTCGTTTCGACCACCGATGGAATCTTGACCATCGAAGGTGTGGTTCCCGGTTCCTGGGCTGCGACCAGCACATCCCTGCGGAAAGGGGACCGGATCACGCGTGTCAACGGGAAGGTGGTGCAACCCGCCACGAAGGCCGCGCTGGCTGAGGCTCTCCGGGCTGCCCAGGCGACCGGCCACGAACTGGAAGTGCCCGCCGGGATGGGTCCGCCGGCCCTGGTCAACCTCCCGATTCCGGTTCCCACCGTGCTCGGAGCGGACATTGTCAACGGAAAAGACGGGATCGGGTACCTTCGAATAACCTCGTTCCGGGAGCACACGCCTGCGGAGGTGGATCGGGCGGTGACGATGCTCAAGAACCGCGAGATGCGGGCCCTGGTCATCGACCTCCGCGGGAATTTTGGTGGCCACTTCATGACGGCGGTGCACCTGGCCCAGCGGTTCGTGCCCACCGGGGTTCTGGCCACCACGCACGGTCAACTTCCGGATTTCGACGAGCATCTCTTCTCGTCGGAGTCCGGGGTCACTGCCTACGACTTCCCGGTGGTGTTGATGGTGGACACGCGAACGATGTCGTCTGCCGAGATTTTTACCGCCGCCCTCAAGGATCACGGCCGGGCGACGGTCATTGGAGTTGGCACCTTCGGAAAGGGGGCGATCCAGTGCCCCTTCCGGATCGATCCATCGAAGCGACCCGAGACGATCGGCCGAGATCTGGGCACACTGGTGATCACCGTCGCGACCGTGAGCTCGCCACGCGGTCAGCCGATCAACGGCAGCGGCGTGACCCCGCACGTCATCGAGAGCGATCCGGCCCGCCAACTCGAACTGGCCATCGCGAAGGCGCTCGTCGCCCTCGCAACGGAAGGTCGCTGAGTTTCACCACGGCAGCGGCTGGCCATCCCGGAAGAAGCCACCGCTCGGCCCGTTCGCCGGTAGCGTTGCCGCCCACACAATCCCCGCCGCTCCTTCCGACACGGGTCTCGCACCCATATCCGCCATGCCCTCCTGCGTTGCCGTCCACCCCGGGCAGACGGCGTTGACCAGGATTCCGGTCCCCTGCAGATCCTTCGCCAGCTTCACCGTGAACGCAGTCAATGCGGCCTTCGAAACCGCGTAAGCCGGAACGGATCCATCGCCAGCAACGATTCCGAAGTAGGAACCGCCGAAGGAACCCGCCTCGCTCGAAACATTCACGATCCGCGGGACATCGCTTTTTCGCAGTAACGGCAGGAACGCCTCGCAGAGGGCCCACGCCCCAAGGAGGTTGAGTTCCAGAGCCTCCCGCACCAGGGCCAGGTCAGCGGTGGAGGCCCGTTGCTGGGCGTCGTAGAACCCGCCAGCGTTGTTGACGAGAGCGTCGAGTTTTCCCCACTTCTGCAGGACAAAATCCCGGATTTGGGCGACGGATGTCGGGTTGGTCACATCGAGCGGGTGGACGATCACCCGCTGGGCCAGATCGCCGAGCGATTGTCGGGCCGATTCCCCGCTGGCAAGGTCGCGGGCACCGAGGATGACGGTGTCACCCCGGGTGGCGAGTTGTCGAACCACTTCGAGGCCAATTCCACGGTTGGCTCCGGAAACGAGTGCAAACATGCGAAGTTGTCTCCTGAAGGTACCCCTTGGGGGAGATTATGTGTAGGATGGATGGGAGGTCGAGATTCCGACCGACACCATCGCCTGGGGCGAGACCCGATGTCGAACGTGGCCGGTTTCCGCTGTCGAGCGTGCAGCACCCCGATCGATATGCAACCGGGGCAGATTGGAACCTGCAGCGGATGCGGTCGTCGGAACTATGCACCCGCGTCGGGGTTTGAATATTTCACCTCCGTTTCCAGTACGACTCTACCAGGCGAAGCTCCGCAGCTAACACAGACCGAGGATGAGGTCATCGTCTGTGCGAAGTGCATGAAGATCTCGCTGGCCCCGCCGGGGTCGACGGTGAAGTGCCCTTCTTGTGGGGAAGTTTGTCACGCTTCCAAAATGGACTCGATTGTCGAACTGGTCGCTGCCCCGGGGAATTCGACGGATTTCGAGCTTTCTCCGGCCGGCGGAAACTCGTCCAATTTTTTACTCGCCTCGTCGGTCAACGGAGTTCTGTCGAGTACCCCTTACCCCCCACCTGTGGAATCGCAGCAAAGTCGGGGGAAAACCAAGGGATTCAGTCTGCCGTTGGGGCAACTGGGCCCGGAAAAGCCCAAACCTTCGATTTTCTCGAACCCGGCGGTGTGGGTGAGCGGGCTGATTATTCTGGGTGTCGTGGTGTTTTATTTCTTCCGCCGGTGATTGGAACAGGATCTGCATAGCTGGGGTTATGTGTCCGGTAGAAGCCGGACAGATCCCTTGCGAGATGCCGCCATGCGATCTGAGAGTTCGCCGACTCCCGAAGAAATTGCTGCCGCCTTTGTGACGCTTCCGCCGGAGGAACCGGCTGGTGGGCAGCACCATTTCCAGCTTGTGAGCCCGAACGGCGAGTCGATTCGGATGGGGCCGTTCGCGAACCCCGCCCTGACGCGAGAGAAATTCGAGGCGGTGCAGGCGTTTGTGGCGGCGGTCATTCGCGAGGCCACCTCGGAAGCGGCCGGCCGGTGCGGATCATCCATCACGCTTCGCGGTTCGTGATCCGCTCGAACAGTTCCCGAATCCGGGCCCGGTGCATCGCCAGCTGGTTAGCAAACAGCGTGGAAGCTTGCGAGGGGTCGAACCCGAGCCGGCGGGCGAGTTTCTCCCGGTCGTCGACCGAGGAGGGAAGCTCAGTCAGCGGCCGGTCGGTAACGACGCGGAGTCGGGCCTCCACGAACCGCAGAAACGAGTACCCCGCCTGCAAATCCGCCACCTCCTCTCGGGGAAGCAACTCCGCGAGTTCGAGTTCCTCGAGGGCATTCCAGATATTGGGTCGGAGAATGGATCCGCGTTCCTGTCCATATTTCAGAATCAGCAACTGGACGATGAACTCGATGTCGACAATGCCGCCCGGGGCTCGCTTGAGGTTCCGGGTGCTGGCGGAGGCGGCAAGTTTTTCGCGCATCACCCGGACCTCGTCAACGCCGGTGGGGGTCCAGGGGTGGTCGAGGATCGCGGTGCGGATGGTGGCGGCGACCTCTTCCGCGAAGTCGGCATCTCCGCGGATGACGCGGGCCCGGGTGAGGGCCTGACGTTCCCAGAGTTCCCCGCCGCCGCCGGAAAAGTAGTGCTGGAAGAGGGAAAGCGGTACGACGAGGCTGGAAGATTTCCCCGCTGGGCGGAGCTTCATGTCGACGTCGTAGAGCCGACCGAGCGGCCCGGCGGACGACATCTGCTTGATCACCCGTTGAGTCAGGTCGGTGAAGAAATGGGCGTTGGTGGCGGGGGAAAACTTTGCCCCCGCTTCCAGTTCTGGCGGCCGTACCGTGGAACCGTCTGCCTCGTAGACCACCACAAGGTCGAGATCGCTGTGGTAGCTGATCTCCCGGCCGCCGAGTTTCCCCAGACCCAGCACCGCGTACCGGCAGGGGGGGCGATCCCCCCGCCCCTTTTTTGACCCGTTGGAACCCAGGGCAGGTTCGATCGTCGGCGAGCCGAGTTTCCGCCGGGTGATCGGCTCGTTGCGGTCGAAGATCGCGTGCAGCACCGTATCCGCGATGTCGCTCAGGGCGGCGGTCGTTTCCCGGATGGTGTCCCGCCCCAGCAAATCGCGCACCCCAACGCGCAACAGTTCCTTGTCCTGGAAGCTGTGCAGGATCGGATTCGGGTCGCTCGCTCCGCGCAGAAGCTCGGCCAGCTCCGTCCGCAGTTCCTCCGCCGTTCGCGGCTGATCGAGGATCAGGCTGTCGAGAAGCTCGTCGATCATCCCAGGGTTCGAGGTCAGAATCCCGATCAGGTAGGAGCTATTGGCGCAGATGTCGACGTAGAGCTTCAGGCTCGGGGGGTTGAAGGTAAAGAGTTCGTATAGCACCGCCTTCGCCCCGAGCGATGCCGTCACACGCTCGAAATTGTTGAGCGTCAGGTCCGGATCCGGGGTGTCGGCAACGGCCTTGAGGAGTTGCGGCGCGATGCTGGCGAGGAAGTGTCGGCAGCGGCGATGCGAGAGGAACCGGACCGCTTCCTTCGCGAGTTTCGACAGGTTCTGGTACGCCGTCGGCACATCCCGGAAGGGATACCGACCCAGCACGGCACGGATGGTTGTCTCGTCCGGGTCGGGGTCCAGGATCAGGTCGGCCTCGGGTTCCGCTCGTTCCGCACCGTCCGCGAAAGTCTGGTGCAGCAGGTGATCCAGAATCGCCCGGTCGAGGCGGGTCTTGTCGTGGAAATCCTTGAGGAACTGATCGAGCGGATCGACGAGCAGGATCCGCGCGTCCCGGGGAATCGGCTCCGGAAGCTCGTCGAGCGGGGAACGACGCTGGGCCGAGAGTGAGGACAGCGGGGGGTTAGGGACGCGGAGGGTCGGATCGGAGCCTGTCTTGCTTCCCGATTCGGTGCCGCGAACTTCCACGAGGCCGGGGAGCATCGTCTGAGGTCCGCGTTCGACATAGCCCATCCGGCGGGCGAGTTTCCGAACTTCCTCGGAGGTCGCGGGGAGCTTGTGGGTCTGCCAGTCGAAGAGGAGTTGCAGACGGTGCTCGGTTTTGCGGAGGAAGCGGTAGGCGTCCGCGAGAATGTAGGTTTCCTGGGGCGTGAGGCAGCCCGCGATTTCGAGGGCGTCGAGCGCCAGCAGCGTGTTCCGCTGGCGGATCGCCGGCAGGTCGCCGCCGTTGAGGAGTTGCAGAAACTGGACGGCGTACTCGATATCGCGGATCCCACCGCGGCCCGTCTTGACGTCGCGATCGTCGATTCCGCTCCGGGTGGCCGCCTGTTCCATCCGCCGTTTGAGGGCCTTGACCTCGTTGATTTCCGAGAAACTGAAGTATTTCCGGTACACGAACGGCTCGATGGCGGCGACGAATTCGCGGCCGAGTTCCAGGTCGCCGGCCACCGGTCGGACCTTGATCAGGGCCTGCCGTTCCCAGGTCCGGCCCATCACGTCGTAGTACGACACGGTGGCCGGCAGAGAACGCACCAGTGGCCCCGTCTTCCCCTCCGGACGCAACCGCAGATCCACCCGGTACGCGAAGCCACGATCCGTCGGCTTCGTCAGCAAACGGATCACCTCCTGCACCACCCGGGCGAAGAACTCGGCGTTGGAGATGGTGCCCGCCCGCTTTCCCGTCGTCTGGCCGTCCTCGTCGTAGACGAACATCAGGTCGATGTCCGAGGAATAGTTCAATTCCTCCCCCCCGAGTTTCCCGAAGGCGACCGCGGTGAGGCGGGCAGGGGTGCCGGCCTTGGTGGTCGGATGGCCGAACTGTTTCGCCGCCGTGCGGATCGCGGTTTCGAGGGCGACCTCGAGGGATGCATCCGCCAGGCGTGCGATTTCCCGGGTGATCTCCTCCAGCGGGCGATCGCGGATGATGTCGTTGACCCCGATCCGGAGGGTGTGGAGTTGCCGGAAGCGCCGGAAAGCCCGCAGCACCCCCGCATCGTCGGCGGCGGCTTCGACCTCGGACCCCAGTTCCGCCATGAGTTCCGCGGTACTCGGCGTCCGGCGAGGCGGGGAGACCACGCCCGGCAACGTCTCCGGGTACGCCACCAGCGTGTCCGCGAAGAACTGCGAGGTTGCGAGCAGGTGCAGCAGATGCTCGAGGGCTCGACCATCCTCCCCGGTCAGCGAGTTCCAGTACCCCCGTGCCCCCGGCGCCGCCAGAAGCCGCTCGAGGTTGTTGAGTGCCATGTCCGGATCGGCCACGCGGGGAAGCAGGATCGCCAGGGCCGGAACCGGGTCGTCGCCGATGTGCTCCGCAATCGCGGCCAGGTTCCGGCTTCCCCGCTCGGAGTCGCGGAGAACGGTGATGTTCGAACGAGAATCGTTCACGGAACCTCCGGACGGTGTGGGTCGGCACAGGGGAATCGTACCAGACCCGAACGGAATCCGGATTTCGCCTTGCGGGAAGTCTCGACATGTGCGTAAATCCGCGGCCGTCACGGAGGACGCCATGCCAACGGATCTGTTGTCGCTCCGGATCGCCCCCCGAGTTACCCCGGATCTCCGGGAACATCCCGACCCGGCGGTCGCCGCGATGCCGGGATTGATCGCGCTTCGCGATACGCTCCGCCTCGCGTCGCAGGTTCCGGAGTTGCTCCCCCGCCCGCGGTTTCCTGCCGCGAAAGTCTTCTTCTTCCAGCCCGATTCCGCATCGGAACCGACCGTCGAAACGGATGCAGTCGACCCCTGGAGCCGTGCGGCCCGACATGCCCCGGATGCGGTCCGCGCCTGGCGAGACGTGTTCCCGCGTGTCGCCGATGTGTTTCCGGCCCTCGCGAATTGCGTCGCGGTGAGGCATTCGGCCCGGGCGATTCCGAACCTGGTGCGATTCACCGAGCAACTCGCCCCCAACCACCCTGCCGCTGCCGAACTGGCCGAGATTCTCGCGGTGGCCGACGATCTCACCGTGCTGGCGATCGACCCCGCGGCCCAGGTCGGTGTCCGTGTCCGGACGATTGGCGTGTCCGATGTCGCGCAGTTGCACGTGCTCCTCGCCCAGGCCTTGCCCGGGGTCAAACCTTCGGAGGAAGTTCTGGCGGCATATTCCGACGGCGATCCCCTCGACCCGCCGATCGCGACGGCCCGGTTCCAGATCTTCCACCCCCGGGCGTTGCGACCCGACGGCACGCTTCCGACGGGCTTTTCCGGCACCGACGACTGGATCTGGGGCACGACCCGGCTTCGGAAACTCCCGCACCACCTCGGAATCCGCGTGATTCTGCTCGGAAAGCCGGCATACCCGGCTCAGTGGGAGGCGATCCGCCGGGTGCCACAAGTTTCGGGCCGGTTGCAAATCGAGAATTGGCTCCCCGCCGACGCCGTGCGAGAATGGATCACCGAGCGGACAACTCCAATCTCGAACCGGGAACTGCACCGCCGCGCGGCGTGAGGTTACGCCCCGGGTTGCATTCCTCGCCACTTCCAGTTGTGCCGGGAAAAGGTCTTGGTCCAGGCTCTCTCGAGGAACTCGAACTGCCAGACGCCGTCGACCCGCTCGAGCAATCCGACGCTTCCCGGTTCCGGGGTGCCGTCACGGGTGCGAAGCTCGAAGCCGGCGAGGTGGTAGACTTCCGTTTGCCCGAAATCCTCCGGCGACCGACCGCCATCCCCCTTGTAGTGCCCGAAAAATGCGAATCGCGGCCGGGCGAGGTCGATCAGGGAGGCCAGCAACTCGCTGCCGCACCCGAATCGCTTCGCGTTCTTGGGAGCATCGTGGGTCAGTAGCACATCGAACCGGTCGGTCAGCAACCGATCGACGGATTTGGAGCGGATATACCCGCGTTCCGGCAGGTTTGTTCGGCGATGGGCCCCCTCGCCATCGACACCCCAAAGTGCCGCGACTCGAAGGCCGTTGTCGAATTCCACAACCCGCCCGTCGTGGATCGCGTGGACCATGGCATAGTGGTCGACCGGAAAGGCGTCACTTCGGGAATGTTGCCGGCCGAGGTGCTCGAGTTCCGCGAAATCCTCATGATTCCCGGCCGTGAACCACATCCCGGGCGGGCAAGCGGACGAGGAAAAGGTCGCATCGGCGAGATCCGATGGAGCGACCACATCCTGCACGCCGAGTTCCAGCGGATCGTCGGCTGCGTGGCGAATCGTGGCCCGATCGAGCCTGGACAGGTCCGGGAAATACCCGAGATCCCCGATCTGGAGGATTCCATCGAGCGGTCGGCCGTGGTCCCGACTCCAGGAGATCGCCAGTCGAAACGCCGGAAGAACGCGACCGTGTAGATCCCCGAAGACGAGGAACGCCGGTTCGGGAGTGGGCTCGGGGGAACTCATACCTCACAGACGTCTGACCCGTCTGCGAGGTTCGATGTTGCAGAGCTCCCTGGCCCGCGTCACGTCACTTCTTGGGAGGCGGCGGCGGGAGCTTGCTCTTGTCGATGGGTTGTTTCAAGTCCGCGTTGGGATCCTTCAAGCGTTTCTCGTTCTCTTTTCGGACCCGCTCGTTCTCTTCCTGGATCTTCGCTGCTTCCTTGTCGTTCTCGAGCTTGAGGTGGATCGCGTAGCCGAGACCGCCGAGGAGAAGGAGGAGCACGACGCCGCGCATGATCCAGTAGGGGAGGTTGCTTCCTTCCTCGTCGTCATCGTCACGGCGACGTTTCTTTTTCTTTTTCTTCTTCGGCCGGTCGTCGTCGTCATCGTCGTCGTCCCGGCGACGCTTCTTCTTCGGTCGGTCTTCGTCATCTTCCTCGTCGCGGACGACACTGGGTTTGACGACGGTGGGCCGGACCACGGTGGGTTTGACAACGGCGGGTTTGGCGGCGGCCGGAGCATCGTCGTCGTCGCTGGCGACAAACTTGGTCTTGCACTTTGGGCAGGAGAGGGACGCCCCGGGCGTGAAGCCGGCAGGGTTGTTCGACTTCAACCCGGCACCGCACTCGGGGCACTTTACGCGAAGAATCGCCACGGCAACACTCCGAACCGCTGACC
>CAZKIQ010000040.1:0-46532 GCA_964552815.1 uncultured Alcaligenaceae bacterium | reverse complement strand
CCAGGCCAGGACGGTGTGGGTGATGGGCTCGCCGAACGTCTTCGCGAATGTCGGCAAGCCGCTGACGTTCTTCTTCTCGGCGACCGCGGTGGCGGTGCTTTCAACCGCGTGGATCCGATCTTCGACTTCATCGTCCCCGGCCGCGGCGCAGATTGCCCTCAAAAACAGGATGAGTTCGTGGACAGTCCACCCGGCTCGCAGCAGTCCGCCCGCGAGGGCGAGGGCTGCCTGATGACGACTACCCTTCGACCAGTTCCCGGCTATGAGCGTCGCCGCCGCGACCCGACCCACCGCCACGGTCAACTCCGTCATCGCCACCTTCGCCGGCTCGCCAGGGCCGGACCAAACCACCGGTTCTTCGAACTTGTCCTGGGTTTCGTCTGCTGGCGCAATCGACGGCGGAAACAGGGTGTGCCCGCCCGAGCCGCGGATCTCGAGGATGTGCCACCCGTCGGGGCCGTCAAAGTTCTTGGCGGCTTTTTCGGGCGGCGCGTCCACGACGTAGCCGAAATGGGAATCCGGAGCAGACGCCCGCCCCCACCGCATTCCCGTCGGCGGCAAAAGGAACTTCGCAACGATCCGGGCCATCGAGGTGTCGAGGTCGATATCGACAAGCCCGCCCGACGGCCGCCCATTCAGCACTCCGACGTTCAACTCCGCCGCGTTTTCGGGAAAGAGCATGTCGAAGCGATCTCGGACATCCTCGAGGGTTTGGGATTCCCAGCCTTCCCCGATAGGTCGCTTGGTCCGGGAGTGAACCGGGATTGGGACGAAGCCGCGGGCGAGCAACCAGGCCGCCCCAGTGCGGGCGGTCGGAGTCATCGACGGCCTCCGTTCGGGGTAGGGCAGCCGTCCAGGATCCACTGGTCGACGAGCTTGCAAGCGAACCGGACGAGCCGGCCGGTTGCGATCCGTCCGGGAATGAGTCGTCGATCGTCCAGTCTGCGGACATGCCGCGTACTGCACTTCAGAAGAACCGCGATGTCGTCTGCGGTATAAGTGCCGGCCAAGGCGGGCGGGGGATTGGAAGCAGCCTCTGGACTCATGAAAGCCTCGTGAAACGGGGCCACCCCATCGTGGCCCGGCAAGAGACTTCTACACCCCGCACTGCGTGGCAGAATTCAACGGTCGGTTTCGCCCCGTTCGGCAAGACCTCTCTGGAACCAGTGGACGGGAGATCCCCGCAGCGGACAGTGTGGGACTACTGCCGTGCCAAATCGGGACAGAACTCAATTCGGTTTCGTCTTCCGTCGATCGCGGTTCCGAAACAGGCTTTTGAGGCTCCCAGGCGTCAGTGCTTTTTCGTCCCGGCTGTTCAGTTTGATTCCACCGTCGCCGAGTTGCTTCCGCACCTCGCGAGCGAGTCCCTTCCAGTCGGTCCCGCTTGTTGTGGTGAACGACGCACGGAGCGAGACCGCCGTTGCAAACCAGACAGGGTCCGAATTCGCGGGACGACCGCCCCCTCGCTTCGACCGAGGTTCGGTAGCGAGCGTCGCAGGGGGGTCGAAGATTCGCCCCTGTCCCCAGCGTTTCCACAACTCCGGTCGAGACCGGAAGTAGAGTTCCGTCTCACACCAATTCGGCAGCCCTGGGTCTTCGGTGAGAACCCCCAACCCAGCATCCGCGAGCCTGCGAAAAGCCCAACGGAAGTCGTTCACAGTCAATGGGTTCTCGACGTCACGCTGCGGCTGCCGAGTGACTCGTGAAACTGCGATCACTCGATCGTTCTCGACAACACAACTATGGGGTGACGCAGCTAACAAATGACTGATTTGCAACGCAGCCCGCTCGATTCGCTCGGCACTGGGTTCCGGACCGCGGACGAGGGTCGCTTCTTCCTCACGCTTCGCCTTGACGAGGTGCCATCTCATTACAACCGCAATTCCAGCCGGTCCGGCAAGGCGATCAACGTATCCCTGAACCGCTGTTGACTCCTCGCGGAGGTCACCGTCGGCGTATGGATACATCTCCGCGAGCACCAGCCGCAACAAACAGTGTGCCCTTTGGGGATCCTCCTTGGCCCGCAAGAGGGTGCGTAGACGAACCCCCCGGGACCGAATGTATGGGGGCACGATAACCCCACTCAAGGCGATCTCGCGAAGGTAGGCGGCTCGCGCCTTCTCATATTCCAGGGCGAAGATCATGTCTTCCGGCGCAGATTCGGGGTATTTCCCGCAAGTGGGGCAGAGTTGGCACGGGCAGGGGAAAAGCCGATAAGCCTCAAAAAAACCGTTCAGGAGTCGAAGCATGTTCTCCAGGACTCCCTCCTCCGGGCGGCGCCCGAGGCGCACGAAGCATGCAATTGCGGCATCCACTATGGCTGCCTGCCCCTCTTGGGTTTGGATCGCGTCCGGATGCTCGGACGGATCTAGAGGCGGGCACTCTTCGCTTTCCGCCTCAACGGGCCGTTGCAAGATCGCCGGCCTCCACCGGTGGCACGCAACCATGGCGGCCGTCGTGTCGAAAAGATCTAGGAAGTGAAAAATCGGCGCGAGGGCGGGACCTTGAGGTGCAAGCGAAGCACTCATGGAAGTGACCATTTGGACGGAGTAAAGTTGGCAACCGCGCCAAGCTTAATTCCGCACCAAATGCCCCCAGATGTCAGTTGTGTCGCTCCGCACGAAATGACAATCAAGTGGATCTGAACGTGAGGCTTGACGCAGATTCTCAACCGCCGGCCACGTTCACCTGCTGCTTCGCCACGTTGATTTGCACCGCCGGCACCGCGAGTTTTCGGACCAGGGCAAGCGCCTTGAGGGCCGCGAGGTAGCGACGGTTCGCGGCGTCCATTCGGCGTTGGTTGAAATCCGCCTGCCGAAACGAGGGTTCCTTCGCCAGAGCCGATTGCAGATCCGCGTCCTGGACCTGCAGCCAGCACGCGGCCACTCGTTCCACCAAAAGGATCTCGATCGGCGTCGGGTTATCGCCGAGAAGGTCCTTGCGGAGGTTCGCCAGTTTGGCGTGGATCGCCTCACGGCAAACGATGTCCTTGCCAGCGATCGCGTTCACAAACGCGGTTTGGGCACGGGAGGCAAGATTACCTCCGAACATCTCGATGACGCCCGGCTTCTCGAGCATCTTGCGAACAATCGGGGCGGTCGAAAGGTCCCCGTTGGCGGCACGGGTCACAAGATCTCGGATTCCCTCGTGACTCGTGGGCACCACAATTTCAGTCGTTTTCGCGTTGGCCACGTCGCTTCCTCCACTCCCCGCGGTGGTGTTGGTGAAACCCCGCCGATGTCAGGATGGCCCGCAGAACCAGATCCACGGTCGCTTCGAGCTCATCGAGGCACCGGTCGCGAACTTGGATCTCTTCCCGGAGAATTCGCTCCTGTTCCCGCTCCGTTTCTCGCTTCTCCCGCTGGATCGCATCCTGACGGCACGCATATTTCCCGAGGATTCCGCCGCCGACATACTCACGAACGACCCGGCCGTTCTCGCGGCGGGAGCGTGTGTAGTAGCGGCCGTTCTTGTCCCATCCCATTCTGTTACACCTTCACGGTTGCCCCGCTTCGATCTGGTTGGCGGACCCCGTCTGCCAGAACAAACCCACCGCTCACGCCGGGGCGGACACGACCGTCACCGTCATCTCCCCGACACATGGTGGCACTCCAGGGCGACACCGCATTTTACCCGGGACAACTTCGGCGCGCGAGATCAGTCGCACGCCGACCTGACAGGCCGATTCGAATGGTCGGGTGCGAATGGGCTGTCGAGGGGCTCGAGCAGGGGCTTCAACATGGGCGCCAGCAGGGGCGGGTGGAGGAAGCGTCGGCACTGCTGATCCGCATTGGGACCAAAAAATTCGGCACACCGCCCTCGGCTGAGGAGCGAGCGAAGATCCAGCTCATCACCGACCGGGATCGGCTCGAGCAGTTGACTGACCAGGTCTTCGAGGTGGCCGACTGGAACGATCTCCTCGGCAGCGAGTGATGCTTCCGCTCGAAACCAGCTACCCAGAGACGTACCAGATCCTCGGGATCCGATGACACCTGCCATCGGGAAAAACGTGGACCGTTTGACAATTCTGCCAGTTGCGTCCGGGGTTCCGGAGCTCTATCCTTGCCTGCCCATTCCCGATCCTGACTGCGAGTACCGCCCATGGCGGAACTGCGTGTCTCGAACCTGAACCCGGCCGACTCGCGGATCGCCGAGACGGTCTTCGAGTTTGTTCAGTTTCTGCTCGACGATGATGTCAACCTCACGCCGGCGGGGAACCTGACCGGTGCGGCCCGGCAGAAACTGCGGTCGCGGATCCAGGAATTGATGGCCGCGGAGTCGCTGCCGGAGGAACTGACTGCCAGGGAGTCGGCCGATTCTGCGGAGCCCACCGAGCCCCGAGGCGAGCCGTGATCGAACGTATCCGACTCCGCAATTTCCGTCGGTATCGCGACGCCACCGTCCACTTCGAATCGGGGGTCAACCTCGTCGAGGGACGCAACAACGTCGGGAAAACCACGCTCTTCTTCGCCATCGAGTACGCGATCTTCGGGCGGGTCGAGAGCTTCAAAACGATCCGTTCCCTGATGCAGCCGGGGAAGAAATCGATCGGTGTCGAGGTGGTGTTCCGAGGCCGAAACGGGAACCGCTATCTCCTCCAGCGGATCCACCAGACGCCGGCCAAGTCGAAGAAAACCCTCGATGGCCACTTCACCCTGAAGGAACTCCTGGAAGACGGCGAGCGGTACCTGCTCGCGTCCGATTTCGGCGACACGGAGGACAAGCTCGCCCTCTGGCTGCGTGAGCTCACCGGCCTGACCCGGCGATTCTTCTCCGTCGCGCTCCACATGCGGCAGGGGGAAATCCCCGCGATTCTCGAGGGTTCGAAGCAACTCGATATCGTCCTCGGGGTGACCGCTGCGGCGATGGCAGAGGACGAGCTCCGGCAACTCGCGGTCGAACTCGAGAAGGAAACCGCCGCCCTGCCAGTCCTTCGCGAGCGGCTCCGATCCCTCGGCAATGATCTCGCCAAGACGACGCAGGAACTGGCATCCCTGACCGCCGAGCGGACCACCACGGAAACCCGGCTGCAGGCCCTCGGCGAAGTCGCCGACCCTCGTGCCGAGCTCGACCGCCATCTTGCCCCGATCCAGGAATCGCTCGCCAAATTCGAAGGGGCTCAGCAGGCCGCGGAACTGGCTCGGCACCGTTTCGAGGACGAAACCCGCCGTCACGCGGAGGCGATCAAAGCTGGCACGAAGTCGGCCGTCGACACCGAACTGGCGAAGCTCGGGAAGGAGGCGTCGGCTCGCACGAAGAAACTGGATTCCCTCCGTGCCGACCTCGACAAGGCGACCGCCGAGCAACGCAAACTCGACACGCAACGCGGCGACCTCGCCGGAAGAATCGAGCGGCGACAGAACCTTCCCAAGGGGAAAGGCGCGAAGTGCGAGGTGTGCGGTGCCCCGATCAAGGCCGCCGACACCGCGAAAGAGCTCGCAACCTGGACCGAGGAACTCGAGCAACTCGACGCGACGCTCGCCGAGTCCGCGAAGAAGTTGCAGGCGCTGCAGGATTCCCTTGCCGCAGAGCACACGGCCGAGCGAACCCACCTCGATCGGGTTGCCCAGCTGACCCGGCAACGCGAGCATCTCACCCAGGTCGAGACCGATCTCGCGGAACGTCAGAAGGAAGCGGAGGCTGCGAAAACCGCAGTTTCCGAGGCGTTTTCCGCCATCCGCCAAGCCGCGGCCACCGCCGCCCCGAAGTTGAAGAAGCTCCACCTCGAAGCGGCGTGGAACCTGGAGGGAGATCCCGCCACGGTGGTCGCCTCCGTCCGGGAAGCGGTGCAATCGCTTCGCCATTCCCTCGCCGAGCGGGTTGGTCGGCAGGTCGCGGAACGGCAGGCCCTGACGGAGTTGCTGACCCGCTTCGAGACGCAGCACCAGTCCCTCGTCGCCCGGCAGACGGAACTCGAACGGGACCAGGCCTCCGCCCTTGCCGACGCCGGGAACCTCGAAGGAAAGGCGGAGCACGCGGCCCGGTTCCGCACCATTTCCGCGAGTTTCAAGGAACTCCAGACTCGGATCCGCAGCGAGGCCGCCACCAAACTCGCCACCGACACCATCGACGCCTACCGCCAGCTCACCGACACCGACGAGTTCGCCAACCTCACCATCGACCCCGCCCACTACTCGATGCAGGTCACCCCCCGCGATCTCGGCGAGGAAGTCCCCGCCGGGCTCTACGAAGGGGGCGGCCAGCGGCAGTTGCTCGGGCTCGCCTACCGACTCGCCGTCGCGAAACTCGTCGATCCGTGCCCGTTCCTGCTCCTCGACGAGCCGACCTACGGCCTCGACACCCCGCACCGCGACAGCCTGCTCCAGCGGATCGGCACCCACCCGGTCGCCCGGCAGGTGCTGATCGTGACCCACCAGGCCCCGGAATCGATTCCCGGCAAACGCGTGCGAATCGCCCGCCAGGACCGCGAATCCGTCGTCGAGGAGTAACCATGCCCCGTGCCGACCGCATCCAGCACTGGACCGACTACCTCAACGGTTTCGTCGAGTACGGCATTCTTCTCACCACGACCGAGGTGGAAGCCCGCGTTGAGCCCGAAGAAGACGAGGACGCGGTGCTCGATGCCCGCATCCAGAAAGCCGTGCTGACGCTCGTGAAGGAGCGCCTCGACGCCGCCCCGCAGATCAACCGGAGATTCAAGCCCACCACCGACTGGAAGATTCTGAACCAGCTCCTCACCATCGCCCGGGTGAAGGAATTGACGAGCGTTCGCATCGTCAAACGCGGCCGATCCTCCGGCGTCGGCTATGACGTCGAAGACCTGTCGCGAACCTACTACGGTCGCCAGGTTCTCGACGGCCTCGGCTTCACCAAACGCCGGAAAACCCTGGACAAAACCGAGTTCGAGAAGGTGAAGCTCGAGTTCCAGAAGATCAAGCTGACCCTCCCCGAAGCGGTCGAACCGACCACAACGGAAAAATTCTTCGCCCTCGACGTGGCCCCGTAACCCCGAGATTTCCCCGTGATCGACTACACCCAGCTCCTGGAATCGAAGAAGGTCGTGGATCTGAAATCCGAGGCCGACATCGTGTTGGAAGGGCAGTACAAGGACGCCTACGACGCGATGACCGATGCGTACCACGCCGGGCTCTACGTCGGCCTGATCGGGCCGGTGGGTGCCGGCAAAACCGCCCTGTGTCGCAAGTTCGCTCAGGATCTCGGCCGGCCCTTCGACTGGGTCACCTTCTCCGACCTCGTCCGCCCCTCGAACCTCATCGGCAGTTTCGACCCCACGCTCGTCTTCAAGTACGGCTACTCCACGCAGGCGTTCGTCCCCGGCCCGTTTACCATCTCGGCCCTGCAAGGCGGAATCTTCCTCGCCAACGAGATGAACCGTGGCGACGAGTATGTCCTCAACACGCTCCTCGATGCCCTCGAAGAACGCAAGCTGTACCTCCCCGCGTTGCGGACCTGGTACCAGGTCGACCCGCAGTTCTACCTCATCGCGGCGATGAACCCGAACGAGCAACGCGGCACCCGCCGACTTCCCGGGGCCGTGAAAGACCGGATCAAGGTGTGGGTCCAACTCGGGTACCCGAAGCGTGCCGTGGAGGCGAAGATCGTCAAGACGCACTGCGGCGAGTACGAACTTTCCGCGGCCCGAATCGAGTCGGTGCTGGAACTGGTGCATTCCACGCGGGAGGAGCCGGCCGTCGAACAACCCGCGTCGATCCGTTCTTCGATCGGCATCGCCCGCCTCGCCGCCGAACGCGCCCGCCGCCTCGGCGTCCCCGTCGACAACACCCTCGTGGCCCAGGCGGCCCAACTGGTGCTGAACGAGGCGATCAAAATGAAGCCCGGCCGCAGCGTGCAAAGCTACCTCGACAACCTCCTCACCCGCGTCCTCGGCACCACCGGGGCCTAGTCGGAGAGTGTGGTGATACAGCCAGGCGACGCCGACGTAATCGAGTTAGCAGGTCTGCTCGAACACCACGCCCGCCGCGCTCCTGATGCCGTGCGTACGGGGCTCGCGTGGGTGCCCCGCCGGGTGACGCTCCCTGACTGGGGCGCGGAGTTGGTTCCACCGCCATTGTGGGACGGCCAACCTGGGCCCTCGGGGCTAGTCAGGTGGTCGTTTGCGTTTGGCAGTCGGCGGGCGGTGTCTTTCCCCTGCGCGGGCGGTATTCCACCCCTGTTCCGTGCTTATCTCGGAGCGGCATACGGTCATCGGCTGCCGCTCTGGGACGGGGAGCGAGCTTGGGTACTCCCACCGGTGCTGCCACACTGCCCATTGTTCCACTTCTCTCAGCTTGCTGGTGCATGGATCCACTTGTACCGCACGGCTCGGTTTTTGCCTATCGCCGAGTCCGTTTGTGGCCGCTGGCTGGCCTGCTCAGACCGTCGGACTGCTCGGACTGGAGAGGACGCTGGGGTGTTTGCTTTCCGGGTGGAGGATCTGTTCCGATTGGAGCCAGCTTTATTCAGAGCGGAGGTGCCAGAAGATCTCGCCTCACCACATGGTATCCAGATTTATGCGTCCTTTCGGGACATGCTGATCGATGGTTGTATGGGTCCGCCCCCGCCTTGGGCGGACTGGCCGTCACCCCATGCCCGGGATGCCGAGTCTCCCCCTCCACGGTTTGACTGGGAGCCGTTACTAGATGCTTCCCCATTGCCAGAAGACGAAGCCTGTCCGCAGGACGCACGGCTTGACGCTGGCAACTTGGATCCGCACCTGGAACGCATTGGTCGCAAGATAAATTACCTCGGCAGCCGCGACCCGGGGTGTCTGGTATGGGGAGCGGAGCACCATCGATATCGGATGCACCCGACCCTTACCATCGGAGAGCGTAAAGCGTTCGAGCGTGAGGAAGGGTGTGAATTACCGCCGGCATACGCTGCTTTCCTCAGCCGTGTGGGGAATGGCGGCCGGGGGCCGTGGCAGTGGATGCGTCGGGTCGAATACTCCGGCGCTTTGTGGGCGTGGTACTGGCAGGCAACCAGCAAGCGGGACAAGGGTCGTCTTTCTAAGCCGTTCCCGCATCGCTCGTTATGGAACCCGGTGCGGGAGCCGGAAAATCGGAAGCAGGAGGCCGACTACCTCAATCACAAGCACATGCGAGGGGCGGTGCAGATCGGAGAGGCTACCGATGGATCGCCAGCCCGCGCCATGCTTCTGTTAGTGGTGAGTGGTCCAGAGCGGGGTCATGTGTGGGTCGACCTGCGGGGATTTGGCGAAGGCATTCGCCCGCTTGTACGCCGCGGACCTCTATCCTTTCTGAGCTGGTATGAAGAGGGTCTTGACGCGGAAATCCAACGCATCGAGGCAGTATACGAGGCACACCGACGACGCGTAGCTGGTTTTCTCTGCGAGGGTACGCCCCAGGAGTAAGTCTGCAGAGCCACGGCGTGGCGCCGGTCAATGCGGTTGTATGCAACCTCTTGATTGCAATGACAAACCCCTCACGAAGTTGATTTCACTGGGGACGATAGTCGCCGACCCGCGTGAGGGGCGAAGTGAATTCGGCAGCACGTGATTCAACCACCGAGATTTTCCCATGGCCGGCTCCGCACCGAATGAGCAGCACCTCCCCGGCGACACGGTCGTCGGAACGGACCCGCTTGCGTTCTCGCTCGAATTCGTCACGCGGATGCGGACACGGAAGGGGTTATCGCACCTGCCGTCGCTGCGGACGGCGATCTCGGTGCCGCGGTTTTTGACGGCCCGGCTCTTCCGAAAGGGGACCCTCGTGCCGCAGGATTACCTCGACGCGGCGGTGATGAATACGCCCTACGAGGACCAGACCGCGGCGTACGAAATCGGCCGGGAAATTCTGTTCCCCGCCGAGCCGACCCCTGCGGAACCCGGAGCGGTCGGTGCCGCCACCGCCACGCCGAAGCCCCAACCCACCGGCACCCCGGATGCGACGCGGTCCATTCTCGATGACCTCGCCGGGCTGAACCTCGACCTCGAAGGGCTCGGCGATCTGTCCGCCCTCGACAAGCTCATCGAATCCGCGGAGGACAAGTCCCTCTTCCAGGCGTTCGACCTGCAGCAGCGGATGCTCAAGTCGAAGAACAAACGCGAGCAGGCGGGCGGTCGGCTGGTCGATCGCTACGGCGGGGCGGGGGAACTCGAGGCCCGCAACATCAAAACTCCCGAGCAGGTCCTCGAACTCGTGAAGGAACTGCTTCGCGGGCGAATCAACTCCCTCGAAGCGGAGGAAGTGGCCGATGGGTGCGAGGCGGGGCACGGTGGAATGCTCTCCCGGGAAGTCCGCCACCCGTGGGAAATGGCCGGCGTTTTCGCGGGAACCAAGGACTTCGCCCGGCTGCAGGAACTCCTCAAGGAACTCCTCGGTTCCGGGTCCGCGGTGGAACTGGGCCGAACCCTGCGGTTCCTCGAACCCCACGCGGGGGCCGTCACCGGCTCCGAATTCCAGGCGTTTCGCAAGGCCGGGCTCGAACGCGTGAAGGATCTCTCCGAGCACGCCGAGCTTCTGGACGGATTGCGAAAGTGGGTCGCACCGCCGGACAAGCTCCTGAAGGAAGCCGCCTCCGAGAATCCGGTGCGAGCCCTCGAAGCCGCCCGCTGGCTTCTGGACCGTTTCGGCGAGAACCTGCAGCCGCGAATCTTCGACCACTGGGCCGACGCCCACTCGACGATGCCGCAACTCTCGGAACTGACCAAACTCGCCGTCGATTGCGATCGCTGGGTCGAGATGCTGCACGCGTCTTACCGCGACTGGAAAGCCGAGGGGGACGCCGACCACCACGCGGAAGCGAAACTTCCCCCAGAAGACCGCGACCCGAACACGGCCGCTCACTTCCAGAAACGCTGGCTGGAAACCGCCGAGCAACTCGCCGGCACGAAACTCGAAGCAGGGAAAAAACTCGCCCAGAAGGCCGTCGTCGACTGCCTCGAACGCATCACCGAGGCGTCCGCGTTCCTGCCGATGCTCGACGAGTTCCTCGAACGCAACCTCTTCCCCTCCGACATTTCCGCCGTCGTGGAGGCCGGCAAGAAACTCGGCATCGACGAGCAACTCATCCACGAGCGGCTCGGCCAACCGCTGGAACACCTCAAGCAACTCATCGAGGACGACATCCGCGACCCGGAACGCTTCAAGCGGCTGATCGACAAGATCAAGTCGATCCCCGCGGACCTCCTGAAGATGCTCTGCGAGAAAAGTTTCGGCGACCAGAACCTGTGCGGGATGGCCGCACTGCTGGCGATCGACATGGGCGGAGCGTGCGGTTACGTCCCGGAGCAATTCGCCGCCGACGCCGTGGGGCACAAGGGAATCGGCGGCGGGATGAACCTTCTCCGGCAGTGGTTCGACGGCCGCGGCAAACTCACCGACAGCCTCCGGGCCCACATCAAGGCCCTCGCCAAGAACGCCCTCACCGACCTCGCCTTCGACTGGATCGCCGGCGGAACCGGTTCCTCCGAGGGGGGTATCATCCCGCAGACCCGCTGTCGACCGTACCGAGCCGGCGACGAACTCGACCACCTCGACCTCGAAGAAACCCTCGATTCCGTGATTTCCCAGGGTAAGGCCCTCGACCAGATCACGGAGGAAGACCTCTTCGTGCCCGACCGCACCAAGGGGCAGGCCGCCCTCTGCGTGCTCCTCGACATCTCCGGCAGCATGGGGGGCCGGGAGCTCGCCAACTGCGCGATTTCCGTCGTGATGCTTCTCGGCCGGCTCGAACCGCAGGAAATCGCGATCGCCGTCTTCGAGAGCGACACGCACGTCATCAAGGGCTTCATGCAAGAGCGGGAAATCGACGACGTCACCGACTACCTTCTCGAACTCGCGGCAACCGGCGGCACCCGCGTCGACGCCGCCCTGAAGTGGGCCTGTGAGCAATTCGATGACGTCCCCGAGGCCGAGTTCCGTCTGCTCTTCCTGCTTTCCGACTTCGAATTCTTCGAATCCCCGCGGGACCTCGAAGGCCTGATTCTTTCACTCGCGGCCCAGAACACCCGCTTCATGGGCGCCGCCCACGGCCACTACAACAAAGCCCTCGCCGAGCACTTCCAGTCATCCCTCGGCGGCCAGATCGTGAAACTCCGAAACCTCGACGCCGTCCCTCAACTGCTAATGAACGCCATCCGCGACGCGGGGCAGTGAAGGCAATTTCGTGCTTCCGACGTGCAGCAAGCCTGCACTGTATCTGCCTTCCGACTCACTACTCCGCGCCGATTACCTCGACGGACGCGGCAACTCAGGGTTTCTCACGCCGACAGATTGCCCCGCGTCGAAGTGCTCCTCCGTGCCATTCGTCGGATCAATTGCACGAGCCCCAATCCTCCGACGCCTATCGCGAGGACTGATGCCGGCTCCGGAACGGGTGCAGGAGTGAAGTTCAAGTTGAGACTTTGCGCGCTCCCGATTCCGTTTACAACTTCCAGTTTGAAACTCCCGCCGTTGAGGTTGTTCTGGAATCCGCCGATGGGAGTGCCGTTGCCGTCATAAATGACACTCGCATCGACTACGACACTGGAGGGGCTGAATCCGTAAATTCCATCCGAGGCTGTGACCAGGCTCCAGGTGTAAGGCTGGTTGGTATCGAAATTCAGCGCCAAGCCATTGGTGTCGGTTGCGGAAAGCGTCGAAAGCCGGATTGTAAAAGGACTCTCGGAAGAAGCAATGTTTAATTTGCCATTGATTTGGATTTGGTCAAAGTATACCCCCGCCTCCGATGCCGACGTGTCATCGGCATTGAGAAGTTGCCATGCATAGACGCCGCCATTGCCCCAGGTCTGATCTCCGTTCTGGTGGAAAATCCCCGGGCTGTTACCTGGGGAAAGTGTCGCCCCAAACCCAATGGAAAGCGAGTTCGGGTTGCTGACGGTCCCTACGGTGCCGCTGCCGCCAATTTTTCCTCCGTTCTGAACCGTGACATCCGAATTGACTTGTCCGTTGACGTTAACGGTGCCCTCAATGGTCGTCGTTGGTGCGGTGAAAATGCCTCCCACATCAATCGCCAACGAGCCAGGTGAATAAACCTTGACCTGACTTGTGTTGACATACGCCCCGCCCGTGGCGATGCGAAGTTCCTCCTCACCAATGAGCCCGAGGGATTGCTCGGTCGTACGGGAAAGTGTCGCACCAGTATCAATGGTTGTCGAGCTTATCCGCCCGTCGCCGAGAATCCCCCCTCCAGGCTTAACTATCACGTTCGAAATCAGCGTGCCATTGTTTTCAAGGGAACCGTAGATTATTGTTTTCGGCGCAGTGACAGTGGTGTTCAAGCCAATCGAAGCCCTGTCGGATTGTCCAGCTCCGATCTGCAATTCCTCAGTAACAGTTAAGCGACCTCCTCCGGAAACGGTACCGTTCAGAAACAACGCTTTACGCGATTGAAACGTTCCACCAAGAGCAATCACAATCTGCCCCTGACTACCGACCTGATTGCCAACGTATAAGCCCCCCGCGTTCGTGAGACTTCCGCCACTCTCAACTGTGACGGTGCCTCCCCCAACTGACGATCCGATGTCGCTAAGAGAGTTAGTTTTATTGGCTATGAACGCGCCACCGTCTCGAATAATGATATTGGCACCACTATTTACTAGAAAATTCTCCACTCCGAAGGTGCCGCCATTCCTTACATCAAGGACACTGTTGTTGGAGAAGGACGCATACCCATCAACGGATAAGGAACCAGATATTGCGAGTGTACCGACGCCGGTCAACAGTTGCCCCTTCCCAGTGACGATTCCCCCTGCATCCACCGTAAACGTCCCAGAGTTCACATAGATTCCTGACTGACTATCCAATCGCCCCCCATTCTGAACTGTCAAGGTGGACGCGGCGTTCACAAACAATCCAAGCCGGATGCCGTCAGTTGTCCAGGTTCCTGCGACTGTGGCAGTTCCCTTCCCCTGGTAACCTACCTCCGCATAGCCGCTCGAAACTATTGTGCCAGTGCCAACCTCGACGGAACCCGATCCGTTCCGGCCAATATACAATGGCCCTCCCACCTGCCAATTCGATCCACTCCCCTCAAGTTTCACACGCCCCGTGGACCATGATCCAACCGTTGAACCGTACGGCGAGACGACTTGGCCACCATTTGTAATCTCCAACACTCCCTCGGTAGACGGCCCATTACTGTTATATCCAACGTACATAGTACCTGTCGTTGTTAGTTTTGAACCCTCTCCTGTAACGACGACTTTTCCCGATCCATTATAACCTATTCTAGTCGAAGAATTGGAAACCTGAGTACCGTTCCGCAGTTCAAGAGTCCCGCGATCGATGTAGGCATCATAAGTCACAGGCGAGACTTTGTTCAGCACAAGTTTTGTAGTCTCCGAGTCAATCGACATGGTGTAATTCGACCCCATATCAAACACACCGCCGTTCTGGTTGCCAACAGTCAATGACCCTCCAGAGAAAGACAACACTCCGCCAGTTCGCGTGAAATTTTGAGTTGTCAGGGAGCCGCCGTCAAGATAAAGGAAGCCGCTTCCCGATAGGTTAACCGATTGGGCATAGGCATCTTGAGAGGTTATGACGGGGTAACCACTCGAAATGTTAACTATGTCCGAAGCGGTAGGAACACCGTTCGGGTTCCACTTCAATGGGTCGAACCAGCTGTCGGTCACGCGGTATTGAGCATTATTCCAACTGTAGGTCGTTGTCTGCCCCAGTGCGGTGGCTTGCGTGAAGGCCACGAAGGTGAGCGAGAAAACCAGTCGAATCCCAGTGGCCGTTCGCATGTCCATTTCCCTTTGAGTCCGGCCTCATCCTGCCGGGAGAAACCCGGGCAGAGGAGTTGCCGACGTACGGGGACGAGTCCGTACGTGGCTGGGGCCGGACTGAGTTTGGGGCCTTCTGGAACAAGAGCGAGAAGTGCTCCCGACAGCGGACAACACAATCTGAATTTTTTTGCCACCTTCTCGCTGGAAATCTCGAATGGTGCGTTGCGACGTGGCGAGCAAAAGATCGCCCTCTGCGTCTCGTCCCCGTTCGCAAGGGTGACCTCTCGGCAATTAAGACTTCGGTCTGCGAGGCCCAAAAATGGCAACGACCGCCCGCCAGATTCGCCCTGCTCCCGACGTGCGTGAAAACGAGCGATTGCTACGCAAGGCCGGTTCTGGGATAGTTTCAAAGCCCTCGCCGAGCACTTCCAGTCCTCCCTCGGCGGCCAGATCGTGAAACTCCGAAACCTCGACGCCGTTCCCCAACTGCTGATGAACGCCATCCGCGATGCGGGGCAGTGAAGGGACCAACGACCTCCCGATTACTACGAATTCAGGAGCTTCCGAGGAGTAACTTGGGCACACCCCTGTTTCACAGCCCACCATTCATCCCCGGTGTCGCGGATCACTCCCTCACCAACACCGGCCAAGTACTCGGCCACCTGTCCTGCGAGCACGAGTCCCATATCCTCCATTTGGCTCAGGCCAAGTTCGACTGCGGCAACTTCTACGACGTTCGCTAGCGCTTCGCGGACCTGACTCACCCCGCGACCCTTACGACCCACCAGGAAATTCTCCTGCGTTTCTGCCAACTCCTGCTTCAAACGAGCGGGGTCGGACCACAGATAGACAAGCAGGGGGCGGAATCGGGAAGGTTTGTAGCGGACTTGGTACCACTCCCCCGAGACGCCGACTGCTGACGTCACCTGAAGTGCGTCCACGGCCCGCTCGACCTCAGCTTCATCTTCGATGCCAAATGACTCCGCCAAGCTGTACCAATCTAGCTTCGGCCCTCGAAGATGAGCCTGCAGTTTCTCGAGTGTTACGCCTCGAACTGGCCGCTTGGAGTATATGGTGAACCACGTCGCCACACGCAACCCCTCCGATATCTCTACCCTCGGCTTACTTCGGAACCGCACCGTACAACCTCACCTCCAACATTTTTCCAACTCGCCGAAGTTCGAACCTCGCCGACAATGAACGCCCGCAGAACTTCGCTTCCGCGAACGGCACCTCAAATTCCAACCTCATTCCCTTTTTATCCGCTCGACACACGTAATACCAATCCGATATTTGATCCGGGTCGGCATAGCTGAACCCTCCCGGTCCGGGCACAGGCGGCAAGAACGAATCGGCGAATGGGATACCTGTCTCGTTGACGTCGAGCAGAGCCTCGGCAGCCGCCAAGTCGCTGCCAGCCAAATGTCGCATGAATCGAACTGCGAACGCGGCACAGGCCTCGAAGGGATGTATTGCTGAGACATCCAGCATAGTATCACCTCCTCCACCGATCGAAGAATTCGTTCGCAAATTTTGCAACGCAATCTCTCAATGCTGCACTCCACTTTCCACCTTTCACGGATCATCCTCGTTTCTTCAACTCCGATCAACGTCCTCGCGGCTGGAAGTATCCGGGTCTACACTGCTGTTCCGCATCTGCTAATGAACGCCGCGACGCGGGGCGACCGTGCAATCGGGTCAACTCCCGCTGAAACGACGGCGAAGTGTGCCAATAACTGACGCACGCTCACTGGCCGATATGACCACACATCCACGCCGACATCGCATCTCAGTATCGGGACGTCTCCGTCGAATGGCTCGAGCCGTTTCCCGTGGACGTGGCCATACAGGTGGAGAACCCCCTCACTTCGGCCCGGCCAGTCGCGCTGCGGATAGTGGCAGAGCCAGAACCGGTGTCCCTCGGCTTCGACGGTCAGCGTATCCGCCACTGTGTCGAACACGCCCAAATTCTCGGGGCGATCGTGGTTCCCGATAATGAGTCCAACATGTCGGCAACGAATTCGGGACCGATAGTCGCGGACCGCCCTTTCCCCCGCGAGGCTGAAGTCACCGACGACCCAGAGCTGGTCCTCGGCGGCGACCAGCGAGTTGATCTCTGCAATCAATTCCCGATCGTGTCTTTCGGCCGATTCGCGTGAAACCCGCCAGGCTCCGCGGGGTCCATGCAGGTACAGAAGTTGCTCTTCGGCTGGGCTCAGAAACGGCCTTCGACAGTATCGCAAAATGTTCGCATGCCCGAGGTGCAGGTCGGCCGTGAACCAGATTTTTCGGTTGTGAGAAGAAGTAATCGGATGGGTTGCCATGCCTCAGCAGACCCGTCGCGAGAATGACGGGTTCGCCAGAAAATCCGCGAAGCCGCTGCGGATCGTTCCGAGCCGGCTGACGCCCGACTTGAAACCCGTTCTCAAGAAACTGATCCGATCCACGGGATCCGATGAATCCGGATGACAGGAACGCGTGGGCAGTGCTACCATTCCTTTAGTTGCGTCCGGGCTTCCGGAGCTCGCTCCTTGCCTGCCCGTCCCGATTCTGCGGAGTACGCCGAGATGGTCCGGACGAAGATCGCGTTGAGACCGAGATCGATTGAACCTCCCTGCCTGGAACGCCAAGGGCAGGGTTCTTGAAGACCACCATGTCCCCTCCTCCCGTTGATCGTGTAGCCCCCGAGCCCTTGTCCTCCCCCAGACGTGGCTCATCCTCCTTACGGCTCGCAGTCGGATACTTTCTCGCGGGGCTCGTGTGGGTGTGGTTGTCCGACGCCGCACTGTATGCGATCGGGACACAAACTGTTGCCGGATTTTTGCTCTCTGGGGGCAAGGGGAGCCTATTCTTTTTGGTCACCGCCCCGCTGTTCTACTGGCTTATCCGCAAGGACTTGCAAACGGTTACCCGTCTGAATGGGCTGCTGACAGCGGTATCGGAGGGAACGAACGAAGCCGTCTTCGTGAAGGACCGCGAGGGGCGGTACCTCTTCTTCAACAAGGCCGCCTCCCGGCTGGTGGGCAAGCCCGTGGCCGAGGTGTTGGGCCGGGATGACACCTACCTGTTCGAACCTGAGAGCGCGGAGCGGGTGCGATCGGCCGACCAACGTGTGATCGAGTCCGGGTCCTCGGTCACCACCGAGGAGCGACTCACCGCCGCGGGGGTCGATCGGGTCCACCTGACCACCTTGGCTCCCCTCCGGGACGCGAGCCGGGAAATCATCGGGGTCGTGGGCATTTCCCGTGACATCTCCGACCGCGTCCGGGCCGAAGCCGTTCTGCGAGACCGGGAGCATTTGCTCGCCGTGGTCACGGATAACGCCCGGGTCGGACTGGTCGTGGTCGGTCCGGGTTACGAATACCTGTTCGCCAACGCTGCCTACTCGGAGGTGCTGGGGCTCCCCGTCGGGGAGATTGTTGGCCGGCGGGTGCCGGACGTGCTCCAGGCGGAATGGGATCAGGTTCGCCCTCGTCTCGACAGTGCGCTCGCCGGTGAGCCACAAAGTTACGACCTGTCGCTGCCATCTCGCGGGGCGTCGGAAGAGAGGCACTTCCGGGTTATGTACGAACCGCAGACCGACGCCAACGGGCGGACGACGGTGGTTGTTGTCGTGATCGACGTGACGGACCAGCGTCGGGCCGAAGCCGAGGCTCGGATGCAGGCAGAGTTCGCACAGGCGGTCCTTGACGCGGTGGCGGCAAACGTGGCAGTCCTCGATCTGGATGGGCACATCGTCGCCGTCAACGCCGCGTGGCGGTCGTTTGCGAAGGAATGTGGAATCGATGGCGTGTCCGGCGGTCCCGGTGTGGGGGCAAATTACCTCGCGGTGTGCGAAGCAAGTGCGGCGGCTGGGTGTTGGGATGGGGGAACAGCGTCCGCCGCCATCCGTCGGGTTCTGTCCGGCGAGGCCGACCAGGTCGCTCTCGATTACCCGTGCCACTCGCCGACGGAGCAGCGATGGTTCCTGATGAACGTCACCCCCTTTCGTGCCGGCCGCGGTGGCGTGGTCATCTCGCATACGAACGTCACCACCCTCCGGCTGGCTGAAGAGGCCGTCCGCCGTGGGGAGGAGCGGGCCCGCCGCGGTGAAGCGTTGCTGTCCGCCATCCTCGAAGCCCTGCCGGTTTCGGTCATCATCGCCAATGAAGATGGCCGGCTTGTGCGGATGAACCCGGCCAGCCGGGCGATCTGGGGACCCGCTCCCCTCTCAGCCGGGGTGGACAGCTACCACGAGTACGTGGGGTACTGGCCCGAAACCGGGGAAAGAATCGCCCCACGCGATTGGCCCATGTCCCGGGCGGTGCTGGCCGGGGAAACATCCGTCGGTGTCCGCGTCGAAATCGAACGGTTCGGGGATGGCACCCGACGGTTGCTGGACCTGTCTGCGGCCCCAGTTGTCGGCGACGACGGTCGGCGACTCGGCGGAGTTGTCGCCTGCATGGACGTGACCGAACGGGTGAGGGCTGAAACCGCCCTGCGGGAAAGCGAGACTCGACTTCGGGAGGCCCAACGGATCGCCCGCCTCGGGAGCTGGGCCTGGGAGCCGCCGACCAATCGGGTCTGGTGGTCGGACGCAATTTATGAGTTGTTCGGCGTCCCGCAGACGGTCGTGCCCAGCTTCGAGCAGTTCCTGGCCCTTCTTCACCCCGACGATCGGGCGATCGCACGGGCCCGAGTGGACGCAGTGCTGGCAGGCGATGACGGGTTCGCCAATGACTTGCGAATCGTCCGCCCCGACGGGCAAATCACCTGGATCCGCAGCGAGGCTCGGGCCACGCGAGACGCCGCGGGGCAACTCGTCCGAGTCGAAGGATTTGACCAGGACGTCACCGATCAGAAACTGGCGGAAGCGACGCTCCGCGAAAGCGAGTGGCGTTTCCGAAACGTGTTCGAGCACGCCGTCACGGGGATAGCGATCTCGGACGCCGACGGGCAATTCCTCCAGTGCAACCCCGCTTACTGTGCGATTCTGGGTCGGACCGAGGAAGAGTTGCGCAACTCCGCCCTGGCCGAACTGATTCACCCGGACGATCGCACCGAGAACATGGCCCTGTTGCTTCAACTTTCCGCCGGTGATATTCCGCGTTACGAGGTCGAGAATCGGTTCCTGCACAAGTCTGGCGAGCCGCGGTGGGTGCACAAGTGGGTCACGGCCCTGAAGAGCGAGTCGGGCCGGCCTTCCTGTCTGATGGCTCTCGTGACCGACGTCACGGAAATGCGGCGGGCCGAACGGGAACTGCGTGAAGGGGAAGAGCAACTTCGCCTGGCGGTCCGGGCCGCCAACATCGGGTTATGGGACTGGGACATGAAGGCCGAACGGCTCTTGTTCAGCCCGGAGTGGAAGGCCCAGCTTGGATACGCGCCCGATGAGGTCGGCAACACGTTCGCCGAATGGGAATCGCGGGTCCACCCCGACGACCTGGGGCCGTCACTCGAGCGGGTCAAGCAAACCCTGACTGGCCCGGAAGATTCTCATGAGAGCGAATTCCGAATGCGGCACAAGGATGGATCCTGGCGCTGGATCTTCACCCGGGCCGAGGTTTTCCGCGACAAGACCGGTGCTCCCATTCGCATGTTGGGTGGCCACGTCGACGTGACCGCTCGCCGACTCGCAGAAGAGTCTTTGCGGGCCAGTGAGGAGCGGTATCGCCGACTGGTCGAGGTGCTCCCCGAGGCGGTTTTCATCAACGCCAACGACCGCGTGATTTACTGCAACCCGGCCTGCGTGACCTTATTCGGGGCACGAGACGCCGGGGCTCTCGTGGGGAAATCCCCGTTCGACCTTTTCGATCCGGAGTTCCACGACGCCATCCGGACTCGCATCCAGACGATGAGAGAGACCGGAGCCGCAGTCGCCGGCATGGACGAGCGAATCCTCCGGCTCGACGGTCGGGTTGCCCCAGTGCAAGTTGTCGCGACACCCATCAGCGACGGCGGGAGGCCTGCCATCCTGGTGTGCCTGCGCGACCTGAGCGAGCGGGAACGGACCCTCGAGCTGCTCCGCACAGTTCTCGGCAGCGTCAGCGACGCGATCCTGACGATCGATGCCCGGGGAACTGTCGAGTCGGCGAACCCGGCCACCGAGAGGATGTTCGGATACACGGAGGAGCAGCTACTCGGGAAAAATGTGCGAACCCTCATGCCCGAGCCAGACCGTGGCCGGCACGATGGGTACATCTCCAACTACGTGCGGACCGGCGAGGCCAAGGTGATCGGCGTGGGGCGAGAGGTGGACGGACGCCGAAAGGACGGCACCACTTTCCCGGTCGAGCTGACCGTCACCGAGTTCCTCCTGGACGGGGAGCGACGGTTCACCGGGGTGCTGCGGGACATCACCTCACGCCGTCGGCTGGAAGAGCAATTCCGACAAGCCCAGAAAATGGAGGCGGTCGGACGGTTGGCAGGCGGGGTTGCCCATGACTTCAACAACCTCCTGACGGTCATCAACGGGTACTGCGACCTGGTCCTCTTTGATCTTTCTCCAGACTCTCCGTCACGGATGCCGCTGACCGCCGTCCGGGAAGCCGGGGAGCGAGCCGCGGCCCTCACCTCTCAGCTACTCGCGTTCAGTCGGAAAGCGATTGTGGCCCCCAGGGTTTTCGACCTGAAAGAGGTGGCGGCCCAATCGGAGAAACTGCTCCGCCGGCTGATCGGCGAAGACATCGTCTTGGCCCTTGTACTGGACCCCACCCCATGCCTGGTGAACGCTGATCCGAACCAGGTGGACCAGGTCATCCTGAACCTGGCGGTGAATGCTCGAGACGCCATGCCCACCGGAGGCCGGTTAACCATCGAGGTGCGGCCGACATCCGTGCCCGAGGGTGCAAACGGGGCACAGACCGGAGTGCGACCGGGCCGATATGTCGAGCTCGTGGTTTCGGACAATGGGTGCGGGATGAACCAAGCCATCCAGGCCCGGATCTTTGAGCCGTTCTTCACCACCAAAGGGGAAGGCAGAGGAACGGGGCTCGGGCTCGCCACCGTATTCGGCATCGTGAATCAGGCCGGCGGACACGTGTCTGTGGATAGCGTGGTCGATCAAGGAACGACCTTCCGGGTTCTACTTCCCGCCATCACGGGGCCGGCAACGGGTGCTGACATCGCTCGAACAACCACCACCCGTGGAAAAGAGACGGTGTTACTGGTGGAAGACGACGCGGCGGTCCGACAACTCTCCAGGCTCGCGCTGGAGACCCAGGGTTACGAGGTCCTCGTCGCGGCGAATGGCCGGGAGGCCCTGCAACTTCTCCGTTCCCGACCGGGAAAGGTCGATCTGGTGGTAACCGACGTGGTGATGCCCGAGATGAGCGGCCGTGAGTTGGCCGACGCCGTCCGAACAGCCCAACCAGGAACGCGGGTATTGTTCGTGAGCGGATACACAGACGACGCGGTGGTCCGACACGGAGTCCGAGAGGCAGCCGACGCCTTCCTCCAGAAGCCATTCACCCCGCTCGGTCTTGCTCGAAAGGTTCGCCAGGTACTCGACGCCTGATCCGTCGGTGGCAGCACCGCGAGCGATGGCGAGTCAGGTTCGCGACAAAAAACTGCGGTAATCGTGATCCGGGTGCGTTCTGGGTCTGCTCGTCAGTTCGTACTCCACCTTCCGAGGCACGAGGAGAGCTGCCGGGAAAAAGGATCGAACCGCTTCGAAGACCGGCTTCTCGCGGAACCCTGCCACCCGGGTGACGAGGACGCGACGGCCGGCCAGTGCGAATGTCATTCCAGCTTCCGTTTGTGCGGCGTCGGTGAAGTCGGTCGGCAAAATTCCGTGCCCTGAACCATTGACCCACGGAACCGCGAAAGTAATTCTAGGGGTGTGGCAATCGTCTCCGACCCGTCCTCGGAGGCGTTAACTGCCACCGTCGGTTGAGCATCCCGCCCATGCCCTTGCTACCGTTCCAGGAATCGGTGCACCCGGCCGATTTGTTTGAAGAAAGCTCTTCTCGTCACTGGTGGGTCTATCAAACCCGACCGCGAGCAGAAAAAACATTCGCCCGCCGACTGGCCCGTGCGAACGTCGCCCACTTCTGCCCGGTTTACTCGCACAAATGGCGAAAGAACGGCCGGCAGTTCGAGTCCTTCTTGCCGCTCTTCCCCAACTACGTCTTCGCGAGCGGCAGTGACGAGGTTCGCACGGTCGCGTTCGCCTCGGACCTGATCGTTCGGGAAGTCGCGGTCCACAACCAATCGCAGCTCGATGGGGAGTTGACCACGGTCCACCGACTTCTGGGCGGCGGCGACTCTCTTCGCCCGGAAGACACACTCGCCCGAGGCACCCCAGTGCTGATCGTCAAAGGCATCTACGCCGGAGTCTACGGCCAGTTCATCGATGCGGCTGACGACCTCCGAGTGCACGTCGAAATCGAAATGTTGGGTCGGGGGGTGTCGGTGAGCGTCGAGCGGTGGATGGTGAAGCCGCTGGAGGCTCCCGGTTCCCCCAACGGCCGGTTCAGCGTGGCTTCTTGAGGTCGCGCTGAATCAAGTGGGACAACGTCGATTTGCGTGAGTTGATTGAGTCGGTTTCGTTCGCGGATTTTGTTGGGTCATCGCATAGCGATGTAACCCACGATAGCGCAGCTATTCCCGAAAATGACCAATCTCCGCTGTGATGAAATGGTCACTTCTCAAAGCGAATCATCGATCTCTGCGGCATCTATTTTTCCTTCCGTCAGCCAGGACTGACGTGCGAATCCGGAGTTCGTTCTGCGAGTCGTCCACCTCGGTAAATACTACCCCCCCGCGACTGGTGGAATCGAGACGCACACGCAGACACTCGCCCGCGCCCAGGCGAAACTCGGAGCCAAGGTCCGGGTTGTGGTCGTCAACCATGCCGCCGCCGGTCGGGATGTCACCTTCGACAAGTTCGCTCTCACCCCGGACGCGGACGACACGGACGGGGACATCATCGTTCACCGGGCCGGCCGGCTCGCGAACGTTGCCAAACTGGATGTCTGCCCGACCTTGCCAGGCCTTCTCAATCGTGTCTGGCGTGAATTCCGCCCAGACATTTGGCACGTGCACACGCCGAATGTCACGATGATGCTCGCCGTACTCGCGAACCCTCGAATCAAACCGCTCGTGGTCACCCACCACTCGGACATCGTCCGACAGAAGTTCCTCGGCAAGCTCGTGCGGCCGATCGAAACCGCGGTTTACAACCGGGCCAAGAAGATCCTCGCCACGAGCCCGCCTTACATCGAGGGTTCGGATCTTCTCAAGCAGTTCCGCCCGAAAGTGACTGCACTTCCGATGGGACTGGACCTGACCCCGTTCACCCATCCATCGCCTGCCGCCCTTGCCCACGCCGATGTGCTGCGAGCCAAGTACCCGGGCCCGATCTGGGTGAGCGTCGGCCGGTTGATCTACTACAAGGCCCTCGACGTCGCGATCCGGGCGTTGGCCTCTGTCCCCGGCAATCTCCTCATCATCGGCACCGGCCCGATGGCGGACGAGTGGAAGCAACTCGCAGTCGAAGTCGGCGTTGCCGACCGCGTCGTCTGGCTCGGCCGAGTCTCCGACGACGAACTGGTCGGAGCCTACCACGCCGCCACCGCCATGTGGTTCCCGAGCAACGCCCGAAGCGAAGGGTACGGCCTAGTCCAAGTGGAAGCGATGGCGTGCGGTTGCCCGGTCATCAACTGCGACATCCCCCACAGCGGCGTGCCTTGGGTGTGTCGGGACGGGGTATCGGGCCTCACTGTGCCGGTCAACGACGTGGTGGCATTCGCCGCAGCCGCGAACCGCGTTACAGAAGCAGCAAAGCCTGACGGACAATATGGGCATCAATCAGTTCGTGATGCAAATACCAGATTCGGCTTCATCAAGATGGGATCGGAAATTTTGAAATTCTACGAGATGACGATGAGGGATGCTCAATGAGATGGTCGCGCAATCGCATTCTGCAAGAGCTTGAGAGCGAGCGTCAATTGATCATGGCGAGGTTCATCGAAGCGACAAATCAGCCGACACCCCTCAGTCCGCATCATCACTTGCGGTGGTATCTGGATATAAGCAAGCAATGGGCCGTTCACCATCTATGTGAATTGAGTAAACGCCAACCTGGCAAGCTTCTGGATGTCGGTTCGTATTATGGACTCATCGCTGGAGTCGGACATAAGATGGGCTGGAATGTCACGGCAGTAGATGTGATCTCGCCGCCCACCTATAGTACTCTGAACATCCCAGAACGGAAGATCGACTTCAAGCCATACAATGCCTGCCTTGACGACTTGCCTTTCGAGGCGGCTCAATTCGATTGCGTTATCATGTCAGAAACTCTTGAGCACCTGACGTACAATCCGTTACGCTCTATAAAGGAAATCTCGCGTGTGTTAAGGCCCGGAGCTGTGCTCCTTCTCTCAACTCCGAACCCTGCGGGCCTCGGCAAGATCGTAAGTCTATGCTTGGGATCGAATCCAATTGAGCCACACTTGTCGACCATGTTGCTTGAGGATGATATCTACATTGAGAGGGGCATGACATTTTTCAAATCAAATCGCGAGGCAAAACTGTACACCGCAAATGAGATACGTAAACTGTTCGATCTGGCGGGACTCAAGACGGGTCATTTTTATCGCTACGGCAATTCAGTTCGAACAGAACTGGCGTCGTTTTGGGGTGGTGTTAAAGTCTCAGCGCAAAGGGTGCTTCAGCCGATCTCAGGGAGATTTCCCTTTGGAGGTGGAAGCACGTTTATAGTCGGTGTTAAGCCTTGACTGTTTCGATACAGCCCCGAACGTCGTGCACACCGCCACCCAGAACCACCGGGGAGGCTTCTGCTTGTTGTCCGTTACCCTCCACCGGCACCGAGTAGCGGGACCGTCGCAATCCATGCCTTTGAACTCGCGAGCGATCTCGGCCAAAGTTGAGTCGATCGGGAGCGTGAATATGCGATACACCCGTGACTCCCCCGTTCTGTTGTACACAGACTTCGCCCCAGACGCTGGCGGTGGCGGTAATGTCATCATCAACAGTCTGTTGACGACTGAAGAGCGGCGGGCGGTGATTCGTGTCAGCCCAGTTCCGCCCGCAGATCCTGCTGCCCTTGGCGATCAACCCTACGTGACCCTTAAGCAGGGGTCCTCCACCCGAAGTGGTGTACGGTCGTGGCTGCGGGACATGGTTCAATATGGCGGTGTTCTTGCGGACGAGGTGGCCGCTCTTGCAAAAGAGAGGAACGCTGGGCATGTGTGGATCGTTCTCCACATGTCAGGCGTGCCCATTGCTGCTCGCCTCGCAACAAGACACGGCCTTGCTTTCCACGCCACGGTCCACGACGACCCGCCTTATGCCATCGCACTGCGATCGAAGCAGGCGATCGCGTTTACGCCGTGGGTGGCCTGGGCATTTGCTCGAGCCTTGCGAGCAGCAGTGACGGTGGACACGATCTCCGCACCAATGGCCGCACGCTACTCTCGGCGGTACGGAGTGAAGTCGGTCGTTGTTCACCGCGGGCTTGCGGGTCCGCTAACGCCGCGAGCGCGGTTCGCGCGAAAGGAAGGGGAACTGACTGTTGGAGTGCTCGGCAACGTGTATCATTACGCCCAGCTGCCGAAGCTCGTTCAGGCCGTTGGCCTCGCCGCTGCTGATGTTGGGGTGCCTGGCAAGGTCGTGGTCCTCGGCCAAGGGTACGGTGATCGACTCCGTGTGGACTCACTCGCTTCTGGGGTGAATGTGGAGGTACTCGGTCACGTTCCTGAGTCCGAGGCGGTGGAACGTCTGAGCGGATGCTTAGCTCTCTACCTCAACTACCCTTTCGGATGGAGAGACCGAGTACTCAGGCAAACATCATTGCCTGTAAAACTCAGTACCTATCTCTTGGCCACCCGACCCATTCTGTTTCACGGCCCAGTCGGGACGAGCATTGAAGGCCCAATAGCAGTCAGCGATGGCCTCATCCGACATTGGCCGAACTGCGACCCGGCGACAGGGGCGGCGGTACTGAGCAGGCTGTGGGCCGATCCGGCGGCGGACGCCCCGGTGGGGGGCGAGGCCGTCCGCGCGAGGTTTTACGACTACGACACGAACCGGCGGAATTTGATCGAGGCATTAAATCGCGTTCCAGCGCAGCCTACTATGGACATTGGGATCACCTCCGTTAAGGAACCCGGTAAGTGAACCTCCAACCCTCCGCACCAACTTCATGCCAGTCCTCGTCGCCTGCGTGGGTCCGAGCCGGCGCTTGGGTTATCCGCCGGCTGCCGGTAGGACGCTATCGTTTCATGAATTGGTGGTCCCGTCCGACCCCACCCTTCTGGGCATATGCTGGTCGCGGGGTCGGAGAGTTTCGGTTCGTGTGCGACCTTCGGGACGGGACAGCCCGCGAAGTGTGCTTCACAGGGCTCTACGAACGGCGAGAGACGGCAGTGGTGCTTGCTCTGCTCAAACCGGGTTCTACATTCGTCGATGTAGGAGCCAACTGGGGGTACTTTTCGCTCGCGGCCGCAGGGGTGGTCGGGCTGACAGGTAGGGTGGTGAGTTTCGAACCGGACCCACGATTGTTCGCAATGCTCGAGGCAAACGTGGCCGCTAACGGGTTTGGGAATGTTCAAACAATCCGGGCCGCGGCGGCTGCTTCGAAAGGGGAACTGCAGCTTACAGGGTTCGAGGAAAACGACGGGAACTGGGGGCTCACCCGGGTGTCGGATACGAACCGGCCAGCTGATTTCACTGCTCGTGCTACCCCGTTGGATGAGGAGCTAGACCGACTGGGGATCGGTCCTGTGGACCTCGTGAAGATGGATATAGAGGGTGCAGAGGATCTGGCGTTGGAGGGGATGGCCGCTGGGTTACGGGTGGGTCGCTATACACGACTACTAGTCGAACTTCACCCCACCTTGCTCGCCAAACGCGGGCTTAACGCAGAGTCGGTCATCGAGGGGTTGCTCGCGGTAGGCTTTCGGGCTTGGGTGATCGATGGACATCAAGCGGCCTACCGCCGGGCCGCTTACGCCGCACGAATCGATCCGGTTTCTGTGCTCACCCCCTGGACACCAGGGCTCGCGCTCGGCCCCTGGCCGCATCTCCTGTTTGCCATGAGCGAGCCGCTCCCCCTCAAATGAATCGCCACCCGCCGAACCGGCGAGGCCGTCCGCGAGGGGTTTTGCGACTACGCCACGAACCGGGGAACTTGATTCGGCCGTTTCACCGCATCCCTTAAGAGCTTACCCCACCTCATTGGAATACCGATGAAGACTCACCTCAAGCGTTGGACGAAGGGTTTCCTCTGGACGTGCACGCTAGACGTCCGCTTGGCCGCGCCGATACTTCGCGGAGCGTCAAGGCAATCCTTCGCGCAAGAAACGAGCAGCCCTATAACAAACCGCGGCGTGACCTCGAGATTTGTATGTTCGGATTTTTCTCCGCAAGCCTGAGAAAATGGACCCTGCTTTCCCCCTCGTCGCCTTCGTCGGGGCGTTCGTCTGCACGCGGCTCTCGCTCGGGGCGGGTATGGCGTTCGCGATCGGGGTCGGGTACTTCAATGGCGTTGTCCGGGCCAACTACCTCAGCGTCTGGACGACGTTCATGTTCGACGGCGGGCTACTCGGGCTGTACGCCGGGTTCCTTACCCGACCGGAAACGCACACCGCAGACATCTGGGGTACCACGACCGGCGGGTGGATGAAGGCACTCATCGCGTGGCCGGTACTTTTGACGGCCGTCCCGATCAACGATTACCTCGTCCAGGCGGTCGCACTTCGGGGGACCGTGTGGTTCCTGCCGACGATGCTGATCGCATCCCGTTTTGGCCCGGTCGATGTTGCTGTCCTGGCACGGGCGATGGCCGGGCTCAACCTCATCGCCCTGGCAGCCGGCATCTACTTGTACCATTACGGGGTCGAGGCGTTCTTCCCGGATAACGCCGTGACCGAAATCATTTACAAGTCCCGGGACGTGGCCGGTGGGAAGTTCCGCATCCCGTCAACGTTCCTGAGTGCCCATGCTTACGGCGGCGCGATGGTTGGCACGCTGGGGTTTCTTCTCGGGCGGTTACTGGATCGCAAGGTCGGTTTTGCGGAGAGCTTTTGGCTTGCAGCCGGTGTGGGCGCTGCCGTTGGCGGAGCGCTACTTTGTGCCGCCCGCCAGCCGGTTGTGGGGGCTGCGCTGACTTTCGTTGCTGCCTGGGTGATCTCGGGATTTTCATGGCGGCTCGGGGTGGCTGTTGGGGTTCTCGCCAGTGGGGGAATCTATCTCGCACTCACAGATGAACGTTTGCAGAGAGTGACGACGCTGGAAGACTCCGAATATGTCCAGACCCGTGTCGAAGGAAGCGCCAATGACCATTTCGTCGCGATTCTGATCGACTACCCGATGGGTGCCGGGATGGGAAGCTCGGCTGGGACGAGCATCCCGTTCTTCCTTGCGGACCGTGCCCCGAAGCAGATCGGGTTGGAAAATGAATACTGCCGGATTCTGGTCGATCAGGGGTGGGTTGGTCTTGGGTTATGGGTGGGATTCCTCTGCTGGCTGTACGCAAAACCGCCCCCTACGACGGGAGGCAGTTTCGCCCTCGGCACGGCGATCATGTACGCAGGCACAGGACTGGGATGGGCGACGGCGTTCATCGGTACGGGCACGTTGTCCGCTATTCCCGGGTCGGTGCTTCTGCTAGTTCAAATGGGGATTGTGGCGAACGTCCGGGAAACGGCGAGGGATCAACGTGGGTGACCGGCCGGCCGAGCACGAACCCGAAGTCACCCGCATCCGGCCGTCCGGCGGGTGGCGGGCCGTCAACCTCGCCGAGGTCTGGCGGTATCGCGAATTGTTGTTCTTTCTCACTCTCCGCGACATCAAACTCCGCTACAAGCAGACCGCCCTCGGCGTCGCGTGGGCCGTCATCCAGCCGCTCGCCACGATGGCGGTGTTCGCTGTCTTCTTCGGCAAGCTCGCCAAGATGCCTTCCGATGGTCGGCCTTATGCTCTGTTCGTGCTGGCGGCGCTACTTCCCTGGCAACTGTTCGCGTACGCCCTGACGCAGTCGAGCAACAGCTTGGTGAACGAACGCGGGCTGATCTCGAAGGTGTACTTTCCCCGGTTGATCGTGCCCCTGTCATCCGTTTTCTCCGGCCTCGCCGACTTCGCCGTGACGCTAGGGCTGATGTTCGCCGCGATGCTCTGGTTCGGCCTTGTGCCGGGGTGGGAGATTCTGACACTGCCACTGTTCACCGCCTTCGCGGTCGTGTCTGCATTCGCGGTGGGATTGTGGCTCTCAGCACTCAACGTCCAGTACCGCGACGTCCGCTACACCATCCCATTCCTGACACAGTTTTGGATGTTCGTAACCCCTGTTGCGTACCCGGCCAGCATCGTGCCCGAAGACTATCGCCTGCTCTACGGCCTGAACCCAATGGCTGGCGTCGTCGAGGGTTTCCGCTGGGCGCTGCTCGGCACCGACGCCCCAGACTGGGGACTGATGGGCGTCTCCGTAGCAGCCGTGGCCGTTCTATTCGCGGGTGGGTTGCTCTACTTCCGCCGACTCGAACGCACCTTCGCGGACATAGTCTGACCCGACATGAGTGACATCGCGGTTTCCGTTCGCGGGCTTGGCAAGCAGTACCACCTCGGGGCGACCCGGGAACGGTACAGCACCCTCCGCGACTCGATCAACAAGTTCACGTCCGCGCCGCTCCGGCGACTGCTTCGCCGGGCAAAAGCGGCTGAGAAGAATCCGCCGTTCTGGGCGTTGAAGGACGTCTCCTTCGACGTGAAACGCGGCGAGGTCGTCGGCATCATCGGCCGCAACGGGGCGGGGAAGAGCACGCTGCTCAAGATCCTCTCCCGCATTACCGAGCCGACCGAGGGGGAGGCCGACATTCACGGCCGGGTCGGCAGCCTGCTCGAAGTCGGCACCGGCTTCCACCCCGAGCTGACCGGCCGGGAGAACGTCTACCTCAACGGCGCGATCCTCGGCATGCGGCGTTCCGAGATCGCCCGCAAGTTCGATGAGATCGTCGCCTTCGCGGAGGTGGAAAAGTTCATCGACACGCCGGTGAAGCATTACAGCAGCGGCATGTACATGCGGCTCGCCTTCGCGGTGGCGGCGCACCTGGAGCCGGAGGTTCTGGTCGTCGACGAGGTTTTAGCAGTTGGGGATGCGCAGTTTCAGAAGAAGTGCCTCGGCAAGATGGGCGATGTGGCCAAGGGCGGGCGGACAGTGTTGTTCGTGAGCCACAATATGCAGGTGGTTCAAGGATTGTGCGGGCGGGCGGTGCTGCTCGTTGGCGGCCGCACCGCTCGCGTCTGGACCACTGCGGACGTGGTCCGCGACTACCTCGCGGGCGGGGTCGCAGGCCGCGAATTCGTCTGCGACCCCGGAGGTCGCGGGTTGGTTACCATCCGCCGCGTCAAGGCGGAGGTGGAGGCCAGCCACGATCGAACGGAGTTGCGGCTGGAAATGGATCTGGACGCCGTTGTCCAAGCCACCGTCAGCCTGGATGTCCGGGTGCGGGACGCGATCGGAACACCGGTGGGGATCGCCCCGGTGGGCTCGTTCGACCCGGCTGACGAGTTGCGGCTGGCGGCCGGCCCCAACTCGATCCGAACCGTCCACGACATCTCGCTCCTGGCCGATGGGGTCTACCGGCTGAGCGTCGACGTCGCCCGGACGATGGTCGAGATACTCGACCGGGTGGAAGACTGCGTGACCCTGGAGGTACACCGCTCGCCTCCAACCGGCTGGTTTCGGCGGCCGGCCCAGCAATACGGGTGGGGGAGCGTGTCGTTCCCGACGGTGGCGGCGGAGACCGTCGCCAGGCCGGCGGGGCGGGAGGGGGCATGAAGACGTTACTCGTCACCGGTTCCTCCGGCCTCATCGGCTCTGAGGTTGTGTCCCACTTCGCCCCGACAGGGTGGCGAGTTTATGGTGTCGACAACAACCAGCGGGCCGATTTTTTCGGACCGCAGGGCGATACCCGCTGGAACCAAAAACGCCTGTTGGAGATGTTCCCCTCTTTCACCCACGTCGAACTCGACATCCGTGACCGCACTGGGGTTCTCCGCCTGATTCAAGATCTCAAGCCCGCCCTGATTGTCCACACGGCCGCCCAGCCGAGCCACGACCTCGCCGCCAGCCGGCCATTCGACGACTTCGATGTCAACGCGGTCGGCACGCTGAACCTACTTGAAGCCACCCGCCAACACGCCGGCGACGCCGTCTTCGTTCACATGAGCACCAACAAGGTGTACGGCGACCGGCCCAATACCATCCCCCTGAAGGAATTGCCGACCCGGTGGGACTACGACGACCCCGCGTACGAGCCGGGCATCCCCGAGGACTTCCCGATAGACCAGAGCAAACACAGCCTGTTCGGGGCATCGAAGGTGGCGGCCGACGTGTTGGTGCAGGAATACGGGCGGTACTTCGGACTGCGGTCGTGCTGCCTCCGCGGCGGCTGCCTGACCGGGCCGAACCACAGCGGAGTCGAGCTGCACGGATTTCTCAGCTACCTGGTCCGTTGCAACCTCGAAGGGCGGACGTACAAAATTTTCGGCTACAAAGGCAAGCAGGTCCGGGACAACATCCACTCCCACGACGTAGCCCGGTTCATTGAAGCGTTCTGGGAGAACCCCCGGTGCGGCGAGGTGTACAACATCGGCGGTGGCCGAGCGAACTCGGTTTCGATACTGGAGGCCTTCGACCGGGTCGCAGCAATCAGCGGGAAGAAGATGCACTTCGAGTATGTGGACAAGAACCGCGAGGGCGATCACATCTGCTACATCAGCGACTTGCGGAAGATGAAGGCCCACTACCCGGGGTGGGACATCACCAAGACGCTAGACGACGCGTTTGATGAGATGGTGGCAGCGTGGCGGGGGCGGCTCGGTGGGTGACATTGCCCCAGACGCCCTGCCTCGGCTGGCGGTGGTCTCCGACGTCGGGGTCGAGCGGACCGCCGGAGGGTCGCTTCTGCTGTACCGACTGCTGGCCGAATACCCGCCCGACCGGTTGCTGGCGGTGGACGCCGGCCCGGACGCCAGATGGGGGTCCGACCGCCGGCTGCCGGGGGTGGCGTATCACTCATTCCCTTACAGCCCGCCGCGGCTCGCCCGGACCCGGTTCAACCCGGCCGGGCCGCTGCTTATGACCGCCCTGGCCCGGCGGTTCACCCGCTCGATCCTGGCCCGAGTGCGGCCGTTCGCCCCGGCCGCGGTGCTGACCGTCACGTCCGGGTTCCTTTGGGGGCCGGCGGCGGCCGTCGCCCGGCGGCTCGGCGCCCGGCTCCACTTGGTGCTCCACGACGACTGGCCGAGCTACCAGACCCGGCGGAAGCCCGGGCCGTTGTGCGACGCGGTCCGGTGGGCGTGCCGCCGGCTGGTCGGGAGGGCGTACCGGCAGGCGGCGGTCCGGTACTGCGTCAGCCCGGGGATGATCGAACAGTGCGAGCGCTGGTTCGGCCGGCCGGGCACGCTCCTGTACCCTAGCCGCGGGGCGGATAGCCCGGAGCCGCGGGTCCGGGTCCGGGCGGACCGGGCCGGCCCGCCGGTGGTGGCGTTCTGCGGGCACGTCCACCAGGACGGCACCCTCACCCTGCTCCGGGCGCTGGCCGGGGTGCTGTCCGCGGCCGGCGGGCACCTGGACCTCTACACCCCGCACGAAGAAGTCGTACTGGCCGGGTGGGGGCTGACCGGCCCGGTGGTGCGGCGGGTAGGGTTTCTGCCGCCGGCGGAGATGGCCGATCGCCTCGGGCGGACGTCCAACGCCCTGTTCCTGCCGGCGTCGTTCGAGGCCCGGGAGCAGATCGACGTGGCGACCCTTTTCCCCAGCAAGCTGACGGACTACACCTCGGCCGGGCTGCCGGTCCTGGCGTGGGGACCGGGGTACAGCTCAGCCGTCAGGTGGGCGCGGGCCAACCCCGAGGCGGCGGCGGTAGTGGACGACCCAAACCCGGCCGGGGTGGCGGCGGTCCTCCACCGGCTGGTGACGGACCCCGGGTACGCGGCCGCGCTTGCGGCCGGGGCGGTGGCGGCCGGCCGGCGGGACTTCGACCTGGCCGCGGTCCGGGGGGTGTTCCTGCGGGCGCTGGCGGGTTCCGGCCGTGGGTGACCGACCGGCCGCCCACCGCGGATACCTGCCGCAGCTCGACGGGGTGCGGGCGGTCGCCTGCGGGCAGGTGCTGTACTCGCACTTCTTCCCGGCGGGCTGGCCCACGACCTCCTCAACTGGGGGTACGTGGGTGTGCGGCTGATCGTGCAGCTGCCGACCTTCCACCGGCTCACCGCCGACCACCCGCTCGCCGGCCGGTGCCTCCGGTGGGACCTGGTCGTGCTGGCGGTGCGGCAGTGAGGCCGCCCCGGATCGCCCTCGACCTCGGCGGGCTGGACGGGCTGTGGCTCGGGGCCGGGCTGTACCGGTACGCGGTGGACCTGGTCCACGCCCTCGCGGCCCTCGACCCGCCGGCCCGGTTCGTGGTGCTCGGAGCGACCCCGGAGCCGGTGCCGGACCTGCGGCCGGTGTTCGCCCGGCCCGGCGGGCGGTGGGCGTACCGGCCGTTCGCCCGGGCGGCCGGGTTCGCCGCCGCGTACCGGGACCACGCCCGGGTCGCCGCCGCCCTCGCCGCCGCCCGAGCGGACCTGTGCCACTGCCTCGGTGGGTTCGCCCCGGTCGTCGCCCCGTGCCCGGTCGTCGTCACCGTCCACGACCTGATGTACGAGCTTTTCCCCGAGTACGCCGCCGCCGTCCGGTCCCGGCCATACCGGCTGTTCCGGTGGGCCGTCCGCCGCCGGGTCCGCCGGGCAGTGTGCATCTCACGGGCGACGGCCGCCGACCTGCACCGGCTGTGGGGCGTGCCAGTGCGGGCCATCGACGTGGTGCCGCACGGGCTGCGGGCGTTCTGCCCGGGGGCGGCGGCCGGCCGGCCGGAGAACCCGGCCCTCCGCGGGCTGCCGGCGGGGCCGGTGATCTCGTCGCCGCTGAACCTGGAGCCGCGGAAGAACCTCGGGGCGCTGCTGGAGGCGTTCGCCCGGGTGCGGGCCGCGGCCCCTGCCTCCCTCGTCCTCTACGGCCGGGCCGGGTGGGGCGACGACCGGGAGCGGGCGTACCGGGCGCACCTGGCCCGGCTCGGGCTGACCGGGGTGGTGGTCGAGACCGGAATTCTCTCCGACCCGGACCTGTGGTGGCTGTACCGGCGGACGAGCGTGTTCGCCTTCCCGTCGCTGTACGAGGGGTTCGGATACCCGGTGGTCGAGGCGATGGCGGCGGGGGCGTGCCCGGTGGTCCGCGGGGCGTCGGCGATGGCGGAGGTGGTCGGCCCGGCCGGGGTGATGGTCGAGCCGGTGACCGGCGAAACACTGGCCGCGGCGGTGGCCGGGCTGCTGGCCGACGAGCCGCGGCGGCGGGCGCTTGCAGCGGCGGCGGAAGCCCGAGCCGGCGAGTTCACCGCCCGACGGATGGCCGGGGGGACGTTCGCTACGTACACCTGCGCCCTCCGTCGGGCAGGGGAGCGGCGGTGACAAACGCCCTGGTGTACGGCTCCCGGGCCGGGGTCGGGGGGCTGGGGTTGCAGGTCGCGACCGCGGCCGCTGGTCTGGCCCTTGCCGGGCCGGTGGTCGCCCTCGGGCCGGGGCGGGCCGCGGTCTGGCCACTCGACCCGCCGCTGAAGGGGGTCACATGGGAAGAGTGCCCGCCGGCTCGGCAGACGTGGTTCGCCCGCGAGGTGGCGGCTCGACTCCGACCCGGTCGCATCACGTTCGCCCGCGACCGGGCCGTCGGACATTGGGCGGCGAGCCGACTCGAAGCCGTCAGGCCGAATTGGGTCTACACCTTCACCCAGGTAGGACTGGAAAGCCTGGAGTGGGCGAAGGCCCGCGGGGTGCCGATCGTGCTCGACAATCCGAACGGCCACATCCGCGACTTCGCCAGGGCATACCGGGACGAGGCCGCGAAGCTCGGCCGGCGGCACCACGGCCACCCGACCGATGAGATGATTGCACGAATCGAGCGAGAGTACGAGCTTGCTGACCGCATCCGGGTGTCGTCCAATTGGGCGAAACAATCGATGGTGACACACGGAGTGACGGCTAACAAGATTGCGGTGGTGCCGCAGCCTATCGACTTGCCCCGGTTCCGCCCGCCGGAAAACAAACGCCCGGCAGAAGGGCCACTGCGGGTGGTGTATGTTGGCTCGCTTGACTTGAGAAAAGGGTTCGCATACCTGCTTCGGGCGGCCAGGGCGGTCGGGCCGGGTCGGGTGGCGGTCGAGCTGGTCGGCGGGACCGGGGACCGGCTTTCTAAATCGCTGCTCGCCCGGGAGCGAGCCGGGCTAGACGTCACCGTAGCCCCTGGCGACCCGGTGTCAGCCTACCACCGAGCGGAACTTTTCGTTTTGCCATCGCTCGAAGACGGGTTCGGGTTCGTGACGGCCGAGGCGATGGCCTGCGGGCTGCCGGCCGCGGTGAGTAACCGGTGCGGGTCGGCCGAGTGGGTCCGGCCCGGGGAGACTGGGTGGGTCGTCCCGGCCGGGGACGCGGCATCCCTGGCGGAAGTGTTCGAGCAGGCGCTGGCGAACCGGCTGGCGCTGGCGGAAATGGGGGCGGCGGCCCGGGCGGCGGTTGAGGCCCGGCCGGACGCTTTGCGTCTCCTCGCTGACTGGGTGATGGACTTGTGCGAGTCCTGATCGCCACGGAGCACGCCGGTATCGTCGGTGGGGTCGAGACGCACTTGCGTGCTGTTCTGCCCCTGTTGCGGAACACCGGGTTCGAAATTGGTCTTCTCACAAACCGTGATCATGACCCGGCAACTGGGATTCTTTCTGGGTGCCCGGACGTGTCGCGGTGGACGTATGCCGGCCAGCCGCTCGCTGGCGTCCTTCGGAACGTTGCTCAGTGGAAACCGGATGTCGTGTACCAGCACGGGATCGCCAACCCCGAGGTGGAAGCTGAACTTGCGGGCCGGTTCCCGAGTGTTCTGTACGCCCACGGATATCACGGCACCTGTATAAGTGGGACGAAGTGCTTCGCCGCCACAGGATATCAAGCTTGTTCCCGGACGCTGGGCCGCGGTTGCCTGGCAGCCTACCTTCCTAGGAGGTGTGGCGGCCGGAATCCCATCACCATGCTGCAGTCTTACCGCCACCAACGCCGGCGAAACGCGACATTGGCGCTGCATCGGGCGGTGCTCGTGGCCAGTACTCACATGAGGGACGAGTACCGCCGGCACGGTGTCGCAGACCCGCAACTTGTGCCATTGTTTCCCCCCGGGGTCGACAGTGACGCAAACCCACCATCCCCTAGTCCCTCATCCGGGCGGGTTTTATTCCTCGGACGGATCACCCGGTTGAAGGGACTTGACCACCTGATCACCGCCCTCCCCCTCGCGTCGGCCGAACTCGCTAGGCCGCTTACCCTAGTGGTCGCCGGCGATGGGCCGTACCGCAAGGCTGCGGAGTCGCTGGCTCTGAAGCGAGGGGTGCGAGCCGAGTTCCTCGGGTGGGTCGGACTAGACCGGCGGGAGGCTGAGATGCGGGCGGCGGATGTACTAGCGGTCCCTAGTGTCTGGCCGGAACCGTTCGGGCTGGTCGGCATCGAGGCCGGGTGCGTCGGGTTGCCGGCCGTCGGGTACGCGACCGGCGGCATCCCGGACTGGCTGGTTCCCGGGGTCTCGGGCGAGTCCGCTCCGGGCGACCGGCCAGACCCGTTAGAACTCGCCGCGGCGTTGGTTCGGGCGTTGAAGGACGAAGCCCATCGTCACCGTCTCGCAGTCGGGGCGTGGGAAACAGCGTCGCAATCTTCGGTGTCAACTCACCTCCGACAATTAAAACACATCCTATCGAAAACCTCTTGACTGTTGGGAGCGACCATGTGGAAGCGAGTGGCCCGCGGAATCGTGCCAGGTTCTTTTCGTCGATTCCTGCAACGTCGGAAGCTCGAAAAGCAAATCCAGACATTCCCTCGTCGTATCGTGGAGCACTTCTATGGCGACATAAGGCTTCGAATCGAACTGGCTGATGGGCTCGGTGAGGGATGGTACGATCACGACTGGGAACCATTGCCTGAACTTAACTTGATGTGCAAAGCCGGACTTCGCCAGGGTGCCCGTGTGTTTGATCTAGGAGCACACCAAGGCGTTGTTGGGCTGATGATCGGCCATCGAGTCGGTCCGACAGGAAGCGTGATTCTTGTCGAAGCTAACGCCCACAACATTTTACAATGCAAACGAAATGTTGAACTGAATGCGATGCCCTGGGTTGTAGCCCGACATGCCGCTGCATCTGACAAGCCTGGAAAGGTCGTGTTCAACGGTGGTCTCAACGGCGCGGTTGCCGAGGTGAGCGACTATGCAGGCCGCGTTGAGGTCCCGGCAGTCACTGTCGATTCATTGGCCGCCGAGTACGGCAAACCGGATGTCTTGTTCGTGGACGTTGAAGGGTTTGAGTGCCGTGTCCTTGCAGGGGCAGAACAGACGCTCTCAACGAACGTTGACTGGTTCCTCGAAGCTCACGTTGGGTGCGGTTTGGAAGCCGCCGGTGGGTCAGCCGATCAGATCTTGAAGTATTTCCCTAATGAACGCTACAAAAAATGGATTCACTGCGAGGAGGATCGGGAACCGGTTCCCCTCGAACACGCCGGCGAGAAACTGAAGACCCGATTCTTCCTGACCGCATTAGCCCGGTCGGGTTCGGCTAGGTTTTGACTTCTTCTACTGTGGAACTACTGTAATGGGACCGGCTACGGATTTGTCCGGATGGCATAAAGAACCGTGAACCTTTCGGTGGCCGTACTCATTCCGAGCTGGAAGCGACCCGAAGCCCTTTCTCGGTGCCTGCGTGCGCTTGCTGAACAAGAGCGGAAGCCGGACCGAGTTGTCGTCGTCTGGCAGGGTACTGACAACGCTACCCGTGACGCAGCGGAGACTTTGCGGCCTGATCTGCCGTTCAAGCTTGACATTCTCCATGTTCAGAAGCCGGGGATTGTGCCAGCCGAGAACGCCGCCTTGGGCTATACCAACGAAGATGTTATCGCTCTGATCGACGACGACGCGGTTGCCCCACAAGATTGGTTGTCACGTCACCTCGCCCATTACACGGACCCTGCTGTCGGAGCGGTTGGCGGCCCAGCCGACAATTTCAACTCCGATGGCACTCGTTTCCCGATCCGAGACCGCGAACCAGTTGGGGAGTTTACCCTCTGGGGCACTCTACATGGCAACATGTACGACCAACTGCCGGAATGGCGGCAGCGGCCACCCCGCGATGTGACCCATCTCGTCGGGTACAATCTTTCTCTGCGTCGGACTGCGTTCGATCGGTTCGAAGAGAGGCTCAGGAATTATTGGCAGTTGTTTGAGCTAGAGGTCTGCCTTCAGGTCCGCGGTCGCGGATTCCGTGTAGTTTTCGACTTCGCAAACGTAGTGCACCACTACCCGACGAACTTGGTATTTGCAGGTGGTCGTGACGGAGATCTCCGGGTCAAGGTGTATAACCCGACCTACAACCACGGTTTCGTGGTCGGCAAACACAGCAAGCGAATCTGGTGGCCCGTAATCGTTACGAGGCAATTGCTTATCGGGCGCGTTGACTCCCCTGGGATGCTTGCAAGCCTCGTCGCGATTCGGCGATTTGGTCAACCATGCCGCGAATTTGGCGTTCTCGCCCGTGCTACTCGCGCATTCATTAGCGGGTGGTGGGACGGGTGGTCCGCTAGAACGTTGAAGCCTCTCTCTCATACTCAATGTTGAAGACTTGCTTCCGTAATTCAAGACCGCGATCAAACTCGTCCAATTGTACGTTTCAATATGTATCATTTCTTGAACCGTTTATAACGGTCTGAGAGGCGCACCGGATGGGTAGACGATTGCGGATCGCGTTTATTGTTCACGAATACAACCGATATATGGGCCACAGCCGCTATGTAGCCGAGTTGGCAACGCGGTTCCGCGACCACCACGATGTCCATGTGTTCTCGAATCGTGTCGACGTTGAGGATCGGGCCGGAATAACCTTTCACCACGTCCCGGCATGGCGGCGGAACGCGCTGGCGACAATCGTGTCGTTCATTCTCCCAGCGACTTTCGCGGTGCAAGGGACGTTCGATATCGTCCACGCCCAGGGGTTATGCGGGTTGCGACAAAACGTGATCACCGCCCACATCTGCCAGCCTGCGTGGTTCGCGGCCGGGGACCGGTACGCCGGGCCGGTCCCGTTCCGGAAGCGGGTCAGCCGGGCCGTCGTCGGCCGACTGGACCGGCTCGCGATGCGGCACCGGGCGGCCAAGGCGTTTCTCGCCCCGTCGAACCGAGTAAAGGCCGATCTCAACGAGTGGTACGGACTCGGTGAGCGTATCCGGGTTGTGTACCATGGGACCGATACCGAGACGTTCCACCCGCGGAACCGCGAGACGTACCGCGGCCGGGTCCGGTCCGAACTCGGCCTGCGGTCGAGTGACTTCGTCGCCCTGTACGTCGGCGACCTCCAGAAGGCTATCGTACCCGCAATCATGGCGACGGGTCGGACGCCCGGGGTCTGGCTCGTCGCGGTGTCCCGATCGAACCCGGACCCGTACCGGGGCGTGGTGGCGGACGTGGGGGCGGCCGACCGAGTCATATTCGTGCCGACTAGTAAGCAAGTCCACCGTTATTTTGCGGCTGCCGACTGCTTCCTGTTCCCGACTTACTACGATGCGTTCGGCCTCGTTGTCACCGAGGCGATGGCGACCGGGCTACCAGTCATTACGAGTCAAGCGGCGGGGGCTGCAGAGTTAATTTTCGACGGCGTGAACGGTCTGTTGACGGCCGAACCGTGGAACGTCCCGGCTCTTGCCCACCGACTAGCCCAACTCCGAGATGACCCCCGCTTGCGTGCCCGGCTCGGGGCTGCCGCCCGAGCGACGGTCGAAGCGTACACTTGGGACCGCACCGCGGCCGAGACGCTGGCGGTTTATCACGCGATCGTTTCGGCGGGGAAATGAGTTCGAGAATTCTCATCTTCGCGACCCTCGGGCACGGGAGCAACGATGAGGATCGCGTCCGCCACCTGGTACGGGACCTCGGGCAGGGGGTCGAGGTGTTTCCGTTCGACAGTCGCCGCAAGAGGAGCATGTTCTGGCGACTCCTCCAAACAATCCAGCGTACTCGTCCGGAAGTGGTTGTGATGGAAGGAACCGGTCTGCCGGGGGGAGCGGCCCTGATCATCGCCCGGCTGATGTTCGGCCAACGTTATGTTGTCAGCAGTGGGGACGCGGTCGGACCCTGGGTCGGTAGTCGGGTTTGGGCTCTCGGGCCAGTGTTCGGGCTGTACGAGAGGGTCCTCTGCCGGTTCGCGGCAGGCTTTATCGGGTGGACTCCTTACCTAGCTGGTCGAGCCCTCACCTTCGGCACTCCGCGGGTGATGACCGCCCCCGGGTGGGCACCGTTTACCCGAACCCAGGACGAACGGGAGGCCGACCGCCGCACAACACGGGAACGTCTCGGCATCCCGCAAAACAACTTGGTCGTCGGGATTGCTGGGAACATGACGTGGACTCGTCGGTACGGGTACTGCTACGGGGCCGAATTGGTCGAGGCGGCCCGGCTCGTCAGCAGACCAGACGTGACGTTTCTGATCGTCGGGGACGGGACCGGCAGACCGCGCTTGGAAGCCCGGGCCGAGGGCCTGCCACACGGGCGTGTGGTGTTCACGGGCCGGGTTCCTCAGGCCGACCTTCCTCCGTTGTACGCAGCGATGGACGTCGGGAGCCTGCCGCAGTCGGTCGACCGAGTCGGGTCGTTCCGGTACACGACCAAACTGAGCGAGTACTTGGCGTTCCGGCTCCCGGTGGTGACCGGGCAGATTCCCCTGGCGTACGACCTCGACGACGGATGGCTCTGGCGGTTGCCAGGATCTTCACCGTGGGACCAGAGATACGTGGCCGCGATGGCCGAACTGATCGAACGGATCAGTCTCGAACAGTTGCGAGCGAAGCGGGACGCGGTTCCAGTCGTGCCCGCAGCGTTCGATCCGGACCGTCAGGCGAGGCGGGTGGCCGCGTTCATCAGAGAACTTACGAGCGAACACGCGGTACCTGTGCTCGCATCCTCATCTTCGCCTGTCGCCGACGAGATACCGGACCAATGAATACGCCGGCTGACATCCTGCAAACCCTGTACAAAACCGCGGACGCAGTTCGAGCGACTGGTCAGTCGGCCGAAACCTCCCGGGCTGCTTTCGAGCGGTACGTCGAGTTCGTTCGGGCTTTCGCCGCGCCCGGCCGGATGCTCGACGTCGGTTGTGGGGCAGGTTGGTCGACGTACTGGTTTGCGGACGGAGGTTACGACGCCACCGGGATCGATCTGAACCCGGCCGGGTTTGAACCACAGGCCAGCGATTGCCTTCGCTTCCTCGCTGGCAGCGGGCTCTATCTTCCGTTTCAGAACGGCGCGTTCGATGTGGCCGCCACTCACCAATGCCTTGAGCACGTTCCGGACCCCGCACAGATGCTGAACGAGATGATCCGGGTGGTCCGGCCCGGCGGGGTGGTGTGCGTGGTCGGGCCGAACCTGCTCGGGGTTGGGCCCTCGGTGTCCGTCCTCACTCGGTATGTATGGCGTGCCCGCCCCACCCGTCGAATCCTATTTCGGGACGCTGAGATGCCCAAGCACCCGTTCGGCAACACCCTGCCAGAAGCAGTCTGCGCTCTCGTGCGGAACGTGTGCCTGACGGCCCGAAAGACGATCTCCCACCAGCCCACATTCACCATGCGTGACCCGGACGTCCGACCGCCGTTCTGGTCTGACAATGACGCCACTTACTTGTGCAACCCGCTCGATCTGATTCGGTTCTTCCGAGACCGCAGGTGTACGGTGCTGAGGAGTACCGCTCTTAGTCGGGGACGGTGGACACGAATGCTGGCCGGGGGAACCTGGGTCGCGGCCCGGACCCCCGAATGACTTCGGTCAGGCTCGCCGTCCTCGCGGACTTCCCCGAGGAAGGGTGGCCCAGCATGGACCTATGTGCGGACATGCTCCTCGCCCACCTCCCGCCGGGCGTCGATGGGACCCGAGTCTGCCCGACGTTCACCCGCTTCGCCACCCGTCTCCCCCTTTTCGGCCGGCGGAATACCGCGTTCAACGCCGACCGACTGCTGAACCGGTTCGTCACGTTTCCCGCCCACCTCCGCCGAGTCCGCAGCCGATTCGACTACTTCCACCTCGCCGACCACACCTACGCCCACCTCGTCCACGACCTGCCTGCCGATCGGACCGGGGTCTTCTGCCACGACCTCGACGCGTTCCGGTCCCTGATCGAGCCCGCTCGCGACCCCCGCCCGCGGTGGTTCAGATGGCTCGCCCGACGTATCCTGACGGGGATGCAGAAGGCGGCCGTCGTGTTCCACAGCACCCACACGGTTAGAGACGAGTTGACCCGGTTCGGACTCGTCGACCCGGCCCGTTTGGTCCACGCCTCCTACGGTGTCGCTCCCGAGTTCACACCCGACCCGCCCGCGCCCCCCCCGAAACTCCCGTGGCTAGACGCCCTTGCCGGGACACCGTGGGTGTTGCACGTCGGGAGTTGCGTCCCCCGAAAGCGGGTCGACTTGCTGCTCGACGTGGTGGCTGCGGCCAGAAAGAGGATAGCGGGCCTGAATTTGGTGAAAGTCGGCGGAGAGTGGACGGCGGCGCACCGCGAGCAGATCGCCGGGTTCGGGCTGTCGGGTGCAATCGTCCACGTCACCGGGCTGTCGCGGGCGGAGTTGGCCGAGGTCTACCGGCGGGCCCCGGTGGTGTTGGTCCCAAGCGAGGCCGAGGGGTTCGGGCTGCCGGTGATCGAGGCCCTGGCATGCGGGGCGGCGGTGGTGGCGAGTGACATCCCGGTTCTGCGGGAGGTCGGCGGCCCAGCGTGCGGCTACGCGGAAGTGGGGGCCTTGGAGGCGTGGGTTGAAGTAGTACTCAGTGTACTCTGCAGTGCAATCGACTTTCCCGATCGCCTGGCACGGCTCGCCCGGGCCGCGCAGTTCGGATGGAACTCGCACGCCGCCTTACTCGCTTCCGCTTACTCTCGATCCCTCCTTGCCTTGCCACCTTCACCTGATAGATCGAACGGATGTCAGCGTCCACAGGCTGGACGTCCCTCCGACGAGAAGGGTTTTAGTGACCGTGCCTCTCCCCCATCCCCCGGTGCCCGGACAGAGGACGAAGGCTGACGAACACGGGATCAGTCGGCACGTTGAGCTCATCGAGCCCCTTCGGGGCTTCGTATGCATGAGTGTCGTGGCATATCACTTTGCTTACCTTTTGAAACCAGTGATGGGCGTATGGTATGCCACCCTTCTTAGTTGGCGCCCCGGTGTCGAGAGCTTTTTTGTACTATCCGGCTATTTCCTCGCTCTGGGATATCTGCCACGTCGATCGGATGTAAGCTTTTCGATCACTCGCTTCATTGCAAGGAGGTTCACCCGCCTCCTCGTGCCTTATTGGTCAGCCACAGTATTGGTATATTTGCTCAAGATTTTGGTGATCTATACGATCAGTTCTGTGCCTTCAACAGTTCCCAGACCTGGTGCCGTGCTTGCGAACGTGTTCTGCGTTTCAGACCTATTTGGCGTTCGGCCAATCATGGGGTTCTTTTGGTCGCTCCAGACACTGATCCAAATCCACTTCCTCTGGGCCGTAGTGTTTTGGGTTGTAAGAAGGTTTAATGTTCGGCGTGGAGGAGAATCATTACAGGCAAGGGTGTTACTCATTCTCCAGATGGTGGTTCTTGGCGGAACTTTGACTTCGGCCGCATTCGCTTTTGGTTGGCTTGGTTTTGCCCCCGATGATGTGTCCTGGAAACTCCCCGGTTGGTTCTGTTATTGTGGGCTTGGTGCCGCCGCATTTTGGATAGGGGTGAAGCAAATATCTCCCTGGGTGTTAATTGGGCTGGCCGCGACTCTGCTGGCTGGATCGTGGGCGATTTCTCACCCTCGCCCCATCATGGCGGTGGGAACGTCCTGCCTCCTGATTTCCGCCACCCGTTTTCACATCGTTCTTTCCGGACTAATTATTAGAATGCTTGGAAGAGTCGGCTCGTGGTCTTACAGTATTTACCTCACGCACGGGATCGTCGCCGCTGGGTCGGTCTTCCTGGTTCAATCGTCAGTATTAGGTTACAGCAATTCGCTGGCTTTATTTGTATATTTTGCGACTGGGATGGTCGGGAGTGTCGGACTGGGAGGGCTGTTCTGGTGGGCGGTTGAGCGGCGCTCGGCACGATGGGCGTCGCGAATTGAGTATCGTGTTCGAGTCCCTGAAGAAGCCGGACACAAAAACCCATCTTGAAGGTCGTTGTCCTCTCTCCCGTCGAGGTCGGTGTCTAGCGGTGATCGATCCGCTATCTTGCAAATGCCTTAATGAATTGCAAGCGTAACCTCAATCTGTTGAATCTATGCGCGTCCTATTCTTAAACCCGGTTGGGTCGGTCGGGGGGGCCGAGCAAGCCCTGATTACTGCCGTATCTGAACTAAGGGCAGCTGACCCATCCACGGATGTGCGGCTGATCGTCGGGACCGATGGACCGCTAGTCGGGCGAATGGCTAACTTGGGAGTTGGGGTTGAGGTATTGCCAATGCCGATCGCGATTCGGCGGGTGGGTGAAAGCGGAGTATCTGCCGGGGCCGTTGGACGCATCTCGAAGTTTCTGATGGCTGCTGTAAGAGCCATGCCTTCCGCATGTGTGTACGCACGCCAGTTGCGGGATGCGGTCCGTCGGATCCGCCCCGACCTGGTCCACTCGAACGGGATAAAATGCCACCTGCTCTCCCGAGTGGCGGTGCCTCCATGTGTACCGGTTGTGTGGTGGGTGCAAGACTTTCTTGGCGAGCGAGCGGTGTCCCAGAGGCTCCTTCGTTTGGCATCTGCCCGATGTAGAACAGCCCTCGCTATTTCGAATGCAGTCGCAACCGACGTCAAAAGAGTCCTTCCGAAAGTGCCGGTCCGGGTGCTGTATCACGCGGTTGACGTAAATCGATTCCGCCCAGGGCTATGCGATGGAGAAAAATTAGACCAGTTGGCTGGTCTCCCGCCAGCACCTCCGGGGATATTCCGCGCAGGTCTAGTAGCTACGTACGCTCGATGGAAGGGACATCTCGTGCTACTCGATGCCGCCGCCCGGCTCGCGGTTGCGAGGCCGGATCTAGCGATACGATGGTACGTAGTGGGCGGCCCAATCTACCACACTGAAAACCAATTCACATTGGCGGAGTTGCAGGCGGCGGCGAAGGCCCGAGGCTTGGAAGACCGAGTTGGTTTCGTCCCCTTTCAAGCTGACACTGCCTCGATTTATCACTCTCTTGATGTCGTTGTGCATGCATCGACATTACCGGAGCCTTTCGGGTTGGTTATTGCCGAGGCAATGGCATGTGGGCGAGCAGTAGTGGTATCCAATGCTGGCGGAGCGGCTGAATTGATTACACATGATTTCGACGCTCTAGCCGCCGCACCTGGAGATGTTGATGGTATTGCCACCTCAGTCTTTCGTCTCGCGACCGACGTTGAGCTTCGGAATCGGGTCGGCATTAATGCCAGAATAACGGTAATGAAGCGATTCGACGCAAAAAGAATCGGACCGCAAATCCTCGATTTATACACTCAAATATTATCAGAATAATCAATTTATCTATTTCATAATTTCTCTGACGAACTGGTCTTCCATGCCGAGTTTGATCGCCCCCTGTTCTCGGTCGCTTCGTGTCCGGAGGGTCCGGTGGGTCCGCGGTCTGTACTTGCCTTCCCGACCGGTGAACCGCATTCCTGGCGGTTGGAGCGGATTTGCGGGGGCGAGCTAGAAGTGACTACTTCTCACCCACGGGACACAACTCGGGCGGATGGGCGTTGGTCGACTCGACTTTGGGAGTCAACGACGTCGATTGTGAGGCGTGCCAGCGGTGAGGCAGCAATTCGTCCAGACGG